>PAOI01000017.1 GCA_002707985.1 Sphingomonas sp. | reverse complement strand
GGCGCGGCGATGGCGTTCGACCTCTATTGCCGGCGCTATGACAAGGACCCTGATCTGCTGGCGGCGATCCCGCTGACACTCCGCGCGCATGCGCGACTGACCGACGACGCAGTGATGAACAAGTCGATGTCGCGCGAGGATTATTTCGCCGCGCCCTATATGATCGAGCCGCTCCGGCTGTTCGATTGCTCGCCCGTGGGGGACGGCGCGGTGTGTGCGATCGTGACGGCGCGCAACGACCGGGCAGGGGAAGTGGCGATAACCGGCGCGCAGGGGCTGCGGGCGGGACGCGACACGTTCATCTTCGCGCCGGTCGGGCTGGGGTTTGGCCAGCAATCGACGGTTCGGATGACGCCCCAGCAGGTGCGCGGGCAGCATGTCTATACGAGTGCGGGCGTGGCGCCCGAGGCGATCGACGTGCTTGGCGCCTATGACTCCTTTGCGCCGCTGCCGCTCTATGTGCTCGAGGATTTCGGGTTTTGCGGGGCGGGCGAGGCGCTCGATTTCGTGCAGGACGGGCGCATCGGGCTGAACGGGGCGATCCCGATGAATACCAGCGGCGGGCAGCTGTCGCAGGCGCAGATGAACGGCTGGGGCCAGATCCGCGAGCTGGTGCAGCAGCTTCGCGGGCAATGCGGCGCGCGTCAGGTTCGCGGTGCGAAACGGGCGTTGTGGGCGACCGCCGGCGGCGACGCGCTGATCCTGGAGGCGAACTGACCGATGACAGAAGCGGTGGCGGCGATCGACAACGACTTGTGGCGGCCGTTCTGGCAGGCGGCGGAGGAGAGGCGGCTGGTGCTGCCCTTTTGCTCGGTCGGCGACCGCGCCTTCTGGCCGCCGAGCCCGATCAGCCCCTATGCGGGGGGCTGTGGAGTCGAATGGCGGGAAGTGGCGCGGCGCGGGAGGCTGGTTTCGCGAATCGTCACGCGGCGCGGGTTCCAGCAGGCGTTTGCCGACTTGCTGCCCTATGCGATCGGGCTGGTCGAACTGGCCGAAGACGTGCGGCTATGCGCACATCTGAGCGATCCGGAGGGCGTTGCGCCGGGCGATATCGTCGGCCTGGAATTCCGGATGCTGGTCGATGGCGGACAGCCGGTTCTGACGATCGCCGCGAGCGGCTGAAACAGCCGGCGGGGCGGATTGTTCGATATCGCGATTTTCCGGGCCGGTCGGCCATAACCTGTCACGCGCGGTGGCGTGGGGGTGTAGAAGCGAGCGTGAACACAGCTGCGCGGCCAGGAGTGAAGCGAAAATGACGTTGGATGCATCGCGGGATCTGCTCGAGATGAAGCCGCTTGCCGTGGCCAATGATACGGTCGGCGAGCCCGAGGCGATGCTGCGCCGGATGGAGGCGGACGGCTATCTGTTTTTTCGCGACGTGCTGGATCAGGGCGCGGTGGCGCGGCTGCGGCAGCATTTTCTCGATGTGCTGGTCGACTGGGGCTATGTCGACAAGGGCAGCGAGCTTCCGGTCTGGAACGGCAAGGATTTGGAAGGCTTTCCGGTCAAGATCGAGCCGCTGCACGATGACCGGGTGTGGGAGGAGTTCGTGGGCGACCCCGCGGTCGATGCGTTCTTCACCAGGTTGCTCGGCGAGCCGCCCTTCTGGCTGGAAATTACCGAGTACAGGATTACGCCGCCGGTCAAAGCGATGCCCGACGATCCATTTATCGGGCGGCATCAGGACGCATTCTACAACATGGGGATGGAGTGCTTCACCTGTTGGATCCCACTTATCGAGATCGACGAGCGCGCAGGCGGGCTGGCGGTGCTGCCGGGGCTGCACAAGGGCGATTTTTTCCACGACCGCAACGATCCGCCGCAATATCGGATTCCGCCCGGCGCGCTGCCCGATAACTGGCATCGCAGCGTCTATCATCCGGGCGATATGGTGATGTTCGACAAGATGACGCCGCATAGCGGCCTGCCCAATACGTCGAACCTGTTTCGGCTTTCGATGGATATCCGCGTCGCGCCGATCGGCGGCGACCTGCCCGTGATCGGAGTCATCGAGAAGTTCGACGAGGACCGTATCGTGGTACGTGACCAGAACGGGCAATCGCGCCAGCTGACGATCGATGCCGATACCTATTGCCGCTGGACCGCCGGCAAGCGCCTGTCGGTCAACGAACTGCGCACCATGCTGCAGGTCGGGGACCGTGTCCTCGCTTCGGTGTCCGAAGACCGCGCCATTTCGCTGCGGCCGCCGCGCTGAGCGGGTCCCAGAAAATCAATCGGAAGGAAAAGAATGTCGGAAATCGCCGAGGCCGAGCTTCGCAAGATCAGCGGCGGGTTCAATCCCGACAAGGGCAACTGGTTTCATCGCGGGCTCGACCTGTCGCGCCCCACCGAGATCACGCCGGAAGAGATCGCCGCTTTCAAGGGGCATTACGGCAGCCAGTTCGGCGTGCCGATGAGCGGCCTTGACTGGTGGCTCGACCAGAGCCCGGAAGTGCTCAAACGATACCGGCTTTATTGCAGCCTCACTCTGCGCGTCGAGCCTGCGGTGATGGGCGGCGGCACGCTCGCCTTCTACATGCTGATGGGATATGTGAAGGGCACGCGCTATGTGATGCATTCCTTCCTGAATGACGGGCTGAGCAAGGCGCAGGCGATGGAAATGATCGCCATCGCCTTCGTCCATGCCGGGCCGCGCGGCATGGAAACGATCGCCGAGGCGATGCAGGATCTGGACTTCCCCGAAGTGCCGGAACCGGCGGCACGCTTTCCCCAGGGCTGGGCGCCCGATATCGACGCGTTCCGATCGGGCATCGATTATTCGACGGTCGATTTGACCGCGGAGGAAAAGGCCAGCCTGTATGACTGGTATCTGCGGACGATCGGTGAGATTCCGCCCTATGTCCGGTTCATGGCCGAGCATCGTCCGCGCCTGCTCAAGACGCACCGCTCGCGCATCGAAAACATGCTCTATGTCCTGCCCAAGCAGGTATGGCCGACGGCGATGCTCTATTATCATGTGATGAGCCGCACCGCCGAAGGCATTCGCGAAAACGTCCTGTTGTGCAAGGCGTGGGGCGTTTCCAAGTCGGATACGCTGGACGTCGTCGGCAACGCACTGGTCTATGGACAGGTGGAGGCCGCGACGATGGTGCAGAACGAAGCCGGCGACGTCTTCGACGGCTGGCAGGACTGAGCATGGCAGACCGGGTCGCCGACGGTTCCGGCACCAGCCTGTCCGACGCGGTTGCTATCGTCACCGGTGGTGGCCGCAGCGAAGGCAGGGTGGCGAGCATCGGCGAGGCCGTGTGCCGCGTCCTGGCGCGGCATGGTGCGCAAGTCGCGGTTGTCGATATTGATGCGGCCGCTGCTGGCCGGACCGTGGATAGTATCGTGGCGGAAGGCGGCCGCGCGCTGGCGATCCGGGCCGATCTTCGCGACGAAGCCGGTTGCTCGGCCGCCGTGGCCGAAACGACGGAGCGACTGGGCCGGGTCGACATTCTGGTCAACAATGTCGGGCTTGGTTCGGGCGGCGCCGTTTGCGAGATCGACGAGAGTGATTTCGACAGGGCAGTCGCGCTAAACCTCAAGACCGCGACGTTCATGGCGAAAGTGGCGATTCCGCAGATCGCGCGCAGCGGCGGCGGCGCGATCGTCAATCTTTCCACGACCGCCGTCGAATATCCCACGCGCAGCCTGTCCTACAGCGCCACCAAGGCGGCGGTCGAAGCGTTGACGCAGCATATCGCCTTCCAGCACGGGCCCGACGGGATTCGGTGCAACACGATCCGTCCCGGCGAAGTATGGACCGCGATGGTCGATCGCCATTGCGCGACCGAAGCGGAGGCGGAAAGGCGACGCGCGGCGCGCGCGCAGCGGGCGGTTCTGCCCTATGACGGCGATGCATGGGACATCGCGCATGCCGTCGCTTTTCTTGCCAGCCCCGAAGCGCGCTGGATCACCGGCCAGACGTTGTCGGTCGATGGCGGTGCGCGGCTGATCCGGCCCAATCCGGAGTGGCAAGCCGACCATGCCTATTGGAAGGCGCCAAAACGCGGATGACCTATGTTTCCGACATTCGGGAACAGGCGCAACAGGCGATGGACCCCGCCAGCTGGAACTATCTCGAGCGCGGCGCGGGCGAGGGCCACACGCGATCGGCGGCTTCGGCGGCGTGGCAACGAATCGCATTGCGCCCGAGGATCCTGCGCGGCGTGGCGAGCGTCGACACCCGGACCCACGCGCTGGGCTGCGCGATTTCGGTGCCGGTACTGACCGGGCCGACGGGCCGCGCAACTCGCTTTTGCGCCGAAGGCGAACTGGCCGTCGCGCAGGCGGTCCGCGCGACAGGAGGCGCGGCTATACTGCCGAGTTCGATGGCGCCGAGTTTCGCCGCGCTGCGCGTGCGGGAACCCGAGGCGATCCTGTGGCAGCAGCTTTATCCGATGGCGGACCGCGACCGTGCCCGCGACTTGCTTGCCGGACTGCGCGGAGCGGGCTGTTCGGCGGTAGTGCTGACCGTGGACCTGCTACCCGCAGGGGACGCGACTTTGCCGCCGCTCGCCCCCGCCGAGTGGGAAGTCGCTGCGTCGCCCGCCGGACGGTCGATGTTCGTCGCCGCGACGCTGGACGATCTCGCCTGGTTGTGTGCCGAAGCGGGGATGCCGGTGGCGGTGAAGGGCGTGCTGCATCCCGGCGACGCAGCCGAATGCATCGCTGCCGGCGCTTCGGCGCTGATCGTGTCGAACCATGGCGGCAACCAGATGGATACCGTGCTTTCCACCGCCGATGCGCTATCCGACATCGTTGCCGCGGCCGCCGGGCGCGAGGTCTATGTCGACGGCGGCATTCGCGACGGCGCGTCGGTGTTCAAGGCGCTGGCGCTCGGCGCGCGCGGTGTGCTGGTCGGGCGCCCGACGGCCTATGCGCTCGCGAGCGGCGGCAGTCATGGTGTGCGCGATCTGTTGCGCTTTTTCGCGAGGGATCTCGAACGGACCATGGCGCTGTGCGGCGCCGCCGATATCGCGGCGATAGACCCCATGATGATCGTCCCGAGCGCCAGTTGATCGCGAACGCGATAAAAGCGCGAGTCACCCATTCGTGCCGACAAATACAGAGGGTTCGCAATGTTAGACGATCCCCGAACCGATCGATCGGAGAAGCCTGATGAACTATCCCAACCCACCCGTTGCCGAATGGCGCATGCTGATCGACGGCGAACTGGTACCGTCCTCCTCGGGAGCTGTTTTCGAGAATGTGAATCCGGCCACCGAGGAAGTGATCGGCGTTACCGCCGACGGTACGCGCGAAGATTTCGAACGCGCGATCGCCGCCGCCCGCCGCGCGTTCGACGAAACCGACTGGTCGCGCGATCGCGCCCTGCGCGCGCGATGCCTGCGCCAGTTGCGCGAAGGGCTGCTGCGTCATGCCGAGGAAATTCGGCCGTTGCTGGTTTCCGAAGTCGGCACGCCGATCTGGCTGACGCGCGACACGCTGTTCGACTTGCCGGTCGAGAAGCTCGCCCATTACGCCGATCTCGCGGAAAACTACGATTTCGACGACGAACTGCCCGGCGTCGATTTTCGCGGCGTGGTGAGCAAGCGTCGCATTCGGTACGAGCCGGTCGGGGTGGTCGCCGGCATCATCCCGTGGAACGGGCCCTGGGGTTCGGGTCTGAGCAAGGTCGGCCCTGCGCTGGCATCGGGCAGCACGATCATCCTGAAGCCGTCGCCCGATGCGCCGTGGATGGCCACCATATTGGGCAAGATCGCGGCGGAGGAAACCGATCTGCCGCCCGGCGTACTCAATGTCGTCACTGCCAAGGACAATTACGCCGGAGTCGTGCTGACCACCGATCCGCGCGTCGACATGATCGCCTTCACCGGATCGGCGCCGAACGGCCGCAAGGTGGCGGAATCCGCCGCCGGATCGCTCAAGCGGATGATGCTGGAACTCGGCGGGAAATCGGCGTGGGTGGTGCTGCCCAGCGCGGACGTCGCCGAACAGGCCGCGCTGGCGGCGAAGACAATCTGCGCCAATGCCGGACAGGGCTGTGTCGCGCGCAGCCGCCTGTTGCTGCCGCGAGACCGCTATGAAGAGGGGATAGCCGCCGCCAAGGCGTCGATGGATGCGATCACAGTCGGCGATCCGCTGATCCCCGAAAATTTCATGGGTCCGCTCAATTCCAAACATCATCGTGAGCGCGTGCTGGGCTATGTCCGCAAGGCGCTTGACGACGGCAACCGGCTGGTACGCGGGGGAAAGGTGCCCGAGGGACTGGAAACCGGCTGCTATATCGAACCCACGCTCTTCGCCGATGTGAAGCCGAACGACACAATCGCGCAGGAAGAGATTTTCGGGCCTGTTCTCGCTGTCATTCCCTATGACACCGAGGAAGAGGCGCTCGAGATTGCCAACAACTCGATCTACGGGCTTTCGGCGCAGGTCGCGGCGGCGACCAATGAGGAAGCCTATGCCTTTGCGAGCCGGTTGCGCACCGGCACCGTCAGCATCAACAACGGCACGTGGATGCATATGGACGTGCCGTTCGGCGGGTTCAAACAGAGCGGGATCGGGCGGCAATATGGCCGGCAGGGCTTTGAGGCCTATCTCGAAGTGAAGGTGCTCGGCATGCCGTCGGGCGAGAAGTCGGAGTCGCTCGCCTGGGGCGAAGTCGAGAAGAAGAAAGAGGCTGCGGCGACATGAGCCGCGAAAGCGAGCCCGGCGACGTCGCGGCGCGGCTGCGCCGGCTGGAGGATATCGAGGCGATTCGGCGCCTGCTGCACGATATCGCGCGCGGCACCGATCGCTTCGACAGCGAATTGCTCGCGCGCAGCATCCGTGCCGATGCGACGCTGGACATGGGTGGGGCAAAGGCAATGGCCGGCGTGGACTTCGCGCAGGCGCTCAAGCCGCCGGCTTCGCCGCGTCCCGGCCGGATGCACATCGTCGCCAACGAGCGGATCGATGTCGACGGCGATGATGCGCGGAGCGAAAGCTATATCCTTTCGTGTCAGGACGTTCTGGTCGATGGCATGCGAAAGACCCGGTTCCGCGCCGGGCGCTACCTCGACCGCTTCGTGCGCGAAGCGGGCGCGTGGAAGCTGACGAGCCGGATGCTGGTCGACGAATGGAGCCGGGTCGACGAAGTGACCGAAGCGATCGCGCCGGGCAGGCATGTCGGCATGCCGGTGCCGCACGACCCCAGCTGCAGGTGCGATGCCTAGGCCGGTGCCATTCCGAGGTCAGTGGGGCAAACCCTAAATCGACGGTCCGCCGAGTTCGGCGGCAATTGGCGGCGTCGTGTTCCGCCGCTGCAGCATCCTTCTGGCGCTTACATTGCCGTCGTGGAGCGCAGTGACGCGCGCGCTGACTTCGCGGTCTGCGAGCGTGTGCCGCGTCTGTCGGCGCAGATGCTCGAGCCAGGTGAGCGTCTGAAAGCGCTCGAGCCAGCACGTGGGATCGTCGACGTCCTGGCTTAGGCTCCAATGATAGGCGCCGTCGCGGCGCCGGATGCGGCCGAGCGCGTTCATCGCGTCGACAAAGGCATGGAAATTCTCCGGCTGCACGCGATATTCGATCAGCACCACGATCGGGCCTTCGTTGGGGCCGATCGGAGCGTTGAGATCGTCGCCGGGACGGGCGCGGGCAGGCGTCAGATCCTGTTCCTCCTGCTGTTCGAGCGGCGCCACGAAGGCGAGCAACAGACTCGACAGCATTGCGCTGCCGGCGAGGAAAAAGGCAGTGGCGATCCCCAACCGGTCCGAGGTGAAGCCCCACACCCAGCTGCCCAGCGCCATGCCGGCAAAGACCGACACCTGATTGAGCGATAGCGCGCGACCGACCACCCAGCGCGGCGTGATGAACTGCACGCTGACGCCGAGACCGGTGAGCGACACTACCCAGGCGGCGCCGGAGAACGCCATCATCAGGATCGACAGAAAGAGGTTGGTCGAAAAGCCAAGGCCGATCAGCGCGGCGGCGAAGGCGATACTGCAGAGCCGGACCATGGCTTCGCGCGAAAAGGGCAGGCGCGAGCGCGAGAGGGCGCCGAGGATCGCGCCGGCGCCGAAGCCGCCGAGCAGGAGCCCATAGGTTGTCGGGCCGCCGCCAAGCGCGGCGCGGGCGTGTACCGCGGGTAGCGCCCAGGCGGCGCTTCCGCACAGGCCGAACGCGCTGGCGCGGACATAGATTGCCAGCAGCGCTGGCGACCAGCAGGCATAGCGCAGCCCGGCCGAGATGGCGCGCAGCATGCTTTCGGGCGGCAGTTCCTGAACCGGCGCGCGTTTTCGCCATGTGAGCAGGGTCAGGGTGACGGCGAGATACGAAACGGCGTTGACCGCGAACGCGCTGGCGGCGCCGGCGAACGAGATGAGGATGCCGCCCGCGGCGGGCCCGAGGCTGCGCGCGACATTGAAGCCGACGGCGTTGAGATTGGCGGCGGGTTCGATCAGTCTGCGCGGCACGAGATCCTGCAGCGACGCCTGCCAGGACGGGTTGTTGAGCGCTGTCCCGCAGCCGATCAGGAATGTCGCCGCGAGCAGCACGAGGGGCGTCGCGCCCGATGTCGCCGAAAGCAATGCCAGCGCCCCCGCGACCACCAGCATCAGCAATTGCGCGCCGAGCATGATGTGGCGGCGGTCGCGAATGTCCGCCAGCGCACCGGCGGGAAGCAGCACCAGCATCATCGGCAGCGAGGCGCATGTCTGGACAAGACCGATCATCTGCGGATCGTTGGTAAGCGTCGCCATCGTCCAGGTCGCGGCGACGGTCTGAATCATCGCTCCGAAATTGGAGCCCATATTGGCGAGCCAGAAACGGCGATACTGGACGATGCCCAGCGGGCGCAGCGAAGCTTCGTCCGTGCCTTCGGTCGCGTTGATGGTTGCAGTGTCGGTCCGCGGTGGCTTCACATCGCTGCGATTGCGGAAGTCGCGGCAGCCCCGAAAGCGGTTGCGAGGGAGCGGCGCGCAATGTTCGGATAGGCGATGAAAGCCAGCGTTCGTGCGGGCGGCGCGTGATCGCGACGGCAAGGAGTGATGGTAGAGGCAGTCGCACCAGAGCAGGAGATTGTTGTTGAACGGCGCCGAAGAATCCTTTCCGGAAATCCGCGAGGCGGTGCGGCGGTTGTGCGCCGATTTCCCGGGCGAATATTGGCAAAAGCTGGATCGCGAGCGGGCCTATCCGACCGAGTTCGTCAAGGCATTGACCGAAGGCGGATTCCTGTCGGTACTGATCCCGGAAGAATATGGCGGATCGGGACTGGGGCTCGAGGCTGCGGTCGCGGTGCTCGAGGAAGTGCATCGTTCGGGCTGCAACGGCGGGGCGTGCCATGCGCAGATGTACACGATGGGCACAGTGCTCAAATACGGGTCGGAAGCCCAGAAACAGGCCTATCTTCCGAAAGTGGCGTCGGGCAAATTGCGGCTGCAGGCATTCGGCGTGACCGAGCCGACGGCGGGCACCGACACGACGCGCATCCGCACCTTCGCCAAGCGGCAGGGCGACAAATATGTCGTCAACGGCCAGAAGATCTGGATCAGCCGCGCCGAGCATAGCGACCTGATGGTGCTGCTGTGCCGGACGACGCCGCGCGAGGAATGTGCGAAATCGTCGGACGGTATGAGCGTCCTTTTGGTCGACATGCGCGAGGCAGTGGGCAACGGGCTGACGATCCGGCCGATCCGCACGATGCTGAACCACGCGACGACCGAACTGTTCTTCGACGATCTGGAAGTGCCCGCCGAAAACCTGATCGGCGAGGAAGGCAAGGGCTTTCGCTACATATTGTCGGGGATGAACGCCGAACGGATCCTGATCGCATCGGAGTGCATCGGCGACGGGCGGTTCTTCATCGATCGGGCCGCGGCCTATGCGCGCGACCGTTCGGTGTTCGGTCGGCCGATCGGCGAAAATCAGGGCGTCCAGTTCCCGATCGCGCGTGCTTATGTCCAGCTCTCGGCAGCGGCGGAGATGGTCTATAAATCGGCGCGGATGTTCGACGAAGGACATTTGGGGGGCACCGAGGCCAATATGGCGAAGATGCTGGCGTCCGAAGCGAGCTGGTATGCCGCAGACATGTGCGTGCAGACGCATGGCGGCTTCGGTTTTGCCGAGGAATATGACATCGAGCGCAAATTCCGCGAGACGCGGCTCTATCAGGTGGCGCCGATCAGCACCAACCTGATCCTCAGCCATGTCGCCACGCATGTCCTAGACCTGCCCAAGAGCTTCTGAACGAGGCGTGCGGAAAGCACATTGCAAGGAATTCGGATGACCGGTCCCCAGTCTTTCATCGGGCGCAGCGAAGTTCAGAAGGACCGAGCGGACAGCGACCGCTTCGCTCGGCTCGCTGCGACGCTCGACCATGTTTCGCCGCCGTGGCGGCCGGGCGTGCTGCCGCCGCTTGGACACTGGCTCTGCTTTCTTCCCGATGCGTTGCAATCGGCGATCGGCGAGGACGGCCATCCTGTCCGGACCGGCACGGGGCTGCTCCCCAATGTCGATCTGCCGCGCCGGATGTGGGCGGGGAGCCGCGTGCGCTTTCTGGCCGATATACCGCTCGATTCGGACATCGTGCGCACGTCGACGGTTACTGCAGCGAGCCCCAAGGAAGGGCGGTCGGGGAAGATGCTGTTCGTCACGCTTCGCCATGAAATTGCAGTCGCCGACGGCGATACCGCGATCATCGAGGATCAGGACATCGTCTATCGAGAAGCGCAACCGGCCGGCATTGTCGTCGAGCGTCGTGCTGCCGATCCCGGGCCGGACGATCCCTGTATCCGCGCGATCGTGCCCGACCCGGTGCTGTTGTTTCGCTATTCCGCGCTCACCTTCAACGGGCATCGCATTCACTACGACCGCGAATATGCACGAATGCAGGAGGGCTATCCCGGACTGGTGGTGCATGGCCCGCTGCTCGCCACGCTGATGCTGGACCATCTGCTGCGCGAAGTGGGTGGCTCCGTCCGGTCGTTCGCTTACCGGGCATCGGCGCCAACATTCGACGGTGAGGAGATTCGCCTCGGTTTTCGCCGCGACGGCGAGCGGGTGGACCTGCGCGTCCTCAATCCGGCGGGCGTGGCGATGACCGGAACCGCCGAGCTGGCGTCGTGAATCTGAGCTGGCGCTCGCTGCTGTTCGTTGCTGCGGACGATCGGGTAAGGCTGGCGAAGGTCGCCGGCCGCGGCGCGGACGCCGTGATCCTTGATCTGGAGGATGCCGTACCGCCTGACCGCAAGGACGCGGCGCGGGAAGGACTGCCCGAGGTGGTCGAAACACTCGCCGGTCAGTGTCCGCTGGTGGTGCGCGTCAACGGTTCCTGGCTGGAGATGATCGCCGATCTGGCCGTTGCGACATGCTCCGGCGTGGCTGCGATCATGATTCCCAAGGTCGAGAACGGCATGCGGCTGCACGCCGTGGCGGAGATCGTCGCCGAGCTGTCGGAAAAGGCCGGGCTAGCCGCGCCACCGGGACTGATTGCGCTCGTCGAGAGCCCGGCGGGGATTGCCGAAGCAGACGCCATCGCTGCTGTGCCCGGCGTGATCGGGCTGGCGCTGGGGACCGAGGATTTTTCGCTGGCGCTGGGCGTGCCGCCGACCCCCGCGGCGCTGGAGTTGCCATGTCGCGAACTGGCGTTGGCCGCCGCCCGCTACGGGCGCATGGCGCTGGGCCTGCCGGTCTCGATCGCGACGATCGATGACGAAGCCGCCTGGAGAGCGGCGGCGGTGAAGGCCCGGGCAATCGGAATGACCGGGGCCTTGTGCATCCACCCCCGGCAGCTGGGGGTCGCGAATACCGGCTTCGCGCCCACGGCCGCCGAAGTGGACAATGCCCGGCGGGTACTTGATGCCTGGGCCGAAGCGCAGGGTGCTGGAGTCATCCAACTCGACGGTAGGATGATCGACCGTCCGGTGATGCTGGCGGCGCAGCGGATCGTGGATCGCGTCGTCCGCCAACCATGAGCTGAAGCTGAAGCTGGTTGTGCCCCTTCGGCGCCTGCTTCGCCCTGACGGTCGCGCCGCTGAGTATCCTCGTCGTGGATGACGACGCGGCGGTCCTCAGTTCGACCGCAGTCGTGCTGCAGGTTGCGGCCATCGCCCAGCCAAGGATGTTTGGGACGGAAAATTCGAACCCGAAATGGTCCGTAATTCAGGTGGCAGAGCACATCCGGTCGCATTTCAACAATTCGCGCCGGCGCTCAACAATTCGCGCCGGCGTGCGTGCGCCCCGATGCGCGGCGGATAAAGGGGGCGGAACCCTTGCCCGGTTCCGTTCATTCCTGCAGGAACATATTCAAAAGGAGGAACGGGGCATGTCCGTATTGCGCAATGGTTTGATGATCGGTTCGATGCTGGCTCTGGCGGCGACGGCGGGCTGTTCGAGCGAGAAGACGACTTATGTCGATAACTCCACCGACATTCTGGCGAATGACATGATGCCCGCGCCCGAAACGGGCAACATGATGGGCAATGCGATGGTGCCGGGTGGCGAGCGCGCCGAGGCGGTGCTGAAGACTGCCGACGGCACCCAGGTCGGCACCGCAGTGGTGCAGCAGACCGCCGACGGGCTGCAGGCGACGGTGCAGGTTAATGGCGTGCCGGCCGGCAAGCATGGCGTGCATGTGCATATGACCGGCAGCTGCGAAGCGCCCGATTTCAAGAGCGCCGGTGGCCATTGGAACCCCGACGCCAAGCAGCACGGTATCGAAAATCCGCAGGGCGCGCATGCGGGCGACATGCCCAACCTGGTCGTCGGCGACGATGGCACGGGATCGCTCACCTTCACGCTTCAGGGCGGCAGCTTTGCCACGTTGATGGACGACGACGGCTCGGCCTTCGTCGTCCATGCGGGTGAGGATGACCTGAAGAGCGATCCGGCGGGCGATGCCGGGGCGCGGTACGCCTGCGGCGTGTTCGAAGCCCAGTAAACCGGCAGGAAACGGAGGGCGCCGGGCGTTTCGCCCGGCGCTGTTCCCGGCGGCGGCTAATCCGGCTATCGGCCGTTCCGATTTCGTTAGGGAGACGATGGAATGGCGACGTCGCTGCTGTTCGTGTGTCTGGGCAATATCTGTCGCTCCCCGCTGGCCGAAGCGGCGTTTCGCGATGCGGCCGAACGCGCGGCGCTGGACGTGCATGTCGATTCAGCGGGAACGGGCGAATGGCATGTGGGCCATCCCCCGGACCCGCGATCGCAGGAAGTGGCGGCGCGGCACGGGATCGACATTTCGGGATATCGCGCGCGGCGCGTATCGCCGGGTGATTTCCGCACGTTCGATTATATGCTCGCGCTGGACCCGGAAAATCTGCGCGACCTGATCGCGATCGCGCCCAGCGATACCAGCGCGGAAATCAGCCTGTTGCTCGATCATGTCCCCGGTCGGCGGGGGCAGGGGGTGCGCGATCCCTATTATGGCGGCGTCGCCGATTTCGACACGGTTTGGAATGATGTCACCGCCGCCGCCGATGCGCTGGTGGCGAAGCTGTCGCGGGAATAGCGCGCAGTTCAGCCGGTCAGCGCATAGCGCTCGATCGCGTCATAGCTGGCGCCTTCGCTGCCCAGCCGGCTTTCGAACAACAGGAAATGCGTCACCGGAAAGGCGGGGATCGCCAGCCCGGCATGGTCGGCCAGCCAGCGATCGGGCGCGCCGGCCGATCCGCCCATCCGCGCGAGCGTGACATGCGGCAGATAGGCGCGGTGCTCGGAAGCCAGGCCGATACGGACCAGCGCCTGATCGACTTTCTTGTGCAGGGCAGTGGCGGCGTCGCGTGGGCGGATACCGGCCCAGACCGCATTGGTTCTTCCCCTTTTGTCGAATGCGCCGACGCCTTCGACGGCGACTTCGAACGGAGGAAAGCGGATCGCCGCAAGCGCCAGCGCGATGTCATCGGCGACATGAGGAGCCACTTCGCCGATGAAGCGCAGCGTGACGTGAAGCTGGTCGTCGCTTTGCCAGCGCGCGCCGGGAATGCCGCCCATGGTGCGCCGCAATGCCTCGCGAACCATCAGGGGCGGGCGGAATCCGACAAATAGCCGCTGCATACTGAACCGGTCCTTAAGCGCGGCAGCGCGATCGGGGAACCGGTTTTGCTTGAAATTTCGGACGCAAATGATGATATTTGCACCATCCGGCAGACAGGCCGGGCAAAGGAGTTTGAGATGGCAAATTGGTCTGATCCCCGGACGACGGGCGCGCCTTATGCCGCGGGCACCGCGACGGAGGCCGGCGCGGTCGATGCGGGGCTGCGGTCCTACATGCTTTCGGTCTATAATTTCATGATGTCGGGCGTGCTGCTGACGGGCCTGGTGGCGATGCTGTTCGCGCAGAGCGGCGCAGTGTCGATGCTGTATAACCCGCAGGGCGGCGCGAGCGGCCTGGGCTGGATCATCATGTTGTCGCCGCTGGCGATCGTGTTCGCGATGAGCCTTGGCATGAACCGCATGTCGAAGGGCACGCTTCAGGCGCTGTTCTGGGGCTTTGCGGTGCTGATGGGCATGTCGCTCTCGTCGATCTTCCTCGTCTATACCTCGGCGTCGATCGCGTCGGTGTTCTTTGCTACGGCAGCGGGTTTCGCGGGCCTCAGCCTCTATGGCTACACGACCAAGCGTGACCTGGGCCCGATCGGCACGTTCCTGATCATGGGCCTGTTCGGTCTGATTGTGGCGATGCTGCTCAACGCGTTCGTGTTCCAGTCGCAGCAGTTCGATCTGGTCGTCAGCGCGCTGGGCGTGCTGATCTTCGCCGGCCTGACCGCCTATGACACGCAGAAGATCAAGAGCATGTACTTCCACGTCTCGCACAATGGCGAGCTGCAGTCGAAGGTCGAGATCATGGGCGCGCTGACGCTCTACCTCGATTTCATCAACATGTTCCTGTTCCTGCTGCGCCTGTTTGGCAGCCAGCGGAACTGATCGCCGGCAACAGCAAGCGAAAACGGCCCGGCGGGGAAACTCGCCGGGCTTTTTCTTTGCGATTTGCAGATGGTCGCGCATTCGGTTGGAACGCCGGGGGCCAACGGTTCGTTTTTCCCGTGAAAGCAGGAGAGCCGATATGACCGATCGCAACCAGATCGACGACGCCGTTACCGAAGACATGCCCGTGGCACCGCCCGAGCCCGATGCCGACCAGGAGACATCTTCCGCCCACAAAGACGCCGGGACGGACGAGAGCATTTCCGAACGGCTGGAGCGCAATCCCGAAAGCCGTCAGGCGCGGCTCGATCGCGCGCTCGATGAATCGATGGACGCCTCCGATCCCCCCGCAACGACGCAGCCGGTGCATAGCCACGAAGCGCCGAAGTCGTCGGGCTATGATGCCGACGCGGAAAAGGCGCGTGCTGCAAAAAAAGATTGAGTGGAATATATCGGTCGGCTCCAGGCATCACGCCGGAGCGTGAACAAGAGGTCCGACCCTGAAACCAACGCAGCAGCGCAACGCGGCCGCACCCGGCTGGCGCGAACATATCGTCATCTATGCGGCGCTGGTCGCCAATCTCGGCATCGCCGTCGCCAAATTCGTGGCGGCGGCGATTACCGGTTCGTCCTCGATGCTGACCGAAGGCGTGCATTCGCTGGTCGATTCGGGCAATCAGGCGCTGCTGCTGCACGGCGAACATCGCGCCAAGCGCCCGCCGGACAAGCTCCATCCCTTCGGCTATGGCCGCGAACTCTATTTCTGGAGCTTCGTCGTCGCGATCCTGATCTTCGGTGCTGGCGCGGGCGTTTCGCTCTATGAAGGCTATGTCCATTTCACCGATCCCCATCCGATTGAGGACCCCACGATCAACTATATCGTGCTGGGCCTTGCCTTCGCGCTCGAAGGAACCAGCTGGGCGATCGCGCTGAAGGAATTCGGGCAGGCCAAGGGCGACACCCATTGGTGGCGCGCCGTTCGCGATTCGAAGGATCCGTCGACCTTTATCGTGTTGTTCGAGGATTCGGCGGCGCTGGCAGGGCTGATCGTCGCGGCGGTCGGCGTATGGGCGAGCGTGACGTTCGACATTCCCGAACTGGATGGCGCCGCATCGATGGTGATCGGCCTGATCCTGGCGGGTGTGGCGGCGTTGCTGGCGCGCGAGGCCAAGGGGCTGCTGATCGGTGAGCCCGCCGACCCGGTTCTGGTCGCGAAAATCCGTGAGATCGTCTCGAGCGAGCCGGCGATCCTTCACGTCAATCACGTCCGCACTATTCACACGTCGCCCGAGGCGATCTTCGCGGCGATCAGCGCCGATTTCGAAGACGGCGTGACGTTGGGCGAAGGCGAAGCGATCATCGAACGGCTGGAAACCCGACTGCGCGAGGCCGTGCCCGCACTATCCTCCATCTATGTCCGCCCTGAAAAGCGCGAGGATGCCAAGGAGCATTAGAGTACACCCTGCCTGGGCAGCGTTCATTTAATCCGTTTGTCCTGAGTAGGGGCTGAGCGAAGTCGAAGACCCGTATCGAAGGACCCTTCGATACGCCATTTCGACAAGCTCAATGGCTACTCAGGGCGAACGGTCATCTCCAATCCCAGGACAGAGGCCAAAGGGTGAGGGCGATGATCCCCTTCCGACAGCGGCGTGGGAGAAACCGGCCCGCCGCTATTTCCTCAGGATGTCGAGCGCGGCGAGGGTGAGCGCTTCGCTTGCGGTGCCGACCACGGCTTCGGCGTCGGGCGCCCATTTGGAGCTGTGGAGCGAGGACAGATCGGCCTCGCCGCGCTGTGCCGCGTCCCATTGATCCTGCGGCACGCCGCCGACCCAGAAGATCAGGCTCTCCATCGTCGGTTCGGCGCGATAAAAACGGCCGAAATCCTCGCCCCCCATCACCGGCGGGGTTTCGATGACGCGCGCCTCGCCGAAATGCCCGGCGAACATCGCTTCCAGATGCTTGCTGAAATCGGGGGTGTTGTAGGTCGAGGGGGTATATTCGTCCTTGATCGTCACTTCGGGCATTCGATCGTCGGGAATGCCCGCCGCAATCGCTTCGCCGCGCGCGATGCGGGCAATGCCGTCGAGCAGTTGCTGGCGCACTTCGTCGGTATAGCTGCGCACGGTGAGCTGCAGCGTCGCGGTGTCCGAAATGATATTGTGCTTCGATCCGGCGTGAAAGCTGCCGACGGTAACGACGGCGGGTTGCTGCGGATCGACCTCGCGGCTGACCAGAGTCTGCAGCGACGTTACGATCCGCGCGGCGAGCACGATCGGATCGCGGGTGGTCTGCGGATAGGCGCCATGGCCGCCGATGCCATGGACGACGATATCGACCGAATCGACATTGGCGAGCGCATAGCCCGGCGTCACGCCGATCGTCCCGGCGGGCATTCCCGCATTGTCGTGAAAGGCGATGGCATGGGTGGGCTTGGGAAAGCGCGTGAACAACCCGTCCTCGATCATCATCCGGGCGCCCATGCCGCGTTCCTCGGCAGGCTGGAGGATCATCACCAGCGTGCCCGACCATTGATCCTTCAGTTCGGCGAGCCGCCGCATCGTGCCGACCCATGCGGCCATATGCGTGTCATGGCCGCAGGCATGCATTACGCCTGCCTCTATCCCTTCATCGGTGGTGGCGCGGACCGTGGAGGCATAGGCAAGGCCGGTTTCTTCGGTCACCGGCAGGCCATCCATATCGGCGCGGATCAGCAAAGTCGGGCCGGGGCCGTTTTCCAGCACCGCGACTACGCCCGTCCCGCCGACCTGTTCGGTAACGGTGAACCCCGCCTTGCGCGCTTCCCCGGCGAGCAGCGCCGCCGTTTCGGTTTCATGCAGGCTGAGTTCGGGGTGGGCGTGGAGGTGGCGATACAGCTCCATCAGGCCCGTCATGTCCTGCGGTGCGGGATCGGCCTGTTGCGCGAGTGCGGCCGGCGCGCAGAGCAATGCGGCGGAGAAAAGCAGCGAACGAAGCATATCGACCCCCATTTTGCGTTCGGCACAGCTTCGCCCCCGCGCGGGCGAAGCGCAAGCGTGCGATCGGGCCGAAATCCTGCGAGATCAGGAAGCGGGGACGAGTTCGATCACGTCCAGCTTCGATTCGAAGCGGGGCCAGGGCAGCACCAGCCGCCAGCGCGCATCGCCGACGCGTTCGACATAGCCGATCATGTCGCGCGCGGTATCGACGCCATAGCGCAACGGCGCGCTTTCATCGCCGAGCACCAGCGTGCCGAGGAAAATCGCGCGGGCATCGGTCTCGCGGAACAACAGCCCGACCGGGCGCTGCGACCCGGACAATTTGTGCAGGCTGAGCACTTCGTCTTCGAAAAAGACCCTGCATTCCATCCACGGATAGGCAGTGAAATCGCGTGCGGCGGCACCCGCAGCGCCGAGCTTGTAGGTGCGGCAGCGATAGCTGCCCGGCGGCGGCATCGCGCCGGGCAATGCCCGATCGGGTTCGAGCAATGCTCCCGCAGCAGCCACGCCAGCGGGATCGGCGGCGCGGGCNGCCGGNAGCGCTTCGTCCCANGCCANATGCCAGCGGCGCAGGCGATCGCGATCGGTTTCGGTGGCGACCTGACGCCAGTCGCTGCCCATTTGCGCGGGNGGCGCATACATCTGGCGATAGATACCGCACGANGCAGTCGACAGCGCCGCCACGNCGGCAAGTGCAGGTTTCCAGACCATAAAACGCTTCTCCCGAACCCTGCGTGCAGCGCCCCTTGTCGCGCGCTATGCGGCTGCGGTCCAGCCCCCGGCGTCGAGAATTCTGTTGCCGGTCAAATGGGATATCCGNANCGGTGTGCCGACCTGGATCGGAATCGATTGCATTAATCCTGGTGACAGGCTGTGCAATTCATAAGACAANCCGAGNGAGGCGCTTCGCTTCGCCGGAGAAGGGGGAGTTATCCATGATTCGCACTATCGCTGTTATCGCGCTCGCCGCCGCGTTTGCCACGCCCGCTGCCGCGCAGGATGTAAGCCTTGATCCCACCTTCGAATCCGTGACGCTTTCGGCCGGATTCGACGAAGATCCGCATCAGGTNCAGATGATCGCCGGCGGCGACATCNATGCCNAACGGCTGGGCGGCGCCTGTGTCGGTTTCATCGCGAACGCGCCCGATGTGACGCTCGATTACACCGCCGGCGACTATACGCTGTCAATCGGTGCGATCGGCAATGGTGCCGACACNACTATCGCGATCAACGGCCCCGATGGGGAATGGTATTGCGACGACGACAGTTTCGAAGACGGCGATCCCATCTTCCATTTCCGCAATCCCCAGAGCGGTTATTACGACATTTATGTCGGCACGTTCGAATCGGGCACCGAAGTGCCGGTGACGCTGGTCATTACCGAGATGCTCGACGAATAACCGACGNTCCGGTGAGGGTTCCAGCNATNNGATGGGCGCGGCTGCTGCACCGCGCCCATCGCGATGCAGGCGTTATTGCGCGGTCCAGCCGCCGTCGATCGACAGGTTGGTGCCGGTGATGCCCGACGCCTCGTCACGGCAGAGATAAAGCGCGAGTGCGGCCACTTCCTCCGGCTTGATGAATTCCTTGGTCGGCTGACCGGCGAGCAGCACGTCGTTCATCACCTGCTCGCGCGTCATGCCGCGCATCTTCATCGTGTCGGGGATCTGCTTTTCGACCAGCGGCGTCCAGACATAGCCGGGCGAGATGCAGTTGACGGTGATGCCGTCGGTNGCGGTTTCCAGNGCGACCGTCTTGGTCATGCCGGCAATGCCGTGCTTGGCAGTGACATAGGCCGATTTGCCGGGGCTGGCGGTCAGCGAATGCGCCGATGCGGTGGAGATGATCCGGCCCCATTTCTTCGCCTTCATATGCGGCACTGCGCCACGCATCAGATGCCAGGCCGATGACAGGTTGATCGCGATGATCGCGTTCCACTTGTCGATCGGGAAATCCTCGATCGGGTCGACATGCTGGATACCGGCATTGGCGATGACGATGTCGGGNCCGCCCAGTTCGTTGTGACAGCGATCGATCATCGCATAGATTTCGTCGGGCTTGGTCATGTCGGCGGCGTCGTACAGCGCNTNGGCNCCGCTTTTTTCGGCCAGCGCGGCGCGTTCCTTCTCGATATCGTCCGCGTCGCCGAACCCGTTGATCATCACCGANGCGCCTTCGGCTGCGAGCGCCTGCGCATAGGCGAGGCCGATGCCGGACGTGGACCCGGTTACGATGGCCGACTTGCCTTTCAGAAACATGGGAAAGCTCCGTTCTGTCTTGGGATCAACGATGGGTGAGGTCGAAGGCGGCGGATTTGCCGTCGAGGATGTTGCTGGCGATCAGCCGCGCATTGGCCATGGTCTCTGCGACGGCGGCTTCGCCGGCATGCCAGTGTTCGCGCAGGGTGCGGGCGGAAAATTCGAAATCGCGGCTGCCGCCCTCCCACGCATTGGCGCGATAGATGAGGTGGACGAGGCTGACCGGCTTTTCCTCGGCCGCAGCGCGCAGCGCGGCGACATCGGGATCGTCGGCCAGATCGGCGGGCAGCTTGTCCAGNACCTTGCGGATCGCCTCGCGCTCGCGGCGCAGGCGCAGCCGTTCGAAGGTGATCTGGCGCGTGCGGCTGGAAAAGCGGATTTCCTTTTCGCGCGCCATCACGTCCATGATCGTGCGCGGACGGCCCGAAGCGGCGGCGAACAGATCGACCTGAAACACCAGCATCGGATCGCGCTGATGGTCGAGCACATGGCTGAGCGGNGTGTTCGACACCAGGCCGCCGTCCCAATAATATTCGCCGTCGATCTCGATCGGNGGNAGGCCCGGCGGCAATGCGCCGGACGCCATGATGTGGCGCGCGTCGATCCGTTCTTCGCTGGTGTCGAAATAGCGGAAATTGCCGCTTTCGATATTCACCGCGCCGACCGACAGGCGAACCGGGCCGTCGTTGAGCAGATCCCAGTCGATCAGCCGGTCGAGCGTCTGGGCGAGCGGCGCGGAATCATAGAAGCTAAGCGCCTGTATCGTGCCGGGCAGCGCCATTGCCGGCGGCAGGGGGCGGGGGTGGAAAAATCCCGGCACGCCGCCGACCAGCACTGCGCCCGCCGACCACTCATGCACCCATTCGCGCAACCGGTCGTCCAGCGGAATCTGGAAATCGGGGAGCGCGCCCGTCACCGTGCCCCAGAATTCGCGCAGCCGTTCGACGCGCCGTTCGGGGGGATTGCCTGCAAAGATCGCGGCATTGACGGCGCCGATCGAAATGCCCGCGACCCAGTCGATCGCGATCCCGGCATCGTCCAGCGCCTCGATAACGCCGCCCTGAAACCCGCCGAGCGCGCCGCCGCCCTGCAGCACCAGCGCCACGCAATCGGGCAGCGGCATGGCGGCGGTGCGGCTGTGGCGTCGCGATTGGGGCTCGGCATCTGCCATTCCGGATAGATGGCGTCTGTTGTGCGCCGCATCAACGGCCGGCGGAGTGAAAATTTGGAACGGGGGAGCGGGCGATTCGGTGGCGCGCAAATTTGGTCGTGCAACGCGAGCGCGCCTCGCGCATTGTTGCGGTGACCCAACGAAACAGGATGCCAGCCGATGCGCCTCGACGATCTCGATCCCACCAGCAATGCGCGCGATCTGGGCCGGGGGCGCGGTGGCGGTGGCGGCGGAGCCGGGCTGCTAGGCCTGTTGCCGCTGCTGCTCGGGCGACTGGGATGCGGCGGTACGGCGCTGGTGCTGATCGGGCTTGCTGCCTATGCCTATTTCAGCGGTGGGCTGGGGTCGCTCGTCCCCTCGACGGGCACCAGCCCCAATGCGCAGGTCGGCAGCGCCGGGGTCGAGGGATCGGCGGCGTGCAACAGCGAGGAACGGCTGTTCGCATGCCGGGTGATGACCAGCACCGAACAGACCTGGAGAGCGCTGTTTCAGCAGGCGGGGCGCACCTATCGTCCCGCGACGATCAATTTCTTCACTGGCGGCGCGCAATCGCAATGCGGCTATGCCAGTTCGGCAGTCGGGCCATTTTATTGCCCCGCCGATCAGGGCGTCTATCTCGACACCGCCTTTTTCGATGAGCTTGCCAAGCGGTTCGGCGCGCGCGGCGATTTCGCCCAGGCCTATGTGATCGCGCATGAAGTGGGACATCACGTCCAGAATCTGCTCGGCACCTCGACCGAAGTGTCGCGTCAGCAGGCGCAGGCGAGCGAGGCCCAATCGAACGCGCTGTCGGTACGGCTCGAGCTGCAGGCCGATTGCTTTGCCGGCGTCTGGGCCGCGCAGAACAAGGGCCGGCTCGATCCGGGCGATATCGAGGAAGGCATGACCGCCGCCAATGCGATCGGCGACGATACGCTCCAGCGGCAGGCGCAGGGCCGGGTCGTTCCCGACAGCTTCACCCACGGCACGTCGGAACAGCGGATGCGCTGGCTGAAGCGCGGGCTGGAAACCGGCGATCCGGGCCGGTGCGACACCTTCGGCGCAGCGACATTATAGCGCTGGCGGACAGCGCGGCGGCCGGTTAGCATCGTTCCCGAATCTGTAAGGTGAGGGGCGGATGCCTGCATTGTGGGTGGCGGCGTTGCTGGTGCAGCCGCAGGAGGATGGACGTCTTGCACAGCCCGGTCAGGCATGGCCGCGACTGGTCGTGGCGAGCGGTGCGGTTTCCGAAGTGCAGCAACCGGCGTTGACGCTTCGGAGCCCGCCCGAACAGCACGAGGTTTCCATGGCTGATATCCTCGAACATCCGGAGGCGGTTAATCCCTATGAACTGATCGAGCCGATCACCACGCTGTTCCGGCGCGGCGACCGGCTGCAGGCAAGCTTCCTCTTCTATTTCTGGCAGATCCGCAGCGCTCCCTGGGCGCGGCTCGGCAGGCCCGACGGGGAACGGGCGCTGCGCGGCGCGATCAACGCGACGTTGGGCCCAGAAATCAACGGCTGGGTCGGTAGCGACCCGCAAGCATGGCTGGCGCTGGTCTATCGGGCGATCGCCTTTGAAAAGCGAGTGCCACTCTATTCGGGCCGACCCGAAGGCGTGTCCCCGGACAAATGGGAGGAGGTGGTCGAGGCCGAACGCGCGCGTTATGCGGAAGGGTTCGAAGAGGCTCGTCCCATTCTGGAGAATGGCGAGGAATATGCGCGGAAGCGCGCTGGCGCCGGTCTCTATGTCGGCCCGTGGCAGGAGCCGGGTGCGCCGCTCCCGGAGCATTGGCGGTAAGCTGTCCGCCCGTAATACTGCCGCCTTTCTCCTGCCATCCGCCGCCGCTAAGACGCGCGGCATGACCGATACAGCAACGGCGCAGCGCGGGCTCGCCTATCATCTGACCGAAGGCACCGGTCCGACCATCGTCTTCCTGCCCGGCTATGCGTCGGACATGAGCGGATCGAAGGCCGTGGCGCTGGAGGCATGGGCGAAAGCGGCCGGGCGCGCCTATCTGCGGTTCGATTATTCGGGATGCGGCGAAAGCCCCGGCGATTTCGAGGATCAGACGCTGGAAATATGGCGCGACGATGCGCTGTCGTTGATCGATACGCTGGTTTCGGGGCCGGTCGTGCTGGTGGGATCGTCGATGGGTGGCTGGCTGATGCTGCTCGTCGCGCTGGCGCGTCCCGAACGGGTGGTCGGCATGGTCGGCATCGCCGCCGCGCCTGATTTCACCGACTGGGGCTTTTCGGAAGAAAAGAAGCTGACGCTGCTGCGCGAAGGGCGGATCGCCGAGCATAGCGAATATAGCGACCAGCCGACGATCACCACGCGCGCCTTCTGGAGTTCGGGCGAGGCCAATCGCGTGATGATCGGGTCGATTGCCTTTACCGGTCCGGTGCGGCTGCTCCACGGCCAGCGCGATCCCGATGTGCCATGGGAACGCAGCCTGAAACTTGCGGAACTGCTGACCGGTGACGATGTTCAGACCTGGCTGGTGAAGGATGGCGATCATCGTTTGTCGCGCGAAAGCGATATCGCGCTGATCGAACGCGCCGTGAAGGATGTGGTGACGACATGCTCGCTTTGATGCTGATCGCGCAGGTTGCCGGCCCAACGCTTCCGGCCACCGATCGCAGCGACGCGTGCCAGCGCGCGGCGGTCAACGCGCCCGTGCAGGGCGAAACGCTGGCCAATCAGTGGATCGTCGATGGCGGCGGGTATGAAGCGCGCGAATGCCTGGGCCTGGCGCTCGCCAACCAGCGGCGGTGGCGCGATGCGGCGTCGGCCTTTTCCGCAGCGGCGGGCGATGCCGAGGACAAGGATGAAGTCCGCGCGGCGAACCTGTGGGCGCTGGCCGGCAATGCTTGGCTTGCCGAAGGCGCCCCCGATCGCGCGCTGACTGCGCTCGACAAGGCGATCGCGAAGGAAACGCTCGAAGGGCTCACGCTGGGCGAAACGCATCTCGATCGCGCCCGCGCGCGGGTGAGCGGCGGCGACGAAGCGGGCGCGCGCGCAGATCTGGATATCGCGGTGCGGCTGGCGGCGAGCGATCCCTTCGCATGGCTGTTGTCGGCAACGCTGGCGCGGCGCATGGGCGATTTGCCGCGCGCGCACCGCGATATTGCCGAGGCGGTGCGGCTGGCGGGCGACGATCCCGCCGTGCAGCTCGAACTCGGCAATATCGCAGCGGTCAGCGGCAATGCCGATGGCGCGCGCACCGCATGGGAGCGCGTGATCACGCTGGCACCCGGCACCGCGCGTGCCGCCACCGCGCGACAGGCGCTCGCCCAATTCGATACTCCCACCGATACGCAGGACCAGTGATGACGAAATATCTCCACACAATGATCCGGGTGACCGACCCCGATGCCACCATCCGCTTTTTCAACCTGATCGGGCTGGAGGAACGCCGCCGGATGGAGAATGAGAAGGGGCGGTTCACGCTGATATTCCTCGCCGCGCCGGGCGACGAGGGCGAAGTCGAACTCACCTACAATTGGGATCCGGAGGAATATTCGGGCGGGCGCAATTTCGGCCATCTCGCCTATCGCGTCGACGATATCTATGCGACTTGCCAGCGCTTGATGGATGCCGGCGTGACGATCAATCGCCCGCCGCGCGACGGCCATATGGCGTTTGTCCGCTCGCCCGACGGCATTTCGGTCGAACTGTTGCAGGACGGCCATCTGGAACCGGCCGAACCCTGGGCATCGATGCCGAATACCGGCAGCTGGTAAGGGCTGTCGCGCTCAGGCGGCGGCGGAACGGCGCAGCGGTTTGCCGTGGGGAACACCCGCGGAATTGCCCGCGATCAGACGGTTCCGCCCGCCCGCCTTGGCATCGTAGAGCAGCCTGTCGGCGGCCTTGAACGCGGTTTCGAACACTTCGTCCCCGGCAAGCTGGACCAGACCCATGCTGGCGGTGACCGGCGTTTCGAGCCCCGGCACTTCGTGCGTGACATGGCTGGTGATCGCCTGACGTAGGCGTTCTGCGTCGGCCCGGGGGTCGGCGCCGTAGAGCAGCAGGGCAAATTCCTCGCCGCCCATCCGGCCCGCCAGATGGCGCGGTATCGTGCTGAGCGCCCGCGCCACTGCCTTGAGCACCAGATCGCCGACATCATGCCCGTTGCGATCGTTGACATGCTTGAAGTGATCGAGGTCGATGACCGCCAGCGCGGTGGGGCGGGGGGCATCGCGGAAGCGCCGCTCCAGCGCGCGCCGGTTGCCGATACCGGTAAGCGGGTCGGTATCGGCGAGATGCTCCATCGTCCGTGCGAGCGCTCGCGCGCGGTCGCGGTCGCGGCGAATGGCAAGGAAGCGGTCGGCGACGCCCAGGGCCGTGACGACGGTTTCAAAGGCCAGCCCGAAATAAACGGCATAGGTCATCCAGTCGGGCGCGGAATAGAGTTCGAACGCGCGCAACAGCCGATCGAAGAAGAAGAGGATCGTCAGGCTCCACCCCGCAGCGAGAAAGCGCGCCGGGCGGCTGCCGCGGATCAGGGCATGCGCCAGCGCCGCGATGCACGTCGCCAGGACCATGCCCAGGCCGATATCGTGCACCAGATCGAAGACCCCGACGGCCCCGAAATGCCCGAAGCTGAGGATGCAGCCGACACATAGCGCCCAGATCGAGGCAATGTGCAACAGGCGCCGCATCACGCGGGAAAGTCCCTTTTCCTCCAGATAATGCGCCGCGAACTGCATCGCCGAGGCAATGGCGAGGACGAATGTCCAGATCAGCAGCTGCGAGCGAAGCGCGGTCGAAATTCCGGGAAAGGCGACCACGACCAGTCCCGAGGATACGAAGATATAGGAAAGCGTGCCCGCCGCCATGGCGATGTGCCAGACCAGAAACCGCTCGCGCAGCACGACCAGAAACGCCAGATCATAGAGGATCGGGATCGCCACCACGCCGCAGAGCAATGCGAAGAGCAAAGCCGCGTCATAGCCATGTTGGGCCACAGAGCGTCCGCTGACCACCGCCAGATTGGTGAGCATGTCCGCCGAATTGGCATTATCGACCGAAACCACGATCCGCCGCACCGGGGCGTGTTCGGTCAACAGGGGCAGAACGACCCTGCCCCCGGCAAGCCAGTTGCGCTGGGCGATATCGCTGTTCCATTGGCGATTGGCCCAATGACCGTCGGCATATTGGACATGCAGGGTGACGGACGAGAAATCGGTGAATTTGGTGCGCAGCACTGCCGAACGGGCAATGCTCACCGGGCCTTCGAAATCGATGATGCTCCACTGCCGCGCGCCGCGCCGGCTGCCCGGGGCGGGGCAGGAAGCGGTCGCCGCTTGCCGCAGCGCGTCCGCCAGCGTCGCGTCGAGCCCCGTCGCGACGCCGCATCCGGCGCGTGCGATCGCCGTTTCGGCGCGGGCAGGCGCGACACCTGCCGTGCAGAGGATGAGCAGCATTGCTGCAAGAAGAAACGGTATGGGGCGCACGTGAACTGGGTACGCAACACTGCTTTCCGATCGGTTAACCTTACTCCGTTTCGGATGCACTGAGCGGCGACCCATGGGCGCGGGAAAAGCGTTGCGATGCTGCCGGTGGCTTCGCGCCGCAATCTTCCCTAGACCGGGTTTACGGTCAGAGGAGGCAGCCATGGAAATCGTCCGCATCCCGGTTCTGAACGACAATTATGTCTGGCTGGTGCACGAACCGGAAAGCCGGGAAACGATGGTGGTCGATCCCGCCGTCGCCGATCCCGTGCTGGCAGAGGCCAATGCGCGCGGATGGACGATCTCGGCGATCTGGAACACCCACTGGCATCCCGATCACACCGGCGGCAATGCGGCGATCAAGGAAGCGACCGGCGCGACCGTGATCGCTCCGGCGGCGGAGGCGGCGCGGATACCGACCGCCGACCGGCTGGTCGGGGAGGGCGATGTCGTACGCCTCGGCACTGCGACGGCGACGGTGATGGAAGTGCCCGCGCATACCGCAGGGCACATCGCCTATCATTTCGCCGATTGCGGCGCATTGTTCATTGGCGACACGCTGTTCGCGATGGGCTGCGGGCGACTGTTCGAGGGGACAGCGGAACAGATGTTCGCCAATATGCAACGGCTGGCGGCGCTTCCGCCCGAAACCACCGTCTATTGCGCGCATGAATATACGCAATCGAACGGGCGCTTTGCCCGCGTGGCCGAGCCGGACAATCAGGCGATCGCCGATCGCATGGCGGCGGTCGATGCGATGTGCGCTTCGGGTGAAGCGACGGTGCCGACCAATATCGGGATCGAGCTGGAGACCAATCCTTTCATCCGGGCTGACAGCGCCGAAACACTGGCGCAACTTCGGCAAGCGAAGGATAGTTTTACCGGTTAGGCCCGTTCGAGTCGGGATTGTCAGGGAGTCGAGACATGCTGCGTATCCTCACCATTTCCGTTCCGTTGCTGCTGGCAACTGCGTGCACCCAGGTGGAGGGCAGTTCCAACTATTCGGAGCGACAGGCACAGAAGCTTGCCGACGCGCTGGAAGGAATGCAGCCGGGCGAGACGCGCCGGTGCATCGACAAGGTCCGCGTCAATCGCGTCGATTCGGCGGCGGGCAAATTCCTGTTCGTTCAGGGGCGGAACAAGGTTGCCGTCACCGACGCCACCGGTTGTCCGGGCGCAGCGCATGACGATCTGCTGGTGTTCGAAACGGCCGTCAGCGGCAGCTATTGCTCGGGCGATATCGTGCACACCCGTTCGCGCACGGGCGGCATGCTGACGGGCACCTGCGTGCTGCGTGAATTCACCGAATATACGCGCCCCGAATAACGACGAGGGGCGCCGAGGGACAACCCCCGGCGCCCAAGCGATATCCTACAGAACGTAGCGGCTGAGATCGGTGTTGCGGGCGATGCTCGAAAGCTGTTTCTCGACATAGGCGGCGTCGATCGTCAGCGTTTCGCCCTTGCGGTCTTCCGCGTCGAAGCTGACTTCCTCGAGCAGCTTTTCCATCACCGTCTGCAGGCGTCGGGCACCGATATTCTCGACCTCGGCATTCACTTCGGCGGCAATCTTCGCGACCGCGCGGATGCCGTCTTCGGTAAAGTCCACCGTCACGCCTTCGGTGGCGATCAGCGCCTTATACTGCTGCGGCAGCGCGGCCTTGGTATCGGACAGGATCGCGACGAAATCCTCTTCGGTCAGGCCCGACAGCTCGACACGGATCGGCAGGCGGCCCTGCAGTTCGGGCAGCAGGTCGCTCGGCTTTGCGACGTGGAACGCGCCGCTGGCGATGAACAGGATATGGTCGGTCTTCATCGGACCATATTTGGTCGCGACCGTGGTCCCTTCGATCAGCGGCAGCAAATCGCGCTGCACACCTTCGCGGCTCACCGATCCGCCGCGCACGTCGCTGACGGCGATCTTGTCGATTTCGTCGAGGAAGACGATGCCGTTGGCTTCGGCATCGGCGATTGCGACGCGGCTGACTTCGTCCTGATCGAGCCGCTTTTCGGCTTCCTCATCGACCAGCTTTTCCCACGCCGAGCGGACAGTGAGCTTGCGGCGCTTGAGCGGCGGACCGCCGAACGCCTTGCCCATCATCTCGCCCAGATTGATCATCTGCGCGCCGCCACCGGGGATCTCGAACGGCATCTGCTGAGCCGCTTCCAGCTCGATTTCGATTTCCTTGTCGTCGAGAATGCCTTCCTCGAAACGCTGCTTGAACGCTTCGCGGGTGGCGGTCGAGCTGTCCTTGCCGGTCAGCGCGTCGAGCAGGCGGTTCATCGCCGCTTCCTCCGCCTTGTCCTTCACGGCCGAACGGCGGCGATCCTTTTCCAGCCGGATCGCTTCCTCGACCAGGTCGCGCGCGATCTGTTCGACGTCGCGGCCGACATAGCCGACTTCGGTGAATTTGGTCGCTTCGACCTTGACGAACGGCGCATCGGCCAGCTTGGCGAGGCGGCGGCTGATCTCGGTCTTGCCGCAGCCGGTCGGGCCGATCATCAGGATGTTCTTCGGCGTCACCTCATCGCGCAGATCGGCGCTCAGCTTTTGCCGGCGCCAGCGATTGCGCAGCGCCACGGCAACCGCGCGCTTGGCGTCCTTTTGTCCGATGATATGCGCGTCGAGCGCGGAAACGATGGCTTTGGGGGTAAGGTTGTCGTTCATTCGCTTTTGCTTGGGAGAGGGGTGGGCGCGATGCCGCCCGGTTGGATCATGCCCGCCGATATTGGGTCGCCTGCCCGCCGATCAAGCCGTGGCAGGACCATTCCCGCTTCTGCCTTGCGCAGGTGCGTATCTGCGTGAAGATACTTGCATGGTCCCGATGGGCTTGTCGTGCGATGTGCGCGCCGGAGCTGCCCGCAAGGCGGTTGGCCGTCCAATCGTTCTTTACATGCGCCCTTCGGGGGGTATCGTCGCGTTTTTGCCAATGATCAGGGGGTGTTGTGCGGGATTTGCTCAAGGAATTCATCAGTTTCGACGACATGATCGGCGCCGCGCTGATCCGGATACTCTACCATATCGGCCTGGTCGTCATCGTCCTATTTGGCCTGTCCCAGCTGGTCAGCCTGTTTGCGATGACGCGGTTTTCGCCGACCATCTTCCTTGTCGGCATTATCGCGGTTCCGGGCGGCATGATCGCGGCGTCCATCTTTTGGCGGCTTTGCTGCGAACTGATGACCCTGCTGTACAAAATCCATGATCGTCTGGGCGAGGTTCGCGACCGACTGCCTCCGGCGCCATAGGCGGTAGCGGGTACAGGGCCGCGAATCCCCTGTACCCGATCGATGTTTCGAAGCGTTTGGATCAGCTGTCGCTGTCCAGTATCTCCACCGTCAGATTTTCGTTGGTGTAGACGCAGATATCCGCCGCGATCTTCATCGCCTTGCGTGCCAGCGTTTCGGCGTCGGGTTCATATTCGACCAGCGCGCGTGCCGCCGACAGTGCGTAATTGCCGCCCGATCCGATCGCGGCGATCCCCTCGACCGGCTCCAGCACATCGCCGTTGCCGGTGATGATCAGCGTCACGTCCTTGTCCGCGACGATCAGCATCGCCTCCAGATTGCGCAGATATTTGTCGGTCCGCCATTCCTTGGCGAGTTCGACGGCGGCGCGCAGCAACTGCCCGTGATGCCGCTCCAGCTTGGCCTCGAGCCGTTCGAACAAGGTGAAGGCATCGGCAGTGGCACCGGCAAAGCCCGCAATCACTTTGCCGTCCCCCAGCGGCCGCACCTTGCGGGCATTGGGTTTCATCACCGTATGGCCCTGTGTGACCTGGCCGTCCCCGGCGATCACGACCTTGCCTGACTTACGCACGGATAGGATGGTGGTGCCGTGCCACACCGCTGACTTGTCGCTCATGGCGCCGCATATGGGATCGCGAACCGCTTCTCGCAAATCCACCTTGCCACGGCAGCGTTCCTGCGGTGCGCGTGACGGGCATGCGGCCCCAACGCAGGGCGGCGATATGACGGCGTTTTCGCGCGGTTTCAGGCTTTTCCCGAGCGCGTCCCGCCATGGCTGTCACACAGGGTTACCCAAATCTTTACCCGCCATCCGTATACGACCCGAATGGCGGCAATTCCGCAGAATGATAATTTGCTGCTGGTTCGCGGTCCCCGGAGCAATCACGCTCTAAAATGAAAGGGGGATCAGGCGGAACACGGAGAGGCTCGATGTCTTACGAGTGGCTTGCGATCAAGGATCAGGGTGCCATGGCGATGGATTGCGACATGGCGCAGTTGAGCGATTACGGCACCGCCGTGGAAGAGCGCGAAGGCGCCGCGATACGCGGCATCCTGATCGCGCTCCCCCTGGGCATGGTTGCCTGGGCGTTGCTGCTGATCCCCTTTGTCTGAGGGCTATTTCTCGACGCCCTTGATCTTTCCCCACTGGCGCGCGGCGGTATAGCCGAGATAGCCGGTGCCGAAGAGCGCATAGAGCGGTTCGGGGATGCCGGCGAGATAGGCGTTCATCCCGTTGGCAATCCCCTCCGCCATTTCCGGGCGGACCGCCGCTATCAGTCCCATCGGGATCGCCCATAGCAGCAGGGCATACATTACATAGAGGAAGCTGGGTCGCGCGCGGCTGGTCCATGGATCGGCCGATTGCGCTTCGGCGACGATGGCCGACAATTGCGTCCGCACCGTTTCCAGTTCCTGACTGCCCTCCAGCCTGATCAGTTCCAGCTTCGCGCGATCGCGCGCTTCGGGATCGGGAATGATCTTGTCGATCAGACCGGTGATCGGTCCCAAAATGCCTTCAAGCAAACCCATTTGGTTCTCCTTTCCAAAGGTGCGGCGCACGGCCGACCTGTCTTGCAAGTGTGCGTGATTGCCCCCCCGTCCCCGACGGGGCGAAAACTCAGTCCAGTCTGTTGGCCAGCCAGCCATAGACAAAGGCTTCGTTTGCCGGCCGGCTTTCGGCGAGCGCGAGATAGCGTTCGCCCTGCAGCGCATCGACTGCCTTGCAGAGCACGGTTTCGCCCGCTGCACCGCGCGTGGCGAGGAAGTGGTCCAGCGCCGATAGCGTCTGGGTTCCGATCCGTCCGTCGCGCGCCAGATCGGGGAAATCGCGACCGTTGCGATTGAGCGCGTTGAGCGCGCGTTGCAGGAATCCCGTGGCGACTTCCGGCCCCATATTGACGCCGGTGTCGAACAATTCGGCGGCAAGCCCCGGCGCGCGCTCGCCGATATGGTCGAAAGCCGGGCGCTCCCAATAGAGCGTGCGATAGATTGCCGCCGCCTGATCCGCCGTCAGCGCGTGCATCGGCCCGTCATATCCTTCGGCGCGTGCCACTGCCTGAGTGATGCCCCAGCAGGTGGGGCCGCCCCGATCCGCCGGGTGGTTCACATATCCGCCTTCGCGCGCGATCAGCGCGTCGATCATGGCTTCGACTGTCATGTCCTTCTCCCGAATGGCCTCGCGACTCGGAAATAACCTATATGGTTACATGTAGGACAGCGTTTTCTGCGTCGAGTGAGGCCGGGGCCGGCATCGCGGGCGGAACACGCGGAATTCCCGGCCGTTGCGGCGCACAGGATGGTGGCGATTTGCGGCGCATGCCCCTATCTCCCCGATCATGTCTTCCCGCTTCGATTCCGTCCCAAACCGTCGCGCGATCATTGACCGGCGGATCATCGCCGATGCGCTGACGCATATCGAGGACGGCGATACGAGCGCGATGCGTCAGGCGGCAACGGCGGTGCTGAAGGAAGCGCTTGCCGCCGGTCGCGCCGAAATTGAGCGGCGGCTGGTGGAAAATCCGACGCGCGGGATCGTCACCGCGTTGGCGGGCGCGTTCCTGATCGATCAGATCCTGCGGCTCCTGTGGGATTTCACGGTCGAGCGGCTCTATCCGCGCAACAACCGCACGGCGGCGGAGCGGATGACGCTGATCGCCGTCGGCGGATATGGCCGCGCGGAAATGGCGCCGCATTCGGATATCGACATCGGTTTTCTGACGCCGTGGAAAGTCACGCCCTGGGCCGAACAGGTCGTCGAATCCATGCTCTATTCGCTGTGGGACATGCAGCTGAAAGTGGGCCATTCCACGCGATCGCTCAACGATATGGTGCGTCAGGCAAAGGGCGACATCACGATCCGCACCGCGCTGCTCGAAGCGCGCTATGTGTGGGGCGATACCGATGTCTATGACGAGGCTGCGCGCCGGTTCAAAACCGATGTGCAGGATGGCACCGCGCGCACCTTCATCGCGGAAAAGCTTGCCGAGCGCGATGGCCGGCACAAGAAGATGGGCGACAGCCGCTATGTCGTCGAACCCAATGTGAAGGAAGGCAAGGGCGGGCTGCGCGATCTCCACACGCTCTTCTGGATCGGCAAATATGCCTATGACGTGCGCGAGCCGGGCCAGCTGGTCGAGGCGGGGCTGCTGACATCGCTCGAATATCGCCAGTTTCGCCGGGCGGAGAATTTCCTGCTGGCGGTACGATGCCATCTGCACGTGCTGGCAAAGCGTGCCGAGGACCGGCTGACGTTCGATTTCCAGCGCGAGATCGCCGAGCGGATGAATTATGCCGACCGGCCCGGGAAATCGAAGGTCGAGCGGTTCATGCACTTCTATTTCCTGCAGGCGAAGAAGGTCGGCGACCTGACCGGCCTGTTCCTGGCGCATCTGGACGAGAAATATGCCGCGCGCGGGCGGCGGATGGGTCTGCCGGCGATCCGCCGCAGCCCGAAAAAGCTGAAGGGCTTCGTGCTCGATCGCGGGCGCTTGGCGCTGCCGGAGGATGATTTCTTCGTGCAGGAGCCGCGCCGGTTGCTGGAGATATTCCAGCTCGCCGATCTGCACGGAGTGGAAATTCACCCGCTGGCGATGCGTGCGGCGGCGCGCGACGCCAAGCTGGTCGACGAATGCCGCGACGATCCGCAGGCGAATGCGCTGTTCCTCGATGTGCTGACCAGCCCGCGCGAACCGGCCAAGGTGCTCCGCTGGATGAATGAGGCGGGGGTGTTCGGGCGCTTCATTCCCGATTTCGGCCGGGTCGTCGCGCAGATGCAGTTCGACATGTATCATCATTTCACGGTCGACGAGCACACGATCCGCGCGATCGATCTGCTCAGCCGGATCGAGAAAGGCGAGCTCGACGAAGATCATCCGCTCGCCACCGGAATCTTCGACAATGTCGTCGCGCGGCGGGCGCTCTATGTCTCGGTGCTGCTCCACGACATCGCAAAGGGGCGGGGCGGCGACCATTCGGTGCTGGGCGCCGAAGTGGCCGAGCGCCTGTGCCCGCGGCTGGGAATGACCGGCGCGGAGACGGAGACCGTCGCGTGGCTGGTGCGCCACCATCTGCTGATGTCGGCAACGGCGTTCAAGCGCGACCTATCGGATTTCAAGACGATCCTCGATTTCGCGGAGGTCGTGCAATCGCCGCAGCGGCTGATGATGCTGCTCATCCTGACGGTGGTCGATATCCGTGCGGTGGGGCCGGGCGTGTGGAACGGCTGGAAACGTCAGTTGCTGACCAGCCTGTATGAATCGGCGGAGGAAGTGCTGCGGCTCGGCCACAAGCAGAAGGGGCGCGGCGAGCGGATCGCGGCAAAGCAGGAGGCGCTTGCACAGATGCTCGGCTGGGATGCCGACCGGATGGGCGCCTTCGTCGATCGGCTTCCCGAAAGCTACTGGATCGCCGAACCCGAAGACGTGCTGGCGCGCAATGCCCGTCAGATCGAAGGGGCGGGGCAAACCGGCCTTTCGGTCGAGGCGCAGGTCTATCCCGAACGCTCAGCGACGCTTGTCACAATTTATGCCGCCGATCATCCGGGGCTGTTCTATCGCATTGCGGGCGCGATCCACCTTGCCGGCGGCAACATCATCGATGCGCGCATCCACACGACGCGCGACGGCATGGCGCTCGACAATTTCCTCGTTCAGGATGCGTTCGGCCAACCCTATGACGACCCCAGCCAGATCAACCGGCTGAAGACCGGCATTGCCGACGCGCTGGCCAATCGCGCCAAGCTGACCGAGCGGCTGCATACCAAGCCGTTGCTGCATCCGCGTGCCGAAACCTTTACGATCGAGCCCAATGTGCTGATCGACAACAAGGCGTCGAACCGGTTCACCGTGGTCGAAGTCAATGCGCGCGACCGTCCGGCGCTGCTCTATCGGCTGGCGCATGCGCTGTTTCAGGCGAAGGTGACGATCCATTCGGCACATGTCGCGACCTATGGCGAGCGCGCGGTTGACACATTTTATGTCACCGATCTGATCGGCGATCGCATCACCTCGACCTCGCGGCTGCGTACGCTCGATCGCCGCTTGCTCGAAGCGGCGCAGGAAGCAAGCGAGCAGACGCAGACCCTGGCGACCGCCGCCATGTGACCGTCAGGAAGGCGTGTCGTCGCTGTTCTTCGCGGCGGCGGCCTTTGCCGAACCTTCCTTCACCGCCGCTTCCTCGACCTTGCGGGAAGCGCGGACGGCCTGTTGCGCGGCCTGTTGCTCAGGGGGGACGAAGCTGATGACTTCGTCGCCTTCCTCGACCCATGGCTTTTGCTGAGGGGAGAAGAATTCGATCGAATTGTCCTCACGCCGCACCGCGACGGTTTCGGCACCCTTGGCAAGCCGCTGGCGATAATCGTCGAAGCTGAATTTCTCGGTGATGCGGGTGCGACCGAATTGCCAGCCTTCGCCGATCAGCCGTTGCAGTTCCTCAACGCCGCGCTGGCTGTCGAGCAGGACGCGGGCGCGCGCGCGCACCGAACCCTGTTTGTCCTGCGGCGCGGTCTGGGTCAGCTTTTCAAAGCCCATTTCGGGGCCGAGATCGGCGCAGACCAGCGCGTTATAGGCGTCGTTGTCGGTAGCCGCGAGCAGCTGCTGATATTCGGACAGGTCGAGCCGGTCCTCGTTCACTTCCTCAAGGATGTCGCCGCGCCACACATCCAGCTCGCGCCGTCGCGCCGCACGCAGGGCAAAGGTCGAACTGTCGGCGATCGTCACCTTGTAGCCCATTTGCTTCAGATAAGTGCCGAACGCATTGGTCCAATCGTTCGCGCCAACGATCAGCACCCCTTCGCCCTTGCCCAGATCGAGCCCCAGCTTCTGCGCCACCCAGCGTGCGGAAAATCCATGCGCGAAGATCGTGGTAATGACGACCGCGAAGCTGAGCGGCACCAGCGCATCGGCACCGGGAATGCCATAATCGCTCAGGCGATAGGCAAAAAGGCCGGTGATCGCGACCGCGACGATACCGCGCGGCGCGATCCAGGCGATGAACAATCGCTCTCGCCACGGCATGTCCGATGCGGCGAGGCTGAGCATCACTGTGGCGGGCCGGACGACGAACAGCAGCAACAGCAGGAAGACGATGAATTGCAGGCGGAACGCCGACAGCGTCTGCCAGTCGAGCGTCGCCGACAGGATGATGAACACGCCCGAGATCAGCAGGACCGAAAGATCCTCCTTGAACCGTCGCAACCATCGGCTCGAATGCACCGGTCGGTTCGCCATGACGACGCCCATCAGCGTGACGGTGACCAGCCCCGTTTCATGCTTCACGACGTCGGCGAGCACGAAGCCGCCGATCACCGTGACGAGCAGCACCGGCGCCTTCAGAAATTCGGGGACGTAGCCGCGCGGAAACAGCCAGGTGATCGCAAAGCCGAGCGCCACGCCCAGCAGCGCCGCGACCAGCGTCGCCGCGACCACGTCGCGCATCACATTGGTAACGGTCGAGCCCGGCCCGTCGAACGCGACATAGCCGAAGATCGCGACGGCGAGCAGCGCCCCGATCGGGTCGTTGACGATCCCTTCCCATTTCAGCGTATCGGCAACGCGCGCGGGGACGCGCAGCGTGCGCAGCATCGGTCCGATCACCGTCGGCCCGGTCACCACCAATATGCCGCCGATAAGCGACGCAAGGCCGAGCGGAAGGCCGCCGCCATAATGCGCCGCCATCGTGCCGAGCAGCCATCCAATCGGGACGCCGAAGATCACCAGCCGCAACACGGCATTGCCGGCATGGCGCAGGTCGCGGAAATTGAGGCTCAGGCCCCCTTCAAACAGGATCACCGCGACGGCGAGCTTGATGATCGGCTCCTGCAGCGGGCCGAGATCGCGGTCGGGGACGATGATCCCCAGCGCCGGCCCGGCGATCAGCCCGGCGATCAGCATCAGCGCGATGGCAGGGCGGCCGGTTCGCCACGCCACCCATTGCGCGCCGATTCCGATCACGCCGATCAGCGCGAATTTGACGAGAAGCGAATCGATCATTGCTGCGCCTTGTACACAGGTTGCGCCGGGGCTGGGTACGCGCGTCGATCCGGGTTAGGATGGTGCGGCGTGAGCAAAGGGAGATTCACGAAATGGGCGTCCTCGGCTTTGGCGGTTTCTTTTTCCGGGCGAACGACCCGGATGCATTGCGCAGCTGGTACAGGGAACATCTGAACATCGGCGCGGGATGCGGCGATGGTGAGGGCGAAACGAACGAATGGTTCTGGAATATCCGTGGCGGCCCCGTAGTCTTTGAACCCTTTAAAGCAGACAGCGATTATTTCGCCCCCGAAAAGGCATTCATGCTCAATTTTCGCGTGGAGGATCTGGAGGGGCTGCTCGAACAACTCAATGCGTCCGGCATCGCGATCGAAACCCGCGACGAATGGGATACGCCCGAAACCGGCAGATTTGCGCGCATTCACGATCCGGAAGGCAATCCGATCGAATTGTGGGAGCCGCCCGCCAGCGCCTGAAAGCGCGGCGGGGCATGCGCGACCATTTCGGGAACCGCGGTCAGACCGGTATGGAACGCTGATTCGAAGCGATGCGGGGAGAGTGGCAGGTGAAATTTCCCATTCGGCTGTTGGCGGCACTGTCGCTTGCGGCATCGACGATCCTTTCCTTGCCGGCATGGGCGCAGCTTGCCGCTCCGGTCTCGGCGCAGCCCTATGCCGCGCCCGATCGCGAGCTGATGGTCCCGGTGGAGGGCGGTCGCGTCTATGTTCGCGTCAACGGCGTGATCGGCAAAGGCGCTGTTCCGGTCATTTTCATCCATGGCGGGCCGGGCGGCACGCATAATGGCTTTGCGGGAATGCTGGGCCTGGCCGATGAGCGGCCCGTCATCCTCTACGACCAGCTCGACAGCGGCCGTTCGGATCGACCCAACGATCCCGCCAACTGGCGCGTCGAACGCTTCGTTTCCGAACTCGAATCGATCCGGCAGGCGCTTGGCGTCAAACGCTGGCATATAGTCGGGCACAGCTGGGGTTCGGCGATCGCGCTCGAATATGCCGCGCGCTACCCCGATCATGTCGCCTCGACGGTGCTGGCGGGGACGTACATCTCGACCCCGCGCTGGATCGCCGACGCCAATGCGCTGCTGACGGAGCTGCCGCAGGCGGTGCGGGAAACGATTGCGGCCTGCGAAGGAAAGGTGCCGCCGCCCGCATCCGATTGCGATGCCGCGACTGAGGTTTTCTACGCCAATTTCAATCGTCGCGAACCGGCCAGTCCCGAACTGATCGCCTATGTTCGCTCGATTGGCGGGCATGGCTTCAATCCGGTGATCTACAACGCGATGTGGGGGCCTAGCGAGGTCCGCTCGACCGGATCGCTGAAAGACTATGATGCCGTGAAGCTGCTCGCGAAGATCGATGGCGCGCGGACAATGTTCATGGTCGGCCAATATGACGAAGCCCGAATCGACACGGTGCAGGATTTCGCCCGCCAGACGCCCGGATCGGAACTGGCGGTAGTGCCCGGCGCCGCACACGGCATGATCACCGATCGCCCGGTCGCAACCGAAGCGATATTGCGAGGCTGGTTCCGCCGGCATGACGGCGAATAGAGTCACAGCGCACGGCAAGGCATAAAAAAAGCCCCTCGATCGCAGGACCGAGAGGCTTTTTTTGAACCGTGATACGGCGCTTATTTCGGCGCCAGCACCATGAGCATCTGGCGGCCTTCCATACGCGGATAGGATTCGACCTTCGCCTCTTCCTGCACGTCCTCGGCAACCCGCTGCAACAGCTGCATGCCCAGCTGGCCGTGCGAAAGCTCGCGTCCGCGGAAGCGGAGCGTCAGCTTCACCTTGTCGCCTTCGCCGATGAACTTACGGACGTTTTTCATTTTCGTCTCGTAATCATGGTCATCGATGTTCGGGCGCATCTTGATCTCCTTGATCTCCTGCGTCCGCTGGGTCTTGCGCGCCTGATTCGCCTTTTTCTGCGCCTCGTATTTGTATTTCCCCACGTCGAGGAATTTGCACACGGGCGGATCGGCGTTCGGCGACACTTCAACCAGATCGAGGCCGTATTCGGCGGCCTGCTCGATCGCCTCGCGCGTGTACATCACGCCGAGATTCTCGCCCTCATGGTCGATCACGCGAACCTTGGGCACCTGGATGAATTCGTTATAGCGAGGGCCGTTCATCGGCGGGGGCGCCATGGGGCGCCGCATCGGGGGTCGTATAGGAAGCTCTCCTGTGGTCGTTCAAACAAACTGCGAAGGCGTCAGAATAACGCATTTCGGCGCCGACCGGTAGCGGTCAGCGCCACATTGTGTCGAAAAAGACGCGCGGTGCGGCGTGTTTGCCGCACTATGCCTCTCTATATCGGTCTGCCGGCGATGCGATGCAAGGCAGGCGCCGGCGCGTCAGCTCCGCAAATCCGGCGGAGTCGCTTCTGCGCGCAGCATGGCGACTGCTTCGTCGACGGTCAGCATTTTCTGCCCCTGCTCACCCAAAGTGCGCACCGCGACCGTGCTTTCGTCTGCCTCGCGCTTGCCGACGACCAGCAGCTGCGGAACCTTCGCCAGCGAATGTTCGCGTACCTTGTAATTGATCTTCTCGTTGCGCAGATCGGTTTCGACGCGGATGCCCGCCGCCTTCAGCTTTTCGGCGACCTGATTGGCATAGTCGTCGGCATCGGACACGATCGTCGCGACCACCGCCTGCACTGGCGCAAGCCATACCGGCAGGCGACCGGCGAAATGCTCGATCAGAATGCCGATGAAGCGTTCATAGGAGCCGAAGATCGCGCGGTGGAGCATCACCGGCCGGTGGCGCTCGCCATCCTCGCCGACATAGCTGGCGTCGAGCCGTTCGGGCAGCACGCGATCCGACTGGATCGTGCCCCCCTGCCACGTCCGCCCGATCGCATCGGTCAGATGCCATTCGAGCTTGGGCGCATAGAAGGCGCCTTCGCCGGGCAGTTCTTCCCAGCCATATTCCTCAGTCGCCATGCCGGCGCGCACGACGGCGTCGCGCAGCTCGGCCTCGGCCTTGTCCCACATCTCCTCGGTGCCGAAGCGATTTTCGGGGCGCAGCGCCAGCTTGATCGCATAGGTGAAGCCGAAATCCTTGTAGACCCGGTCGGCGAGGCGGCAGAAATCCTGCACCTCCTCGACGATCTGATCCTCGCGGCAGAAGATATGGCCGTCATCCTGCGTGAACTGGCGGACGCGCATCAGCCCGTGCAGCGCGCCATGCGGCTCGTTGCGGTGGCAGCAGCCATTTTCGACGAGGCGCAGCGGCAAGTCGCGATACGACTTGATCCCCTGTTTGAAGATCAGGACGTGCGCCGGGCAGTTCATCGGCTTCAGCGCCATCCAGTCGGCGTCCTTCGACACCATTGGGCCATCGTCTTCGATGTTCGGCGTTTCGTCCGGGATGACGAACATGTTTTCGCGATATTTGCCCCAGTGGCCCGACTGTTCCCACTGGCGGGCGTCCATCACCTGCGGCGTCTTCACTTCCTTGCTGCCTGCGCTGTTCACCGCGCGGCGCATATAATCTTCGAGCTCGCGCCAGATGACATAGCCGTGCGGATGCCAGAAGACGCTGCCATGCGCTTCGGCCTGCAAGTGGAACAGGTCCATTTCCTGCCCCAGCTTGCGATGGTCGCGCTTGGCGGCTTCCTCGAGCCGCATCAGATGCGCGTCGAGCTGCTTCTTGTTGAGCCAACCGGTGCCATAGATGCGCGTCAGCTGCGCATTCTTCTGGTCGCCGCGCCAATAGGCACCGGCAACGCGCATCAGCTTGAATGCCTGCGGATCGAGCTTGCCGGTGGAGGCCAGGTGCGGCCCCCGGCACATGTCGAGCCATGCGCCGTCCGAACCCGGCTGGCCGGACCAATAGACCGTCAATTCCTCGCCCTCGGGCAGTTCCCTGGCCCATTCGGCCTTGAACGTTTCGCCATCAGCTTCCCATTTGGCGATCAGATCGGCGCGGCTCCAAGCTTCGCGGACCAGCGGCTTGTCGGCCTTGATGATCTCGCGCATCTTTTCCTCGATGGCAGGAAGATCATCCATCGAGAAGGGCGCGCGGCTCTCCGGCGCCTTCACGTCATAATAGAAACCGTCATCGGTCGCCGGACCAAAGGTGATCTGGGTGCCGGGCCACAGCGCCTGCACCGCTTCGGCGAGGACGTGCGCATAATCGTGGCGCGCGAGTTCCAGCGCATCCGCTTCGTCCTTCGACGTGATCAGCGCGAGCTGTGCGTCGCCGTCGAGCGGGCGCATGATGTCGCGCACTTCGCCATCGACGCGTGCGGCAATTGCCGCCTTGGCAAGGCCCGGCCCGATCGCCGCGGCAATGTCCGCCGGGGTAGTCCCCGGGGCTACCTCACGGACGGAACCGTCGGGCAGCGTAATGCGGAACATGTCGGACACGGGGTGGGGCCTTCTCTATGGCTGAATGGAAAGAGCGCGGCTTATGCCCGCGCGAGCGCGATATAGGCAAGCGCGGAACAAAGGGCCACAGGACTTGCAAACGCGGGCGCAATTGCCGGCGCTCGCGTCGTGTCACGCCACGCCGAACGGCACCACGCGGTTGAGCGCGATGTGGCCGATCTCCGCGCGGCCGAGGAAGGGGACGCCCATTTCGCCGCACCAGCGGCGGGCGATCTCTTCCGCTGTCTCGGCAAAGGGCGGGTCGTTTTCCTGAACATGCGTGACATGGCCCAGCCGGATGCCTGCGATCCCCTTTAGCTGAGTCGCATGCGCTACCGTGAACAGCATCCGGTCGATGCGATAGAGCGGTTCGGACACTTCCTCGATCATCAGCACATGATCGGTCAGGTCGGGCATCCACGGCGTGCCGATCAGCGCATCGAGAATGGCGAGGTTGAAGGCCGCCGCCGGGCGGCCCCTGCCTTCGCCGTTCAGGCTGGGTTCGAGCACATTGCGGTCGCCGTCGATCAGCCATGCCAGCGCCCAGCCGAGGCTTTCGCCCGGATCGTTGCTGCCCAGCGTGATCGGCATGGCGGCGTGGATCGGGCGCCCGATGCCGGCGGCATAGAGCGCGCCGAGCAGGAAACCCATGTCCGAAAAGCCCAGATACGCCTTGTCGCGCGCCGCCGGGCCGAGATTTGGCATGACACGCGAAAGAATGCGGTTCGATCCATATCCGCCGCGCGCGAACCATATCGCGTCGAACTGCGGATCGTTGGCGACTTCCAGAAACGCAGCGGCCCGCGCATCGTCGCTGCCGGCGAAATGGCCGTCCGACAAATAGCATTGCGGGTGAAACACCACGTCATGCTGCGGATAGGTGAGCGCCATGAAGGCGGAAACGCGCGCGGCATTGGCTTCGCTGATCGGGCGTCCCGGTGCCACGACGGCAATGCGCATCTTCCACCTTACTCCCGCTTGTGCTGAGTAGGGACTGAGCGAAGCCGAAGACCCGTATCGAAGCACCGTTATATGCCGGCCCTTCGATATGCCATTTCGACTTCGCTCAATGGCTACTCAGGGCAAACGGAGGGGAAAATGCAGGCCGCGCTTGCCCCCCGCCGTCAGCCCGGATAGCCCGATGCGATGGAGCACAGCAAACCCTATTTCTTCGTCGGCATCGGTGGTTCGGGCATGATGCCGCTGGCGATGATCCTGGCCGGGCAGGGCGCGACCGTCGCCGGATCGGACCGCAGCCTCGACAAGGGCGCGCTTCCCGCCAAGTTCGAATATCTGCGCGAACGCGGCGTTGCGCTGTTTCCCCAGGACGGCAGCGGCATCACCTCGGCCGACCAGATTGTCGTCGCTTCCGCCGCGGTTGAAGACAGCGTGCCCGACATGGTCGCCGCCGCCGAAGCGGGCGCGCAACGGCTGAGCCGCGCGGAATTGCTCGCTTCGCTGTTCAACGCTGCGCCGAGCCGTATCGGCGTCGCGGGCACCAGCGGCAAATCGACCGTCACCGGCATGATCGGCTGGATATTGGAATGCTGCGGCCATCATCCGACGGTGATGAATGGCGCAGTGATGAAGAATTTTGCGACGCCTGACGCCCCCTTTGCCAGCGCGCTGGTGGGGACGGGCGCGGACTTCGTTACCGAAGTCGATGAAAGCGACGGATCGATCGCGCTCTATTCGCCCAGCGTCGCGGTGCTCAACAATGTCAGCCACGACCATAAGTCGATGGAGGAGCTGCGCGTCCTGTTCGGCGATTTCATCGGCAAGGCGGGCAAGGCCATCGTCAATCTGGACAATGCGGAGGCTGCCGCGCTTGCCATGACGCTGCCGGCGGACCGGGTGATCGGATTCGCCATCGATCGCGATGCGTCGCTTTCGGCACGGAAACTGGTCGAAGCACCATTCGGCGTGACCTTCGAATTGTGGGAGGGGGATGCGTTCAGCGGGCTGGAAGTCCGGCTGGGCGTGCCGGGGCTTCACAATGTGTCGAACGCGCTGGCCGCGATCGGCGCTGCCCGCGCGATCGATGTCCCGCTGGCGATGGCCGCCGAAGCGATCGAGAGTTTCAGCGGGCTGCGCCGACGCTTCGATCTGGTCGGCACTGCCAACGGCGTCGCCGTGATCGACGATTTCGGCCACAATCCCGAAAAGATCGCCGCAACGCTCGATACGCTCCATGCTTTTCCCGGACGGCTGCTGGTGCTGTTTCAGCCGCACGGCTTTGGCCCGCTCAAGGTGATGCGCAGCGAGCTTGTCGCGATGTTCGCCGAAAAGCTCGCCAGTGACGACCTGCTCGTCCTGCCCGATCCGGTCTATCAGGGCGGAACCGTGACGCGGGAAGTGACCAGCGCCGATATCATTGCCGACATCACCGCAACCGGGGCGCATGCCATGCACATTCCCGAACGCGATGCCGCTGCTGCGCACATCGTCGCGCAGGCGAAACCCGGCGACCGTATCGTGATCATGGGCGCGCGTGACGATACGTTGAGCCTGCTTGCGCAAAGGATGCTCGACGATCTGACAAGCTAGCGCAGCAAAATGGAAAGGGTAGTTGACACGTCGCTGCGAATCGGCGTAAAGCTCACTTGTCATTTGAACAAGGGAGCTTTCCAATGCGTACTCAAGCCGCCAAGCGCTACCAGCGGCGCTTCCTTTCCTCGATGCTGGCCTATGTCGGTATCCTGTTCGCCTGCGTCTGGGCGACTAACACCTATCAGCCGACCGGCGTCCCGCTGATCATCCTGTCGGTGCTGCCGGCACTGCCGGTCATCATCGCGATGGTCGTGATGGGGCTGTATCTGATCGAGGAAACCGACGAATTTGTCCGGCAGAGGATCGTTTCGGCGATGCTGTTCGGGATCGGCGTGGTCCTCTCGGTCTCCACGGTCCTCGGCTTCCTCCAGTATAACGATCTGGTGGGCAAAGTGGACGTCTTCTGGGGCTTTCCCATCTGGGCGATGTCCTGGGGCCTGTTCCAATGCTTCCTGAGCTGGCGTGACAGTCGCGCGGGGGGTGGGGAATGAACAACCGCCTCCGCGTGCTCCGCGCCGAACGCAAATGGAGCCAGCAGCATCTCGCCGAACTGCTCGAAGTATCGCGCCAGAGCGTGAATGCGATCGAGACCGGGCGATACGATCCTTCGCTGCCACTCGCCTTCAAGATTTCCGATGTGTTCGATCTGACGATCGAAGAGATTTTTACCAACCCTTCCAAGGAGAATGCATGATGCGTACGCATTGCCCGAAGCGTAAGCGCGACCTGTTCCTCAGCATCGGCCTCGCCGTAGCGATGCTGATCTATGCAGGCGCCACGCGCGCCGAAACCGGCCCCGTAACCACGCCTGCCGCAGCAACAGCCATGGCAGCGCAGGATGCCGAAGTCCTGATGGATCATATTTCCATCGTCACCAAGGGCGCGCAGAGCGGTCAGACGGTGATCTTCATCCCCGGCCTTTCCTCGCCCCGCGCGGTGTGGGACGGCAGCTGGGAAGCCGTGGCACAGGATCATCAGGTCGCGCTGGTTCAGGTGAACGGCTTTGCCGGCGGCGAGCCCGGCGCCAATCTGGAACCCGGCGTCATTGACGGTATTGTCGCCGACATCGCTGCCTATATCCGCGACAATAATATCGAAAAGCCGGCAGTGATCGGCCATTCGATGGGCGGGCTGGTCGCCATGAAGCTGGCGATCACGCATCCCGATCTGATCGGTCGGATCCTGGTGGTCGACGCCATGCCCTTTTTCGGAACCGTGATGGGCGCGCCCGACGTCGCCAGCATCGAACCGCGCGCCGCCCAGATGCGCGACATGATGATCGCGCGCTATGAAGCGGTGCGTGAAGCGGCGCAGACCCCGGTCACCAGCGATCCGGGCGGCAATTTGTCGATGACGCCGGAGGGGCGCGTCAAGGTCGCCAACTGGTCGATGCAGGCCGATACCCGTGTGGTTGCCCAGGCGCTGTATGAAGACATGACGATGGACCTGCGCGACCAGATCGGCGCGATCACCATGCCCTTCACGGTGGTCTATGCCGCAGGCATGGGCGAAGCGCAGGCAGCGGCTATCTGGGAACCGCAATTCGCCGGTTCGCAGGCAAAGATGGTTGCCATTCCCGACAGCTATCATTTCCTGATGCTCGACAATCGCGAAGCGTTTCTGACGGCGATGGCGGATTTCCTCGATTGATCCACCGTCCACCGCTCGCGGAGCAGGAACAGGGGTTCGGGCACTCGCCCGGGCCCCTTTTTTGCCGCGTGTTCGGAAGCGGTTTCCCATCGGTCCGCCGTGTAAGTTTGTCAGGTTTTTCCGCTTTGCGGGAGCATCTTGCGGATGTCCCTTCAAACAAGTGTCGATGGACCTGCGCGGAGCAGTTGCATCGCGCGTGAGACGCCGCTAAGGGGAGCGCCTTCCGGCGTCGGCCGGATCGTGGCGGGGCCGTAGCTCAGATGGGAGAGCGCTGCAATCGCACTGCAGAGGTCAGGGGTTCGATTCCCCTCGGCTCCACCAGAACCCCCACATTTTGATAGTCATATTGCTGCGCCACCCGCGCGGCTGCTGTGCCGTTGCGCCTGTCCGGTTTCGGCGCGTGCGTCACCCGCGTCCCGAAATTAAACGCAGGTTAACCATATTGCGCGGTGGCCATAATCGTAAACAACGCGTTAACGTTGCGATATGACCAGTCAGCAGCTTCGCCTCGCCGATGGCCGCAGGGGCCATCCGTTCCGCAGCACGATGCGCACTGCCGTGATCGAAAGACGCCGGACGCGGGAGGACAGCGACGTAAAGCTGTTCCTGCTCAGCTTCACGGCATTCTTTGTCTGCTTCTATACGTTCATCGCCTGATCGGCGCGGGTCAGTCGGTGCCGGCCTGGCCCGGCATATCGACCTTGTGCAGCAGCCATGCGGTCCAGGCCGATGCGATGCACAGCGCAAACACGATCCACAGGCCGCCGAGCACCGAAACGCCGGCCTCCACCACCAGATAGATGCCGACCGAGCCGACCACCATCGCGCCCGAACTCAGGATATTGTTCGCCGCGACCGTGCGCGACGTCTGCGACTTGTCGACCGTGGTGGTGAGGAAGGCGTAGAGCGGCACCACGAACATGCCGCCGGTGATAGCGATCATCGCCAGATCGAACAGGATGTGCCAGGTGCCGGGCAGCGCCAAAAATTCGACGGTGTCGAACAGCGCGCGGCTGTCGGGGACATGCCACCCTTCCGCCGCGAAATAGAAATCGACGACGAAAGCGGCCATCACCAGCACCGACGCCGGCCCGTATTTGGCGGACACCTCACCCCGGAGCAGGCGATTGATGATCACCGATCCGATCGCGATGCCGACCGCGAAGATCGCGAGGAATACGCTGGCGACGTCCTTTTGCGCGTGGAAGATGTTCTTCACCAGCGGTGGAAACAGGACGCCCAGGATCGCTGCGACGGTCCAGAAAATGCTCATCGCCAATATGGCGAGCGCGACGCGGCGGATGCGCAATGTTGTCGCGATCAGCCGATAGGAGGCGCGGAAGATGTTGAAATCGATCTTGAGCTGCGTGAGCGGCGGCGCCGCCGGGATCTTCAGCGAGGCGAGCCAGCCGATAACCGCGATCGAAATCACCGACGCGGCGGCGACATACGGACTGACCCAGCCGCCGGCGATCGTGCCGCCCAATATCGCGATATAGGTGCCCGCTTCGATCAGGCCGGTGCCGCCCAGCACTTCATCGTCGCGCAGATGCTGGGGCAGCACCGAATATTTGATCGGCCCGAAAAAGGCCGAATGCACACCCATTCCGAACAGGGCGAGCAGCATCAGTTCGATATGCGCGGTAAAGATGCCGAAGGCGCCGACCGACATGATGCCGATTTCCGCCGCCTTGATGATCCGCATGATCCGCGCCTTGTCATATCCGTCGGCCAGCTGGCCGGCGAGCGCGGAGAACAGGAAATAGGGCAGGATGAAGATGCCGGTCGCGATCGCGCTGAAGCGCGTTTCGGCGTCGATCGAATTGTAGATGTGATAGGTCGCGAAGAAGACGAGCGCATTCTTGAACAGATTGTCGTTGAACGCGCCGAGCGACTGGGTGAGGAAAAGAGGCAGGAAACGCCGTTCCTTGAGGAGCCCCACGGCGTGAATCATGCGAAAAACGACCCCTGCTGGTCAGCAAATGTGCCAGCGCCATAGCCGAGGGGCGCCAGCCGTATCAATTGCTTATATCACCTTAGGTCGTGACCTAACCCCTCCCGCTCGCGGTTGGGGGGTGCTAGGAACACGCGCGATGCTGACTTTGCCGAACCTGCTCACGCTCTCGCGCATCTTCACGGTGCCGTTGCTGATCTTCTTTCTCTGGTGGCCCGAATGGCGACTGGGGTACGCGATTGCATTCGGCGTATATGCGCTGATCGCAGTCACCGATTTCCTCGACGGCTATCTGGCGCGCGCGCAGGGGCTGGTGTCGCGGCTCGGCGCGTTTCTGGACCCGATCGCGGACAAGATCATGGTCGCGTCGGTAATCGTGCTGCTGACGGCCAAGGGCGTGATTCACGACTGGCATGTGATCGCGGGACTGATCATCCTGATGCGCGAGATCATGGTGTCGGGCCTGCGCGAATTTCTGGCGCAGCTTCAGGTATCGATGCCGGTGTCGAAGCTAGCCAAATGGAAGACGACGTTGCAGCTGGTGGCGCTGGGCGCGCTGATCCTGGTTCCTGCGCTGTCTGCCTATGGCTGGCTCGACATGGTGGGAATCGTTTCGCTGTGGGGCGCTGCGGTGCTGACGATGATCACCGGCTGGGATTATCTGCGCGTCGGCCTCAAATATATGGATAGCTGATGGCCGTGACCGTCCTCTACTTCGCCTGGGTGCGCGAAGCCGTGGGGCGCGGCGAAGAGAAAGTCGACCCGCCCGAAAACGTCCGGACACTTTCCGATCTGATCGCATGGCTGCGTGGGCGCAGCGACGGGCATGCCGAGGCGCTGGCCGATATGGATCGTCTCCGCGCCGCGATCGATCAGAATTTCGTCCCGCTCGAGGCTGAACTGGGCGATGCCGGGGAAGTCGCCATCTTCCCCCCGGTGACCGGCGGATGATCCGTGTTTCGGTTCAGCCTGCGCCGATCGAGCTCGGCATCGAAGTCGCTGCGCTGGAGGAGCGCGGGGCAGGCGGCGTCGCCACCTTCACCGGCGTGGTGCGCAGCGACGATGGCGTGACCGAGCTGCATCTGGAACATTATCCGGGCATGACCGAATCCGCGCTGGTCGGCATTGCCGAACAGGCGATGGCGCGATGGGATCTGATGGGGGTGACGATTGTCCACCGTGTCGGCCCGATGGTGCCGGGCGACCGCATCGTCTTCGTCGGCACGGCCGCCAGCCACCGCCGCGCGGCACTGGAAAGCTGTGCCTATCTGATCGACCGGCTGAAGACCGACGCGCCTTTCTGGAAGCGTGAACGGCTCGGCAGCGACAGCCGCTGGGTCGAAGCGCGCGACAGCGATGGGGATGCCGCCGCGCGCTGGGACTGATCAGGTGTTGGCAGGCAAACCGATCGCATCGAGCCGGATGCGTGCTTCCTCGGGAAGTTGCAACGTCGCCGCCGCCAGATTTTCCTGAAGATGGGCGACCGAACTGGTGCCGGGAATGAGCAGGATATTGGGCGAGCGCTGGAGCAACCAGGCAAGCGCCACCTGCATCGGCGTTGCGTCGAGCGATGATGCGACCTGGCTGAGCGTGTCCGACTGCAAGGGCGAAAAGCCGCCGAGCGGGAAATAGGGGACATAGGCGATCCCCGCCGCGTTCAGATCGTCGATCATCGCGTCATCCTGGCGATGCGCGAGATTATACTGGTTCTGCACGCAGGCGATGTCGCAGATCGAACGCGCTTCGGCGATTTGGGCTGGCGTTACCGTGCTGATGCCGATTGCTTCGATCAAACCCTCTGCCTGAAGCTCCGCCATCGCCTCAACCTGCGCCGCAATTGTGCCTTCGGCAGGACCATGGCCTTCCGGATCCCCCATCGCGCGGTAATTGACCGCCGCCAGCCGATCGATCTTGAGCCGGTCCAGATTCTCACGAACCTGCCGCTTGAGCGCTTCGGGCGACTGATCGGGTAGCCAGTTTCCAGCGTCGTCGCGCCGCGCGCCGACTTTCGAGACCAGCGCCAGATCGGCCGGGTAGGGCGACAGCGCGTCGCGGATCAGTTCGTTGACGACATGGGGGCCATAGAAATCGGACGTGTCGATATGATTGACCCCGGCCGTGACCGCCGCCTGCAACACCGCAATTGCCGCGTCGCGATTTCGCGGCGGTCCGAAGACACCCGGGCCAGCCAGCTGCATCGCGCCATATCCCATTCGGTGGACCATGCGGGTCCCTAGTTTCCAGCTTCCGGCCTGTTCCGTCACGCGCATTTGCATTCTCCTTTTGTCGGGTTGGCGCATGAGGTAGGGGGCGATACATTGATCGATAAGCAGTTATAATCTGAACAGCTTGTACGGAATATCGTACAATGAAGACTGATCTTTCGGATCTTGAAGCCTTCACCCATGTCGCGCGGGCGGGCGGGTTCCGTGAAGCGGCACGGGGACGCGGCGTCAGCGCCTCGGCGCTTAGCGAAGCGGTGCGACGGCTCGAAATGCGGCTCGGCATACGCTTGCTCCACCGCAGCACGCGCAGTGTTGTGCCGACCGAAGCCGGATTGCGCCTGATCGAACGGTTGATGCCGGCGCTGAACGAGGTTTCGGCAGCGCTCGACGATCTCAATCTTTATCGTGATCGACCGGCTGGCACATTGCGTCTCAATGTGCCGACCAGCGCGGCGCGTATGACCTTGCCCGCGATCCTTCCCGGCTTCCTTGCCGAATTCCCCGATATCCGCATCGAGGTGATGACCGACGAAAGCTATGTCGACATCGTCGCGGAGGGGTGCGACGCGGGCATTCGCTATGACGAGCGGCTGGAGCAGGACATGATCGCTGTCCCGATCGGACCACGCGAGCAGCGTTTCGCACTGGGCGCATCGCCAGCATATGTCGCGCAGATGGGAATGCCGGAGCACCCGCGTGATCTGCTGGATCACCGATGTATCCGACACCGCTTTCCCAGCGGTAACATGCCGGCATGGGAATTTGAGCGTGAAGGCGAAACCGTGCGGATCACGCCTGACGGTCCGCTGATCGTTCAGGCCGGTGGCGGGATCGATCTGGGCGTTGACGCGGCGGTCGCGGGCGTCGGGGTCATCGCGCTGTTCGAACAGTGGCTGCGGCCGCGTTTCGACAGTGGCGAGCTCGTGCCGGTGCTCGAACCCTGGTGGCTGCGCTTTCCCGGTCCCTTCCTGTATTATTCGGGCCGCCGTCTCGTCCCGACGCCGCTGCGCGCCTTTATCGACTATGTCCGGCGGTCATAGGCTAAGTCATTGGATAAATAAGGTTCATGCCACGGCACCAAAGTTGTGCTGGCGAGTTGTAGCGGCATGGAGACACTGGAGGCACCAAGGGCCAGCGCACTCGAAGACGAGCTGCGCGCCATCATCGAAGCTCCCGAATTTCCCTGTGTGGGCGCGAAGGCGGCGCTGGCGCGGGGCAATTTGCGGATCGTCACCGCGCGCAACATGCATAGCGGGTGGAACGACCTGGAGATTCACGCCGCGCTGCTCGAATGGGCGCATGCCTATCGCTGTGACCCGCAGGGGGTTCGCAGCCTGGCCGTGGTATTCGAACAGCCGCTCAACCTCGACGAGCGCGAATTCGAGCAGGTGATGTGGCGCCGTATCCAGTCCTTTTCCGACAAGGACGCATGGCTGGGGCAGGAATATGACCCGGATGTCAGCGCCAATCCCGAAGACCCGCATTTCTCGCTCAGCTTTGGCGGCGAAGCGTTTTTCGTCGTCGGCCTGCACCCCAATGCCTCGCGCCCGGCACGGCGCTTTCCCCGACCGACCATGGTCTTCAACCTGCACGACCAGTTCGAACAGCTGCGCGAGCAAGGCAAGTATGAGCGGATGCGCGAGCGTATCCTAGAACGCGATGTCGCGCTTGCCGGGGACACTAATCCGATGCTCGCCCGGCATGGCGAAGCGAGCGAGGCGCGGCAATATAGCGGCCGGCTGGTCGGCGAGGAATGGAAATGCCCGTTCCGGGATCCGCGCGCATGAGCGTGGTGGAAATACCCCCGCGCAGCGGCGTTGCCTTCCCGCTGAAATCCGGACAGGTGTTGAAGGTGATCGATCCGCAGGGCACGCAGGTGAGCGATCTGCTCGCCTTTGCCGCGGATGACGTGCGCGAGGTGATCTCGAACGGGCGCACCTTCGATTATGAAGAGACGATTGCGCTGACCACCGGCAACACGCTCTGGTCGAACCGGTCGAACCCGATGCTGGAAATTGTCGAGGACAGTGTCGGGCGGCACGATTTTCTTCTGACGCCGTGCAGCGAAGCGACGTTCCGCCATTTCTATCCCGAGCATCCCGTGCATCGCGGCTGTTTCGGCAATCTGGCCGAGGCGCTGGCGCCCTATGGTATCGAAGCCGATGCGATCCCGGTGGCGTTCAATGTATTCATGAACGTGCCCGTCGATGGAAAGACCGGAAAGCTGGAGGTGCTGCCGCCCACCAGCAGGCCGGGCGATTTCATCCGGCTGCGCGCGCAGCGCGATCTGGTGATCGGGCTGACTGCCTGCTCCGCCTATGCGTCGAATGGCGGCAGCTTCAAGCCGATCGACTACGAAATCGAATAGCCCTTTAGGGCTTGGCGCCCAGCACTTCGGCCAGCAACCGGAAATCGCGTTCGCGCGGGCTTGCCTTGCGCCACACCAGTGCGATCTGGCGCGCGGCATTTTCTGCGTGGAGCGGGCGGGCGGTGACATGGGTGTTGTCGAGGATGCCCGCCGTGACCGCCATTTCGGGCAGCATCGTGACGCCCAGGCCATTCTCGACCATCTGGACCATCGTGTAGAGCGACGTGCCGAGCATCGTCGATTCCGCGCGCAGCTCGGGCCGGTTGCATGCGGCAAGCGCATGGTCTTTCAGGCAATGGCCGTCCTCAAGCAGCAACAGCCGCCCTTCGTCAATCGCTTCGGGCTCGACCATGTCGGGCGTCGGCGGTTCAAGCTCGCCTTCGGGAAAGGCGACGAACAGCCGGTCGTCGAAGAGGATTTCCGCTTCCACGTCGCCACAGGCATAGGGGAGGGCGAGCAGCACGCAATCGCTGCGCCCGTGATGCAGGCTTTCGCACGCATGTGCGCTGGTTTCCTCGCGCAGGAACAGTTTGAGGTCGGGATAATCCTTGCGCAGCCGCGGCAGGATGCGCGGCAGCAGGAACGGCGCGATAGTGGGAATGACGCTCATCCGCATTTCGCCCGACAGCGGGCGCCCCGCGGAACGGGCGATGTCGCCCAGCTCATCGGCCTCGCGCAGCACGCGCCGGGCCTTGTCGACGATCTTCTCACCCAGCGGCGTGAAGCGCACGACGCGGCGGGGGCGTTCGACCAACGTCACGCCGATCAGCGTTTCGAGCTCGCGAATGCCCGCCGACAGCGTCGATTGGGTGACGAAGGAGGCTTCGGCGGCGCGGCCGAAATGGCCGGCATCGCGCAGCGCGACCAGATATTGCAGCTGCTTGAGCGTCGGAAGGTAGGTCGTTGCCACTTATCGTCCCCATCGATCTGTTCGTGACATATAAGTGGGGTGGTAGATTAGTTCCAGATTGCCCGGTCGAACTCGCGAAAAGGCCCGAAACAGCTGGGGGGAGCTGTTCCGGGCCAGTCGTGCAACGCGACCAATGGGAGCTCAGGCCGCTTCGCTAACCTCGGCAGAGGGAAGGCGGATCAGATAGTCGAATGCCGAAAGCCCGGCAGTCGATCCCGCGCCCATCGCAATGACGATCTGCTTATAGGGAACGGTGGTGCAGTCGCCCGCCGCGAAGATCCCCGGCTGGCTGGTTTCGCCGCGCGCGTCGATTTCGATTTCGCCACGCGGCGAAAGGGCGATTGCGTCCTTCAGCCATTCGGTGTTGGGGACCAGACCGATCTGGACGAAAATGCCCTCCAGCGCGACTTCATGGTCGGCGCCGTGCTTGCGGTCCTTGTAGGTCAAGCCGGTCACCTTCTCGCCGTCGCCATGTACCTGCGTGGTCAGCGCCGACGTGATGATCTTGACGTTGGGCAGGCTGGCGAGCTTGCGCTGAAGCACTGCGTCGGCGCGCAGATCGCTGTCATATTCGATCAGCGTGACGTGCGCGACGATGCCGGCAAGGTCGATCGCCGCTTCGACGCCCGAATTGCCGCCGCCGATCACCGCGACGCGCTTGCCCTTGAACAACGGGCCGTCGCAGTGCGGGCAATAGGCCACGCCCTTGTTGCGATATTCATCCTCACCCGGCACGCCCATCTGGCGCCAGCGTGCGCCGGTCGACAGGATCAGCGTGCGTGCCTTTAGCGAAGCGCCGTTGGCGAGCTTCACTTCGTGCAGGCCGCCTTCTTCGCTGGCCGGGATCAGCTTTTCCGCCTTTTGCAGGTTCATCACATCCACGTCATTTTCCTTGACGTGCTGCTCCAGCTGCGCGGCGAGCTTGGGCCCTTCGGTATAGGGCACGGAGATGAAATTCTCGATGCCCATCGTGTCGAGCACCTGACCGCCGAACCGTTCGGCAGCCACGCCGACACGCAACCCCTTGCGCGCGGTGTAGATGGCCGAAGCCGCGCCCGCAGGACCGCCGCCGACGATCAGCACGTCGAACGGATCCTTTTTCGCGATCTTCTCGACCGCCTTCGCTTCGGCGCCGGTGTCTATCCTGGCGACGATCTGTTCCAGATCCATGCGCCCGCTCGCGAATTGCTCGCCGTTCAGGAACACGGTGGGCACTGCCATCACCTTGCGGCCATCGACTTCGTCCTTGAACAGCGCGCCGTCAATCGCGGTGTGCCGGATGCGCGGATTGAGCACGCTCATCAGATTGAGCGCCTGCACCACATCCGGGCAGTTCTGGCACGACAGCGAGAAATAGGTTTCGAACTCATAATCGCCGTCGATGCCCTGAATCTGTTCGATCAGCTCCTGCGCGGCCTTGGACGGGTGTCCGCCGACCTGGAGCAGGGCAAGCACCAGCGATGTGAATTCATGGCCCATCGGAATGCCGGCAAAGCGCACGCCGATATCGGTGCCCTTGCGGCGGATCATGAAGCTGGGCTTGCGCTTGTCATCGTCGCTGCGGACGACTTCGATCAGGTCGGACAGCGCGGCGATTTCATTGAGCAACTCCTCAAGCTCGCGCGACTTGGCATCGTCGCCCAGGCTGGCGACGAGCTCGATCGGCTGCTTGATATTGGCCAGATAGCCCTTGAGCTGCTGAGTCATATTGGCGTCGAGCATGAGGATTTCCTTGTTTTCAGATACAAAACGGCCCGGGGCGGCAGGTTCCACCCCGGGCCGCGTTGAGACCCAAAGGGGGCTGGGTTAGATCTTGCCGACGAGGTCGAGCGAGGGAGCAAGCGTCTTTTCGCCTTCTTCCCACTTGGCCNGGCAGACTTCGCCGGGGTGGCTCGCCCAATATTGCAGCGCCTTGATCTTGCGCAGCAGTTCGGCGGCGTTGCGGCCCACGCCTTCCGGCGTCACTTCCATCAGCTGGATCGCGCCATCGGGATCGACGACGAAGGTACCGCGATCGGCGAGGCCGACGCCCTCACGCAGCACGTCGAAATTGTTGCTGATCGTGTGGTTCTGATCGCCGAGCATGTANTAGTTGATCTTGCCGATGGCGGGCGAGGTGTCGTGCCATGCCTTGTGGCAGAAATGCGTGTCGGTCGAGACCGAATATACCTCGACGCCCATTTCCTGCAGCTTGGGATAGATGTCGGCGAGGTCTTCCAGCTCGGTCGGGCAGACGAAGGTGAAGTCGGCCGGATAGAAAAAGAAGACGGCCCACTTGCCGGTCACGTCGCTGTCGCTCACTTCGACGAACTTGCCTTCCTTGAAGGCCTGGGTCGTGAAGGGCTTCAGCTTGTCTCCGATCTTCGCCATGAGATTCTCCAAATTGTTGCGTTGCGGTGGCTCATATATGGGGCGCCGCAACGCATGTGAAATTGGAAGCTTCGGATGGTGTGATCGAGATTATCGCTGAAACTCGCTCGATTAATCGTTGAAGGCGATATTTCGCAAAGCGGCTATTGNGCNGCCCATAGCTGTTCGACNGTGTTGCGTTCGCCGATCAGGTCGCCCCGGCCCCATCCGATAAACAACACCTGCCCGAAACTGGTGCAGACGATGGTGACGGCGATGTTGGAGCTGCGATTGAGTGCCGTGACCGATTCATCGCGCGCATCGAACCGCCTATAGATCGAATTTCCGCNGACCACGGCATTGGCGCGACGCAGNCAGTCGGNCTGTCCCTGATGCGAACGTGGGTTGAAGTTGAGATTGGGATAGCGCGTGGCGCCGCTGGTAAAGCGCACGCCGATGCCGACAACACCGGGGGTGTCGGCGCAATACATCAGAAACTTGCCCTTNCCGTAATCGTCATCGGCCGTGTACCAGCGGCCATTGCGGGTGCGGTTCGCTTCGACGGCGCCTTCGTCGAGATAGGTCTGGTGATTGACCTCCAGACAGTCATCGGTAGTGCGGGCACCGTTGGGATAGCCCGGATAGCTCATCACGAACTCGAGCTGCAGCGTCTCCTGTGCCTGCGCACCCGAAGCGGTGCCGAAAAACGCAGCCATNGCGGCNGNGGNCAATGCAAGCAATTTCATNATNNCCCCCCCAATTCCNGCGCAATNACGCCNGNATGCGACCNGCCTTGTCAACANNGCTCCGGTCGCNACNGANGTTGCGCAGGGGCAACGANTATTGCGCNAGCGCTTTCCACAGGCTGAANGCGCTGGTGAGCGTCAGGACGATCCCGACCAGCACCAGCAAGGTGCGGGCGGGCACGCGCTTTGCGAAATAGGCGCCGAACGGCGCGGCGATAATGCCGCCGACGAGCAGCCCCAGCACCGGGTGGAGAAAATCGGCAGTGAAGCCCTGCGATCCGATCTGGACGAGGAAGGCNACCGAAATGGTGACGGTCAGGAAAAACTCTGCGGTGTTTACNGTGCCGATCGTCTCGCGCGGTGGCGCGCCCTGCACCAGCAGGTTCGACGTGACGACCGGTCCCCAGCCGCCGCCNCCNGCNGCNTCNAGAAAGCCGCCCGCCAGCCCCAGCGGCTCGACCACTTTGGGTGCACGATGTTTCGGCGGGNATCGAATGGCGCGCACCAGCAGATAGACGCCGATCAGCGCCAGATAGNCCATGACGAANGGNCGNGTGATNGCCGCATCGAGCGATGTGAGGACATAGGCGCCAAGGACGCCNCCGATCACACCGGGGATCAGCAGCCGCAGNAACAGCCGCCAGTTNACGTTGCGGTGCAGCGTGTGGCTGATCCCGGAAATNCCTGTGGTNCAGCATTCGACGAGGTGAACCCCCGCCGATGCCGTCGCGGGCGGCACGCCGAGCACGCTGACCAGCATCGTGCTGGATATGACGCCAAATGCCATGCCGAGCGCACCATCGACCATTTGCGCGGCGAATCCGACAAAGATGAAAGGAAGGAGCGAGGCAAAGTCGATCGATTCGAACATATGAACTCCTAAATCCTATCAAATTACTAGGGTATAGGAATGTTGCTTCGGCACAAGCGGTATCGTTCGCATGTTTCGGCTGCCTGCAGCGCGCTTCTGGCAATCGGTTGCGGGAATGCTTAAATGAGGGCGTCGAAAGGGGTTTGCCGATGTTCCTGCGGCTGAAGTCGTATCTCGATTCGATCAAGGCGCGCGATCCTGCGCCGCGATCGCGCATGGAAATCCTGCTCTATCCGGGCGTCTGGNCGCTCGGCNNTCCACCGCATNGCCCATCNNNTCTATCGCNNNCGGCTNGTTCTTCCTGNCGCGCGGCTGGTCAATCATCTGGNCGCGNTNNCTGACCGGCNATCGANATCCATCCCGGNGCGNNGATCGGCCGNNNNTTCTTCATCGACCATGGCTTTACCGTGATCGGCGAAACCGCCGAGATCGGCGACAATGTCACCATTTATCAATGCGTGACGCTGGGTGGCACCAGCCCCGACAATGGCGTTGCCGGCAAGCGGCACCCGACGGTGATGGACGGCGCGATTATCGGTTCGGGCGCGCAGGTGCTGGGCCCTATCACGATCGGCCCGCGCGGTCGTGTCGGCGCCAATGCCGTGGTGACCAAGGATGTGGCCGAAGGCGCCGTGGTTGTCGGCATTCCCGCACGCGCGACTCTGGTCGAGGCGGAAACGTGGCAGAAGGACTTCGTCCCCTATGGCACGCCGTGCAGCGAAGTGTTCGATCCTGCGACGCAGAAGCTGGAAATCATGCGCTGCGAGATTGAAACGCTGCGCAAGCGGCTCGACGCGCTGATGGCCGAACGCGAAACCGAAGAAGGGCGCCGCGACCGGGCCTGATGGGCAGCGTTACCCCACTTCCCCTGTCCAGTCCCACGCAGGTCGGATTCGACCGGATCGAGCTTGCCCGCATCCTCGATCTCTATGGCCGGATGGTCGCCGCCGGGCACTGGCGCGACTATGCGATGGATTTCGGCAGGGATGTCGCGATTTTCTCTGCGTTTCGCCGCACCGCCGAGCGGCCCGAATTCCGGATCGAAAAGCGTCCCGCGCTGCGCAATCGCCAAGGCATGTGGGCGCTGGTCAGCGAAAGCGGCGCAGTCGTGAAGCGCGGACAGGATCTCGGCCCGGTGCTCGCTCCGGTCGAGCGGCGCCTGATGAAGCTGGTCGCGGAGTAGGCAAAAAAGGCGGCCCGCGCATGACGCGTGAGCCGCAGGATTTCCTGATCGTTTTTCAGCCGAGGGCGGGCTGGCGAACCGGGGGCAGACGGTGTTCGAGCCCGCCCAGCACACCCACCACGCCACGCCGCATCGGTTGCCAGAAGGCCGAAAGCGTCAGCAGTGCCGATCCGATCACCAGCGCCGTCAGCGCTGCGCTGAGTTCGACAGCGCCCGTCTGATTGAAGATCGCGTAGAGCGCGTAGAGAACATAGGCGAGCGACGAGACCAGCAGCGCGCGGCGGTCGATCGCCAGCGCCACGCTGGCAAAGGCGACGTAGAGAATGAGGACAACGCCCGCCATCGCCATCGGGATGTCGCCGTCGAACACGCCGAGCAGATGGAAAATCGGATGGGCGATCAGCGGCGCGGCGAGCAGATGCAGCCAGAAGGCGACGTCCGAACGGCGCGTGCGACGTTCCCGGTCGCTCATGTCCCATGCCATCGCGACGGCAAAGACGATCAGTCCTGCTGCCAGCGCCATCCAATACACGCGCGTTTCCGCGCCGGGCACCAGTGCGACGACCATGCCGATGGCGATGCCGACCATCGCCATCGCGCCGGCGGCCACCGTGATCGGCACCATGAACCGCTTCCAGTGAACGAACGTCGCGACCGCCGTGCCGATGCCGACCAGGGCGATCATGACGCCGCCGGCCTGGCGATGCGCCATGTCGCCTTGCAGGTTGAAGGTCTGCTCGATCCATTCGGCGTTGATCGCGAACAGCCCGGCCAGCGTCGCGAAGGCGCTGCCGACAAAGGCCAGCAACAGCAGGATGCTGGGCAGGGCCATGCGGCGGCGGCGCGTGAAATATTCGGCGAGCAGCCAGCTCGACGCGGCAACGGCTGCGCCGCCGCCGATCATCGCTGCGCCTGCGGCACGCGGCCCTTCATGATCGCCGACCTGAACCAGCATCCGCATCAGATCGGCACCGAGCCACGCGACGGCGGCAAGCACCAGCGCCGCCGCAATCGCCACGAAAATATCGTTGAATCCGGTCAGAAGCCGGAAATGTTCCTCGTCGACCGCCGGAGCCTCGCGGCTTTCGGCGACGTGATTTCGGAATGCATTGACCGCTTCGGGAGAGAGTACTCCCGCCTCCACGGCCGCTGCGAGATCGCTTTCGCTGTACATGCCATCCTCCCTGTAATCCGGGATTCATAGCATTACTGTGTTGTCACGGCAATACACCTAGGTATTTGCCGCAATGCGTCTGCTAACCCCTTATCCCTGCAGCTTCTTCATGATCGACATCGCCTGTTCGGCGCCCGACTGGGGCGTCATTTCGTCGGTGCGGTCGATGATCTGCGCCCAATGCGCGGCGACACCCTCGGGCGTGAGCTCGTCGCCCTTCAGCGCCACGCCCTGAGTCAGCGTGACATAGGCGGCCTGGAACACGCCAGCGCCCGCGCCAAGGATGGCGTTGGTGGGGGCGTCTTCGGAAACGAGGAACAGCGCGGCGGGTGCGACGCTTTCGGGCGTGAAGAGCTTGAACGCTTCCTCGGGGAAAATGTCTTCGGTCATGCGCGTACCCGCAGTCGGGGCGAGCGTGTTGACCTTGATATTGTACTTCGCGCCTTCAAGCTGCAGCGTCTTGGTAAGGCCCGCGAGACCCAGCTTTGCAGCGCCGTAATTGGCCTGACCGAAATTGCCGTACAGGCCAGTCGAGCTGGCGGTCATCAGGATGCGGCCATAGGCCTGTTCGCGCATCGTATCCCACACCGCCTTGGTGCAGTTCGCCGATCCGTTGAGATGCACATCGACGACGAATTCGAAATCCGCCGGTTCCATTTTCGCGAAGCTCTTGTCGCGCAGCACGCCGGCATTGTTGATCAGGATATCGACGCGGCCCCAGGCTTCCTTGGCCCGGACGACCATTTCGACCATCTGGTCATATTCGGTGACGCTGCCGCCGTTGGACATCGCGGTGCCGCCGGCGGCTTCGATTTCCTCGACCACTTTCAGCGCCGCGTCCGAATGGCCGGTGCCGTCGCGCGAACCACCCAGATCGTTGACGACCACTTTCGCGCCGCGTCGCGCGAGTTCGAGCGCATAGCCGCGGCCAAGCCCGCCGCCGGCACCGGTGACGATGGCGACCTTGTCGTCAAAGCGGATGGTCATGTCTTTGCGCTCCTCATTTGGTTTCGGAGCGCTTCCTAACGCGGAAATACGGGGTTGGGAATGTCGTGGCAAAGGACGCTACGGCGCGGCGGCGCCTAGCCGCCGCGCCATCGCCGAATCAGCCGCCGCGCTGGCGGCAGCCGTCATATTGGCCGCGCTGGCAGATGGGATATTCCGCCTTGGGCGGAGGCGGGGGGAATGCCTCGGATGGCGTCTGCGGATTGGCGCGGAAGATGACGCGCGTCTGCGGCGTCACCGGGCCACTCAGTGCAGGCCTGGAGGGCATATAGCCGCCCAGCCGTTCAGCGCCGTTGTTGCCGGTGGCTTGCGCGCTGGCGTCCTGCGCCGGGGCGGTCTGGGCCATCGCGGGTGCGACGGTGAAGCTGGCAGCAAGCATTGCTGTCGCGAAAATCAGCTTCATGATGGTCTCCTGGTTATTCGAGCTCCCCGCTCACAACCGGAAACGATGGCACGGACGATTATTTCCTATCATTCCGCGCGTGCAATGACGATTTCCAGCAACCGTCTCAATTGCCCGAATCGAGCGAATATCCCGCCGAACGCACCGTCCGGATGATGTCCGGACGGTCGCCGACATTGATCGCCTTGCGCAGGCGGCGGATGTGCACGTCGACCGTACGCGATTCGATGTCGGCGTCATGGCCCCAGACTGCGTCGAGCAGTCGCTCACGCGAAAAGACCCAGCCGGGATGCTCCAGGAAATGCTTGAGCAGGCGGAACTCGGTCGGCCCCAGCGGGATCACGTCGCCGCCGCGCCGCACCTTGTGCCCCACCGTGTCCATTTCGATGTCGCCATAGATCAGCTGTTCGCCGGCAAGCGCAGGGCGCACGCGGCGCAGCACCGCATTGACGCGCGCGACCAGCTCGCGCGGGGAAAAGGGCTTGGTGACATAATCGTCGGCGCCGGTTTCCAGCCCGCGGACGCGATCCTCTTCCTCGCCGCGCGCCGTCAGCATGATGATCGGTACATTGGCGGTATCGGGCGCGCGGCGCAGCCGGCGGCACACTTCGATCCCCGACAGGCTTTCGACCATCCAGTCGAGCAGCACGATGTCCGGCGGCGATTCCCGTGCGAGCAGCAACGCTTCCTCGCCATCGGGCGTCTGGCGGACTTCGAAATCCTCACGCTTGAAATGATAGGTCAGCAGCTCGGCGAGCGCCGCGTCATCCTCGACCAACAACATCTTGACGCGTGCCATCACTCGTTCCTGTCGTTTCAGTTCGAAAGGGGGCTCTCGCCCCGCTCGCGCTCGGCCATGTGATTTCCGGTCGCGGCATAATAGACCATCTCGGCGACATTGGTGGCGTGGTCGCCGATCCGCTCCAGGTTCTTTGCGACGAAGAGCAGATGCGCGACCTGGGTGATGCTCTTGGGATTTTCCATCATGAACGTCACCAGCGCGCGGAAGATCGAATTGTAGAAATCGTCGACCGTCTTGTCGCGTTCGCAGATTTCGATCGCGGCATCGGCGTTGCGCGCGGCAAAGGCGTCGAGCACGTCGCGCAGCATGTCGCTGGTAATCGCGGCCATTGCCGGCAACACCGACAGCGGTTCGATCGTGCCGTGATCCTCGATGATCGCGACGCGCTTGGCGATATTCTTGGCATAATCGCCGGCGCGTTCGAGCACGGCGGCGATCTTCAGCGCCGCGACGATTTCGCGCAGATCATCGGCCATCGGCGCGCGCAGCGCGATCAGCCGGATCGCCAGCCGCTCGATTTCGCTTTCCAGATCGTCGATCCGCTGGTCGTCGGCGATGATTTCGCGCGCGAGCGTCAGATCGTGTTTCTTGAGCGCATCGATCGAGCCGGTGACGGCATGTTCGGCCAGGCCGCCCATCTGCGCGACCAGACCGCGAAGCTGCGTCAGCTCCTCGTCGAATGCCTTGACGGTATGTTCGTTCAAGCTGCCTGTCTCCATGTCTCCGGTGCGTCCGCGGCTCAGCCGTAGCGCCCGGTGATATAATCCTTGGTCTTGTCTTCACGCGGGTTGGTGAAGATGTCCGACGTCACGCCATATTCGACCAGATTGCCGAGATGGAAAAACGCCGTGCGCTGCGAAACGCGCGCCGCCTGCTGCATGTTGTGCGTGACGATGACGATCGCATAATTGCCGCGCAGTTCGTGGATCAGCTCCTCGATCTTGGCGGTGGCGATCGGATCGAGCGCCGAGCAGGGCTCGTCCATCAGGATGACTTCGGGATCGACTGCAATCGCGCGGGCGATGCACAGCCGCTGCTGCTGACCGCCCGACATGGCAGTGCCGCTGTCGGTCAGCCGGTCCTTCACTTCGTCCCACAATCCGGCGCGGCGCAGCGAGCGTTCGACGATCGCATCCATGTCCGATTTCGACGCCGCCAGCCCGTGAATGCGCGGGCCATAGGCGACGTTTTCGTAAATCGACTTGGGGAAGGGGTTTGGTTTCTGAAACACCATGCCGACCCGCGCGCGCAGCTGCACCACGTCCATGCCGGAGGCATAGATATCCTCGCCGTCGAGCGTGATCTGCCCTTCGACCCGCGCCGCCGCGATCGTATCGTTCATGCGGTTCATGGTCCGCAGGAAGGTCGATTTGCCGCAGCCCGACGGACCGATAAAGGCAGTCACATGGTCCATGTCGATATCGATCGACACGCCTTTGATGGCATGGGTTTCGCCATAATAGACGTGCACGTCGCGCGCGGTCATTTTCACCGGTGCAGCGGATTCGACCGCATCGGCATGTTCGCGCGCCGTCTGGGCGAGTGTCGTGTCGGTCAAATCATTCACCAGCGGGTCTCGAACTTGTTGCGAAGGTAGATGGCGATGGCATTCATCGCGAGCAGGAACACCAGCAGCACGATAATAGCCGCAGATGTCTTTTCGACGAAACCGCGACTGACTTCGTCCGACCAGAGGAAAATCTGCACCGGCAGCACCGTCGCCTTGTCGGTCAGCGAGTCGGGCGGGGTGGCGATGAAAGCGCGCATGCCGACGAGCAGCAGCGGCGCGGTTTCGCCCAGCGCGCGGGCCATGCCGATGATCGTGCCGGTCAGGATGCCCGGAAGCGCGAGCGGCAGGACATGGTGGAACACCACCTGCACCTTGCTCGCTCCGATGCCGAGCGCCGCGTCGCGGATCGATGGCGGCACAGCCTTGATCGCGTTGCGGCTGGCGATGACGATTACCGGCATGATCATCAGCGCGAGCGTCAGCCCGCCCACGAGCGCCGCCGATCGCGGCAGCAGCGGTCCGACCTTGTGCCCGAACAGGGTCCAGGTACCCAGGAATACCGCAAGGCCGAGCAGGCCGAAGATGATCGACGGCACCGCCGCCAGATTGTTGATCGAAACCTCGACCAGGTCGGTCCAGCGATTCTTGGGCGCATATTCCTCAAGATAGATCGCCGCGAGCACGCCGACCGGGAATGCGATCAGGAACGTCACGAGCATCGTGAAGAACGATCCCTTCAGCGCGCCCCAGATGCCGACCTGAGTCGGATCGGTCGAATCCGATGCCGAAAGGAAGCGCCAGTTGAAGCCTTCGGTAATGGCGTTTTCCGCCTGCAGCGTCGTAACTGCGGCTTCGGCCTCTGGCGTACCGGTTTCGCTGATCGCACGGTCGATCTCCGCCGAGGCGGGGACATGAATCACGGCGCGACCGTCGAGGATCGAGGGATCGTGTTTGATCGCCTCGCGCACCGTCAGCCAGGCATTGTCGGAAATCACGTTCGGCCCATAGTCGCCGAACGCGGCGATGGCAGCGGTGCCGACGATATTCTCCAGCCCCGCCCCGGCGAGCGCCAGATCGGCTCCCGGCTGGTCGAGCGAGGCCTTGTCGACTTCGATCCCGGTCTGCGGGAAATCGATCGGCAGCGCGACTTCGGTGCGGAAAAAGCCGCCCAGCCCCTGCGATGCCATGGTGACGAGCAGAAAGGCGAGGAATGCCGCTGACATCACCACTGCGACCAGTCCGAGACGGCGGAAACGGCGTTCGCGCGCATAGCGTTTGCGAATCCGCTGGCGCATGGCGTCGGTGGTCCAGTCGGTCGGCTGGCGCGGCGCGATGCTACCGCCGCCGGCGCTCGGCAATTCGGGCATCAGCGGATCACTCATAAGCTTCCCGATATTTCTTCACGACGCGCAGCGCGATGATGTTGAGCGCCAGCGTCACCAGGAACAATGTCAGGCCCAGCGCAAAGGCGGCGAGCGTCTTGGGGCTGTCGAACGCAGCGTCGCCGGTCAGCAGGTCGACGATCTGCTTGGTGACGGTGGTGGTGCTTTCGAACGGATTGAGCGTGATGTTCGCTGCGCCCGACGCCGCCATCACGACGATCATCGTTTCGCCGATCGCGCGGCTGACGGCGAGCAGCACGCCCGCAACCACGCCGGGAAGCGCGGCGGGAACCAGCACGCGACCGATCGTCTCGCTGGTCGTTGCGCCCAGCGCCAGGCTGCCATCGCGCATCGCGGTGGGAACGGCGGCGATCGAATCGTCGGCCATCGAGGAAACGAAGGGGATGATCATCACCCCCATCACCACGCCCGCCGCCAGCGCGCTTTCGGACGAAGCGAATTCCATGCCGAGCATCACGGCAAGGTCGCGGACCGCCGGAGCGACGGTCAGCGCAGCGAAATAGCCGTAGACGACCGTCGGCACGCCCGCGAGGATCTCCAGGATCGGCTTCATCCATTTGCGCACGCGCGGGGCGGCATATTGGGTAAGGTAGATCGCGCTCATCAACCCGAACGGGATGGCGACGAGCATCGCGATCACTGCGCCAATGAAGAAGGTGCCCCAGAAGAGCGGAACCGCACCCAGCGAGGATCCGGGATCATTGGGGTCGATCACCTGCGGCGCCCAGTGGGTGCCGAACAGGAAGTCGGTGACCGGCACCATGCTGAAGAAACGCAGCGATTCGCGGACCAGCGACAGGAAGATGCCGAGCGTCGTCAGGATCGCGATCAGCGACGCGATGATCAGCACGAACATCACCACCCGTTCCACTCGGGTACGCGCATGGAAATTCGCCCGGATCCGCGTGAAGGCGAATGCGCCGCCGGCAAAGGCCAGCAGCATCGCGACCAGCGTGCCGAGCCAAGCATAATGCGATTGCGCCTCCGCCATCACCGGCGCGAGCTGTTCGGCGAGCGGGTTGAACGCGCCGATCTGGCTGCCCGAGGCGAGCCGCCGCGCCTCGGCGAGGACGGCCTGGCGTTCGAAATCGAAACCGGGCAGTTGCGCCGCCGCCGGATGCGCCATGACCGCCTGCGACACCAGCCCGGGCTCGATCGCCGACCAGCAGAGCAGGAACAACAGCGGCGGAACCACTGTCCACAGCGCGACGTACCAGCCATGTTGCGCGGGCAGCGAATGCAGCCGCCGGCGCCCGGCGCGGTCGAACCGCGCGGCCCGGGCACGCGCCGTCAGCCAGCTGATCAGGCCGAGACCGGCGATCAAGAAAATCAGGGCAGAAAAAGTCACAGTCGAATCGTCTCGCCGATTGCGCCGGGAAGGGAGCCCTTAGGCCTAGTCGAGCGTGGAGGGATCAAGCGGAATCTGCTGCTGGATGATCTCGACCGAATGGTCGCGCACATCCTGCGGCGCTGCAATCAGCCCGCGTTTCACCAGATCGCCGTCCGGCCCCCACATCGTGGAATAGAGGCGGAGAAATTCCTTGAGGCCCGGAACGGCATTGAGATGCTTGGCCTTCACATAGATGAACAGCGGGCGAGCGCCTGGATAGCTGCCGCCGGCGATCGTTTCATAGGTCGGCGAAACGCCTTCGATCGGGATGCCGCGCAGGCGATCGTGATTTTCCTCCAGATAGCTGTAGCCGAAAATGCCGACTGCATTGGGATTGGCAGTCAGTTTCTGGACAATCAGGTTATCGTTCTCGCCCGCGTCGATATAGGGCCCGTCGCTGCGAAGCTGCATACAGACCATTTTCTTGTCGTCGCTCGACTTTTCCTCGACCTCCGGAAAGGCTTCGGTGCAGCCGGGTTCCATGATCAGCTCGGCAAAGGCATCGCGCGTGCCGCTGGTCGACGGGGGGCCATAGACCTGGATCGGGATCGCCGGCAGCGCCGGATTGACGTCGCGCCAGGTCTGGGCGCTGTTCGTGTCCTTGCCCCTCGGATGCGCGGCGAGCGCCAGATAAATGTCCTTCTTGGTGAGTTCGAAGCTCGGACCCTGAAGAGACTCGGCCAGCGCCACGCCGTCCATGCCGATCTGGATCTCCAGGATCGGCAAGGCGCCATTGGCTTCGCATTTTTGATATTCGGATTTCTTGATGCGGCGCGACGCATCGACGATGTCCGGATATTCCGATCCGACACCGTCACAGAAACGCGCCATGCCGCCGCCCGTACCGGTCGATTCGATCACCGGTGCATCGCGGTTCGAATCCTGATTGCGAAACGCCTCGGCGACGCGGGTCGTGAAGGGATACACCGTCGAGGATCCGACAGCCGTGATCTGCGTCCGGGCGCCGCCGTTCGAATCGCCGCATGCCGCAAGCGTTGCCGCCAGCGTCATGGTGAGTGCCAGCCTGCCCAGCATCGCTATTTCCTTCCGTATCGGGTGGTCGCGCGCAGTGTCGATCATCGCACGAGTCGTATCGCTGGCCCGCGCATCGGGGAATCAGGTTACGCTATTATGACAAGCGATGCTCGGGCAACAGGATCGTGACCTGCGTTCCCAGGCCAAGCTGGCTGGTGATGTCCAGCCGCCCGCGATGGCGTTCGACGATATGCTTTACGATGGCGAGGCCCAGGCCGGTGCCGCCCATCGCGCGGCTGCGGCTCGAATCGATCCGGTAAAATCGCTCGGTCAGCCGCGGCAGATGATCTGGGGCGATGCCTTCGCCCTGATCCGCAACCTTGAGGCGCACCATGCCCCCGCGCTGCGATTCGAGCGCGACATCGACCGGAGTGCCCGGTTTGCCATATTTCATCGCGTTGCTGATGATGTTGTGCAGCAGCTGGGAAAGCTGGGCCGGATCGCCGCGCACCGGCGGTGCGGGCTGGAGGGCCAGCTGAAGGTCGGCGGCGCGCTCGGGCTGCATCGATGTCAGTTCGCCGCGCACTTGTTCGATCAGCATGGCGAGATCGACCGACTGGCTGGGCTCGCGATATTTTTCGGCCTCGATCCGCGACAGCGAGATGAGATCGTCGACCAGCCGCTGCATCCGCTTGGCCTCATTGTGCATCACGTCGAGGAAGCGTTTGCGGGTCTTGCGGTCTTCGCCGGCCTCTTCGCCCAGCGTTTCGACATAGCCGAGCAGCGAGGCGAGCGGCGTGCGCAGTTCATGGCTGGCATTGGCGACGAAATCGACGCGCATCCGATCGGCGGCATAGCTGCCGGTGCGATCGACCAGATGGACGATACGCTGCCCGGTCGAAAGCGTGCGGATGCGCATTTCCCAGCGCTGGTCGCGCGTGCCGAGCCCGACAAGATGGATCGGCGCGCCCGGTATTTCGAGCGCCGGGTTGAGCAGCCGCTCGCTCGCTGCGGGATGGCGGATCGCCAGCCGGACGTCCTGATGGAGGATATGCTCGCCGAGCAGCGCACGTGCGGCGCGATTGGCTTCGGTCACGCGCTGGTCGCTGACGACGAGCACCGGCTCGACGATTGCTTCGATCACTTCCGACAGCGAGGCCCTGTCCGATGCGGCAGGGGACGGGGGCGGAGATGCGGGCAATTCCGGCATCGCATCGCCCATGCCCGCCGCGACAAGCACCGCGGCGACCGCGCATACCAGCACGATCAGGCTCGCTTCGATATCGCCATTGACGAACAGGCTGGCGAGCGCCGCCATCGTCGCGATGGCCAGCGCCAGCAATATGCGTTTGCCGACCGAATCTTCCATGCGCGCCTTCCTAGGATGGGACGCGGCGGTGGGGAAGCGCCCTTGCGCGGCATGTATTTACGATTGCGAAAGTGCCGCAAGGGCATGAAAAGACATTATGGCCGACGAAAAAATCGAGAGCGGGGACGAACATGCGTCGCCCGGCACCACGCGCCGCCGCGCTTTGATGCTCGGCGCAGTCAGCGCGACGGCGATCGTTTCGATCCGCCCGGCGCTCGCACAGACCAGCGCTTCGGTACTGAATTGCGAAATCCCCGTGCCCGATCCGGGCCGGGCCGGCATGTATATCGCCGCCGATGGATCGCTGGTGCCAGCGGGCACGCCGGGCGCCTATCCGCCGCCGGGCGGCGCGTTCAAGGGTGAGGACGTCAAGAAGGCGCTCAATGGCGGGATGCTGCCGGGCACCGATTACGAGACCAATCGCGCCTACACCAATTACATCCGGCGGCTGCAGCAGGGGACGAGCGGCTTCACCTGTTTCGCCTCGCTCCAGATGCCGCGCGGCTAAGCCGGGCGATTGCCTGCGCCTCCCCGTGGGGTGAGCCTGTCGAAGCCCTGTAGTGCCTTCCCGACGTGGCAAAGAAGTAGAACAGCCCTTCGACAGGCTCAGGGCAAACGGAGGGAAAGGTGAAGGAAAGCCCGAGCTATCGCGCCGCTGCTCCGGAGACCTTGCGGGTCGTTCCGCTTGATACGCTGACCCTGATCTATCACCGCGCTTCGGGGATGACGCATGTCGTCGACGCGCCGGTGCCCGAAATTCTCGAAACGCTGGGCAAAGAAGCGCTGACCAATGCCGAACTGCTCGCGCGCCTGTCGCAGGCGTTCGATCTGGGCGATGCCGATCCGGCGGCGCTGACGTTGCGGCTGGAGGAGATGGTCGCCTCGGGACTGGTCGAGCGGCTGTGAAGCACGTCACCAGCCTGAAGATCGGGCCGATCGGCTTTCGCATCGGTTGCGACTGGCGCGAACCGATTGCACAGGTCGAGCGGCTCTACGCCGACTTCCCCAGGCCCGATGACGGCATCGCCGATTTCAACGTCCACTTGTTCGCGGCGCGGCCATGGCGGCGCATCCTGCGTCCTTCGGTGCATATCGGCGGCGATTTCGTCATTCCCGATGCGGCGCCGCTGCCGCTGGATCAGGGGCTGCTGGCTGCCGAAATGGGCATGAATTTGCAGATGGCGCTGGGCCAGCGCCGCTATCTGCTGCTCCACGCTGCTGCGGCGGAGCGTGATGGGCGCGCGGTGCTGATGACCGGCATTTCGGGCGCAGGGAAATCGACGCTCGCGGCGCTGCTGATGGCGCGAGGCTGGCGATTGATGGGCGACGAATTCGCGCTGGTCGATCCGGAAACCGGGCAGGTGCATGGCTTTCCCCGGCTGGTCAGCCTGAAGAATCAGGCGATCGGCGTGGTCGAGGCTGCGCTGCCCGATGCGCGTTTCGGGCCACGGCTGGAGGGGACGCCAAAGGGCGCGATCCGTCACCTCGTTCCGGATGCACGCGCGATTGGGGCGATGGGCGAACCGGCGAAGCCTGCGCTGATCCTGTTCCCCAGCTATGGCCATGAAGCTGCCGAGCGCCCCGTGCTGCCCAGCGAAGCGTTCGTGCGGCTGACTCAGGCGTCGACCAATTACACCAAGCTTGCCGCGCGCGGGTTCGATGCGCTGACCCGGCTGGTGCGCAACGTGCCATCGCGTGCAGTCGACTATCCCGATGCCGACACCGCCCTGGCGCAGGTCGAGCGGCTGTGGAGCGTGTTATGAACCCCGCGCTGCGCCTCGTCCGCGCGCTGCGCGAGCCCGAAAGCGTGACCGCGCTCGACGCCGAGGGATGGAATGCGCTGATCGCGGTCGCACGGGCGGAGCAGCTGATCGGAACGCTGTCTGTGCGTGTCGAGGGACTCGCGATGCCGGCCGCCGCATCGCGCATCCTTGCCGATGCGCGCGCCTCGGCGGAACAGGGTCGGACCGCGGCCCTGTGGGAGGCCGAAATGGCACGCCGGGCGCTGGCGCCGACGGGTGTGCCGCTGATCCTGCTCAAGGGTACGGCATTTGTAGCTGCCGGGCTGGCGGCGGGGCAGGGGCGGCATATCGGTGACCTGGATATCCTTGTCCCGCGCGCCGACATGCCAGCGGCGGAAGCGGCAATTCTGGGTGCCGGATGGGAATGGGTGAAGCCCGATCCCTATGACGACGCCTATTATCGGCGCTGGATGCACGAGCTGCCGCCGCTGATCCATCACGATCGCGACAAGATGATCGACGTCCATCACACGGTGCTGCCGCTGACCGCCAGAATCACGCCCGATGCCGCCGCGATGGTGGCGGACAGCGTTGCGCTGGAAAACTGCATGCGCGTGCTGTCGCCCAACGACATGCTGTGTCACGCGGCGGCGCATCTGTTTGCCGATGGCGACCTGGCGGGGGGCTTGCGCAATCTGTGGGATATTCACTGCCTGATCGGCGAATATGGCTGTGCGGGACTGGTCGCGCGGGCGGAATTGCACGGGCTGGGCAAGGCAATGGCGCGCGCCGGGCGGCTGACGCATCATCTCTATGGCACAGAGGTTCCGGCTGCGTGGCGGCGGCTGGTCGTTACCGACCAACTATATCTGCGGCGGCTGTTGTCGCGCGATGGCTGGGGCCGGCGCTCGCGCAAGTTCACTGAGCTGGGCTTCTATATCCGTGGCCATTTGTTGCGGATGCCGCCCGCGATGCTGGCGCGGCATTTATGGACCAAGTTCCGCAAGGGCTATCGCCCGGTGGGTTAGGCCCCCAGCCGCCGAAGCACCGGGATCAGTTCGTCATAATGGTCGATCACCGCATCGGCCTGCAGATCCGCAACGGTGCCGGTCAGGAAGCCGAAACTGACGCCCACGCTGGGGATGCCCGCGGCCCGCGCCGCGCCGGTGTCATAGATCGAATCGCCGACGAATGCCGCGCGCCCGCCGCCGCAGCGGGCAATCATCTCGTGGATCGGCGCGGGGGAGGGCTTGGCATTGCCCTTGCCCATCGTGTCGCCGCCGATGATCGTTGCGAACCGCTCGGTCAGCCCCATCTCGCCGAGCAGCTTGCGCGCGAAATTCTCGAACTTGTTGGTGACGACGGCGGTCTTCACGCCCATCGCGGCAAGCCGGTCGAGCGTGTCGAGCACGCCCGGAAAGGGACGGGTGCCGACCGCGATATGCGCTTCGTAATAAGTGAGCAGCAGCTTGTAGAGCCGCTTGAACTCCGCCTCGTCGCACCCGCCGGTATCCTCCAGCGTCCTGCGCAGCATGTTCTTTGCGCCGCCGCCGATATTGGGAGTCACTTGCTCCGGCGCGAGCGGCGCGCGTCCTGCTGCGGCCAGCGCGTGGTTCACTGCCGCCACCAGATCGGGGCTGGTGTCGAGCAGCGTGCCGTCCAGATCGAATCCGACGATTTCGAAGGGAATTTGAGTCATCCGGCCCCTGCTGCCCCGACCGGTATGGAAATGGCAACCCTAACGTGGCATCGCGGCGCATACGTGGAGGGACCATGACCAAGCCGATCGCCGCAGTGATCCTTGCCGCCGGCAAGGGCACGCGGATGAAATCCGATTTGCACAAGGTGCTGCACCCGATCGCCGGGCGACCGATGCTGCTGCATCTCGTCGCCAGCGTCGGCGCGCTTTCGCCCGAGCGGACCATTGCGGTGGTCGGTGCCGGGCGCGAGCAGGTTGAGGCTGCCGTCGCGCCGCACGGCGTCGATACCGTGCATCAGGCCGAACAGCTGGGCACCGGCCATGCCGTGCGTCAGGCCGAGGAAGCGCTGGCGGGCTTCGATGGCGATGTGCTGATCCTCTATGGCGATGTACCGTTGGTGTCGCCCGAAACGATGGTGCGGATGCTCGATCGTCTGCATGCCGATGATGCGCCTGCCGCCGTGGTGCTGGGCTTTCGGCCTGACGATCCGGGGGCCTATGGCCGGATCATCGCCGATGCGGATGGCCGTATCGACAAGATGGTCGAGTTCAAGGACGCGAACGAGGCCGAGCGCGCGGTCACTCTGTGTAATTCTGGGCTGATGGCGGCGCGGGCGAGCGACCTGTTTGCACTGCTTGCGCGCGTTACCAGCGACAATGCCGCGGGCGAATATTATCTGCCCGACATCGTCATGCTCGCCGCTGGTGATGGCCGCCCGAGCGCCGTCATCGAAACCGCCGCGCATGAAGTGGCGGGCGTCAACAGCCGCGCTGAACTCGCTCGGCTGGAGCGCGCATGGCAGGACAAGCGCCGGGATCAGGCGATGGCCGATGGCGTGACGCTGATCGCGCCGGAAACCGTTTGGTTCTCCCATGATACGCAGCTCGGCCGAGACGTGACGATCGAGCAGAATGTCGTGTTCGGCCCCGGCGTCACCATTGCTGACAAAGTGGTGATCCACGCCTTTTCGCATCTGGAGGGCGCGCGCGTCGCCAGTGGCGCGTCGGTTGGGCCCTATGCGCGGTTGCGCCCCGGCGCGGTGCTGGAGGAAGACGCGAAGATTGGCAATTTCGTCGAAATGAAGAAAGCCGTGCTCGGCAAGGGTGCGAAGGCAAGCCATCTGACCTATCTGGGCGATGCCAGTGTGGGTGCCGGCGCCAATATCGGGGCGGGCACGATTACCTGTAACTATGACGGCTTCCTCAAATACCGGACGGAGATCGGGGAAGGGGCCTTTATCGGATCGAACAGCGCGCTGGTCGCGCCCGTGAAGATCGGCGAAGGCGCGATCGTCGGTGCGGGATCGGTCGTGACGCGCGATGTTGAGGCCGACGCACTGGCGCTGGCGCGCGGGCGGCAGGAAGCGCTACCCGGCTGGGCCAAACGCTTTCGCGCCAGGATGGCCGAACGAAAAGGAAAGAAATGACGGATCGTTACAAGGGCAAGCCGTTTCTGAAGCTGCTCGATTCCTATGTGCTCGACAGCATCGGGCATCTCGATACCACTGCCGAAGCCGCATTGACTGCGATGGAACCGCAGTTGCGCTTTCAGCTGAAGCTTGAGGGCGGCTGGCGCGATATGGTTGTGTCGCAGATGCAGTTCCCCAAGGGAATGCAGGGCGCGATCAAGGAAGTGTGGGAAAAGGGCAAACCGCAATTCCGCGCCACTCAGGGCCGCGAACCCGATCCGGTCGAATTCACCCACATCTTTGTGGATACCAATTTCCCGCACTGAACGCGGTGGGGTGTGCCCGGCGCCCCCGGAACGTGAACCGGCGGCAGCCCGATGGACCGCCGCCGGATATGTTCAGTCGTTGTCGCCGGTATAGGGCGGCAGTTTGTCGAGCTTTGCGACGCGATCGGCAAAGTCGGCTGCGTCGGCTGGAGCCAGATTGGGGCGGCCGGCCATGATGCCCATGCGCACAGTGCACCGGACATATTGGGTTTCGCCCTCTTCGACTTCGAGACGCAGATTGTCGCGCGCTTCGCTGCGCACGTTGAATTCATGCGGCCCGGGCGTCGTTGCATAGACGAAATATTTGCCCGGCGGCAGGCGATTGACCACCGTTTCGCCTTCGCGAACGCGGCAGCTGATCGCTGCCCCCACCAGCCCGCCGGTGCGATAGAAGACGATCTGGCCCATGCCGGCGGGCGGCGCCGGAACGGGGCCTTCCGCGACGACGGGCGCATCCGGCGTTTCGACAGCGGTTTCGACGACTTCGGTGGTTTCGATCGCTTCGGGTGCCGGCGCTTCGGCTTCTGCTTCGACTTCGGCGGCGGTCGGCGTGGTGGCTTCTTCTGCAGGGGCGTCCTGAGCAGCTGCCGGGATAGCCGCAAAGCCAAGGGCGAGCACAGCCGGGAACAGCACCGTATGGATACGACGCATTATTCGGTTTCCTTTCATGGGAATGGTTCAGCCGGCTTCTGCCGGTCTTTCGTCGTTCGCCCGATTTTCTGAAGCAGGGGGCGCTTCGCCAGCGGCCGGCGTGGCATCCTCTGCCTCCACCAGCGCGGGCAATCGCGTTTCTGTCGCTACACTGGCATGCGCGCGCGTGCCGGGCGTCAGCGTGATCTCGCTGCCGTTGATCAGCAGGCCCAGCACCGGCGACACTGCCAGCGCGGCAATAGTCGCGCTGCCTTCATGGCTTTCGCCGTGGCTCGATCCATAGCGAAAGCGGCGCAGCGGAACGCGGGTGTCGCCGAGCGTCACATAGCGTGCGGCGAGGATCAGCTCGCCCGCGCGCCCGCCAAAACCGGCGCGGGCGGCATGCACCACTTCGCCGACGCCCTCCGCGCCCGCAGGGATCACGATCTGGCCATCGACCAGCACCGGTTCCGCCACGCGAAAGGTGAACGCGTCGAGCGTCTTGCTGATCTTGCTGCCGACCGGCTGTGTGATTTCGATCTCGACGATCGTGTTCGCTGCAAGGATGCAGCACGGATCGTCGGTAGCGACCTGCGTTGTGTCTTGCTGTTTCGCGAATTGCGTGGCGCTACCTGCCGTTGCCACCGGCAGCATGAGCGCTACGGCAAGAAAATACCGCACCATCGAGCATCCCCCAATACCCTGATCGCGACGCTACTTCGGACGCAGAACTCTGCCTAGCTGGATTCGTATCGGATGCGATTTTGCGCACTAGGTTTTTAACCTTCCTGAGCCTAGGAGAAACGCATGTGCGGAATCGTCGGAATCCTGGGGACGTCGGAAGTCGCGGAGCGGCTGTTCGAGGGGCTGAAACGGCTTGAATATCGCGGCTATGATTCAGCGGGCATCGCCACGCTGCACGATGGCGCGATCGATCGTCGCCGTGCCGAGGGCAAGCTCGCCAATCTGGGCGCGAGGCTGACGGAAAATCCGCTGCCCGGCACGATCGGCATCGCGCATACCCGCTGGGCAACGCATGGCGCGCCGACCGAGGATAATGCGCATCCCCACATCGTTGGCGACGTCACCATCGTCCACAATGGCATCATCGAGAATTTCAAGCCGCTGCGCGACGAACTGATCGCCGATGGCCGTACCTTTAACAGCCAGACCGATACCGAAGTCGTCGCGCATCTGGTCGATCGCGAGTTGAAGCGGGGCCAGTCGCCCCGCGATGCCGTGGCTTCGGTGCTGCCGCGGCTGCACGGTGCCTTTGCCATCGCCTTCCTGTTCGCCAGCGAGCCCGATCTGCTGATCGCCGCGCGGCTGGGTGCGCCGCTGACCGTCGGCTATGGCGAGGGCGAGAATTATCTCGGGTCCGACGCGCATGCGCTGGCAGGCCTTACCCAGCGCATCGCCTATCTCGACGAAGGCGACTGGGCGGTGCTGACGCGTGAGAGCATCGAGGTGTTCGATCGCGACAATAATCCGGTTACCCGGCCCATCGTGCCGTCCGGCGTGTCGCCCGCGATGATCGACAAGGGCAATCATCGCCACTTCATGCAGAAGGAAATCTACGAACAGCCGGTCGTCGTTGCGCAGACCCTGCAATCCTATGTGCGTCCGGTGGAACAGATGGTGGCGCTGCCCGACATGGATTTCGATCTGGCGGGCGTCGAGCGCGTGGCGATCGTCGCCTGCGGCACGGCCAGCTATGTCGGCATGATCGGCAAATACTGGATCGAACAGTTCGCGCGCGTTCCCGTCGAAGTCGATGTGGCGTCGGAGTTCCGCTATCGCGATCCTGTGCTGCTGCCCAATACGCTGGGCGTGGTCGTCAGCCAGTCGGGCGAGACCGCCGATACGCTCGCCGCGCTGCGCCACATGAAGGAACATGGCGTTACGACCGCCGGCATCATCAACGTGCCGACCAGTTCGATGGCGCGCGAAGTGGACTTGCTGCTTTCAACGCATGCCGGGCCGGAAATCGGCGTGGCGTCGACCAAGGCGTTCACCTGCCAGCTTGCCGTCATGGCGGCGCTGGCGGTCAATCTGGCGCGGGCCAAGGGCAAGCTCGATCCTGCACATGAGCGCGAGATCGTCCGCCACCTGATCGAAGCGCCTGCCAGCATCAACGCGGCGCTGGCGCATGATGATGAGATCGAGGCAATGGCGGGCACGATCGCGCAGGCGCGCGACGTGCTGTATCTGGGCCGGGGTCCGGATTATCCGTTGGCGCTCGAAGGCGCGCTCAAGCTCAAGGAAATTTCGTACATCCATGCCGAAGGCTATGCTTCGGGCGAAATGAAGCATGGTCCGATCGCGCTGATCGACGACAATGTGCCGCTGATCGTGCTGGCGCCGTCAGGGCCCCTGTTCGACAAGACCGTGTCGAACATGCAGGAAGCGCAGGCGCGCGGCGCAAGGGTGGTGCTCATTTCAGATGCCGAAGGGCTCAGGCTGGCGGGTGAGGATGCGGTCGCGACGATCGAAATGCCCAAGGTGCATCCGCTGATCGCGCCGATCGTCTATGCGGTGCCGGTGCAATTGCTGGCCTATCACGTCGCGGTGGCCAAAGGCACCGATGTCGATCAGCCGCGCAATCTCGCCAAATCGGTGACGGTGGAATAGCTCACAGCGTCAGCACGCGCTCCAGCGCGCTACGCACCTGTTCTTCGCAATAGGGTTTGCAGACCAGCGGAACGTCGCTGCCGATATTGGCAGCGGCACCGTATCCGGTCGCGAAAATATAGGGGATGCCGCGCGCACGCAGGACGCCCGCGATCGGATCGCTGCGCTCGCCGCCCAGATTGACGTCGAGGATCGCCGCGTCCGCATCCTCCGCCTCGGCCAGTACCAGACCGTCGGCAAGGCGCGAAGCGGGACCGATGACCGTGCAACCGAAATCGAGCAGCATGTCCTCAAGGCACATCGCCACGACGGGTTCGTCTTCGACGATCAGAATTTTACGCCCCACAAGCACCCTCACGCATCCATATCCGGGAGCGGAGCGTCGACTTCGCAACGCACACCTTCCGGCGGAAACATAATGCGCACTGTGCCTCCGAGTTCCACCGCGAGTCCGCGTTCGATCATCCGCGTGCCGAAACCGCGTCGATTCGGGACAGATACAGGCGGTCCGCCCGCTTCCGTCCATGACAATTTCAGCCTTGTCCCCGTTTCATCGCGAACCTTGTCCCAGCTTATATCGACGGTGCCGGTATCGTTCGACAGCGCGCCATGCTTGACCGCGTTGGTCGCCAGCTCGTGCATCGCCAGCGCCAGCGAAATCGCCGTCTTCGGCTCCAGCGGCAGATCGGGTCCTTCGATATGGCAGCGTTGGCCATCGCAATGCGGCGACATCGCGTCCGTTATCACCTTGCGGATCGATACCGGGCTCCACAGCTCGCGCGTCAGCAGGTTATGCGCTTCGGCAAGCGCCGCCAGCCGGCCTTCGAACGCCTTGCGCGCGGCAAGCGGCACGCCGGGGTCGCGGAACGTCTGCTGGGCAATCCCCTGAACGATCGCCAGCGTGTTTTTCACGCGGTGATTGAGCTCGTCGATCAGCAGCCGCTGGTGCATTTCGAATCGCTTGGATTCGGTCACATCGCGAGCGATCGCCTGAAGCCCGATGGGTACACCATCGGTGTCATGCGTCAGCCGGGAGTTGATTTCCCACACCAGTTCGGAGCCGTCGCGGGTCTGGATGCGTATCGAGTAGCGCGTCGCGCCGCCATGGTCGAGCTTGTGCTGCAACAGCTTGCCCGCGACGTCGAATTGTTCGGGCGCCAGAAAATCGCCCACCGAGCGCCCGACGATTTCCCTCTCGGAATAGCCCAGCGCGGACACCACTGCCGGGTTGACCGATGTTATCCGCTGTTCGAGGTCGCATGTGATGATGTAATCGTTCGCTTCTTCGAAAATGGTGCGGAATCGTATTTCGCTGGCGCGCAGTTCGGCTTCGGCTTGTCTGCGATGCGTGGTGTCGAACGAGACCGCGACGAAACGCAGATCGCCTTCGTCGCCCACCACGATCCTGCTGGCATGGCTTTGCAGCCAGCGCTCCTCGCCGGTGTCGGCACGCAGGATGCGATATTCGATCTGGAAAGGCGTCCCCTGTTCGAAACAGGCATAGGCGGCTTCGCGCACGCGCTGGACGTCCTCGGGATGGATCCGCGCAAGCCAATCCTCGACGCTGCCCCGGCCATCGGTCCGGCGCGGCAGCCCCAGCAGGTCGAAGCGATTGGCGGACCAGATACCCTCCATCGTATCCAGATCGAGTTCCCAGGTCGCCATTCCGGCGCTTTCGACGGCAAGGCGAATACTCTCCTCGCTCTTGCGCAGCGCGGCTTCGTCCTCCCGGCGCTGCGTGACGTCGAGCGTGACGCAGATCGATCCGACCGGTCGGTCTTCGGAATCGCGTACCAGCGCCGCCGAATTATTTACCCAGGCGATCCGGCCATCGCTGCGCACATATCGCTTTTCATGCGAATAGGGCACGCCGTCGCGCACCAGGTCGTTGAACAGCGAGACGTTGCGGCCGAGGTCGTGGGGGTGCGTGATCGACTGCATCGTCCGCTCGAGCAGTTGCTCGCGCGACCAGCCGGAGATTTCGCAAAAACGGTCGTTGACCATCGTGAACCTGCCGTGCAGGTCCACCTGGCTGAGGCCCGCCGTACCCTGATTGATCAGCGCGAGCAGCTTTGCCTCGCGCTCGCGCAATTCGATGTCGGCCAGCTTGGTTTCGGTGACGTCGTTGGCGACGCCGACAAAGCCGATATGCTCTCCCGCCTCGTTCCAGCGCGGCTGCGACTTCGAACGCAGCCAGCGCCATTCGCCATCGCCACGCCGATAGCGACCCTCGAGGGTGAACTCCTTCAGGCTGGCTTCGCCCAGGAGCGATTCGGTGACGATCCGATCGTAATCGTCGGGATGGATGATTTCCCGCCAGTCGCGTTCCAATGCCGTCTGATGATCGACGCCCAGAAACTCGGCATAATAGCGATTGACGAACCTGCGTTTGCCATCGAGCCCGGTCGTCCAGAAGGCAATCGGCGCGGCATCCGCGATCGACCGGAACTCACCATCGTCCTCAGGCACGGCTGACCCGGAAGCGGATAATCTTGATTCCATATTTTCAATGGGGTCAGCCATCGTCGCTTTCGTAGAGATATTCGTCTGCAAATCAATCGACGGCTTCGCGCACTCCCCGCTGCTGCGCAGAACCGCAGCCGGGAAATTCCGCAAGCGCATCGGATGAAGAACGCGAATAGCGCAGCTTGGGTCCGCAATTTTACCTATGGTTAACGCCGTGCGGTTACTCCGTATCAACGCTGTTTTTTTGGGGGAGCACGACGGGTGCGTATCTTGATCGTGGACGACGAACAGGCGATGCATGACAGCTATCGCCAGGTGTTCAGCAAGCGCGGTGAAGCCGCTGCCGGCGGCGCCGCATTGTCCGCGATGGCGGCCGAGCTGTTTGGTGATGACGATGACGGGGCGGATGTGCTCGACGCGCCGATCGTGTCAGGCGACGATGTCGAATTCGACTGCGACCATTTCAACCAGGGGCTGCAGGCGGTCGAGGCGGTGCAGAACAGCATCGAAACCGGCGATCGTTATGCCGTCGCCTTCATCGACGTCCGCATGCCGCCGGGCATCGACGGCAAGGAAACCGCACGCCGCATCCGCGCGATGGACCCCGACATCAATCTGGTGATCGTCACCGGCTATTCCGATTTCTCGCCGCTGGACATCAGCCGCGCCGCCGGGCCGGCCGACAAGATCTTCTATATCGCCAAGCCGTTTCAGGCCGAGGAAGTGATGCAGACGGCGACGGCGCTGGGCGCCCGCTGGCGCGTCGATATCGAATTGCGCGAAGCCCGCGCGTCGCTCGCTGAAAAGATCGAGCAACTCGAGGAGCAGAAACTCGAACTCGCCGCCAATGAGTCGAAGGCGGTGCATATGGCGACGCACGATTCGCTTACAGAGGCGCCCAATCGCCTCGCCTTCATGCGCGCGCTGACCGAACATGTGCGCGAACGCGAGTGTTTCGCGCTGGCGATGCTCGATCTCGACCGGTTCAAGCTGGTCAACGACACGTTCGGTCATCTGGCCGGCGATGAGCTGATCCGCATGGTCTATACCCTGCTGCAGGAAACGGTGCCCCAGGGGGCGCTGGTCGCGCGACTTGGCGGCGATGAATTCGCGTTGCTGTCGCGCGTCACCAGCGAAGATGAAGCGGTGATGTGCTGCGAACGCGTGATCAAGGCGATTTCGACCAGTTTCAAGGTGTTCGGCCATTCGGTGCAGGGAAGCGCGTCGATCGGTCTGGTCGTCGCCGATCCGGAGAATGACAAGGACCCGGTCGATCTGATGCGTCGCGCCGACCTGTCGCTCAACGAGTCGAAGCGTGCCGGACGCGGNGTCGTCCGCGTGTTNGACGAAAGCATGGACGAATCGATCCGTTTCCGCCGCCAGATCGAAGGNGGCCTCAGCGAAGCGATNNNCAAGGGCGANCTCAAGCTCGCCTATCAGCCGATCGTCGGNNGCGACGGGCTGGAAATCGTCGGGTTCGAAGCGCTGATGCGCTGGAATACCGAAGAATTCGGCCCGATTTCNCCGGCNATGTTCATTCCGATCGCCGAGGAATCGAACCTGATCCACGAACTGGGCGACTGGGCGATCGACGAAGCGGTCAAGGCGCTGCAGCAATGGCCGGGGCAATATGTGTCGGTCAATTTCAGCCCGCGCCAGTTCCGCCGCCAGAATTTCGTCGGCCATGTCATCGAACGGGTGCAGCGGCATGGCGTCGCGCCGAACCGCTTTCAGATCGAAATCACCGAAACTGCGATCTTCGACGATGCCGAGCGCGCCGCCGAAACGCTCTACCGGCTGCGCCAGATGGGCTTCCGGATCGCGCTCGACGATTTTGGCACCGGCTATTCCTCGCTCTACAATATCCGTAAATTCGCGCTGGATTGCCTGAAGATCGATCGCAGCTTCATCGACGGCATGGCACGCGAACGCGAAAGCGCCGCGATCGTCAATTCGATCATCCATCTGGGCGGCGCGCTGGGGCTCGAAGTCGTGGCCGAAGGCGTCGAAACCCAGGGCCAGCTCGANACGCTGAAAGTCGCCGGATGCAGCCATATGCAGGGCTATTTCTTTGCCCGCCCGGTTCCCGCCGAAGAGGCGCTGGAACTGGCCGAGCGCCGCTGGCTCGGGACGCCGCCGCACGCGAACGTCGTCGAGCTTGAAGCAGGAAACGGGACGCACGGCTGATGNCACGCGTGCTGGGCGACGCCGTGCGCCGCCTGCGCGGAATTGCGTCCGCGTCGCTNGGNGGAAAGCTGGTATTGATCCTGACCGGCGTGGGGCTGGTCGGGTCGATCGCGATTGCGCTGTTGCTCGCCGCCGTCATCACGCCCAGCTTCAAGTCGCTGGAGGACAATGCCGTCACTGCGCATGTCGAGCGGACGCGCGCNGCGCTGGACGACTTCGCGAACAAGGTCGAAACGGCGGTCCGCGACTATGGCGACTGGAACGACAGCTACGCTTATATGGAGCATCCGACGCGGGCGTTCGAAGAGGAATCCTTTTCGACGCTGGCGATGCAGAATCTGAGCGTCGACGGCATGGCCTATATCCGCAACAACGGATCGGTCGTGATCGCGCGGTGGATCGACCCGGCGAACGGCAGGGACGTNCCGGCGATGAAGGCCGAACTGGTCCGGCGNATCGGGGGCATCGACCTTGCCCGCGTCGTGGATGCGGAAGGTTCGGGCAGTTTCTATCTGCGTTTTGGCGACAGCGTNGCGGCGGNCGGCGTNGCGCGCGNGCGCCGCAGCGACGGNACCGGCACGNCGCGCGGTTTCGTGTTGATGGCGCGAACGATCGGATCGGAACAGCTGAGTACCCTGTTGCAGGTCAAGGCACAGGTGAAGCTGGCCAACGACCTGCCGGAAGTGGCGATCACGCCGCATGCCGCCCGGCTGGATATCGCAGTCCCGGTGCGCGGACCCAATGGCGAAACGGTTGCCAGCGCCGCCTATGCCGTGCCGCGTGACATGTCGCTGCTCGGCCGGCGGATGTTGTTGCTGGCGGCGATCGGAACCTCGCTGCTGATGATCATTGTGCTGGTCGTGCTGCGCAAGGTGATCGGGCAGATGGTGCTGCGTCNGCTGAAGCGGGTCGAGCGCCATATGGGCGTGGTTCGTCAGTCGGGAACGCTCGGCATGCTGGAGGAAAAGCCGCGATCCGATGAGATCGGCAGCCTGGTCACCAGCTTCAATTCGATGCTTCGCCAGCTCAAGGACCTGCGCGAGCAGCTTGAGGTCCAGTCGTTCAAGCTGGGCCGTTCGGAAAGCGCCGTGGCGGTNATGCACAATGTCCGCAACGCGCTGAATCCGATCAGTACGATCCTCAGCCAGGGNCTGGGAACGGGNGGCGGCGCCGATCCGGCGATGGTCGATCGCGCGCTTTCCGAACTGGCCCGCGAGGATATTCCGGCGGCGCGCCGGCAGAAGCTCGTCGCCTTTCTGGCGGCGGCGCAGCAGGCGGCTGCGGGCGAACGCAGCGAGCGGCAGCAACAGCTTCAGCTGGGTCGCGAAGCGCTGCATCACGTGCTCGAGATCATCGGCAAGCAGCAGGAAGCTGCGCATGAACGCCCGCAGCTCGAAGCGTGCNACATCACCGACATCATAGCGCAGAACGCNACGATCGCCCGCTATTCGAGCGAATGTTCGATTTCGTTCAGCTTCCCGTCGATGCCGCATTGGGTGATGGGCAATCGCGTGATCCTGAGCCAGGTGGTCGGCAATCTGCTGGGCAACGCCGCCGAAGCGATCAACGCGACCGGGCGAGGGAGTGGCAGCATCGCCGTCTCCGTCACCGAGGACAAGGACAAGGTGCGCGTAGTGATCCGCGACGATGGCGACGGGTTCGATCCCGAAAATGCGCCAACCTTGTTCCAGCGCGGCTTTTCGACGCGCAAGCACAAATCGGGCGGGCTGGGGCTGCACTGGTGCGCCAATTCGATGAACGCGATGGAAGGCAAGCTCGACTTGCTGAGCGAAGGCATGGGGAAGGGCGCGCGCGCCATNCTGACNCTGAAGGCCGCCACCGGAATGACGGCAGGCGGCGAGAATATCGCGGCCTGATCAGCCCGCGCGGCGTTTCGGCGCAATCGCGTCGCGCCGCCGCAGATAGGGNGCNACCAGATTGCGGGCGCGATAATATTCCTGGCGTTCCTCNGGCAGCGATTCGAAATTGGCGACCACCCGGCGNCACTNNGCGCTGCGGCANCCGCAGATCATGTGCCAGTTCGATTCGGCGAGCGTCGTCGAATAATCCCAGCTGATTTCCTCGCCCGGCGCGATCGCGCGGATGGCGATCAGGAANACGCGATCGTCATCGAAACGCAGCCCGGCATTGGGATCGCAGCTGTGATTGACGAAATCGTCGATCCTGCCCGATGGGCCCATATAGCGATCGGGCGCCACCTGGACGTATCGATCGATGCTGCCATGGGCGAAGCGGGGAATTTCGTCCGAGCGGAAGCGGCGACCGGTAAATTCCATCAGCGTGTCACCTTCGGCAAAGGCGCGGGCGGCGAATACGGCCTTGCCCAGATGGTTTTCATCGACGCGGAACAGGTTGCGGACCGGGCGATAGCGATCGAGCACGAGCAGCCCGCCGCGACGAATGCCGAAGGAACGCAGCGGGTTGATCGTCGCAAGGCCGATCATGAACCAGACGCTGGCATGGCAGAGAAGTTCGATGACGATATAGAGAAGTTCGTCGACGCCCACCTGCGGCCCGCGAATGGCGACCAGCAGCGTGGCGAGATCGCCGAAGGTCCACAGGCCCCATGCAGGCGAGCGTTCGCGCGAACGGTCCTGCCATACGCTGGCCCAGGTCGGCCAGAAGCTGATCGGCACTGCCGCGACAACCAGCAGATGCGCCCATAGCGCGTTGCGGAAGATCAGCCAGATGGCGAGCGCGGACAGCGAGGCGGTGATGCACAAAAGTTCAACGGTGGTGGGTTTTGCCCAGGTCGAGCGGCGCCAGATTCCGATCACCACGGCGATGCAGGCGAGCGCCGACACCGCGAATATCCACCCTTGCGCAAGCCCGGGGTTGAGCGCGGCATAGGTAACCGCCTCCATCGCCGTCGCCGCGCTCCAGATCAGCCACGACGCGCGGTTCGGCCGCACGATCTCGCGCCGAAGCCCGGCGAGATAGATCGCATAGCCGGCAAAGCTGAAACCGACCGCAAGGATGAACCAAAGTCCGATGGTAAACCCCTCCCCCAAACGGGACGTTTACCATGTTCGAATGACTTCGTCTATTGGCGACTCGCGCTGAATCCGCGAGTCGCTAGTGAGTCAATGAATATCGTTATGTTGTGCCGCGATCCGCATGGGCGCGCCCGGAATTGCAGGTGACGGATACCAGGTTCGCGCCGGCAGGCATTTTGTGCGCTGCAAAATTCTTCTATGCCCGAGGGCATGACACCGCGCATCACCGACACCAGGCTCGTCTATGACGGCTGGTACAAATTGTTCCGGCTNGAAATCGCGATGAGCGGGGGCGTCACNGTCGAGCGGCATCTTCTCGATAACGGTTCGGCAGTCGCGGTGCTGCCTTATGATCCCCAACGGCGGACCGCCATGCTGATTTCTCAGCCGCGCGCGGCGGTGATCGCGGCGGGCCATGAGCCGCTTTTTGAAGCCATCGCCGGCAATCTGGACAGCGCCGCGCCCACCGACCGCATTCGCCAGGAAGCGCTGGAGGAAGCCGGACTGGCGCTCGGTCCGCTCGAGCCCGTCGCCAATATCTGGCCGATCCCGCCCATATCGACCGAACGGGTCCAGCTATTTCTCGCGCCCTATGATGCGGACTGCATCGTCGGGCCGGGCGGCGGCGCGCCGGATGAACATGAGTGTATCAGCGTGCACGAGATCGGTCTCGACACGCTCAAAACTCTGGTGGAGGCAGGTGACTTGCCGGATGCCAAGACGCTGGTGCTCGCACAGGCGCTGATGCTCCGGCATCCGGAGCTTTGGCGTTGAGCGACCGGCGGAGACCTAGATGCGCGACGTGCCCGGATAGGCGAACAGCAAATCGCTGCCAGCCGCGGATTCGATCTCACAGGTGCCTTCCAGCGTCAGGCATTGGCCGGCCTGAAAAGCCACGCCGTCCACCACGCCTTCGCCCGATACCGGAATCAACCAGCCCGACACATTTTCGGGAAGGGTGATGTTGCGATGCCCGCCGGGCCAGCGTTCGAGAACGAATTTCGGCCCTTCGACCAGAATCGTGCGATCATCGGAAACGCGTCCGGGCATCGGGTGCGGCTCGAACGGGACCGGATCGGAGACGGCTACGCCTTCGTCGAGATGAAGCTCCCTCGGGCGGCCATAATCATAGAGGCGGTAGGTGGTTTCCGAATTCTGCTGGACTTCGATCAGAGTGATGCCCGCACCGATCGCATGGATCGTGCCCGAAGCCGAATAGAAAAAGTCGCCCGCCTTTACCGGTTTCCAGTCGAGCAGATGCTCGATCGAACCGTCGAGCGCCGCTGCGCGTAGCGTATCGCGGTCGATCGGCTCGCGGGTGCCCAGCGCGATGGTCGAATCCTGTTCCGCATCGAGGATCACCCAGCATTCGTCCTTGCCGCGCGGCAATCCGCGGGCGTGCGCCTGTTCGTCATTGGGATGGACCTGAACGGACAGTTTTTCGCTGGTGAACAGATATTTGATCAACAGGTCCGGGGTAGCGTTGCCCGGCATCTGGAACCAGATCTCGCCAACGGGTTCGCCGTCGGAAGCGGGATCGGGAAAGCCCGGCCACAAATTGTGTCGACCCCAGGGCTTTTCGACACGGTGCGTCGCGAGCAAGGTGGCGGTCATGGCGCGGCTTTCCCTTTTTCGAATTTAACGCTTCATCGCTTCGATAAGTTTTTTGACGTCCTGGCTACGCCCGCGGGGAAGGATCAGGATATCGTCGCCGCTGGCCACGATGGTCAGGTCGGACACGCCGATCGCGGCGATTTTCTTGCCGTGATCGGCACGAAACTGACAGTTGCAGGTGTCGATCGCGATCACGTCGCCATGCGCGACATTCCCTTCGGCGTCGCACGCGCTGATCGCGTGCAGCGCATCCCAGCTGCCCACATCGCTCCAGCCCATGGCGACAGGCACCACCGCGACATTGTCCGCTTTTTCCATGACCGCATAGTCGATCGAATCCGAAGGGCATGCCATGAAGCGATCGGCTTGCGGATAGACGCGCACGCCTTCGCGGCGCGCTTCCGCGACGGCGGCGCGGCAGGCCTCCAGCATATCGGGTGCGAATTTCCCGAGTGCGGAAAGATAGGCGTCGGCGCGGAACAGGAAGATGCCACCGTTCCATGCATAACCGCCCTCGGCCAGCATCGCTTCGGCGGTTGCCTGATCGGGCTTTTCGACGAAGCGTTCGACGCGATAGACGCCCAGCGCAGCCTCGTCGCCGATCTGGATATATCCATAGCCGGTTTCCGGGGCATCGGGCTGAATGCCGAACGTGACGAGCCCGCCCTTGTCGACCACCTGCATCGCGGCAGCGATCGCGGCGTGAAAGGCGGGGACGTCCAGGATCACATGATCTGAAGGCATCACCAGCAGCGCCTCCGACGGATCGGCCTCCAGCGCGGCGAGCGCGATGGCAGGGGCGGTGTTGCGGCCTGCCGGTTCGAGGATGATCGACCCCGCAGCGGCGCCCGCTTCGTTCAGTTGGGCCTCCACCTGATCGGCATGCGCGGCGTTGGCGACGACGATCGGGGGCAGGAACGCATCGCCGATCGTGCGCTGCGCCGTCATCTGGAGCATCGTATGCGCACTGGTGAGGGCGAGCAGTTGTTTGGGCTTTTCGGGCCGGGACATGGGCCACAGGCGCGTGCCGGAGCCACCTGAGAGAATTACCGAACGGATTTTGGTCATTCGCAGCAAATCTCCCTTATGCCGGCGACGCTTCGGGTCGGATCATGCGCCGGGCGTAAGACAATCCGATGACGAATGCTACAGCGCAGCATAGAAGGCCATATCGACCTGCAGGTTACAAGACCAGCTTGATACCGGCGATACACAGAACGACTGCCAGCAGCGGCCGAACGACCGATTCCGGCACGATCAGGCTGAGCCGCGAGCCGATCACGATACCGGGGATTGATCCGACCAGCAGCATCGCGAGCAGGCCGAAATCGACGGTGCCGATCATGAGATGGATCAGCCCGCCGACCAGCGCGAGCGGGACGGCGTGAGCGATATCCGTGCCGACCAGTTTCGCGATCGGCAGGCGACGCGGATAGAGTATCAGCAGAAAGGTAGCGCCCAATGCCCCGGCACCGACCGACGTCAGCGTAACGAGGCAGCCGAGTATGGCGCCGCCGAGCATCGTCGCGAAACGTTTGAGCGCCGGAAAGGCACGGTGCGAGCGGATCGACAGCGCCATCGCCCTGCGCGCCAGCTGCGCGCGGAACAGAGTCAGCACTGCCGTAAAGATCAGCACCGCGCCCAATGCAGTGGCCAGCGTGGTACTGCCGTGCTTTTCGGCATCATTTTGCCAGATCAGAAAGCCGGTGATGATCGCGGCGGGAATGCTGCCCACGGCGAGCATGCCGACGATACCGATATCGACGTTGCGCTGGCGATGATGGACGATGCCGCCCACCGCCTTGGTGATGGCGGCGAACCACAGGTCGGTGCCGATCGCCGTGGCCGGAGCGACGCCGAACATCAGGATCAGCAGCGGCGACATCAGGCTGCCGCCACCGACGCCGGTCATGCCGACGACGATTCCGACAAGCAGGCCGGCAAGCCCGTTCAGCCAGTCCAAAAGCAAGTTCCCGGCAATTCAGCTGTTCCGTTCATCCGTTGGTGGTTCGGGCCGAAGCCAATGCCGCAAAGATACGATCCACATGTTCATGCCTGCAAATGAGCAGGTCGGGCAAGTAAACATCGGGCCGGTTATAGACCAGCGGCGATCCGTCGATCCGCGAACAATGCAGGCCGGCCGCGCCGGCCACTGCAACCGGAGCCGCGCTGTCCCATTCATATTGTCCGCCCGAATGGAGGTAGATGTCAGCATCTCCGCTGACGACCGCCATTGCCTTTGCACCGGCCGAGCCCATCGGCACAAGTTCCGCTCCAAGCATGTTGGCAACGCTTATGGCTTCCGGGGCGGGACGCGTGCGGCTGACCACCATCCGAAGCTTTGCGGGGGCGGGCGGGGGTGGAGTCGGCCGGTCGGTTCGAAAAACAACCTGCTTGTCCGGCAGCGCGACTGCGCCGGTCGTCGCCACGCCGTCGATGGCAAGGCCGACATGTACGGCCCAGTCGGTGCGTGCTTCGCCATATTCGCGCGTGCCGTCGACCGGATCGACGATCCATACGCGGCGCGCTTCCAGTCGCGCCCGGTCGTCGGTCGATTCCTCTGACAACAGCGCATCGTTCGGGCGAGCATCGCGGAGCCGGTCGAGGATCAGCTTGTTGGCCCGTCGATCGCCCGCATCGCCCAGCGCGCGACCGTTCAGCCCCTCTTCGCGGATCGCGAGCAGCAACTGGCCCGCTTCCTCGGCCACTGCCGCGGCGAGTTCGGCGTCGGTCACAGCGCGGGGCTCCACACACCCATGATCGCCTCGACGATCGCTTCGGCGGCATCTTCGGGTGTCGTCATAGTCGTGTCGATGCGCATGCTCGGGTTTTCCGGCGGCTCATAGGGGCTGTCGATGCCGGTAAAATTGGCGATCTGGCCAGCCCGCGCCTTCTTGTAGAGGCCCTTTACGTCACGCGCTTCGGCGACTTCGAGCGGCGTATCGACGAAAATCTCGAAAAACTCGCCTTCGGGCATCATCGCGCGGACGATGTCGCGTTCGGCGCGGAACGGACTGATGAACGCCGTCAGGACGATCAGTCCGGCATCGGTCATCAGCTTGGCGACTTCGCCGACGCGGCGGATATTCTCGATCCGGTCGGCGTCTGTGAAGCCCAGATCCTTGTTCAGGCCATGGCGGATATTGTCGCCGTCGAGCAGGAAGCTGTGCTTGCCCAGCGCGTACAGCTTTTTTTCGACCAGATTGGCGATGGTCGATTTGCCCGATCCCGAAAGGCCGGTGAACCATAGCAGGCGCGGGCGCTGGTTCTTTTGCGCGGCATGCGCCTCGCGCGTGATATCGATCGCCTGCCAGTGCACATTCTGGCTGCGGCGGAGCGCATAATCGAGCATCCCCGCGCCGACCGTATGATTGGTCGCCTTGTCGATCAGGATGACCCCGCCGAGCGCGTGGCTGTCGGCATAGGGTTCGAACGCGATATCGCGATCGGTATAGACTTCGGCAACGCCGATATCGTTGAGGCCCAGCGTCTTTACGCTGAGTTCGGCCATGGTGTTGACGTCGATCGCATATTTGGGCTGCTGCACCGTTGCGCTGACGGTGCGCGCGCCCAGTTTCATCCAATAGGCGCGGCCGGGCAGCATCTGCTCATCGTCCATCCATACGATCGTCGCCTGGAACTGGTCGGCGACCTGCGGCGGATGATCGGCGGCAGCAATCACGTCGCCGCGCGAGCAATCAACCTCGTCGGCAAGCGTCAGCGTGACCGACTGGCCCGCTCCCGCTTCGTCCAGATCGCCACTCATGGTGACGATGCGCGATATGGTGCTGGTGCGGCCCGAGGGCAGGATGCGGATTGCGTCGCCGGGTTTCACCGTGCCGCTCGAAATCACTCCTGAGAACCCCCGAAAATCGAGATTGGGGCGATTGACCCATTGGACTGGCATCGCGAACGGCTTTGCCCGGTCGGCGTCGATATCGATATCGACGCTTTCCAGATGTCCGATCAGCGAGGGTCCGGTGTACCAAGGGGTGTTCTCCGAAGGACCGGTGATATTGTCGCCCTTGAAACCGGAAATCGGCATCGGCACGAAGTGTTCGATCCCGATGCTCTTCGCGAACTCGCGATAGTCGGCGACGATCCGGTCGAAAACGTCCTGACTGTACCCGATCAGATCCATCTTGTTCACCGCGAGCACGATGTTCCGGATGCCGATCAGATGCGCAAGGAAGCTGTGGCGCCGCGTCTGCGTCAGCACGCCCTTGCGCGCGTCGATCAGGATGACGGCCAGATCGGCGGTCGATGCGCCGGTCACCATGTTGCGGGTATATTGTTCGTGGCCGGGCGTGTCGGCGACGATGAACTTGCGCTTTTCGGTCGCAAAGAAGCGATAGGCGACGTCGATCGTGATCCCCTGTTCGCGCTCGGCGGCGAGTCCGTCGACGAGCAGCGCGAAATCAATCTCCTGACCCTGCGTGCCGACGCGCTTGCTGTCCGCCTCCAGCGCGGCGAGCTGATCCTCGAAGATCATCTTCGAATCATAGAGCAGCCGTCCGATCAGCGTCGATTTGCCGTCGTCCACCGATCCGCAGGTGATGAAGCGCAGCAGGCTCTTATTCTGATGCTGGTCGAGATAGGCATCGATATCCTGCGCGATCAGTGCATCGACCTTGTAGCTGCTGTCCTGAGCGGCCATCAGAAATAGCCCTCCTGTTTCTTCTTCTCCATGCCGGCGCCGCCTTCATCCTTGTCGATGGCGCGACCCTGGCGTTCGCTAGTCGTAGTGAGCAGCATTTCCTGTACGACTTCGGCCAATGTCGATGCATTGCTTTCGACGGCGCCGGTCAGCGGATAGCAGCCGAGCGTGCGGAAACGGATCGAGCGTTCGACCGGGGTCTCGCCGGGCTTGAGCGGGAAACGGTCGTCATCGACCATCAGCAACAGGCCGTCGCGCTCTACGGTGGGGCGGGGCGCCGCGAAATAGAGCGGTACGATCTCGATCCCCTCGGCCATGATGTACTGCCAGATATCGAGCTCGGTCCAGTTGCTGAGCGGAAACACGCGGACGCTCTCGCCCTTGTGCTTGCGCGCGTTGTAGAGGTTCCACAGCTCGGGGCGCTGGTTCTTCGGGTCCCAGCGGTGACTGGCCGATCGGAACGAGAAGATGCGCTCCTTGGCGCGGCTCTTTTCCTCGTCGCGCCGCGCTCCGCCGAACGCTGCGTCAAACCCGAACTTGTCGAGCGCCTGTTTCAGGCCCTCTGTCTTCCACATGTCGGTGTGCAGCGCGCCATGGTCGAACGGATTGATTCCCTTTGCCTTCGCCTCCGGATTCTGGTGGACGATCAGCTCCATGCCAGCTTCTGCCGCAGCATGATCGCGCAATTCGTACATCGCGCGGAATTTCCACGTCGTATCGACATGCATCAGCGGGAATGGGGGCGGGGAGGGGTAGAACGCCTTTTTCGCCAGATGCAGCATCACGGCCGAATCCTTGCCGACCGAATAGAGCATCACCGGCTTTTCAGCCTCCGACACCACTTCGCGCATGATGTGGATGCTCTCGGCCTCCAGACGGGCGAGATGGGTGAGAGTCGGCGCGTTCACGATGATCCTTCCATTTATCTCCATTTCGCGACGAAAGGGACGGACTGGACCTCCCATTTGGGAGGGTATACGGATTTCCTGTGAGCTTGCGCGGTGGCATCGAAGAGAATCTGATCGTTTCGCTGATCGAAAGCCGGTTCGACGCCGGCGGTCGCGAACGATTGCTGGCGGCCATCCTGTCCCGCACCGGTGCTCGGTTCGCAGTACTGCTCGCTCGCGGTCCGGACGGGGTGGCGATGCCGGGTGTCACCATCGTGGGATCTGCCGGTGATGTGCGGGACCATGCGGAACTGGTTGCGCCGCTGCTCGATCCCAAGATGCGCGCCGAACGCATTTATTCGACCGGCGAGCTGCAGGACCTGTTGGGGGAGAGCGAAGTATCGGCGATTTTGCGCCGGATCGATGCCGATGCGGTGCTGGCAATGCATATACCGCTACCCGGTGATGCAGGAGCGCTGCATCTGGGCGTGTTCGCAGACCATGTGTTTCGCGCATCCGACGGCGCGGTGCTTCGGCAGCTCTATCCGTTCGTAAGAGCGGCCGGGCGCGCCGCCGCAATCGCAGAACGGGAGAAGGACCGTGCCGCGATTGCGGAAAGCGCCGGCAGCAATACCAGTGGCTGGTTCCTGCTGAACGCGGCCGGGATCATATTGGCGACGTCGTTTGTCGATGCAGCCAATTCGCCTGATGTGCAGTTGCTTCACGGCGCTCAGGGTACACGGCTTTCGCTCGCCGATCCCGCTCCGGAGCGATTGCTGGGCGCGATGCTGAAGGAGTGCGCTGCAACTGCCGATGCGCCGGCGCGCGGGATCGTGATCCGCCATGATCCGCTGCTGCATCTTCGGATCGGCGCTGTGCGGCGGTCGCCGGGTGTCTGGCCGAGCGAAGCGGTGGCGCTTGCCACCTTGCATGACGAATCTGCGGTCACGGTGCGGGCGGAGCAGTTGCTTGTCGATGTGTTCGGCATCCTGCCAAGCGAGGCGCGCTTGGCGGTTGCGCTGGCTGCGGGGCATTCGCTGTCCGAGGCTGCGGATGCGCTGGGCCTGACGGTGGAGACGGCCCGCAATTATTCGAAGAAAATCTATGCCAAGACGGGGAGTCGGGGCCATGCGGATCTGGTGCGGAAGATCCACGCCAATGGTCTGGCGGGGATTGCGCCGCCGGGAACGCAGTCCGGAATCGGCGAGACAGGCAGGCCGCAGGGCCGGATGCCCTAGTAAGCGTTTTTGTGCACCAGCACCTTGAACGTCATGATGATGATCTGGAAATCCTTCCAGATCGACCAGTGGCTGAGATATTCGAGATCCGCCTGCAGGCGGTTGGTCAGGTCCGACTCATGGTCGGTGGCGCCACGGAAACCACGTACCTGCGCCAGTCCGGTAAGGCCGGGCTTGGTGGCGTGGCGATGCCAATAGCGTTCGTCGATTTCCCAGAAGAGCTTGTTTTGCGCCCGCGATCCGATCGCATGCGGGCGCGGCCCGACGATGCTCATGTCCCCGATCAGCACGTTGATCAGCTGGGGCAGTTCGTCGATGCTGGTGCTGCGGATGATCCGGCCGACGCGGGTGATCCGGTCATCGTCCCGCGCGGTCGAAGTCGTGCCGTCCTGTCCGGTCTTGTTCACGCGCATGCTGCGGAATTTGAGCATCTGGAACATGCGGTTGCCGCGACCGATGCGCGTCTGCACGAAAAATACGGGGCCCGGACTGTCGAGCTTGATCGCGATTGCCACGATCAGCAGAAACGGCGCCATCAGCACCAGCGCCATCGTCGAAGCGGCGAGATCCAGAGCGCGCTTGAGCAGCCGGTCGAACATGCTGAGCGGCCCTTGAGCGATCACCAGTGTCGTCCGCCCGTTCCAGTGCCCGACGCTCAGCGGAGCGAGCAGCTGAAGTTCGGGAATCACGATTTCGCTGTGGATATTGGCGCCTTTCAGCGCCGTCACCCAGCTCAGCCTGCGTTCGGGCTTGCACGAGACGACCACGCGATCCACGCCCTTCAGGGCATGGGCAAGCCGGTCGAACATCATCGGGCAATGATTGTCCGGATCGATGTCGGGATCGGCGAGGACAAGCGAAAACCCATCCTGGGGGATCGTCTGATCGCCATCGCAGATCAGTGCCACGGCAAAGGGGTCATTGCCGAAAAGCCGCGCTGCCTTGCGCAGGAAAATGTCGCGCACCAGAGCCATGACCGCGAATGAAATCATGAAGCCGATGCAATAGGTGAGCCGCGAGATCATTTCGCTGCTCTTGAGGAAGAAGGCGGCCATGATCACGGCGCCGGCGGCCACCGTCAGCGCCTGCAATCCGCGCAACGTCCCCTTTGTCGGGCGCCGCAGCACCTCGGCCGAATAAGCCTTGCAGTTGATCGCGATGACCAGAAATACCGGCAGGATCGCGAGGGCGATCGCCAGCCATTGATTGCCGGTGCCAGCAGGTTTGTAGATCAGACTGGCGGTAAAATAGGACGCGACGATGCACAGCGAATCGAGCAATGCCAGCAACGTGAAAACGCGAATGCGCAAACTGCTGCCGTTGAGGCGCGGCGCGTTTTGAACCTTCGCCGGCGCAGCCGCTTTCAAGCTACCATAGCCCAGGTTCACGCCGTCCCCCGTTTTCCTGCCATGAGTTGGCCCCTCTACGACTTTAAGCTGGCACCCGCGAATCCCGCACCGCAGCATTACAAAACTGCGGGGTCTCTGCCCAGAGCTTACGCAATATCAATACTGCGTTTAGCCAGTGTTTGCACCCGTTCATCGCAGAAATCCACCACCGCCCGCGTATCGCATGGGGACGGTTTAACTTGGATTATCCAGATTTGTAATAAAGTTAACCGTTCGGTTTCCCTACGCTGACAAGGGTAAGACCAGCGCGGGCGGCCTCCTGGGGCGGATATATATTGCGCAGATCGACGAGCAGCGGCGTTGAGAGCAAAGAATGCATCCGCGTCAGGTCGAGCGCGCGGAACTCATCCCATTCGGTGACGATCACCAGCGCATCGGCGTTTTCCGCGGCTGCATAGGGGCTGTCGCTGAACAGCACGTCCTTGAGCAGCGGTTTGGCCTGCTCGACGCCTTCGGGGTCATAGGCGCGGATGGTCGCGCCGGCGTCCTGCAGCGCCTGGATGATCGAAATGCTCGGCGCGTCGCGCATATCGTCGGTGTTCGGCTTGAAGGTCAGGCCCAGGATCGCGACCGATTTGCCGCGCACATCGCCGCCCATCGCCTTGATCACCTTGCGTCCCATCGCGCGCTTGCGGCTGTCATTCACCTGGACCGTCGCTTCGACGATGCGCAGCGGCGTATCATTGTCGTCCGCGGTCTTAAGCAGCGCCAGCGTGTCCTTGGGGAAGCAGGATCCGCCATAGCCGGGCCCGGCATGCAGGAATTTGGAACCGATGCGGTTGTCCATGCCGATACCGCGCGCAACCTGCTGGACGTCAGCGCCGACCTGCTCGCACAGATCGGCGATCTCGTTGATGAAGGTGATCTTGACCGCCAGAAAGGCATTGGCCGCATATTTGATCAGTTCCGATGTGCGGCGGCCGACGAACAACAGCGGCGCGCTCTGATTGAGCGACAGCGGGCGATAGATTTGCCGCATCACTTCGCTCGCCTTGTCATTCTCCGATCCGATGACGACGCGATCGGGCCGCTTGAAATCCTCGATCGCGGCGCCTTCGCGCAGGAATTCGGGGTTGGAGACCACCATCGCGCCCTTTTCGGGAGCGACTTCGTTGATGATCCGCTCGACTTCATCGCCGGTGCCGACCGGCACGGTCGATTTGGTGACGATTACCGAATCCCGGCTCAGATTCTCGGCGATTTCCCGGGCGGCAGCAAAGACATAGGAAAGGTCGGCATGACCGTCGCCGCGGCGCGACGGTGTGCCGACGGCGATGAATACCGCGTCGGCATCCCGTACCGCGACGGCAAGGTCGGTCGTGAAGGACAGGCGCCCGGCCTTCACATTGCTCGCCACAAGCTCGGCCAGGCCGGGCTCGTAGATCGGCATGATATTCTGCTCAAGCAGATCGATTTTTCGCGCGTCCTTGTCGACGCAGATCACTTCGTGACCGAAATCAGAAAAACACGCACCGGATACCAGGCCAACATATCCCGTGCCGATCATCGCTATTCGCACTACGCGTCTCCCGCTTATGCAGCGGGGCCGTAAACGGGCTTTTCCGGTCGGGCAAGGTCGCGCTCTGCGCGGAGCGCCGTTTGTCGCGAGGCGAAGGCGCCCGGACACAAAAAAAGCACCGGTGAAACCGATGCCGTCTCAGATCAGAGATCCACGCCCCGATCAGTCTTGGGGACGCATATCTATGGTAAATGGCAGACCTGAAGGTCTCGAAATATGGCCCGAGCCGGCGACATGCCTCGCGGCGATACGCCGGCCCGGCCCATGCAAACGGATTTAGATCGGCTGAATGTCGTCGCCGCTGGCACCGTCGCGGAAAAGAAGATTGAACGCGAACATTTCTTATTCTCCCAGTGTGCGCTTTGCGCGCAGGGTTCTGGTTAAACATTTGTTAACTGAAAATCAACTCGGAATTGTACGGAGAAGGATATCTTTTGTCGGCGAAATTGGCGGTTCGCTTAACCATTCCTTCAGCGGTGTCGCTCAATGTCGGCAGCCTATGTCTTCAGGGATCGAGACAAACCGGCCTCAGGTGCCGACAACACAGGCGGGCGCAGCAGTGCCGGCGGGGCTGCCTGCCGGTGCGGAAGCACGGTTCGCCATTGGCGGACTGCGCCAGCAACAGGCGTCGGGCGCGGGATACCGGTCTCGGGTCTCTCGCGGCTGGACGCTATTATGTCTCTGTGAAATAATGAATTTTCCGGCGCTTCGCAGGCATCTCGGGCGTCCGCGTGCCGATCTGCTCGCGCGCGATATCGCGGCTCGATTGGGGGCGTCCTATCCCGATTTGCGTATCTCCGTCGTCGGCCGGTCGCTGATCGAAATCGCGTTCGAGCGCGATACTGCCGAGACTGCGACAGTCGAGATCGAGGGTATCCGCCGCCTGTTCGAAACACCGGTCGATCTCGACGGCGAGGATCTGGAGATCGAGCTCGCATTCGGCGCTGCGGCTGCGCCGGCATTCGAATATGACGCAGTGCGTCTGATCGAAGCGGCCGAATCCGCGCTGGAAGAAGCACATGAAGAGAATCGGATCGTGATTCGCGATCTGATGCACGCCGATCTGGCCTTTGACCGCATGACGCTGATGCGCGAATTGCCAAGGGCGATCGCCCGGGACGAGATGTTCCTGCAATATCAGCCCAAGGTCCATGTGCGGCGGCAGGAGATTGCCAGCGCCGAGGCGCTGATTCGCTGGCAGCATCCCGAGCGCGGCCTTATTCTGCCCGGCGACTTCATTTCGGTCGCCGAAGAGGCGGGTGAGATCGGTACGATGACGATCTGGGCGCTCAACCGCGTGATCGCCGATCAGCGGCGGCTTGCCCAGGCCGGGCATGATTTTCCGATCTTCATCAATATTTCCGGCCTGTTGCTCGGCGATGCCGACTTCGTGGAGGAAGCGAGCGAGATCATTCGCGGCAGTGGTGCGAAGATCGGGTTCGAAATCACCGAAACCTCGGTGATCCGCGATCCGGAAACCGCCATCCACAATCTCAAATCCTTCGCCGATATCGGGGTTATCCTGGCGATCGACGATTATGGCGCCGGGCTATCCTCGCTTGCCTATCTCAAGCAGCTCCCGGCCAGCGAACTCAAGATCGACAAGATGTTCGTCACCCATCTGGCGTCCAGCAACCGCGATCCGCTGATCGTGCGGTCAACGATCGATCTGGCGCATGCGCTGGAAATGGAAGTGACGGCGGAAGGCGTCGAAACGCCGTCGGCGCTGGCACTGCTCAGCGTCATGGGCTGCGACATGGTGCAGGGCTATCTGATCAGCCGTCCGCTCGGCATCGAGGCATTTCATCGCTTCCTAGATGACGATTCCCATGTCGGCGGCGGCGGCAATGAATCGTCGAGCTTCCTGCGTCCGGAGCTTTTCTGGAAACGCGCCTGAGCGACCGGTTTAGGGGCCTATTAAGCCCGATTTGCGAAATGCCGTGATGTGATGCGCATTTTCCGTCTTCTTTCGATGCTGGCGATACCGGCGGTTCTGGCCACGGCGGCGCCTGGGGCGGTATCCGCGCAGACCGCTGATGCCCGGCAGCAAACCAGCCCGCAGCAGATCGCGGCCAATCCGGAAGATCAGTTCCCTCCCTCGCTGAAAGAGGCGTTTGCGCGCGTCCTCGCCAATATGATGGCAGCGCCGGCACAGGCGCGCGGCGATTTGCAGACAGCGGAAAATATCGCGCAGCGGATCGACGATCCGCGTCTGCGCGCGGTTGCGCTGGCGAAAGTCCGCTGGCTCGATGCCGAGGCCCATTGGCGCACCAACGATGCGGCCGGAGCCGATCCGCTGGTCGCCGACGGCCTGCGTCTGATTGCTTCGATATCCGGGCCGCTCAAGCTCCGCGGCGACTTGTATATCACCCGCGGCACCTTGCGTCAGCGCGACGATCAGGCGGCGGCGGCACTGTCCGATTTCCAGCAGGCCTATCGCATTTATCAGCAACTTGGCGAACGGCGCAGTCAGGCGATCGCGCTGCAGAGCATCGGCACGCTTTATTGGGCGGCGAACGACAGCAATCGTGCCGAACGCTATTATCGGCAAGCGTCGGAGACCTATGACGGCGACCCTGCGCTTTCCTTGTCGCTGCATAATCGTCGGGGCAATGTGCTGCTGGCGCTGGAACGGTATGCGGAAGCCGAGCGCGAGTATCGCCTTGCGATCGACGCCGCTCGCGAGATGAAGGAGCCGCTGCTGGAAGCGCGGATCCTGGGCAATCTTGCGCGGAACCAGGCGGAGTGGCGCAAGCTGGACGAAGCGGATCACACGCTGGCGCAGGGCTTTGCCCTGATCCGCGGGTCGGACGCCGACGGCTTTCGCCAGCAATTGCTCGCGACGCAGGCGCGCGTCGCCTATTATCGCGAGAATTATCCCAGAGCGCGCGACCTGATCCGCCAGGCATTTGCGGGCGTCGACTTGACGGACACGTCGCTGGCGTTCCGGGAGGCGCATCTCTACGCCTATATGATCTACTCGAAGACCGGCGAGCCGACGCGCGCGCTCGAGCATCTCGAGGCGCTGCAGCGGTTGACGACTGAAGCTGCCAAGGTGGCCACGACCACCAATGCGGCGCTGATGGCCGCGCGGTTCGACTATGCCAATCAGGAGCTTCGGATCGCCAATCTGAAGGCCGACGAACTGCGCCGCACGGTCGAGTATGAAAAATCGCGTGCGCGCTGGCAGCGGATCATCTTCTATGGCCTGGGCGGCGCCACGCTGATCGTGATCGTGTTGCTGAGCGTCGGGCTGTTCACGATCCGGCGGAGCCGCAACGAAGTGCGCGCCGCCAACGCCGATCTGGCTTTGACCAACGTCGCGCTTGAAAAGGCGCTGGCGGCCAAGACCGAATTTCTGGCCACGACGAGCCACGAGATTCGCACGCCGCTCAACGGCATACTGGGCATGACGCAGGTGATGCTGTCTGATTCGCAGCTCGACGAAACGATGCGCGATCGCATCGGCGTGGTCCATGGCGCGGGCATGACGATGCGCGCGCTGGTCGACGATATCCTCGATCTGGCCAAGATGGAGACGGGCAACCTGACCGTCGAAGCGGTGCCGATGAACCTGAAGACCACGCTGCGCGACGTTTCGCGCATGTGGCAGGAACAGGCAGTCGCAAAGGGAGTCGCGTTCGAGCTCGATGTCGACGAGGCGCCTGAATGGATCGTCAGCGACGCCGGGCGTCTGCGGCAGATTGTCTTCAACCTGCTCTCCAACGCGCTCAAATTCACTTCGCAGGGCAAGGTGTCTCTCTCCGCCAGGCAGATAGCGGGAGAGCCCGACGGTGCGGGGACGCATCAGATGCGGATCAGCGTCAGCGATACCGGGATCGGTATTCCGCAGGACAAGTGCGAGGAGATCTTCGAATCGTTCAAACAGGTTGATGCGGGCACTACGCGGCGTTTCGGCGGCACCGGGCTGGGGCTGTCGATCTGTCGCAACCTGGCCCGCGCGCTGGGCGGCGAAGTTTCGGTGTCGAGCGTCGAGGGGCAGGGGTCGACATTCTCGATCGATCTTCCCTTCACCCTTGCCGAGGCGCCGGCCGGCGAGTCGAAACAATCGGCGGGCAACAGCGTGCTCGTTCTCGATCGCAACCCGATTGCACGCAGCGCGATCCGCACCGTGCTGGCACCTTTTGTATCGGGTATCGGTTTTGCCGCATCGCCCGACGAAGCGCTCGCCGCGCTGGCCGAAGGCGGGGTTGGCCAGTTGTTCGTGGACGAGGCCACGCTGAAGGCCGGCGGTGACAACCCCATGGAAACACTGAAGTCCCTGACCGAAACCGGTGTGCCCACGACGATATTGTGGGCAGCCCCGGACGCGGATATGCGGGCCGCGCTGGAAGCGGCCGGCGCCCGCGAAGTGGTGCAAAAACCATTGCGGGGCGAAACTTTGATTGGATCACTTGTTCTAGATGTGAAACAAATTACCGGCGAAAGCGGTAATAGCGATCTTGTATCGCACGCTGCATGAGACGATAGCGGAGGGGATATGAAAAAGGTCGCAGCCGTCGCCCCCGCCCGTTCGGGCCATGGCGAATGAAAATTCTGTTTATCGAGGACGATCCGATGAACCGTCGGGTCGTCAAGGACATGCTCGACGTGGCGGGCGCGGAGATGATTGAGGCTGCGGATGCCCCGGCGGGGCTCGCGGCGATCGAACAGCAGGATTTCGATGTCGTGCTGGTCGATCTGCGCATGCCTGGCATGGACGGGATGGAAGCGTTGCGACGCATCCGCGGGCGTGACGATGCCAAGGCGCAATTGCCCTTGATCGTCGTTACTGCCGATACGGCGGTCGATTTACGCCAACGTTGTCTCGAAGCCGGTGCGGACGAAGTGATGTTCAAGCCGGTGGCGATGGATTCGCTGTTCGACACGATCGGTCGCGTGCTGGCGACTCGCGGGGGCGACATCATCCTTTGACGTCACTTGGTGCGGCGGACCTGCTGGAAAACGGGCGTCACATTTCCTATATAGGCTACGCGGAAAGCCCGATTTTGCGGGCGATTGCGCTTGAAAAGACGGCTTTCGCCTGTTAGGGGCGCCGCCAACGCCGGGAGCATGCGTTCCCGCGAACCCTATTCTATTATTCGAAGATCGGAGTCAGACGGCCTTATGCAAATCATCGTTCGCGACAATAATGTCGACCAGGCGCTGCGGGCGCTCAAGAAGAAGCTGCAGCGTGAGGGCGTCTATCGCGAGATGAAGCTCCGCCGTCACTACGAAAAGCCCAGCGAAAAGCGTGCGCGCGAACGCGCTGCCGCCGTCCGCCGCGCGCGCAAGCTCGAGCGCAAGCGGGCCGAACGCGACGGTGCGCGTTAAGCCATTGCGCGACCGCGCACCTTCCGCATAGGAAGCGTGCGCATATTCAAGCGAAGCTAAACGGGCCGCGCGCCCGCGCGAGGGGAAACCGATCATGTCGTCCGTCACGGCGGTGCCGCTGCAGCCTGTCAAAAAAGGCTATCTCCTGTGGCTCTGGCTGGGGCTGATCGCTGCGGCGCTGGTAGCCGTGCTTCTGGCATGGCAGGGCACGCGCGGCGCGGTGGCCGCCAGCCTGTCCGACGCGCAGACCGATCGTTTCCTTGCCGTGCACGGCGCGCTGCCGGGCATCCGCACGCTGCCGTCCGGCGTGCAGTATGAAGTGCTCCGCGACGGCACCGGCCCGACGCCGAACGATGGCGATTATACGCTGGTGTCGATGGAAGGGCGACTGCGCAACGGCCAGGTGTTCCAGCCGCGCGAGGCTTCATCCCCGATGCGGATCGGCGACGCGATTCCCGGCTTCAACGATGTTCTGAAGCTGATGCCCAAGGGCAGCCGCTATCGCTTTTGGATTCCGCCGGCGCAGGGATATGGCAACAATCCTCCGCCGATGACCGGTATCACCAAGGATTCGGTGCTGGTTTTCGACGTCGAGATGCTGAACTTCATTTCCGAAGCCGAACTGCGCGAAATCCAGATGCAGCAGATGATGCAGCAGGGCGGCATGCCGCCGGGCGGCGGGGCTCCCGGTGGCGAAGGTCCGCCTGAAGCTGCTCCGGGCGCGCCTGCCGGACAATAAGTTCCGTCTGCCGTTCTCCTTCCGGCGGTGGGTTTCGCGGCCCGCTTTTCGCTCAGACGGTAGCCAGCTGTCCGACATGCCGGAAATCGGTGGCAATTTCGCAGCGCGGTGAGATAGCGGCCGGTCGCGTCGCATCTTCCTGTATCGGAGGGGGCGGATGCAGATGCCGATGCCAGGTGTTTGTGCTCGCTCGCCGGAAAAGCCGGAGGCGAACCGAAGCGCGGAAAATTGCGCTGCAATGCCCGCGGGAAGAGATTGTGCAGTTGCAGCATTAATCCGTTGACGGTGCCGGGCGAAAAGTGATTAGGTGACCCATCGGGCTGGAACATAGGCTGGAGCGGGGTCTTCAAATTCGTGGTCGGCTCACTCAACTGATGCGCGGTTATCCTTCTAAACCCTTGCCGCGCGCGCGCAGGCAAGCCATCGATGGGCGACGGTTCGCGCTCACGCGACAGCCTTTGATGCCAAACAAGGGATATCTTGAAAAATCAGGGGAACGCCGCCGCTTTTGCACATGGCATCATCAGGCGCGTGCGGTCGATCGATCTGCAATGCATATTGAACCTTGGTCGATTTACGCGAGGTAGAATCGGGCGAGCGACAGGTTCGGGCACCAGGACATTGTCCTGCGGATTGCTTCTCAGCTGAAAGGAATAGGCGTTGAACGGTAAGAAAGTAGCCCTGATCACGGGCGTGACAGGTCAGGACGGATCTTATCTTGCCGAGTTCCTTCTCGAGAAGGGATATGAGGTGCATGGCATCAAGCGCCGTGCCTCCTTGTTTAATACCCAGCGTATCGATCATATCTATCAGGATCCGCACACGCCTTCGCCGGATCTCAAGCTCCACTATGGCGATTTGTCCGACACGTCGAACCTGACGCGGATCATTCAGGAAATTCAGCCCGACGAAGTCTATAATCTCGGCGCGCAGAGCCATGTCGCAGTCAGCTTCGAAGCGCCCGAATATACCGCTGACGTCGATGCGCTTGGAACGCTCCGCTTGCTGGAGGCGATCCGCTTTCTCGGGCTGGAGAAGAAAACACGCTTCTATCAGGCCTCGACATCCGAATTATATGGCCTGGTGCAAGAGATCCCGCAGCGCGAGACAACGCCTTTCCACCCGCGCTCGCCCTATGCGGTTGCAAAGCTTTATGCATATTGGATCACGGTCAATTATCGNGAAGCCTATGGCATGTATGCNTGTAACGGCGTGCTNTTCAATCACGAGTCCCCGCGCCGCGGNGAGACNTTCGTAACNCGTAAAGTCACGCGAGGCCTGGCGAATATCGCGCAGGGGCTCGAGCCCTGCCTGTACATGGGCAATATCGATTCGCTGCGCGATTGGGGCCATGCGAAGGATTATGTCCGCATGCAGTGGATGATGCTGCAGCAGGACGAGCCGGAAGATTTCGTGATTGCCACCGGCGTCCAATATTCCGTGCGCGAATTCATCACATGGTCGGCTGCGCATCTGGGCATCACCCTGCGCTTTGAAGGCGAGGGTGTGGACGAGGTGGGCATTGTCGATGCCGTTACCGGTGACGATGCACCCGCCGTCTCTGCCGGTGACGTGATCGTTCGCATCGATCCGCGCTATTTCCGTCCGGCGGAAGTCGAAACGCTGCTCGGTGATCCGACGAAGGCCAAGGAAAAGCTGAACTGGGTGCCCGAAATCACGGTCCAGTCCATGTGCGAGGAAATGGTGAGCGAGGACCTCAAGGTCGCCAAGCGTCACGCACTGCTTAAGGAGCACGGGTTTCAGATGCCCGTGTCCCTGGAAACCTGACACAAGGAGAGATGCGATGCGCGTCTATGTAGCTGGTCATCGCGGCATGGTCGGCGGTGCGATCAGTCGCAAGCTGGCCGGGCGCGGCGACGAAGTGGTTACGCGCACCCATCGCGAACTCGATCTGACGGATCAGGCTGCGGTGCGTGATTTCTTCGCGGCGGAGAAGGTCNATGCGGTGGTGCTCGCTGCGGCAAAGGTTGGCGGCATCCACGCCAACAACACCTACCCNGCTGAATTCATTTACGAAAANCTGATGATCGAGGCGAATGTCATTCATCAGGCCTATGCCGCCGGCGTCGCCAAACTGCTCTTTCTGGGCTCCTCCTGCATCTATCCGCGNGCAGTCGCGCAGCCGATGCGCGAGGACGCGTTGCTGACGGGCATTCTNGAGCCGACCAACGAGCCCTATGCCATCGCGAAAATCGCCGGGATCAAGCTTTGCGAGAGCTATAACCGGCAATATGGCACCGATTATCGCAGCGTGATGCCGACCAACCTTTACGGGCCGGGGGACAATTTCCACCCGGAAAACTCGCATGTGATGCCCGCGCTGATCCGCCGTTTTCATGAAGCGGTGCGCGATGGTGCCGATGAAGTGGTGATCTGGGGCACCGGTACGCCGAANCGCGAGTTTCTGCACGTCGACGACATGGCGGAAGCNTCGATCTTCGTCCTCGACCTCCCGGCGGAAGAATATCAGCGCAATACCCAGCCGATGCTNAGCCATATCAATGTCGGCTATGGCGAGGATGTTTCGATCCGCGAATTGGCNGAGCTGATTGCGCGGATCACCGGGTTTGAAGGNAAGATTNCCTTCGATGCCGGCAAGCCGGATGGAACGATGCGCAAGCTGATGGACACCAGCCGCCTCAACGCGCTGGGTTTCCGACCGTCGGTCGCGCTGGAGGAGGGGGTGCGGAGCACCTATCAATGGTTCCTCGCCAATGTCGCCCCGGCGGANCAGGCCGAAGCGGCAGCGCATTGAGCGGGGGCCGACGATGAACATCCTTATTCTCGGGATCAACTACGCCCCGGAAATGGTGGGGATAGGGCCCTATACTGCTGGCATGGCGCAGTATCTTGCGGGCGCCGGGCACAATGTGACCGTGGTCAGTGCAAAACCCTATTACCCGCAGTGGAAAGTGGACCCGGATTATGCGGGCGGCGGATGGCGCGTTACTGAGGAGCAGGGCGTGCGCATTGTNCGCGTGCCGGCCTATGTTCCCGCCAATCCNGATGGGAAGCGTCGCCTCGCGCATCATCTGAGCTTTGCCGTGCAGGCGCACCGCGCGATGATGCGGGAGGTCAAACGCGCCAGGCCCGACATCGTCATTGCGATTGCGCCGTCGCTGATCTCCGTCGGAGCGGCGCGCAGCGCGGCCCGTCGCGCCGGCGCGAAGCTGTGGTTGCATATTCAGGATTTCGAAGTCGAAGCCGCCTTCGCCACCAATTTGCTCAAGGGCGACGGACTGCTGGCCAATGCCGCGCGTCGTTTCGAATCCTGGGCAATTATCGCCGACCGGGTCAGCACCATTTCTCCGCAGATGCGCGCGAAACTGCTCGAAAAGGGCGTTCCGGCCGATCGCATCGTCGAATTCCGCAACTGGGCCAATGTCGATGAAGTCGTGCCGTTGGAAGGGCCNTCGNCCTATCGCGCTGAATGGGGGATCGAACGGCCGCATGTCGCGATCTACTCCGGCAACATCGCCAACAAGCAGGGCATCGAGATCGTCATCGAAGCCGCTCGNCTGNTGCGGCATCGCAAGGACTTGCTGTTCCTTGTGTGCGGCAATGGNCCGAACCGGGCNCGGCTGACCGAACAGGCAGCCGAACTCGATAATATCATGTTCCAGGACCTTCAGCCGCGCGAGCGACTTTCGGATCTGCTCGGCATGGCCTCGGTCCATCTGCTGCCCCAGATCAGCGGCGCGGCGGATCTGGTGCTTCCTTCAAAGCTCACCAACATGCTTGCCTCCGGGCGGCCAGTGGTGGCGACGGCCTTGCCGGGTACGGGCCTGGCGGACGAAGTCGAAGGTTGCGGGCTGCTGACGCCGCCGGGGGATGCGCCTGCATTCGCCCGGGCGATTGAACAGTTGGTCGACGACGCCGCGTTGCGCGACAGGCTGGGCCGCGCCGCGCGGGAGCGGGCGATGGAGCGTTGGAGCCGCACCGCAATTCTGGAGCAGTTCGAGGCCAAGTTGCACGAATTGCGGCAAGTGGCGTGAGCANCGCACAAGCGGAAAGCGGCATGAGATGATCGACACAATCGTTTTCGTGAACAACGAGATTTCGTCCGCGATCGCTGAAGCCGTGCTCGCCGAACGCGGCATTGCGCTTGATCGCGTCGCCGTGGTGGTGATGCGCAAACTCAACCATCCCTGGCTCGACCGATGCGCAAAACGCGTCGACTATGGCGTACAGCCATCGTTCCGCATGGCCGGGCAGGTCAGGCTGATCGGCTATTATCGCGCGGCNGCGAAGCTCATCCGNACGCTGCTGGCCAGCGGCGACATCAAGCTGGTGATGCTGATCAACAACGACAATGTGCTGACCAACCATGTTTTCGCGGTCGCGGCCAAGCATCCCGAAATGGAAATTGCCGTCCTGGCCGAAGGGATCATGAACTATCAGGACATTCAGCTCCGCAACCGTGACGGATGGCGGACGAAGATCAAGCCGGTATTCGCCGGGTTGCTCGGGCTGAAATGGCGCGAGCCGACGCGGCATCTGTCGGGATCGCTCGAACCCGAGACCGATATNGTNTACAGCTTCGCGCCNGACCATCTCGTCGCGCCGCCGGAAAAGGTCCGTACCGTTGCCTTCCCGCAGGTTCCGCCGAGCGCNCCGGCCGACCCGGACGCGGCAATGATCGTGATGACCGGTCTTCACCTGTGGATGTCCGAAGACCAGTTCGCCGAGTTCCAGGACCGGTTCACTGCCTGGCTTGGCACGCTGCCGTACAAGCATTTCTACCTGAAACGCCATCCGCGTGCGAGCGAAAGCCCTTTGCTCGACCGGCTGCAGCATTGCGAAGTCATCGGNGANGGCGTGTCGATCGAGGCAATGGCNGGCGATATCCCCGCCGCGACGGTGATCGGTTTTTGCTGTACCGGGCTGGTGACGCTGCGGCTGATCCGCCCGGATTTGCGGTGCCTGGATTTTGGCTCGGACTATTATTGCGACGCAGCATATTTCGGGGATCGGTCTGTGGCGCATCTGTTGAGCGGCGTNGGGGTCGAACTGGTTCCCTCTTCCGATTTTGCGACCNTGGCTGGCGCCGCGTAATCNGCGCAGTNCGGTGGCGCGATTGCGGGCANNCACTTCAACGTGTCCCAAATTTTCCTGCTTTCGGCGACGGACGTCCGCATCGGTGTTACATCGCGGCGCAACATAGTTTATCANCAGCGACGGCTTTGAGATTCGTCCTGCCGATATGATTTTGGGGGTTGGCGTGTTTATTGAACGCAGTATTGCGCAATTTCTGGTATTTGCCGATGAGACGTTGATAACGGCGCTCAGCAAGATCAGCAGCAACAAATCCGGCTTTCTTTGTGTCATCGAGGAAAGCGGGCATGCCGTCGGCATCCTGACCGATGGCGACATCCGCCGCTGGATGATCGAAGGCGATAGCATCGACATCAATGCGCGCGTCAGCGAAATCGCGAATACGAATTTCACGAGCCTGCCGGCCGATACGCCGGCCGAGAAGATTCAGGCGAACTTCTCCGACCGCATCCGCGCAATTCCGCTTGTCGACGGCTATGGTCGCGTCGTCGCGATCGCGCTGTCGGGGCCGAAGCAGATCGTCATCGGCGATCGTCGCATCGGCGCCGAACACCCCTGTTTCATTATCGCCGAGATCGGCAATAACCATCAGGGCAGCCTCGATCTCGCTATCCAGCTGGTCGATCTTGCCGCCGATGCCGGTGCCGATTGCGCCAAGTTCCAGATGCGCGACATGACGACATTGTATCGCGACGGCGGCCGCGCCGATGATCCGTCCCAGGATCTGGGCGCGCAATACACGCTCGACCTGCTCGCGCGCTTCAGCCTTGAACAGGACGATATGTTCCGGGCGTTCGACCATTGCCGCAAGCGCGGGTTGGAGCCGATGTGCACGCCCTGGGATCTGCCCAGCCTTGAGGCGCTCGAACGCTATGGCATGCCTGCGTACAAGGTCGCTTCGGCCGATCTGACCAACCACGACCTGCTGCTCGCGCTGATTGCGACAGGCAAGCCGATGATTTGCTCGACCGGCATGGCGAGCGAAAGCGAGATCAAGGAAGCGGTGAAGCTGTTGCAGGCAGGCGGTTCGCCCTTCTGTCTGCTGCACACCAATTCCACCTATCCGGCTCCGTACAAGGACATCAACCTGCGCTATCTCGATCGTCTGGCCGAGATCGGCGGTTGCCCGGTCGGCTATTCGGGGCATGAGCGCGGATGGGAGGTGCCGATCGCTGCAGTCGCGCGGGGCGCCTGTGTCGTTGAGAAGCATTTCACCGTCGACCGCGGGCTGGAAGGCAATGACCACAAGGTTTCGTTGCTGCCCGACGAAATGGCGGCGATGGTCGCGGGCATCCGTGCGGTCGAGGAATCGCTCGGCAGCAATGCCGCGCGCGTGATTACCCAGGGCGAGATCATGAACCGCGAAGTGCTGGCGAAGAGCCTGCACGCGGTCGAGGACATTGCCGAGGGCACGCGGATCACCGACGCCATGGTGGTCGTGCAAAGCCCGGGGCAGGGGCTGCAGCCCAATCGCCGCGGCGAGCTGATCGGTCGCATCGCACAGCGCGCGATCAAGGCCGGCTCGCCTTTCTTCCCTACCGATCTCGACGACGAAACGGCGGCGGCGCGCCCGTATAGCTTCGATCGCCCCTGGGGCATTCCGGTCCGCTGGCACGATTATCGCAAGATGCTTGATGCGACCAATCTCGACCTGCTCGAATACCATCTGTCCTACAAGGACATGGAAGTCGATCTGGCCGACTGGTTCACCGAAGTGCTGGACATCGACTATGTCGTCCATGCGCCGGAACTCTTCGCTGGCGATCATATCCTCGATCTGACGTCAGCCGATGACGCCTATCGCGCGCATTCGATCCGCGAGATGCAGCGCGTGATCGACGTGACACGTGCGCTCAAGCCCTGGCACGCGAAGGCGGGTACGCCGCTTATCGTCACCAATGTCGGCGGTTTCAGCACCGCGCGCGCTTTGCCGGTGTCTGCGCGCGCCGAACTGCTGGCCCGGCTCGAAGACAGCCTCTCGAAGCTGGACCGTGAGGGCGTCGAGATCATTCCGCAGACGATGCCGCCCTATCCCTGGCATTTCGGCGGGCAGAGCTATCACAATCTGTTCATGGACCCGGACGAAATCGTCGATTTCTGCTCGCGCAACGCGATGCGCGTATGTCTCGACATTTCGCACTCGCAGCTCGCCTGCAACGCCTTCCAATGGTCGATGCTCGAATTTTGCGAGAAGGTCGCGCCGTACACCGCGCATATGCACATCGTGGATGCGAAGGGCGTCGACGGCGAGGGGCTGCAGATCGGCGAGGGCAATATCGACTTTGCCGCGATCGCCCGCGTCGTTTCCGAACGCTGCCCACAGGCGAGCTTCATTCCGGAAATCTGGCAGGGGCACAAGAATGATGGCCATGGCTTCTGGCTTGCGCTCGCGCGTCTGGAACAATGGTTCGGCACCGCCGACCGCAATGCGGATCAGGCGCGTAAAGTCGCCTGATCGATGACGGGGACCGAAACGGAATCGCCCGCCGGCGTGATCGCGATCGTGCCCGCGCGCGGCGGGTCCAAGGGGCTGCCGGGTAAGAATGTCCGATCGCTGGGCGGGCATCCGCTGATCGCGTGGAGCATCGCGGCGGGTCGGGCGTCGTCATCTGTCGACCGCGTGATCTGTTCGACCGACAGCGAGGAAATCGCAGCGGTGGCGCGCGAATATGGCGCCGAAGTGCCGTTCCTGCGCCCGCCCGAATTCGCCACCGATACCGCGACCGACCTCGACGTGTTCGGCCACGCGCTGCAATGGCTTGCGGCGGAGGAAGGCTATCGTACCGAGCTGGTAGTGCAGCTTCGTCCGACCACGCCCTTTCGCCGCACCGCGTGGATCGATGATGCCGTTGCGCGAATGATCGCCGAGCCCGGGATCAGTTGCATGCGATCGGTCGTCCCAGCGCCCCATCCGCCCTACAAGATGTGGAAGATCGGCGCGGAAGACACGCTCGAGCCGCTGTTGACGATCGAGGGTGTGGCCGAGCCGTTCAACATGCCGCGCCAGAGCCTTCCGCCGACCTATTGGCACACCGGCCAGATCGATGTGATCCGTTCGGCGACGATCCTGCAAGGGTCGATGACGGGGTCGTGCATCAAGGCGCTGCGCGCCGAGCCGGGCTCATCGGTCGATATCGACACGCTGGAGGACTTCGAATTCGCCGAACTGGTGTTCGAACGGCGCATGGCGCCCGAACTGCGCGAATTGCTGGGCACGACCTGACAGCGTCCGACACGGCTGTTCTGCAACCGACTCGACCTCTCCGGGCGCTATAGTGCCGGTGTATCTTCGTTTATGGGTTCACGACCTGGACTAAACCGCGCGGCCGCACTTCCCCTCACCGACGCATCTGCTATCTGCCCGGGGCATGACCCAGCACCCCGATTCCATCCTGATCGTCGATTTCGGCAGCCAGGTTACGCAGCTTATCGCCCGCCGCGTCCGCGAAGCCGGCGTGTACAGCGAAATCGCCCCGTTCACATCCGCCGCAGAGGCTTTTGAACGGATGCAGCCCAAGGGCGTGATCCTGTCGGGATCGCCCGCATCGGTGCTCGACGAGAACAGCCCGCGCGCGCCCGATATGGTGTTCGACAGCGGCGTGCCGGTGCTGGGCATCTGTTACGGCCAGCAGACGATGATGGAGCAGCTGGGCGGCAAGGTGGCGCTGGGCGACAGCGGCGAATTCGGCCGTGCCTTTATCGAAATCGACGATAGCTGCGTGTTGTTCGATGGGCTGTGGCGCGAAGGCGAGACGCATCAGGTGTGGATGAGCCATGGCGACAAGGTGACCGAGCTGGCGCCCGGTTTCCGCGTCGTCGCGACCAGCCCCGGCGCGCCCTTTGCCGTGATCGCCGATGACGATCGCCGCTATTATGCGATGCAGTTCCACCCCGAAGTGGTCCACACCCCCGATGGCGGGCGGCTGCTTGCCAATTTCGTGCGGCATGTCTGCGGCCTTTCGGGCGACTGGACGATGGCGGAGTTCCGCGACACCAAGATCGCGGAAATCCGCGAGCAGGTGGGCGATGGCAAAGTGATCTGCGGCCTTTCGGGCGGCGTCGACAGCGCGGTCGCGGCGGTGCTGATCCATGAAGCGATCGGCGATCAGCTGACCTGCGTCTTCGTCGATCACGGGCTGATGCGATCGGGCGAGGCGGAGCAGGTCGTGTCGCTGTTCCGCAACAGCTATAATATCCCGCTTATGCATGTGGATGCCGAAACGCTGTTCCTCAGCGGTCTTGCCGGGGTTACGGACCCGGAAGCCAAGCGCAAGTTCATCGGCAAGACGTTCATCGACGTGTTCGAGGATGAAGCGAAGAAGATCGGCGGCGCCGATTTCCTGGCGCAGGGGACGCTCTATCCCGACGTGATCGAAAGCGTGTCGTTTACCGGCGGCCCGAGCGTGACGATCAAGAGCCATCACAATGTCGGCGGCTTGCCCGAACGCATGAACATGAAGCTGGTCGAGCCGCTGCGCGAATTGTTCAAGGACGAAGTGCGCGCGCTGGGCAGGGAACTGGGCCTGCCCGACGCATTCGTGGGACGGCATCCGTTCCCCGGACCGGGGCTGGCGATCCGCATTCCGGGCGAAGTTACCAAGGAACGTTGCGATATCCTGCGCAAGGCGGATGCGATCTATCTGGAGGAGATCCGCAACGCGGGCCTGTATGATGCGATCTGGCAGGCGTTCGCAGTGCTGCTGCCGGTGCGCACGGTGGGCGTGATGGGCGATGGGCGCACTTATGACAGCGTGCTCGCACTGCGCGCCGTGACGTCGACCGATGGAATGACGGCGGAGGTGTTCCCTTTCCCGGGCGATTTCCTGCCGCGCGTCGCGACGCGGATCGTGAACGAAGTGCGCGGGATCAACCGCGTGGTATATGACTATACGTCCAAACCGCCGGGCACGATCGAGTGGGAGTGATCAGGACTCGCGATCCCGCGGGGCGGGATTGCGGCCTGATCACTCGGCACCGCAAGGTGCCGCAGGACGGCCCGCGGGGCGGGATTGCGGCCTGATCCTTCGGCACCGCAAGGTGCCGCAGGACGATGCGGGAAGGCGCGGTTGACGGAAGCATAGCGAGGGGGAATGCGATGCGGAAACTGTTGGCACCGATAATTGCAGCGGCACTGCTGGCCGGGTGTGGCGGGAGCGAGGGCGGCAATGCAGCCGCTGTCGGCGAAAACAGCGTTGCTGCAGCCAGTGACGCAAATGGCGCAGTGACGGATGGCGAGGCGAGCGCGCAGATCCAGCTCGCACCGGACGGCATCGGCTATGTCTATCCCGATGGCCGAACCGGCCGCGCGGCGTTCGGCACCGGCAAGAATATCTCTTCGCAAATGGCAGTCGCTGCACTGGGTGAACCGATCGGCGATACGGTGAATTCCGAATGCGGGGCGGGTCCGCTCGAAATCGTCGATTATCAGGGCAATTTTTCGATGCTCTATCAGGACGACCGGTTCGTCGGATGGACGCTGGGCGGCGACGATAGCCTTCTCACCACTGCCAGCGGCATCGGCATCGGTTCGACGCGATCGGAAATGGCCGATACGCTGGTCGTCACGATGGTGCCGGAGAGCACGCTGGGCAGCGAGTTCATGATCGGCGATTCGCAGATGGGCGGGCTGTTGAACGGCAACGATGCCGACGCCATCGTCACTGACCTGTGGGCGGGCACCACCTGCATGTTTCGCTGAGGATTTGCGATGACGATAGCGTTTTACGGCATCAAGAATTGCGACACGGTGAAGAAGGCGCGCACGTGGCTGGACGAACATGGCGTTGCCTATGATTTTCACGACTTCAAGGCGGAGGGTGTCGATCCCGCGCGGCTGATGCACTGGATCGAACAGGTCGGCTGGGAAATGCTGCTCAATCGTCGCGGTACCACATTTCGCAAGCTGCCCGACTCGGACAAGGACGGCATCGACACGGACAAGGCAGCGGCGCTGATGATCGCACAGCCATCGATGATAAAACGCCCGGTAATCGAGCATCCCGGCGGCGTCATGGTCGGATTCGCGGCGGACCGTTACGCTGCGACGTTCTGCTGAGCCGCTTTTGCGCGGTGCGGCATTTCGGTGAAAACTGATTTGCGTTAGTTTTGCTTTCCGGGTCGGTAAGGGTCGCCGACCGGGGGAGACCAAAATGGCAGCATATATTCGCCAGCGGCCACCGCGCTGGTTTTCGACGATTGCCTCCGTCGCGACGCTGTGGGGCGCGGTCGTGTGCCTTGCGTTTCTGCTCTACAGCGGCGTGGCGATCGACACCGCGATTGCCAGCAGGATGTTCTTCGATAGCGCGCCGGGATGGTACATGGCGGTCTACGCCGCTGCCGTCGCGAGCACGCTAATGGGCGGCGTCGCGCTAATGACACGGTCGGTACTCGCCAAGGCGCTGTTCATCGCGTCGCTGGGTCTGCTCGCAATCCAGATCACCTATGGGCTGATCGATACGCATATGGTTGCGGCGCAGGGCTGGAGCGGGATGCTGTTGCCGACATTTCTGGTCGCGGTGGCGGGCGCCGAGCTGTGGTTCGCCGAATATTCGCGCCGGCGGGGCTGGATCCGCTGAGCGCGGTTACTGGTGCCGGCTGAGCCAGCTGCGCACCATCGGTTCGGGATCGCCGAGCGGGCGCGTCTGATAGCTGCCCGTCCCGCACACCAGATCGACCACCGCGCGCATGACGCTGCCCGGTTCGTGAGGCTGGACCGCGCCGTCGATTTCCTCGGAAGCCGTGAGCTGGCCGCTCAGATAATAGCTGTTGGTGAGGATCGCGGTGCCGTGGCGCGCGCAATTCGCCTCACGGTCGGTGATCGAGCGGTTATATGCGATGTCGCCCTTGCTGGTGGGCTGTTCCCAGACCGTCATGGTGCGAAAGCGGACCTGATCGCCCGCGCGCGCGATCGAAGCGGTATCGACCAGATAGACGGCGCGATCGGGCGCGTGGCCCGACGATTTGGCAACCTGCCATTGCTGCGCCGAAGCGGGCAGCGCAGCCAGCGACCCGATGGCGATCAACAGAAGCGAGCGTGTCTTCATCGGTCTGTTCCTCCGGCCGGCACGGCATATCATGGCCCTGGTGAGGGTGGAAGCGGGAGGGGTCAGCCCTCCCACTGAAACACTTCCTCGAGCGGTTTGCCGAACACTTGGGCGATACGGAAGGCGGCTTCGAGCGTCGGGGAATATTTGCCCGCTTCGATCGCCGCCACCGTCTGGCGGGTAACGCCGATCTTCTCGCCCAGTTCGGCCTGAGTCATTTCCCCGGCCATGAAGCGCAGGGTGCGGATCTGGTTGGCTATGGGCGGGGTTTTAGCCATGCCAGCCTCGGCGATAATCGGCGACCACGACTGCGCAGCGCACCAACTCTGCCAGCACCAGTCCGAACAGGCCGGTATTGGCGATATGCCAGGCGTCCGGCTCGCTGAGCGGCATGATCACGCCCGCTACGATCAATGCGAGCATCATCACGCCATAGCCCGCCGCAAGCCCATGCTGGGCAATCGCGCGGTCGCGCTCGTCGGGTTTGGCGCGGGCTTCCCTAGGCGAACGGGTCGCAAGCACCGCGCGACCGCCAAATTCGATCACGACCCGTACAACGGTGGCGATGGCGAACCAGATGACGAAGTTGAGCACATTGGCCTGAGGCTGCCCCTGAGTGACGGCGCCCGCCGTGAAATAGCCGCCATAGCCGACGACCATTCCGATCAGCGCAAGCCACGCTTCCTTTTCGCGGAAGGGCATATCGAGTGTCTTTTCCATGTTCAGGCGCTCCGGCGATAGCGGACGATCTGCCAGATGTCCGACGTGAGCGTGGAAAGGACGAGGCCGAGCAGCATCGCGTTGCCGATGACGATCGCGATGCTCATGGCCGGATCGCCGACCAGCAGGGCCGGGGCGACATGGACAAGCGCGGGCGTGCCCAGCATCGTCACGGCGACCACCACCGACAGCACGAAATATGCCGGGCGATAGGCGCTGATCGCGAATTCGCGCTCGCGAATATCGGCGGACATATTGGCTTCGCGCGGGCTGGCGATCGCCAGCGCGACGGTTGCCGCCACTTCGATCAGCACGATCAGCACGACCGAACGAAGGAACCCGCCAAAGCTCGCCGCGACATCGATTCGGCCTTCCGACAAGGTGGTGGCGAGGCCGAGGAAATAGGGGCCCCAGACCGCCAGAACGGCGATTACCGAGACCCAAAGCACTTTCTCCCTGAAGGTCATTTTTAACTCCATGTTCGATTCGATAGCCGGTATGTAAAAAATAACATACATAGAGTCAAATTACTTTGTCGTTGCGGGTCGAGCGGCTGGCGAGCGGCGCGGCGAACCGCTATCGGGCGAACCATGTCGACCTACACGCTCGATACGGCGACCAGCCGTGCCAATCCGATGCCCGCTCCAATGAAGCGGCTCACCGTTCCCGCGATCCGCAACCGCAAGGGCAAGGATCCGATCGTCATGCTGACTGCGTACACGACGCGGATGGCGCAGCTGCTCGATCCGCATTGCGACGTGCTGCTGGTCGGCGACAGCCTGGGGCAGGTGATCTATGGCCTGCCCACCACCTTGCCGGTGACGCTGGACATGATGATCGCGCATGGCGCCGCCGTGGTGCGGGGCAGCTATCATGCGGTGGTGATCGTCGACATGCCGTTCGGCGCCTATGAGGCGAGCCACGAAAAGGCATTCGAATCGGCGGCGCGGATCATGGCCGAAACGGGCGCGGCGGGCGTGAAACTTGAGGGCGGCGCGGCGATGGCGCCAACGGTGGAGTTTCTGGTGTCGCGGGGGATTCCCGTTTTCGGTCACATCGGCCTGACGCCGCAGTCGGTAAATGCGCTGGGCGGCTATGCCGCGCGCGGGCGCAGCAACGAGGAGCATTCGCGGATCATCGACGATGCTAAGGCGATTGCCGATGCCGGCGCCGCGGCGATCGTTGCCGAGGGCGTGGTCGAAACGCTGGCGCAGGAAGTGACTGCGGCGGTTTCCTGCCCGGTAATTGGCATCGGCGCGTCGAACCAGTGCGACGGCCAGGTTCTGGTGACCGAGGACATGCTGGGCCTGTTCGAACGCACGCCGCGTTTCGTGAAACGCTATGATGATCTGGCTGGCCGCATTTCCGCCGCGGTTGGCACCTATGCTGACGAAGTACGTTCCCGGGCCTTTCCGGGAGCGGATCAGGTCTATGCGCCGCGCGATTGAGCGACTATCGAGCCGCTTTCCCCAATGGGTCGCCGACGCTAAGGTCCGCGCCCATATGCCGTTTATGGAGTAGTTCTTGGCGCTTCCCCCCGAGCAGAACCCGACCTTCATTCGCGAGGTCGATGAAGAGCTTCGCCGCGAGGAGCTGTTGCGGATCTGGCGCAGCTATGGCGTATGGATCGTGGTTGCGGTGGTCGCGATATTGCTGGGCGTCGCGATCTGGCTCTACATGGATCATCGCAGCACGTCCGCCGCTGCCGCGCGCGGCGAGCGTTACGACGCGGTCGTCCATGATCTGAGCAGTGGCCAGAAGGCAAAGGCCGCACCTGAACTGGCCGAACTGTCAAAGACGGGCGGCGCGGGCTATGGCACGCTCGCGCGTCTGGAGCAGGCGAACATCCTGCTCGAGAAGGGCGACCTCAAAGGCGCCGCGGCCAAGTTTGCCGAGATCGAATCGGACCCGGCAGTTGCCGAGCCGTTCCGCCAGTTGGCGACGATCCGCCGCACCTATGCCGAATTCGACAGCATGAAGCCGAGCCAGGTGATCGACCGGCTCAAGGCGCTGGCGGTTCCCGACAGCCCATGGTTCGGTTCGGCCGGCGAACTGGTCGCCATGGCCTATATGAAACAGGGCAAGCGCAGCGAAGCGGGTGCATTGCTGAGCAAGATCGCGCAGGCGGACAATGTGCCCGACTCGCTGCGCCAACGCGTCCTGCAACTGGCGGGCGTGCTCGGCGCGGATGCGTCGGCCACGGCAGCCACCAGCGAAGCAACGGCGGCAGAACCCGCTGCAAACGAACAATCTGAGGGAAATACCACGCGATGAGGAACCTGAATCGCCTGGCGCTGGTGCTTGCCGCCGGCGCCGCCCTGAGTGGTTGCGGCATTTTCAAGGGCGGCAAGAGCGACACGCCGACCGTGGGTCAGCGCGTGCCGATTCTGGTCGCGGAAAACGGCGTCGATGCCGATCCGACGATCGCGGGCCTGGATGTGCTGTTGCCCGCCGCCGCGACCAACGCCAACTGGGCCCAGCCGGGGGGCAATGCCTCCAAATCGATGGGCCATCTGACGCTGAACGGATCGCCGGTCAGCGCATGGCGCGCTTCGATTGCCGGCGGCAGCAAGCGGGCACGCCTCGCTGCGGCACCCGTGGTCGCCAACGGCCACCTTTATGTCGTCGATATCGAAGGACAGGTGCTTGCATTTGATGCGGGCAGCGGTGCGAAGCTCTGGGCCAAGCCGACTTCGGAAAATCGCGAAAACAGCGCGGCGCTGTTCGGCGGCGGGGTGAGCTTCGATTCGGGCAAGCTGTATGCGACCAACGGCCTGGGCGATGTGGTCGCGATGAACGCCGATACCGGCGACCAAATCTGGAAAGTGCGTCCCGGCGGTCCGCTCCGCGGCGCTCCGACCGTAGCCAACGGCCATGTCTATGTCCTAACCCAGGACAATCAGTTCTTCGCACTGGATCAGAATGACGGCTCGGTGGTCTGGACCTCGGCGGGTGCCGTCGAAACACAGGGCGTGTTCGGCGTCGCCGCACCGGCGGTTGCACAGAGCACGGTCGTGGCCGGCTTCTCTTCGGGCGAACTCAATGCCTATCGGTACGAGAATGGACGCCAGCTCTGGGCCGATGTCCTGTCGCGCACCAGTATGTCGACATCGGTTTCCTCGCTTTCGGATATCGACGCCGATCCGGTGATCGATCAGGGGCGCGTCTATGCCGTCGGGCAGGGTGGCCGCATGGTCGCGCTCGACCTCGCATCGGGCCGGCGTCTGTGGGAAGAAAATTTCGCCTCCATTTCGACGCCCTGGGTGGCGGGCGAATGGATCTTCGTCGTCACCGAACAGGCCAAGCTGATCTGCATTCAGCGCGGCAGCGGCCGCATCCGCTGGATTTCGCAGCTGCGCCGCTGGCGCGACGAGAAGGACCAGAAGGGGCTGATCACCTGGGTCGGGCCCGTTCTGGCCGGGGGCAGGCTGTGGGCTGCCAACAGCCGAGGGGAGATTATTTCCGCCTCGCCGAGCGATGGCAGTTTCGAACAGGTCGCCGAAGTTGACGGATCGGTATCGTTGCCGCTCGTCGTCGCCAACAACAGCCTGTACGTCCTTGACGATTCAGGAAAGCTGACGGCCTTCCGCTGATGCCGGGGGCCGGGGCGATCCGCGTCCTGGCCGCCGACCACAGCCGATGGCCGCGCCACCAGGGGAACCCGTAAAGTGCCGCTTCCCACCGTCGCCATCATCGGCCGCCCCAATGTGGGCAAATCGACGCTGTTCAATCGCCTTGTCGGAAAGCGGCTCGCGCTGGTCGATGATCGGCCCGGCGTGACCCGTGACCGGCGTGAAGGCGACGCAACGCTGATCGGCGTCGATTTCCGGATCATCGATACCGCCGGTTTCGAGGATGAGGATCCGCAGAGCCTGCCCGGCCGCATGCGCGTGCAGACCGAGGCCGCCGTGCGTGAGGCAGATGTCGCGCTGTTCGTCGTCGATGCACGCGCGGGCGTGACTCCGCTCGACGAGGAAATCGCCCGCTGGCTGCGCAGCGCCGACGCGCCGGTCGTGATTGCCGCGAACAAGGCAGAGGGCAGGGCAGGCGAAGCGGGCGCGATCGAAGCGATGGCGCTGGGTTTCGGCGATCCGGTGCTGCTTTCGGCCGAACATGGCGAGGGTATGGGCGACCTGTTCGAAGCGCTGCTTCCGTGGATCGACAAGGCAGAGGAAGAGCCCGAAGAGGACCCCGACGCTCCGGATGCGCCGCTCAAGCTGGCGATCGTCGGCAGGCCGAATGCGGGCAAGTCGACGCTGATCAACAAGATACTCGGGCAGGACCGGCTGATCACCGGACCCGAGGCAGGGATCACGCGCGATTCGATTGCGATCGACTGGGAATGGACACCACCCGATGGCGGCGATGCGCGCCGGGTGCGCCTGATCGACACGGCGGGGATGCGCAAGCGTGCGCGCGTGCAGGACAAGCTGGAAAAGCTGTCGGTTGCCGACGCCCTGCGCGCAGTTGATTTCGCCGAAGTCGTGGTGCTGCTGCTCGATGCGACCAAGGGGCTGGAGGTTCAGGATCTGAAGATCGCCGACGCGGTCCTTCAGGAAGGCCGCGCACTGATCATCGTCATGAACAAATGGGACGTCGCCGAAGACGCCAGCAAGCTGTTCAACGGCGTCAAGGCGGCGCTCGACGAAGGGCTCGCGCAGGTTCGCGGCGTGCCGCTGCTCACCGTTTCCGCGATCACCGGCAAGGGGATCGATACGATGATCAAGGTCGCGTTCGAAACGCGCGACGCGTGGTCGCGGCGCGTTTCCACCGGTCAGCTCAATCGCTGGTTCGAACGTGCCATCGAAGCAAATCCGCCGCCTGCGCCGGGCGGCAAGCGGATCAAGCCGCGTTATGTGACGCAGGCAAAGACCCGTCCGCCGAGCTTCATTCTGTTCGGCACGCGCGTCGACCTGCTGCCCGAAAGCTATCGCCGCTATCTGGTCAACGGCATTCGCAAGGAATTCGGCTTCGGCGCGGTGCCGGTGCGGCTGACCCTGCGCGCGCCGCGCAACCCGTTCGACCGCGACAAGGAATGACAACGCGGATCGATGCGCGCGGCATGCGCTGTCCCTGGCCGGCGATCCGCCTGGCGCGCGCGTTGCGCGATGCAAGTCCCGGATCGGAAGTCGAAATACTCGCCGACGATCCGGTCGCCCCGGGGGAGCTCGAACGGACGGCTTTGCAGGCCGGGGCGGTGTTTATCCGGGTAGAGACGGCGAAATTCATCGTTCGAATCGGATCGGAATAACCCGATATTTACCGGCCTGATTTAATAGCCCTAAGAGTAGGCGTAATCAGGGTAACGACATGTCCGACGCGGCGGCGCTCGTAAACATGGTGGAATTGGGTCGGTTCAGAACCGAACTCGGCGCCAATTTTGCGCGCATCCTGGGCTATTTCCGCGAAGACGGGATCAAGTCGGTCGAACAGATCGAGGCCGCGATGCGCGCGCAGAGCGCGGCCATGCTGGTGAATCCCGCGCATATGCTGAAGGGCGAGGCGCGCCAGTTCGGCGCCGATCCGCTTGCCGATCTGGCGGAGGAGATCGAAGTCATCGCCCGCAATTGCGTCGAGCGCCGCGACACGCCCAGCGATGCGCTGGAACATGTCGTACAGTTGCGCCCGTTGTTCGAAGCGACGCTCGAACTGCTCGAGCGGGAAAGCAATCCGCTCGTCGCGCGCCGCAATGCGTTCGGGAAGCGCCCCGTCATGGGGTATGAGCGCTAGGGCCGCTCGGCATCCTCTGAAATGTCGAGCGATCCCGAGCGTTTCTGACACTTACGGCAGCGGTGCTCAGCTGTCGCCTTCTTCGGCCTTGCTGTTGAGCTGGATATAATTTTCCAGCCCCATCCGGGCGATCATGTCGAACTGACGCTCCAGCGTATCGACATGGTCTTCCTCGCTTTCGAGGATGCTGACAAACAGTTCGCGGCTGACGAAATCACGCACTTCCTCGCAATGCTGGATGGCGTCGCGCAACACCGCGATCGCTTCCATTTCGAGCGCGAGATCGGCCTTCAGAACCTCTTCGACATTCTCGCCGATGCGCAGACGGCCGAGCAGCTGGAAATTGGGCAGACCGTCGAGAAACAGAATGCGTTCCGACAACTGGTCGGCATGCTTCATTTCATCGATCGATTCGTGCCGCTCGAAATCGGCGAGCTTCTTCACGCCCCAATTGTCGAGCATGCGATAGTGCAGCCAATATTGATTTACGGCGGTGAGCTCGTTCTTGAGCACCTCGTTGAGATACTCGATTACCTTGGTGTCGCCCTTCATCGCCATGTCCCTGTTATCTGCGTGTCGGCGCGAATCCTACGCGTGCGCAGCTGGCATGGCCAGTCAAAAATGGCGGATTTCTGCCGCTTTTTTAGATGCGAATGCTATGCAGCATCACGCTCTTGGGCGATGATCTCACGTGCGAATGGCACGCATTGACCGCATTTGGCCTGTCGTCCGAGCGCGCGATAGGCCTGACAGGCGCTCTGCGCGCCGCTGCGTGCGGCCTCGCGCACTTCCTGCTCCCGAATAGCATTGCAAACGCAAACAACCATCGCGCCCTCTCATCCTCAAAAAGCAATCTAGGGCTAATGATATTGATTCGCAATGCTATTGCACGTGGTTCTCAATAAAAGTTTGACCGTGATATCCGGGCTTGTCTCATCCGGTCGCGATCGCACCGCCGCGAATCGGCTGCACCCGGCCTCGCGAAAGGCTGCGCCAGAGCCATTCGAGCGGGCCATAGCGGAAGTGAGTCAGCCAGGGTTTCGACCAGAGAAGCATCAGCGCCCAGATCGCGAACACCACCCCGTAAATCTGAAAGCGCGACAGATAGCCGTACCAGCCAAGGCCATAGCCATAGAAGAACAGCGTGCAGAGCACCGACGTCATCAGATAGTTGGTGAACGCCATCCTGCCCGCAGCGGCGACCCGTTCGGTAAGCGCTCCTCCCGGACGCATCGCCAGGATGATGACACAGGCCCAGCCGAGGATCATCAGCGGGCGGAACAGCACCGGAATCGCCATCACGCAAAGCGCCATGGCAAACATGCTGAAATCCTCGCGCAGCATATACCAGGAACAGGCGACATAGGCCGGGATCGCGATGCCGAAGCTTACGATCAGCCATCGGACATAACGTGCGCGCGGCCATGCTCCGGGGAGCATGCCGCTGCGCAATCCGGCCATCCCGATCAGCATATAGGCCAGCGTTTCCGCGCCGACATAGAGGAAGAGGGGGATCGGCAGCAGCCCCTTCGTCTCGACGCGATGCGACAGGATGCCGGCATAGTCACCGCGATACAGAGCGAGGTCGGCGGCGAGTTTCGCCGCGTCGGGAACTCCGACCATCGTTGCCAGCGAAGCGGCCTGTTTCGCGGTTTCCTCTGGTGTGCCGGCATGACCATGCTCAATTGCCCAGGCCCAGAGCGGAATCGAGCTCATGATTGCCAGTTCCAGCGCCAGCAGCAGCACGGCGACGATCACCAGCCGGTGCGCGGGCATCTTGCGGAAGAACCACAGGATCATGCCCATCATCGCATAATGGACGAGGATATCGCCCCACCAGATCAGCAGCAGGTGGATATATCCGAACACGAACAGCCAGAACATGCGTGCATAATGGATGCGGGCAGGGCTTGTCCCGGCGGCTTCGGCGCGTTCGATCACCAACAGCGTCGACGCGCCGAACAGGAAGGAGAAGAGCCCGCGCATCTTCCCGTCGAACAGCACATAGTTGATCAGGTAGACGACCAGATCGGCTCCGGTCGCGCCGCCATAGGTGCGGGGATTGATATAGGCCGCTTCGGGCATGGAAAAGGCGACGATGTTGAGCAGCAAAATGCCCATCACCGCGACGCCACGCACCGTATCGAGCGTCAGATGACGTTGTCCCGCAGGCGNNATNGNCGCCATAGCCTCTCCCCCCCGTATTGCGTCCGNGATACACCCNCNNGGCGNTTCGCACCAGCCGGGGGAGGGGCGNTGTCAGATCCAGCTGGAAATCTGATCCAGCGGCTTTTTCCGNTCGGCATGAACCGGGATGGTGGCATCGTCNGCGGGGTGCCCGGCAACGATCACCATCAGCGGCTTTTCCTGTTCGGGNCGGCGGCAGACGCGATTGAGGAAACGCATCGGATTGGGCGTATGCGTCAGCGTCGCGACACCGGCCTGATGCAGCGTGGCGAGCAACAGGCCGCACGCAATGCCGACGCTTTCGGTCACATAGTAATTCTGCATATCGTCATCGGGGTCGGGNCCGCCGCGNCGTTGCGCGAAGGCGACGATCAGCCACGGCGCGATTTCNAGATAGGGCTTGTCGGCATCGGTGCCGAGCGGCCGAAGCGCGTTCAGCCATTGCGGGCCCGCCCTGCCGCCATAGAAACGGCGCTCCTCTTCCTCTGCAGCCACCCGAATCGCTGCCTTGGCTTCGGGAGAAGCGATGACGGCGAAATGCCAGGGCTGGTGATTGGCGCCGTTGGGCGCAGTGCCGGCAGTGAGGATCGCCTGTTCGATCACTTCGCGCGGCACCGGTCGATCGCTGAACGCGCGGCAACTGTGCCGCGTGCGCATCAATTCGTAGAACGCACGTGCCCTGGCGATGCGCTCTTCATCGGACAGCTCGGGATAGGGGCGCCAGGGNAGTTCCCCTCCCAATTCCATTGCGGTCATTTTTGCGCGACCCGATGAATCATTGTCGATGCGCGGGATGCAGGACCAGTTTCAGTCCGCACCAAACATCATCCAGATTCAGCCGGGCCTCGTGCAGCAGCCCGGCAGGCTCCGCCGCATCGCGGACAGCGTCTTCGGTGATATCGGTTTCGACATCGCCGCGATCGGGCCAGGCCACCCAGATAAAGCCCTTGGGCTGAAGCAACGGACGCAGCGCCTGAAGTTTGCGGGCCAGATCGGCGCGATCGGTGACGAAAATGACCGCCGCCNGCATGCCGTCGGACGCGGTGGATTGTTCTTCGATGCCGATTGCTTCGGGCGCAATCGCGTCGCGCAGATGATCGGGCATATGGCAAAACCAGCTGCGCATGCCCCGCGTCAGGCCAAGCTGCTGGGCCAGCGGTGCATTCAGATCGGCGGTGGTCATCGTCGGTTCCCCTGAAATCGGAGCAAACCGGACTGGTTTACGTGCACGGCATAGCAGACATTGAAACGCCGCGCGCGTCCTTGATTCAAAGCAATCGCAACGACCGCCTTGCCTTGTGCAGGGCTCAGCCCGTCACTTCGCTTTCCATCAGCCGGGGGAAGAAGCCTTCATGCGCGGTGCGCAGATCATCGACCGCAACGAACCAGTCGCCTTCTTCCAGTTCGAAGATGATGCGGTTCTTGATCGTGCGACCGAGCAGGTCGACGGGAACATCGGCCTTGTCCGCNGCNGCCATGAAGTCGGCAAGCGCGCCGTCATTGACGGTGACGATGTAGAGCCNCTGATCCTCGCCGAAGAANGAGCCGGCNACGCCGAANGGCTGNGGTTCGTTGATATGCGCGCCGATCCCCGATGCCAGCGACATTTCCGCNACNGCNACCGCNACGCCGCCGTCCGACACGTCATGACAGGCCGTGATCTGATCCTGTTCGATCGCCGAGCGGATGAAATCGCCGGTGCGCTTTTCCGCCTTGAGGTCGACAGGCGGGGGCGGGCCGGCATCCTTGCCTTCGCGCCCATAGATTTCGCGCAGCCAGAGCGACTGGCCGATATGCCCCATGCGTTCGCCGACGATCAGGATCGCGTCGCCAAAGCCCTTGAACCCGATNGTGACCGATTTGGACCAGTCGGCNAGNAGGCCGACACCGCCGATCGCNGGGGTCGGCAGGATCGCCGAACCGCCGCCGGTCGCCTTCGATTCATTATACAGGCTGACATTGCCGGACACGATCGGGAANTCGAGCGCGCGGCAGGCGTCGCCCATCCCTTCGAGGCATCCGACGAACTGGCCCATGATTTCGGGGCGCTGCGGATTGGCGAAGTTGAGGCAATTGGTGACGGCGAGCGGCCTGGCGCCGACTGCCGTCAGGTTGCGCCATGCCTCTGCGATGGCTTGCTTCCCGCCCTCGACCGGATCGGCGAAGCAATAGCGCGGCGTGCAATCTGTGGTGATCGCCAGCCCCTTTTGCGTGCCATGGACGCGGACGACNGCGGCATCGCCGCCGGGGCGCTGCACCGTATCGGCGCCGACCATGTGGTCATACTGTTCCCAGATCCAGCGGCGGCTGGCGAGATCGGGCGANCCCAGCAGNCGCACCAGATCCATGACNATGTGCATCGATTCGGGCGGGTTTTCGATTTCCGCNGGCGGCTGTGTCGGCACCGACGGGCGGTCATATTGCGGNGCATCNTCGGCGAGCGGGCCAAGCGGGATNTCGGCNACNGTTTCGCCCTGCCATTTCAGCACCATCCGGCCCGTGTCGGTGACGGTGCCGATGACCGCGAAATCCAGTTCCCATTTGCGGAAGATCGCCTCAGCCTCGACCTCCCGGCCGGGCTTGAGCACCATCAGCATCCGTTCCTGCGATTCCGACAGCATCATTTCATAGGGGGTCATGCCGGTTTCGCGCTGGGGGACATCGTCCATCACCAGTTCGATGCCGACGCCGCCCTTCGACGCCATTTCGACCGACGAAGAGGTCAGGCCCGCCGCGCCCATATCCTGAATCGCGACGATCGCGTCGGATGCCATCAGTTCGAGGCACGCTTCGATCAGCAGCTTTTCGGTGAACGGATCGCCCACCTGGACGGTTGGACGCTTTTCCTCGCTGTCCTCGCCGAAATCGGCCGAGGCCATGGTCGCGCCGTGAATGCCGTCGCGCCCGGTCTTGGAGCCCACATAGACGACCGGATTGCCGATACCTGCGGCGGCGGAATAGAAGATCTTGTCGGTCTTCGCGACGCCCACCGTCATCGCATTGACCAGGATATTGCCGTCATAGGCGGCGTGGAAATTGGTTTCGCCGCCGACGGTCGGCACGCCGACGCAATTGCCATAGCCGCCAATGCCATGGACCACGCCGGAAATGAGATGCTTCATCTTCGGATGATCGGGGCGGCCGAAACGCAGCGCGTTCATGTTGGCGATCGGGCGCGCGCCCATCGTGAACACGTCGCGCAGGATGCCGCCGACGCCCGTCGCCGCACCCTGATAGGGCTCGATATAGGACGGGTGGTTGTGGCTCTCCATCTTGAAGATCGCGGCGTCGCCATCGCCGATATCGATGACGCCCGCATTTTCGCCCGGACCGCAAATCACCCAGGGTGCCTCGGTCGGCAGTTTCTTCAGGTGGATGCGGCTCGATTTATAGCTGCAATGTTCCGACCACATCACCGAGAAGATGCCCAGTTCGGTGATATTGGGTTCGCGGCCTAGCGCGGCGAGCACGCGCTCATATTCCTCGGGGGAAAAGCCGTGTTCGGCAACGATCTCGGGGGTGATCTGCGGCGTCGTCTCGGTCATGGCGCGGGCATTAGCGCCGCCTTGTCTCCTGCGCTAGGGCGATTGCGCGATTGTAGTGCCGACGTAACGGCACATTAACGGAAACGGCCGATATCCGAAGGTTATGGTTGACGCGTTTTCTGTAGCTTTCCGGCTGTGCAAGCCTGCGCTGGATGCGATTGCGCCGAACGATTCCCTCCCGCCCGTTGCACCCGCGCTTCCCGCCACCTGGCAGTGCGATCTTTCCGATAATTCGCTCCAATGGTCGCCCGGCGTATTCGACCTGTTCGGGATCAGGCGTGACGCGCGGCTCGACCGCCGCGCGATTGCCCGCATGTATCTCGCCGAATCCCGCGAGTTGATGGAACGGCTCCGCGCCGCCGCCATTGCCAATCGCACCGCGTTCACCATGGAGGCGCAAATTCGCCGAGCCGATGGTGCGTTGCGCTGGATGCGGCTGTCGGCGGACGTGATCTGCAGCGGCGGGCGTGTCACGCACCTTTATGGATCCAAACAGGATATCACTGCGGAATGGCACATTTCGTAGCGGAAACCCGTAATCCCTGACTTGATCTCACGTCGGAAGCATGAAACGCTTAAGACGGGGGAAAGCATATTGTCGAAGCTGTTTTATGTGGGAGCGCCGCCGCTCCATGCGCTGCTCGACCAGGCGACCTGCGAGGCGTTTCGGAATGCCGGGCGGCGGGAAAGCTGCGCAGCCGGAACCCTTCTTTACGAGCGCGGCGATCGCAGTGGCGCAATGATCGTGATCGAGGACGGCGAAGTCGAAGTCGGCAATTTCGATCTGAGCGGCCGGTTTCTGCCGACGTCGCGCATGGGGCCTGGCCATTGTTTCGGCGAGTGCGCGATGCTGTCGGGGTTGCCGCGGACCTTTTCGGCGCGCGCGGTGACCGCCGCGACCGTGGTATATATCCTCGAAGCCGAATATCGCGCGGTGATCGCCGAATATCCTGCCATCGCCGAAGCGGTGACGCGGATCATGGCGCAGCGCTTTCAGCTGTTGCTGGAATTTGTCGATGATCTGCGCACGCAGCCGTTCAATGTGCAGGTCGCCAAGGCGCTGTTGACCGTTTCAGGCATTCATGAAGTAGAGGCCGCGATCGCGGTCGGCCCCGAGGAGCTGGCGGTGATGCTGGGCGCTTCTTCGGTCGCGGTCACACAGGCGCTGGGGCGGCTGGAGCGGGAACGGCTGGTGCTGCGAACGCCCGCCGGCGTTATCGTGCAGGATCGGGAAGTGCTCGCCGAGTGGATTCGTCGCCGCACCTCACGCAATCCGGTGCTGGCGCCCGAAGCGAATACTCCCGTACCGGGATTTGCGGCGCGCCGCGCGATACCGCGCGCGGGATAGCCGCGACTTCAGCTTGTGGGATGACGCAGGCGTCGAAACAGGCTGCGTTTCTTGAGCGGTTCGAAAATCTCCTCCGGCCCTTCGGGATCGAGGATTTCGTTGTCCGCCAGCCATTTTCCTGCATCGGGCAGGTCCGGCAAATCATAGGGGAACAAAGTCTTCCCCTGACCGCATAGCGATTCGATCGTCTGGATCAGCGAACCGGTTTCCTTGAGCCGCGCCGCCACGCGTTCGGGCGGCACGTCGAGATGTTCGCCGAGCAGGCCGTCGCGAATGCCTGCGATCGTCGCTTCCTCATCGGCGTTGCCGGGCAGCGTCGCATCGATCGTGATGTCGCATTCGGTGTCGAGCCGCATCGAGCGGTTGTTGAAGTTCGACGACCCCACGCGCAGCACGCAATCGTCGATCACCGTCACTTTCGAATGGATGTAGATCGGTTTCCCGCCGCGAGTGCGCGCGTGATAGAGGCGGAGGCGGCCATGGGTGTCCACTTCCTTCAGCCGCTGCATCAATCGCGCACGGGCGGTGTCCATCGCGATCGGCTCCAGCCAGCCTTCGGCACTGACCGGATTGACGATGACGATCTCGGGGCCGTCGGGCTCCTGCAGCCGGCTGGCGATTGCCTCCGCCACCTTGCGGGAAGCGAAATACTGGCTTTCGGCATAGATGCGCTTCTTCGCGCGCGCGATCAGGTCGAGATAGAGCTGCTCGATTTCGTGCACCGGCGGACAATCGGGCATTTCGGGGCGCGAGCGCGAAATTGCTACGGTGGCGTCGGTAAAGCCGACTTCGAGACCCTCCGGCCAGCAATCGCTTTGCACATCGGGTGGCGCGATCGGATCGCCGCCGGCGCGTTCCCAGCGGCTACGGCACAAATCGCCCAGATCTTTCGCAACCTTGCCGCGCAGCGCGGTGGTCGCGTCATGCCAGGGCCCATGATCGCGGCCTGGATGGCGGCGGCGCGGCTCGTCGTCGCGATGGTGGCGCGTGTCCCAACGATTGTGAGTCATGTCGATGCCGCCGCAGAAAGCGAGGCTATCGTCGATCACCACGATCTTCTGATGATGCGAGCCGCCGATCGGGTGAAAGCTGTCGAGCTTCACATGGATGCGCTTGTCGAAATGCCATTTGATCGTGGTGGCCAGCGTTGCGGCGTGGAACAGCGATCCGATCGCGCCGGTATCCCAGCGCAGGATGTGTACTTCCAGTTCCGGCCGGTTGCGCACCAGCCAGCTGAGGAACGGCCCGACCTTGCGCGGAATGCCGGGATGATCGGTCTCGTCATAGGTCAGCGGGATGCGGGCGTCGAAATCCCACCCGACCAGCAATATCTGGCGCTTCGCCTGAAGCATCGCCGATCGTGCGGCACGAAAATAGCGGTCGGCGTCGATGATCACCGTCGCCTGATCGGCATGGCTCAGCCGCCAGCAATTGCGGCCTTCTTCCAACCCGTAAGAGGAATTCGGCCCGCTCACCGCCTTACAATATCTCGCGGACCTTTTCCGGCGGACGGCCCAGGCGAACGCCCTTTGCCGTCTCGACCAGCGGTCGTTCGATCAGGATCGGGTCGGCTGCCATGGCGGCGAGGATTTCCGCGTCGCTTGCGCCCTTGAGGGCCTTGGCGCCGTCCTCTGCCTTGCGCAGCCCTTCGGCCGGGGTCATCCCGGCCTTGGCATAGAGCGCGGCCAGCGCTTCGGCGCTGGGCGGCGTTTTCAGATATTCGATGACTTCGACATCCAAGCCGGGCGTATCGTTCAGAATCGCCAGCGTTTCCCGCGATTTGGAGCAGTGCGGATTGTGCCAGATCGTGGCCTTCATGCGCCGCTCTCTTCCTTTGCCAGCCACTCTTCCAGCCACTTGATCGTATATTCGCCCTGCTGGAACTCAGGGTCGTTGATCAGTTGCTGATGCAGCGGGATCGTCGTCTTGACGCCTTCCACCACGAATTCCTCCAGCGCGCGCCGCAGCCGCATGATGCAGCCTTCGCGCGAGCGGCCATAGACGATCAGCTTGGCGATCATGCTGTCGTAATAGGGCGGGATGCGATAGCCGCCATAGATCCCGCTATCGACGCGGACGTGCATGCCGCCGGGCGCGTGGAAATAGGTGATCGTGCCGGGCGAGGGCGTGAAATTCCGCGGATCTTCGGCATTGATCCGGCATTCGATCGCGTGGCCGCGAAATTCCAGCTCTTCCTGCTTCACCGAAAGTGGTTCGCCTTCGGCCACGCGGATCTGTTCGCGGACCAGATCGACGCCGGTGATCATTTCGGTCACCGGATGTTCGACCTGCAGGCGCGTGTTCATTTCGATGAAATAGAATTCGCCATTTTCCCACAGAAACTCGATGGTGCCTGCGCCGCGATAGCCCATATCGGCCATCGCCCTGGAAACGATGCCGCCCATCCGCGCGCGTTCCTCGGCGGTGATGACAGGCGAGGGGGCTTCCTCGAGCACCTTCTGGTGGCGGCGCTGAAGCGAACAGTCGCGCTCGCCCAGATGGATCGCCGCGCCATTGCCGTCGCCGAACACCTGAAATTCGATGTGGCGCGGATTGCCCAGATATTTTTCGAGATAGACAGTGGCGTCGCCGAACGCAGCCTTTGCCTCGCTGCCCGCCTGCTGCATCAGCGATTCGAACTGGTCGGGCGAATTGCACACCTTCATCCCGCGACCACCACCGCCGGACGCGGCCTTGATGATCACCGGATAGCCGATCTGCTCGGCCAGCTTCTTGGCTTCTTCAACGTCGCTGATTGCGCCGTCGGAGCCGGGAACGAGCGGCAGGCCCAGCGCACCCGCGGTGCGTTTCGCCTCCACCTTGTCGCCCATGATGCGAATATGCTCGGGCTTGGGGCCGACGAAGATGATGCCATGCGCTTCGACGATTTCGGCAAAGCGGGCATTTTCGGACAGAAAGCCATAGCCTGGGTGAATCGCATCCGCGCCGGAAATTTCGGCAGCCGAAATGATGTTGGCGATGTTGAGATAGCTTTCGCCGGCGGGCGGCGGGCCGATGCAGATCGCTTCATCGGCAAGGCGCACATGCATGGCATCGGCGTCGGCGGTGGAGTGCACCGCGACGGTCTTGATACCCATTTCATGGCAGGCGCGGTGGATGCGCAGTGCGATCTCACCCCGATTGGCGATCAGGAGTTTCTTGATTTCAGGCATTATGATGCAGTCCGTAGCCTTGCCTCAGCAACCGTTCGGGCTGAGCTTGTCGAAGCCCTGCTCTGACTTTTCGGGCGCCGGGCAAGGAAGAGCAGCGCTTCGACAGGCTCAGCGCAAACGGAGAATCAGAAAGGGCGAAGCCCTCGATCACTCGACGACGACCAGCGGCTGATCGAATTCGACTGGCTGACCGTTTTCGACGAGCACTGCCGTAACCGTACCCGCAGCCGTGGCGGCGATCGGGTTCATGACCTTCATCGCTTCGACGATCAGCAGCGTATCGCCAGCGGCGACCTTCTGACCCACCGATACGAAGTCCTTCGCGCCGGGCTCGGGCGCCAGATACACCGTGCCAACCATCGGCGACTTGACCGCATTGGCGTGGCTCGGTGCCGCAGGCGCAGCCGCTTCCACAGGGGCTGCGGCCGGTGCGGCGGCAGGCGCCGGAGCCGCGACCGCCGGGGCGGCATATGCAGCAGGCGCGGCAGCGGTCATCGTCCGGGCGACTCGCACGCGACGATCGCCATCTTCGACTTCGACTTCGCTCAGTCGCGTTTCGTCCAGAACCGCCGCGAGCTGGCGCACGAGCTCGATATCGACTCGCATGCCGTGATTTTCATGTTCNTTGGTCATNCGACNCTTCGTTTCTTAACAAAGAAAACGCGCCTGTTGTCAGAAGCGGGCCGCCGCTTCAAGCGCAAGCAGATAGGAAAGCGCTCCGAAGCCCGCGATAGTTCCGCGTGCGGCACGACCGACATAGCTTTCGTGGCGGAATTCCTCGCGTGTCAGCGGATTGGAAAGATGCACTTCGATCACCGGGGTGCGGATCGCGCGAATCGCATCATAGAGTGCGAGCGACGTATGCGTGAACGCGCCGGCATTGAGCAGCACCGCTTTCGCCTCGCGCGCCTGTGCCTCGTGCAGCCAGTCGATCAGATGCCCTTCATGATTGGATTGCCGCATATCGATCGTCAGATCGAGGTCGCGGGCGCGGTCTTCGAGCATTCCGGCGATATCGTCGAGCGTGTCGCTGCCATAGATTTCGGGTTCGCGCAGCCCGAGCAGGTTCAGGTTCGGCCCGTTGAGGACAAAGATGCTGTCGGCCATGGTGCCTCTTGGTTGCGGGGTGGCCGGTTGGGCCTATATCGCGGTTCCAGGTTTCTACCCGTTCGTGTCGAGCGAAGTCGAGACACGTTTCACATGGCAAGGGTCCCTCAGCCCCAACGGAGGTCAATTTCAGTGCATAGCGACGGTACCGTCAGCATTCGGGTGAATGGCGAGCATAAGCGCGTCCGCGCGGGCCTTACCCTTGCCGAACTGGCACAGGAGATCGGCCTGGCGTCGGACAAGATCGCTGTGGAACGCAATCTGGAAGTCGTTCCGCGCTCGACGCTGAACGAAGTGAAGGTCGAGGATGGCGACGAGCTGGAAATCGTTCATTTCGTCGGCGGCGGTGATCATACAGCCTCGACTGCTACGGACGATAGCTGGACGGTTGCGGGCAAGACTTTCCGCTCGCGGCTGATCGTCGGCACCGGGAAATACAAGGATTTCGAGCAGAACGCCGCTGCGGTCGAAGCGTCGGGTGCGGAAATCGTCACGGTCGCGGTGCGCCGGGTGAATGTCAGCGATCCCAAGGCGCCGATGCTGACCGATTATATCGACCCCAAGAAGATCACCTATCTGCCCAACACCGCCGGATGTTTCGACGCCGAAAGCGCGATCCGCACGCTGCGGCTGGCGCGCGAGGCGGGCGGCTGGGATCTGGTGAAGCTCGAAGTGCTGGGTGAGGCGCGGACGCTGTACCCCGACATGGTCGAAACGCTGCGCGCGACCGAAGTGCTGGCCAATGAAGGCTTCAAGCCGATGGTCTATTGCGTCGATGATCCGATCGCGGCGAAGCGGCTGGAGGATGCCGGCGCCGTCGCCATCATGCCGCTCGGCGCGCCGATCGGATCGGGGCTGGGCATTCAGAACCGCGTCACCATCCGGCTGATCGTGGAAGGCGCGAGCGTGCCGGTGCTGGTCGATGCCGGGGTCGGCACCGCGAGCGATGCGGCAGTGGCGATGGAACTGGGCTGCGACGGCGTGCTGATGAACACGGCCATCGCTGAGGCCAAGGATCCGATCGCGATGGCGCGGGCGATGAAGCTGGCGGTCGAGGGCGGACGCATTGCCTATCGCGCGGGCCGGATGGGCCAGCGCAAATATGCCGATCCTTCGAGCCCGCTCGCCGGGCTGATCTAGGTCGTGAACCCATAAACGGCACCGCCGAGGCGCCGGAATGGCGAACATCTCGGGCGAAAGTGGCCGCCGGGAGGGCTGGGCGCCCTTCCAAGGCCGCTTTGGGCCGAGATGGAAGCCATTCCGGCGTCCCGAAGGGATTTGGCCAAAATGGCCCGGCGCTACGTCGGCAGACCTTGAAATATCGCCATATTCCTGCGGCCTGCCTCCTTGCGCTGAGCCATTTTGCCTCAAACCTCGACGGCGTCGTTTATGGGTTCACGACCTAAACCAGCTTGCGCGCCAGCCAGATCGCGCGGCCGCCCGTCGCGATATCGTCGGGTGCATGCGCGATTTCGGTGAGGCGCAGTTCGGCGAACAGTGCGCGCGTTGCTGCAGCGTCGAGTCCGGCATGGTGGACGCCGTCGATTCGTTCCTCCTCGTGCGGGGGCGCGGTGGTGAACAGGATCGTGCCATCCGGTTCGAGCCATCCCGCCGCTCTGGTCAGCATATCGCGCTGATCCTCCGGTTCGAGATGATACAGGCTGTCCCACGCGATCACCCCGTCAAAGGCGCGGTCCATCGCTGTTTTCCGCATATCTGCCTGGAGCCAGCGATTGGCGGGAAAACGCGTTCGGGCGAGCGCGATCATCCGCTCCGCCAGATCGACGCCGGTGAGGGAATGACCCGCGTCGATCAGATAGCGGTCGATCGGCTCACCGCCCCCACAGCCCAGATCGAGAATATGCGCCTGACGCGGCAGGGCGAGCAGGAAGCGATCGAGCCATCCGCGTTCGTCGAACCGCTCTGACCGGGCCTTGTCGATCCGATGCGCATGCTTTTCGAAATGCGCCGCGATCCTGTCGCCTTTATTGCGTTGACCCCACATCCCCTCGGAACTCCTGCTTATATTTATGCGTTTGTTCTTAAACGGAAATTGCCGAGCATATGGTATGCGCGGCCAGTACGCAGGAGTAACGATGCCATGGGTGAGCTGAAAGACAAGATCAAGGGCAACATCAATGAAGCTGCGGGCAAGATGAAGCAGCACAGCGATGATCCCGAAACGCGTCAGGAAGGCGCTGAACAGGAAGTGAAGGGCAAGGCCCAGCAGACGATGGGCAAGGTGAAGGGCGCCCTGGGCGACGATATCTGATCGCTACGACCTGAATTAAGTTGGAAGAGAGCCGTGGCCCGCAAGGGCTGCGGCTCTATTCCTATGTGCCGGGGACGTAAAATGCCCAGAGACCATCGGGGAGTTGCGTCGCGGCAAAGCGCACCGGCTTGTGCCGGGCGCCGATCTCGCAGATCGAATAGCTGAAGCGCTGGGTGCGGTCGAACGGGTGGGGCAGGCTGATCGTCTTGCCGTTGATCCAGCGCCATTCGTGCCGCCACACATCCATCCCGCCGATGATGCACCGGTCGCCTTCGCGTCCGATATGCACATCCTTCCAACCCACCACGAAACCTCTCCCGTAACCCGCCTTCATTATAGAAGACGGCAGGGGGTCAACGGTCGCGAATCGCCGAAATCGTCGTGGCCGGATTGATGATCTCGATATCGGTCCGCAGGTGCAGCAACCGCACGCCCTTTTCGGCCAGTGCGCGATCGAGCGCGGGGGCGAATTGCTCCGTAGTCTCGACGGTCTCCGCCCAGCCGCCATAGGCGCGGGCCAGCGCGGCGAAATCGGGATTGGCGAGGTTCGTACCGCTCAGTCGTGCGGGATATTCGCGCTCCTGATGCATGCGGATCGTGCCGAAGCCGCCATTATCGACCAGAATGACGAGCAGATCGGCGCCATGCTGAACCGCAGTCGCCAGTTCCTGTCCGTTCATCAGAAAGTCGCCATCGCCCGCAACCGCCACGGCGGTCATGTCCGGGCGGCGCAGCGCGGCGGCGACGGCGGCGGGAACGCCATAGCCCATCGCGCCTGCGGTCGGCGCCAGCTGCGTGCCATAGCCGCCATAGCGCCAGTAGCGATGCCACCATGCCGAGAAATTCCCCGCACCGTTGCAGATGATGGTGGAGGCAGCATTCATCCGCTCACGCATCGCAAGGACGCACATGCCGAGATCGAGCGTCACGCCTTCGCGCGGCTGGGGCGTGGACCATGCGAGCCATTCGGCATGCGCTTCGGCGGCTCCGGGGAACGGGGCCTCGGGGAAGTCGGCTGTGACGATTTCTACCGCGAATGCCGAAGGCGTGGCGGCGATGGCGATGTCGGCGCGATATACGCGGTTGAGTTCATTGGGGTCGGGATGGACGTGGATCAGCGTCTGTCCCGGATGATCCGGCGTGATCAGCGTGTAGCCGTCGGTGGTCGCTTCGCCGAGCCGCGCGCCAAGCGCAAGGATCAGATCTGCCTGTTTTATGCGCTGGACCAGCTTCGGATTGGGGCCATAGCCCAGATTGCCCGCCCAGCATTTCATGTCGTTGAACATCGCGTCTTGCCGACGGAAGGCGCACGCTACCGGTATGCCCCACTCCTTCGCAAAATGGCCGAATGCGGCGGAAGCGGCGAGGTCCCAACCCGCGCCACCCGCGATTGCGACCGGACGCTGTGCGTTTTGCAGTGCTTCCAGCACCGGTTGAAGGGACTCCTTGGCCGGGAAGCTCGCAATCGGCTCGACCTTCGGCCGGTCCCCGGCCTCGACCATGTCGCACAACATGTCTTCGGGCAGTGAAATCACTACCGGGCCGGGGCGGCCACTGACCGCGACATTCCAAGCCCGCGCGATATATTCGGGTATGCGCGCGGCATCGTCGATCCGCAGCGCCAGCTTGGCGAGCGGAGTGAACATCGCGACGAAATCGACTTCCTGAAACCCCTCGCGGTCGCGCATGCCGCGATCGACATCGCCGATGAACAGCAGCATCGGGATCGAATCCTGCATCGCGACATGCACGCCGATGCTGGCGTTGGTGGCACCCGGTCCGCGCGTGACGAAACATACGCCGGGGGTGCCGGTCAGCGCGCCGTCGGCGCACGCCATGAACGCAGCACCGCCCTCCTGACGACAAGTGACGACATCGATTTCCGGCGTGTCGTGCAGCGCGTCGAGCACCGCCAGGAAGCTTTCTCCCGGCACCTGGAAAATCCGGTCGCAACCCTGTGCCAAAAGATTGTCGACAAGAATGCGTCCGCCGTTGCGCTGGTTCGTCACTGGTTTCTCCTGCTCCTGTCTTCCGCTAACCTGCCTTCGCAGCGGAAGAAAGGTGCAGCGTGATGATCGTGATCGGCAGCTATGTGTCGCCCTATGCGCGCAAGGTGATCGTTGCGCTGGCGATGAAGGGGATCGCGCATGAAGTCGATCCGATCACGCCCTTTTACGGCAATGACGAATTTACCCGGATCAGCCCGTTGCGACGCATTCCGGTACTGATCGACGGCGATCTGGTGCTCAACGATTCCACGGTGATCTGCGAATATCTGGACGAGCTGCAGCCCGATCCGCCGCTGATGCCCCAATCGCCCGCCGATCGCGCACGCGCGCGCTGGATGGAGGAATATGCCGACAGCCGGCTGGGCGACCTGATGATCTGGCGGCTGTTCTTTCAGCGTTCGGTGGGCCCGCGTGTCTTCGGGCGCCCCACCGATGAGGCGATGGTCGCCCGCGTTGTCGATACGCTGCTCCCCGAAGCGATGGACTGGATCGAAGCGCATGCGCCCGAGGCGGGGTTCCTGTTCGGTGCGCCGGGCACTGCCGATATCACCTATGGCGCCTTTTTCCGAAACGCACTGCTCGCCGGGTGGACTGCGGACGCCGATCGCTGGCCGCGCACGGCGGCGTGGATCGCGCGAGTCTGGGCGATCCCGGAATTTGCCGCGACCATCGCTTTTGAACAGGCGATCGTGACCACGCCCTTTGCGCAGCGTCGGGCGGCGCTGGAGTCTGCCGGAGCGAAGCTTTCGTCGCAGAGCTGGGCGCAGATGGAGCCGCGCGCGAGCATCATGCTGGATGGTATCGTGGAAACCGGCAGGGCGGAATAGAAAAGGGGCCGCGCAACCCACTGGCTGCGCAGCCCCATTTTCACGGCTTCCAGTCGATCAGAAGCGCACGCCGAGTCCGGCAAGCACCTGATGGCGGCTGAAATCCTGCTCATAGTTCGAATAGCGATATTCGATTTTGCCGAGGAACGGACCGAAGTCGCGCTCGACACCGGCGCCCAGACGGATGCCGTCCAGATCGTCATGGCGTTCGAAATTACCGACATTGGTGCCGGTGTTATAATCGTAGTTCACGCGGGCATTGGTGTAACCCACCGAGCCATACACCAGCGTCTGCGGCATCACGACATAGCCGATGCGGCCACCGGCATAATAGTCGCGACCGGCTTCGGACTTGAGCGTGTCGCCGGCAGTGGCGACATCGTGAAAGCTGCGATCCGTGGTCGATCCGGTGACTTCGCCCGAAACGCCGACGACAAGGCTGCCGATCTGATAATCATAGCCGATCGAACCGCCATAGGTGAAACCCGACTGGCCTTCACCGTCCGCGCTCACATGATCCCAGCCGGCAACAACCTCTGCATGCGGGCCGGTGAAATCACCGTCCTGGGCAAGAGCGGGGGTGGCCGTAGCAGCAGCCAGAGCAATCGCGGAAACAACAAGAGTACGCATTTTATCCTCACTTCAAAAGCTCCCGGACTGGCCGGAAGGCGCCAAAGCTGGGGTCGCCAGAATCAGTTTCAATAGAAAATGCTTTTTGCGGATCGCGATTTTCTGAGACAGCGGCGGCTTCGTTGCTGCACTGCAACAGGCACCTTTGGGTTACCTGGTAACACTCCCCGAAGTTGAAAGTCGGTTCAGGTTTGCTTGACCGCCCTGCACCTGCGCTATTATCGCGCTGCCATCCAAGGGAGAGAATCGCGCATGAAGAAGCTCTATCCGAACGCCGAAGCGGCGCTGGACGGTCTGTTGTTCGATGGCATGACCCTCTGCGCAGGGGGGTTCGGCCTTTGCGGCATCCCCGAGCGGCTGATCGACGCCATTCAGGCATCGGGGGTGAAGGATCTCACCATCGCATCGAACAATGCCGGGATCGACAATGAAGGTCTGGGCAAGCTGCTGCGCAGCCGCCAGGTCAAGAAGATGATCTCTTCCTATGTCGGCGAGAACAAGGAGTTCGAGCGGCAATATCTTTCGGGCGAGCTGGAAGTCGAATTCTGTCCGCAGGGTACGCTTGCCGAGCGTTGCCGCGCGGGTGGCGCGGGCATTCCGGGCTTCTACACCAAGACCGGCGTCGGCACGAAAGTGGCCGAAGGCAAGGAAGTGAAGATATTCGACGGGCAGGAATATATCCTCGAACGCGGCATCCGCGCCGACCTGTCGATCGTCAAGGGATGGAAAGCCGACAAGGCGGGGAACCTGATGTTCCGCAAGACCGCGCGCAATTTCAATCAGCCGATGGCGACCGCCAGCAATATCTGCGTCGCCGAAGTCGAGGAAGTGGTGCCGGTCGGCAGCCTCGACCCGGACTGTGTCCATATCCCTGGCATCTATGTGAAGCGGATGATCGTCGGCGCGCCTTACGACAAGAAAATCGAATTCCGCACGGTGCGCGAGCGCGAAGCGGCATGACGCGCCTGCTCGCAGCGCTCGGTTGCGCGCTCGCGCTGGCGAGCTGTGCCGCTGCGGGCGGCAATGCCGGTGTCGGGAGCAGCGGGCAGGAAAGCGCGGCCGCGGCGCCCGCACTGCCCCCCGAAACGATGCGCTGGCTCTATGGCTCGGGCGAGGCTGCGGCGCTTTCGATCCAGACGTTCCGGAACATCGCCGAATTCGCGATTGCGCATAAGGGCAGGGACGCGCGCAGCGTGATCCTGGCGACCGGCGCGACGCCCGATGCGCCGAGCTTCACGACATGCGGCGACAAGCCGCGCGCGGTGGTGTTCGACGTCGATGAAACCGTGCTGCTCAACCTTGGCTATGAATATTGGCAGGCGAGCACCGGCAGCGGCTTTGACAGCGCAGTGTGGGATGCATGGGAACGCACCGGCACGCAGGCAGTGGCGCCGGTTCCGGGAGCAGTGACGGCATTGCGCAACATGCGTGCGGCAGGGATCGTCGTGGTGTTCAACACCAACCGCCAGTCGACCAGTGCCGCGGAAACCGCAGCGGCGATTGCGCATGCCGGGCTGGGACCGGCGGTGCATGGCGAAACATTATTCCTTGCCGGGGACGATGCGATGGGATCGGCCAAGGACGGGCGCCGTGCAACGATCGCCGCACGCTATTGCGTGGTGGCGATGGGCGGCGACAATCTCGGCGACTTTTCGGATCGGTTCAATGATTCGAACCTGACGCCCGCCGCGCGCCGTACGCTCGCAGGATCGGGCGCGTCTGCTCAGCAGCTGTGGGGCAATGGCTGGTTCGTGTTGCCCAACCCGGTTTACGGCGCGTCGCTCAAAGGCAATTTCGATAGCGTGTTTCCGCCCGAAATGCGGTGGACTCCGGACGCAGCGGCCAGGTGATGACGATGGCGCGTTCTTCAGGCGCAGCAGGGCGCTTGCGAGCGCGCAGGGCGTTGCAACTTACCGTCGCGACGTCTTCGCTGCTGTTGCTTCAGGCCTGTGTGGCGGTCGCGGTTCCGATCGCTGCCGGGGGCCTGATGGCGCGTAATGTGTCGAGCGGAGATTCCTCTCCGCGATCCGAAGCTGCGCCGGCTGCTGCTGAACCGTCGCCCGACATTGCGCAGGGGGATCAGCAAGTGGAAATGACCACCCTCAGCAACCTGCCACCGCCCGAACCATCCGATCGCGCCACGTCGGCGCAGAACATGGCGCGCGTGGCTGCCGGAGCAGACGAGGAGCCTGAAGGCGAGTGGGAACTGCTGGGGGAAGGTGAACTGCCGACTCCGCCGGGTGCCGATTCCGGGCAGGGCGGAGATAGCGCGAGCCCGGAAGGTGCAGCGCGCAGCATTCAGGCATATCAGACGCTCTATGGCTGGCTCGCCGAGCGCGCAGCGTCGCGTGCGGGCAATTTTTCGGTGGTGCTGGCGGAAGGAGCCACTCCGGCAGCGCCGGATTTCATGCCGTGCGACGGGTTGCCGCCGGGCGTGATCATTGCGGTGGATGGCAGAGCCCTCACCGCATCCGCAGTCGCGCAGCCTTTCATCGCCGCGCCAGGCGCGGTCGAAACGCTCGATTCGGCGCGACGCGCGGGGATATCGGTTTTCTATCTCGCCAACGTCGCCGAGGCGGATGTTCCCGAATTGCGAAGCGCATTGGAGCGGGTCGGGATCGATCCGGGCGAACGCGGCGCGACATTGTGGCTGACCGAAGACGGCGCCACTGAAGACGCCGTCCGCCGCACGATTTCCAAAGACCATTGCATCGTTGCGCTGGCGGGGGACCGCCTGTCCGATTTCAGCGGATTGTTTGCCGCGCAGGCCGATGCGACGGCGCAACGCAACAGCGCGGCGGCGAGCATGCTCGCCCCGATGTGGGGACGGGGCTGGTTCCTCGTCCCATCCATTCTTATGCCTGCCGGCGCGGAGATCGACCTGATGTCGCCCCCCGATGGCGGCGCCCAGCAAACCAAGGAGTAATCGATGCCCTGGACCCGCGATCAGATGGCGGCACGTGCCGCAAAGGAACTGCAGGACGGATTCTACGTCAATCTGGGCATCGGCATCCCCACGCTGGTGGCCAATCACATTCCCGATGGCGTCGAAGTGACGCTGCAATCCGAAAACGGCATGCTGGGCATCGGGCCGTTTCCCTATGACGACGAAGTCGATCCCGATCTGATCAACGCAGGGAAACAGACGATCAGCGAACTGCCCCAGTCGGTCTATTTCGGATCGGACCAGAGCTTTGCGATGATCCGCGGCGGCCATATCGACCTGACCGTGCTCGGCGCGATGGAAGTCAGCCAAACCGGCGACATCGCCAACTGGATGATCCCCGGCAAGATGATCAAGGGCATGGGCGGCGCCATGGATCTGGTCGCCGGCGTCAAGAAGATCATCGTGGTGATGGAGCACACGTCGAAGGCAGGCGATCCGAAGTTCATTCCGGAATGCACGCTGCCGCTCACGGGGAAAAATGTCGTCGATATGATCATCACCGATCTGGCGGTGTTCCAGCGGCCCGATCATGACAGCCCGTTCCGCCTGATCGAGCTGGCGCCCGGCGTCACCGAAGCCGAAGTCGCCGAAAAGACCACTGCCAGCTACGAAGTGGCACTCGCCACCGCGTAATTTTATTTCGCGCCGGCTTGCATGATGCGGCGTAGCGCAGTAGCTGCGCTGCGAAGCATCAAGAGTCGGGCCGGCGCCCGACACCAACCTGCCTCCCGGGCAAGGTGGTGCTCCCCTTCGCAGCAGCGGACGGGAGGATGTGGCCGGACCGGCAACCAAACGGGTCTGTCACGCAACGCGCCGTCTCGATTTCTGATCATGGCATCAGGAGTGACTGCGTTGACGACCGAACCTCAGCAATTTGCCAGCGACAATTATGCCGGAATCTGTCCCGAAGCATGGGACGCGATGGCGCAGGCCAATGCCGGCCACGCCCGCGCTTATGGCGAGGATGACTGGACCTTGCGCGCCGCCGACGCGCTGCGCACGCTGTTCGAAAGCGAGTGCGAATCTTTTTTCGTATTCAACGGCACCGCGGCCAATTCGCTGGCGCTGGCATCTTTGTGCCAGAGCTATCACAGCGTGATCTGCTCGGCGGCGGCGCATGTCGAAACCGATGAATGCGGCGCGCCGGAATTTTTCTCCAACGGATCGAAGCTGCTGGTCGCACAGAGCGACGACGGCAAGCTGACGCCGGACGCGATCCGCGCGCTCGCCACCGGGCGCAGCGATATTCACTTTCCCAAGCCACGCGTCGTTACCATCACCCAGCCGACCGAAACCGGCTGCGTCTATTCGCTCGAAGAGATACGCGCGATTTCGGCGGTGTGCCGCGAACTGGGGCTGAAGCTGCATATGGATGGCGCGCGTTTCGCCCATGCCTGCGCCTCGCTCGATTGCAGCCCGGCGGAGCTGACCTGGAAAGCGGGCGTCGACGTGCTGTGCTTTGGTGGCACCAAGAACGGCATGGCGGTCGGCGAAGCCGTTCTGTTCTTCGATCGCACGCTTGCCGCCGAATTCGATTATCGCTGCAAACAGGCGGGGCAGCTTGCTTCGAAGATGCGCTTTCTGGCGGCGCCCTGGGTCGGGATGCTCGAAAGCGGCGCGTGGCTGCGCAATGCCGATCACGGCAATCGCTGTGCGCGGCGGCTGGCGGAGGGGATTGCGTTTCTTCCCGGTGTCGAGCCGATGTTCCCGGTCGAGTCCAATGCGGTGTTCCTGTCGGCGCTCGACGCTGTGCTGGAAGGGCTGCGGCGGCGCGGCTGGCGCTTCTACACCTTCATCGGCGGCGGCGCGCGATTCATGTTCGCATGGGACGCAGATCCTGCGCGGGTCGATGCGCTGATCGAGGATATTCGCGTCGAAGCGCAGATGCTGTACGAAGCTGCCTGAGCGGCGTGCCGCATTCGTTTGACGCGTCTATGCGCGAGGCCTAGCGTCGGTAGATGATCGAAGCCATCCGACGCCGCTATCTGGACCTGCTCGGATCGATTTACATCTATAACGAGCATCGCGGTTATACGAGCATCGAGCGCGTGCTGGAGGCGGTTCGCGCGCGCGATCCCGACGATCACGATCTGATTGCCGCGATCGAGAAGCATCGCGACGACGAGCGCAAACATTATCTGATGTTCAAGCGCTGGTTCGAGCTGCAGGGCAAGATGCCGCTCAGGGTCGATCGCACCTGCGGCCATATCGACCGGTTCATCGAGATCATGTTCCGCCGCACGATCGATGATCTGGATACGCAGCGCGTGATTGCGGAGGATGATCAGTTCGAGAAGCTGTGCCGCGTCATTTCACTGACCGAACAGCGCGGGCACAAACAGGTCCATGTCCTGCTGGAACATCCGATGGTGAAGCCCGACAAAGTGCTGATGCGGATTTTCCGGATCATCGAAAAGGACGAGCCGAGCCATTGGGCGCCCTATGACGGCTGGCTGAAGGCGCATGGCAAGCGCGATCCCAAATGGTGGGAACGTGCGATCGACAGCTTCATTCACAGCGAGCTGTTGTTCCTGAAACTGCCGCTGCTGTTCGTAAACCCGTGGCTCCGCCGCCGGAGCGACTGGGCCGATGCGGGCGAAAGCGGCGAATGGCTGTCCCGGCCCGGCCCGGCGCTCGCCGCCTGAGCGGTTGATCTGCGCTCCGGCTTGACCTAAGGCGCGCCCGCCGCGTCCATGTTGCGGCGCAGCAAGCGACAATCTGCTCATCCTGCGGCGAACGGCTCAGCACGTCGCCCCCAAGGGACATGCCATGGCCGACGCACATATTTCCTTCGCCTCCGACATTCGTCGTGACTGGCTGACCAATCCGGGTCGCGAGTTCCTGTCGGGGCTGGTGGTCGCGCTGGCGCTGATTCCCGAAGCGATCGGCTTTTCGCTGATCGCCGGAGTCGATCCGTCGGTCGGGCTCTACGCCAGTTTCTCGATCGCAGTGATCATTTCGATCACCGGAGGTCGGCCGGGCATGATCTCGGCGGCGACGGCGGCGGTTGCGGTGCTGGTCGGGCCGCTGGTGCGCGAACATGGCGTCGAATATCTGTTCGCCGCGACGATCCTGATGGGCGTGTTTCAGGGGATCGCATCGCTGCTGCGGCTCAACCTGTTGATGCGCTTCGTCTCGCGGTCGGTGATTACCGGCTTCGTCAATTCGCTCGCGATCCTCATCTTCATGGCGCAGCTGCCGCAGCTTACCAATGTCGGCTGGGAAACCTATGCGCTCGTCGCGGCGGGGCTGGCGGTCATCTATCTGCTGCCGCGGCTGACCAATGCAGTCCCTTCGCCGCTGGTTGCGATCGTTTTGCTGTCGATATTTACCATCGCCACCGGAACCGATGTGAATACGGTCGGCGAAATGGGCACGCTGCCCAGCACGCTGCCGATGTTCCATCTGCCGGCAGTGCCGCTGACGTTCGAAACGCTGCAGATCATCGCGCCGACCGCGCTCGGCATGGCGGCGGTCGGATTGCTCGAATCGCTGCTGACCGCCGAAATCGTCGACGACATGACCGAGACGCGTTCGGACAAGCAGCGCGAATGCCTGGGTCAGGGGGCCGCGAATTTCTTCACCGGCTTCATCGGCGGCATGGGCGGATGCGCGATGATCGGCCAGTCGGTGATCAATGTGAAGTCGGGCGGCCGCCGCCGCCTGTCGACCTTCGTCGCGGGCATCATGCTGCTGGTGCTGATGGTCGCGCTCAACCCGCTGGTCAGCCAGGTGCCGATGCCGGCGCTGGTTGCGGTGATGATCTTCGTGTCGATCAGCACGTTCCGCTGGTCGAGCTTTGCCGAGATCACGCACCATCCCATGCCGTCGAGCATCGTGATGATCGCGACGGTGGTGACGGTGGTGTGGACGCATAACCTGTCGATGGGCGTGCTGGTCGGCGTGCTGCTTTCGGGCATCTTCTTCGCGGGCAAGGTGCGTCGACTGGTGACGATCGAGACGCTGCGCACCCCCGACGGCAAGGAACGGCGCTATATCATCGCGGGCCAGATATTCTTCGCGTCGACCGACCGGATCATGGAGACGGTGCGGTTCCGCGAGGAAGGCGTCGAGCGTATCGTCATCGACCTGAGCGAAGCGCATTTCTGGGACATTTCGGCCACTGGCGTGCTCGACAAGGTGGTCCTGCGCCTGCGCGGCGAAGGCAAGCAGGTCGACGTGTTGGGCCTCAACAAGGCGAGCGCGACGCTGGTCGAAAAATATGGCGAGCACGACAAGCCGTTTGAATCGCTGGGCGTGGTGGGGCACTGAGCCCGGCGCACCGAACCAGCGGAGTGAAACATGCGTATATTGCTGACCGGATCGTCGGGTTGGCTCGGCCGCTATCTTGCGCCGATGTTGCGGGGCGAGGGGCATGAAGTCGTCGGGCTGGACGTCGCGCCGGGGCGGGATACGCAGGTGCTGGGATCGATTGCCGATCGCGGGCTGATCGAGCGGACCTTCGGCGAGCATGGCATCGAAGCCGTCATTCACGGCGGCGCGCTGCACAAGCCGGACATCGTTCGGTACCCGCAACAGGCTTTTGTCGACGTCAATGTCACCGGCACGCTCAACCTGATCGAAGCGGCGCTGGCAGCAGGGCATGACCGGTTCGTCTTTACGTCCACGACGTCGCTGATGATCAGCCAGGCGATCCGCGACGAGCGCGCCGACCATGCGGTGTGGCTGGATGAGACGAGCGGGCCGATCGAGCCTCGGAACATCTATGGCGTCACCAAGCACGCTGCGGAAAATCTCTGCCGTCTGGCGCATCTGGAGCAGAGGCTGAACGCGATCGTTCTGCGCACCAGCCGCTTCTTCCCGGAAGAGGACGATACCCACCGGGCGCTGTCTGGCGAGAATATGAAGGCGAACGAGTTTCTGCATCGGCGGCTGACCGTCGAGGATGCAGCGCGGGCGCATATCGTTGCGCTGGAAAAGGCGCCGGAAATCGGCTTCGGCACGTTTATCGTCTCCGCACCGCCGCCGTTCGTGCGCGAGGATGCCGTCGCGCTGAAACGCGATGCGGCCTCCGTTATTGCGCGCTATTTTCCCGATGCGGCAGAGCTTTACGCGGCGCGCGGATGGGCGCTGCCGGAGTCGATCGGGCGGGTATATGATCCCGGCCTTGCCGAGCGACAAATGGGGTTCCGGGCGGCGACCGATTTCCGGGCGATCCTGGATGCGATGGGGTCCGGCGCGCCGCTGCCGCTAGTGCACGATGCCGCTTATACCTCGCCCAAGGAGCTGCCGGAGCATTGTTGACGGGCGGCATTGCCGGTAATTTTCTGTCCTGAACGCTTGCCTTCGCGCAGTATTGGATTAGACGCCCGGCATCATGGCTAGCAAACCTCTCACGCTGTACGAAAAGATCTGGGCCGATCATGTGGTGGAGCGCCGCGACGACGGCACCTGCCTTATCTATATCGATCGTCACCTTGTCCATGAAGTGACGAGCCCGCAGGCATTCGAGGCGCTGCGCGTTGCCGGGCGCCCGGTGCGTCGCCCGGACCTGACGCTGGCCGTGCCCGATCACAATGTGCCGACGACGCCGCGCGTCGATGCGGAGGGGCGGCCGTTGCCGATCGCCGATCCGCAAAGCGCCGAGCAGCTTCAGGCGCTGCGCAAGAACACGCGCGATTTCGGCATCGATTATATCGACGCCATCGCGCTTGAACAGGGCATCGTCCATGTCGTCGGTCCCGAGCAGGGCTTCACGCTGCCCGGTACCACTCTGGTGTGCGGCGACAGCCACACGGCGGCGCATGGCGCGCTGGGCGCCCTGGCGTTCGGCATCGGCACCAGCGAAGTGGAGCATGTGCTCGCGACGCAGACGCTGTTGCTCAGCCAGTCGAAGACGATGGAAGTCCGTATCGAAGGCAGCCTGGGTTTCGCTGTGACGCCGAAGGATGTCATTCTGGCAGTGATCGGCAAGATCGGCGCTGCCGGCGGCACCGGATATGTCATCGAATATACCGGTGACACAATATGTGACATGTCGATCGAAGGGCGCCTGACCGTCGCGAACATGTCGATCGAAGGCGGCGCGCGGGCCGGGCTGATCGCGCCGGACGAAAAGACCTTCGCCTATCTGAAGGGTAGGCCGATGGCGCCGGCCGGCGAGGCGTGGGACCGCGCGCTTGCCTATTGGCGGACGCTGCCGAGCCATCCCGGTGCGGCATATGATCGCAGCGTCCGTATCGACGCCAGCGCGATAGCGCCGTCGCTGACCTGGGGCACCAGTCCCGAGGATGTGGTGGCGATCACCGATACGGTGCCCGATCCCGACAGCTTCGCCGACCCGTCGAAGCGCAAGGCGGCGCGCAAGTCGCTGGACTATATGGGGCTGACCCCCGGCATGGCGATGCAGGACATCCCGGTCGAGCATGTCTTCATCGGATCTTGCACCAACAGCCGGATCGAGGATCTGCGCGCCGCCGCAGCCGTGGTAAAGGGGCGCAAGGTCGCCGATCGCATCCGTCAGGCGCTGATCGTTCCCGGATCGGGACTGGTCAAGCGACAGGCGGAGGCCGAAGGGCTCGACCGCATCTTTATCGAGGCGGGGTTCGAATGGCGCGAGCCGGGATGTTCGATGTGTCTGGCGATGAATCCGGATAAAGTCCCGCCCGGAGAACGTTGTGCTTCCACTTCGAATCGAAATTTTGTAGGAAGACAAGGTCCTGGAGCTCGGACACATCTGGTTTCGCCTGCAATGGCGGCGGCCGCGGCAGTTACGGGTCGACTTGCCGACGTCCGTGAATTGATGGCCGGGAATTGATGGGCTTAGGATCGAAATCGGGGGATCGATCATGAAGGGTGCACTGGTAGTTTTGATCGCGGGCACGATTCTGAGCGGAATCGCGGCTGCCTATGCGACCACTACGCACAGCATGAACGATCCCGTGACCACGATCGGCCTGACCGCCAGCCCCGCCGCCGTCGAAGCCGGTAGCCAGATCGCCACCCGCAACTGAACCTGCGCTTCCGCGCAAAGTTGATCGCAACGCCCCGGCTAGGTCGTGAACTCATAAACGGCGCCGTCGAGGTTTGAGGCAAAATGGCTCGGCGCCAGGAGGCAGTCCGCAGGAATATGGCGATATTTCAAGGTCTGCCGACGCAGCGCCGGGCCATTTTGGTCAAATCCCTTCGGGACGCCGGAATGGCTTCCATCTCGGCCCAAAGCGGCCTTGGAAGGGCGCCCAGCCCTCCCGGC
>PAOI01000016.1 GCA_002707985.1 Sphingomonas sp. | reverse complement strand
AGGACCCGCTGTTCATCCTCTATACCTCCGGATCGACCGGCAAGCCCAAGGGCGTGCTGCACACCAGCGGCGGCTATCTGCTCTGGGCGAGCCTGACCCACGAGCTGTGCTTCGATTATCGCGAAGGCGAGATTTTCTGGTGCGCCGCCGATATCGGCTGGGTCACCGGGCACAGCTATATCCTCTATGGCCCGCTCGCCAACGGCGCGACGACATTGATGTATGAAGGCGTGCCCAACTGGCCCGATGCCAGCCGCATCTGGCAGGTGGTCGACAAGCATCAGGTCAATACGCTGTTCACGGCGCCTACCGCGCTGCGCGCGCTGATGAAGGATGGCGACGATTATGTGAAGGCGACCAGCCGCGCTTCGCTCCGGCTGCTCGGCACGGTCGGCGAACCGATCAATCCCGAGGCGTGGCGCTGGTATCACGAGACGGTCGGCGAAGGGCGCTGCCCGATCATCGACACCTGGTGGCAGACCGAAACCGGCGGCGCGATGATTGCGCCGCTGCCCGGCGCGACCGACCTCAAGCCCGGCAGCGCGACCAAACCGATGCCCGGCGTCGATCCGCAACTGGTCGATCCCGAAGGCGAAGTGCTGCACGGTGCGACATCGGGCAATCTGGTGATCGCGCGCAGCTGGCCGGGGCAGATGCGGACCGTGTGGAACGACCATGCGCGGTTTTTCGAAACCTATTTCACCACCTATCGCGGGAAATATTTCACCGGCGACGGATGCCGCCGCGACGAGGACGGCTATTACTGGATCACCGGCCGTGTCGACGATGTGATCAACGTGTCGGGCCACCGCATGGGCACCGCCGAGGTCGAAAGCGCGCTGGTGCTGCATCCCAAGGTGGCCGAAGCCGCCGTGGTCGGCATGCCGCATGATGTGAAGGGTCAGGGCATCTATGCCTATGTGACGCTCAACGCCGGATGCGAGCCGAGCGAGGCGCTGCGCAGCGAACTGGTCAAATGGGTCCGCACCGAAATCGGTCCGATCGCTACGCCGGACGCGCTGCAGTTCGCGCCGGGGCTGCCCAAGACCCGATCGGGCAAGATCATGCGCCGCATCCTGCGCAAGATCGCCGAGGGCGATGTCTCCAGCCTGGGCGATACCAGCACGCTCGCCGATCCGGCGGTGGTGGACGATCTGGTCGAGAACCGCGTCGTGCATGCGTGAGGGCGAAGGGGTCGTACATGTCCTGCACCATGTGCGTGCGGATGACGAATTCGGTAACGACGCGAAACTGATCGGCGTCTATTCGAGCCGCGATGCAGCCGAAGCCGCCATCACACGCCTTGGGTCGTAGCCCGGCTTTTGCGGCCATCGGGAGAGTTTCACGATCGACGCCTATTCGCTCGACAAGGACCATTGGACCGAAGGCTTCGTTCGGGTCCCCTGAAACACCCCGTCATGCTGAACTTATTTCAGCATCCACCGCGCAACAGGCGAGGACTGGGCCTCTGGCATAGCGGACCCTGAAACAAGCCTGTCCTGAGCCTGTCGAAGGGTTCAGGGTGACGAAGAAGGAGGGTGAGAGGTTTGCGCTCGGGCGTCGATCGTCCCTATCCTCACCCCATGACTCGCAGCCTGCCCGATCGCATTGCCGAGCGCCGCAATCCGGAGGGCGCCGTCGCGACAGTCGCGGCCGAAGTCATCCAGGAAAAGGCCGAAGCGCTCGCCGATACCGAACGCAAGCTCAAGGCGCGACTCGTGGCACTGGCGGAAGCCACTGACGATGCGGAACGTACTCAAACCCTGCGCGCCGCCGCCGACGCCGCCTATGGCTTCGTCATCCAGCGCGAACTCTGCGGCCTGCGCGACACCGACAGCGCACTTGCCGAACTCGGCGTCCCGCGCGCGGTGATCGTGCGGATGGGCGTGCGCTAGCCTGCTCCACTTAGTCTAAGCGCGGAACCCGACACCTCCGAAACTCGTTCGCTTCGCCATGATGATGATGGCGATAGTCGTACTGACCGTTTCCGCCGCGCTGCTCGCCGGTGCGCTGTGGGGCATTTACGGCAAGCTGTCTGTTCCGCTCGAGGGGTTTCTGGTCGCAGTTGCGGGCGGCGCGCTGATCGTGTCGGTCGTGTCCGAACTCATTGAACCGTCGATGGAACATCTGTCGGTCTGGGCCGCGATGGGCGGAATGGCGGCGGGCGCGATCGTCTTCACCGGCGCCGACTGGCTGATCGCGCGATATTGGGGCGATGATTCGGGCGGCGGGCTGCTTGCCGCGATCACGCTCGATGGCATCCCGGAGAACCTGGCGCTCGGCGTTGCGCTGATCGGTGCGGGCGCGCTCGAAGTCGCCGCACTGGCCGGATCGATCTTCCTTTCCAACCTGCCAGAAGCCGCTGGCGGCGCGCGCGACATGGCAAGCGACGGCAGCGGGAAGCTGCGCATCTTCGGCCTGTGGGCAGCGACGGCGGCATTGCTCGCCGCCGCAGCGATTGCGGGCAATCTGCTGCTCGCCGGCGTGGGCAAGCATATATTGGCGATCATCCGTTGCTTCGCTGCCGGGGCAGTCGTCGCCAGCCTGGCGACCGAAGTCTTCCCCAAGGCGTATAATGAGGATCGCAAGCTCGCCGGAATCGCCACTGCGCTGGGTCTCGCGCTGGCGTTCCTGCTGGGCTCGCTTTCGAAAGGATCCGGCGGCGCCTGACCGGGGTCAGCTCGCGAGCATTTCATCCACCCATGCCGGGACCAGTTCGCCAGCCCGCCCGAGGCGGCTTTCGTCGAACCAGCTACTGCCTTCCGACGGATCGAGATTGAGCTCGAGCGTCCGCGCGCCATAATGGCTCGCCAGCCGCACGAAGCCCGCCGCGGGATAGACGGCGCCCGACGTACCGATCGAAACGAACAGATCGGCCTGCGACAGTGCCGCCTCGATCGCGTCCATGCGATAGGGAATTTCGCCGAAGAAGACGATGTCGGGGCGCAGATATCCGCCGCACGTGCCGCACGCCGTGCGCGGCGGCATCGCCCCGGTCCAGCGCCGCCGCGCGCCGCAGCCTGCGCACAGCGCCGACAGCAGCTCACCATGCATGTGCAGCATCCGCTTCGCCCCCGCCCGCTCATGCAGGTCGTCGACATTCTGGGTGACGATCAGCAATTCGCCCGGCCATTCGGCATCGAGCCGCGCCAGCGCATGATGCGCCGCATTGGGCTGAACCGTGCCGAGTTTCGCGCGGCGCATGTCATAGAATTGATGCACCAGCTCCGGATCGGCGGCCAGCGCCTCGGGCGTGCATACATCCTCCACCCGATGCCCCTCCCACAACCCGTCGGGTCCGCGAAAGGTGGCGACACCGCTCTCCGCGGAAATGCCTGCGCCGGTGAGGATGACGATGTTTCGCATGCTGGCCATTCCCTATCCCTAACGCAGGCGCGAACATCGCCCAAGCCGTTCAGCGGCCCCGGCCGTTGCGCGCCGAAACTTGCAGCGCCGCGCGAACGCCGCCAAGATCGGGGAAAAGGTAGAGGGGGTGCTCGTGGCAGCGAAAAAGAAGAAAAAGACCGGCAGCAATCTGGGGCTGATCGACCTGCTGGCGATCGGCGCGGTCGCATATGCCGCGTTCCACTTCGTCCCCGCCTATGCCGACTGGACCGCCTATCGCTACGATCCGGTGCCTGGCGAGGAATGCGTGCGGCAGATGGACGCGGCATGCGCGCGCAAGGCGTTCGACGAGGCTTATGGCCCAACCGGCGCGCCCTATTCGAAGAAGCTCAACCAACAATGGGTCTGGGCGCTCCGGTTCATCGACACCGACGAGGATTATCGTCGACAGCTCGACACCGTCTTCGAAGAGGGCAAGCGCGAGATCCTGGGGGCCGGCCTCAGCGAGAACAAGGCGGGGGAACTGCTCGGTCTGGCCAACATCCTCTATCATATGGGTCGCGACAAGGAAGCTACCGCCTTTTTCGACGAAGTCGTCGAAAGGCAGGAAGATGCCGATGCCCGCATCCCCGAGATGATGCGGCGCTATGGCCCGAGCCAGCTTGGGGGGCCGCCCAACTGTCTGCGCGGCGAAAAGGACCATCAATCTCTGAGCAAAGGCGACAATTACGCGCAGCTCGATGTCGGACGCGACTTTCAAAATCCCTGCTATCTGGAATATTTCCGGCGGCGCAGCGACATCGACCTGAAACCGGTGATCAAGCGCAGCCTGGACACCATGCGCGCCAAGCGGCAGGCGCAGGGCGAAATGGACGCATGGAATTATGACGGCGAATCGATGACCCGCGACGAATATGTAGACAAGGTCGCCTTCCTCGCCACGCTGATCGCCTATCGCGAGCATAACGGCTGGGGTCGGTCGTTCGACTGACCGGCCAGAGGCCTTGGTCGTGAACCCGTAAACTGCGCCGTCGAGACGCCGTTTATGGGTTCACCACCTAATTAGGTCGCGAACCCATAAACGGCACCGTCGAGGTTTGAGGCAAAATGGCTCGGCGCAAGGAGGCAGGCCGCAGGAATATGGCGATATTTCAAGGTCTGCCGACGCGGCGCGGGGCCATTTTGGTCAAATCCCTTCGGGACGCCGGAATGGCTTTCATCTCGGCCCAAAGCGGCCTTGGAAGGGCGCCCAGCCCTCCCGGCGGCCACTTTAGCCCGATATGTTCGCCATTCCGGCGCCTCGGCGGCGCCGTTTATGGGTTCACGACCTAGCCTCCAGCCAGCGCGTGGCGCCGGCAAGCTGCCCTTCGAGCAGCGTGATCGCTTCGAGCCGTTCCGACTGGGTTTCGGCCGGCACCCGGTGCCGATCGGCGGTGTTCGCGCCGAACGGCGAGCTGTTGTAATAGGCCCGGTCCTTCGCCGCCTTGCCGCGCAGCAAAGCGACGTCGCCTGCAAAACCAGCCCGCTTCTTCGCCGCCGCAACCGCTGCCTTGATCCGCGCATGCGACAGAAAGCGCAAAACCGCCGTCGCGCCGACGACTCCGATGCCCGCCACCATCAGCACCGGCGCGAGGAAGTAACTCGCATTCCCATCCATCACGTTGAGCAACGGCCCATCCCAGATGGTCGGCATCAGCCCGGCGAAGAACGTCATGGCCAGGCCGATGGCATAGAGCGCAACACCCGCCCGGCCCAGCAGCCAGCTGCCCTTTTGCGCCTGATAGGCGGCCTCATAGACATATCCCTCCCGGATCTTGTTGATCAGATAGGGAAGCTGGATCAGGTCCTGGATATGGCGCTCGCCCTCCGGACCGAATTTCTCCACCAGCTTGTTGCGCCGATACACCAGATCGCGGCGCAAATGATCGACCTTGCTCGCATAGTTGGGCCGGTCGAAATCCTCCGGGTCGTGATCGATCACTTCGAGCGTGAGCAGCTCGGTTTCGAGATATTCGCGCGCCGAACCGTCGCGCACCATGTCACGATCGCGCATGAGAAACTTGTCGAAAATCTTTTCCAGCTCAAGGTTCGCCATGAAAGCGAGCCCTTCGCGATCGGCCACGGGATCGCGTACCGGTCGGTTCAACTCATTCTCGATGCGTCGCAACTTGGCATTGGCGGAAGATACATCGAGATAGGTGAGCGTGTTGATGACCGAATTATAATCCCATTTGCTCATGATCTCCGCTGCCTCGCCCTTTCATCCATTCTCCGGCCGAAATCATTACGGACATTAGCCGACGATGCAAACTCATCGGCAATTGCGCCGATTGCGGGCCGTGCCGCAGCAATGGTCCGCAGATGCCATTTCCCCTGTCCTGCACAGCCCCTTTGTGTCACAGGGCTCGCGATGATTCAGACCCTCGCTTCGGGCCATCGCGCCGCACATTCCCTTCGCCATGCCGGGTTGGGAAACAGCAGGGGGACGTACCGTCTCTTTTGTCTCCTTCGGGCCGTAAACGGGAGTGGCGCCGCATGACGAAACTGGGAATCTATGGCAGCCTCGGCCGTATGGGACGCGCGATTCAGGATGTCGCGCCCGAGGAAGGCGCAATGATCTGCGGCGGTGCGGATCTGGGCGACGATCCCGCGGCACTGGCGCAGCAATGCGACGTGCTGGTCGATTTCTCCTCGCCCGCCGCGCTGGAAGCGCATCTTGCCGCCGCGCGCGCCGCAGGCACGCCGATCGTGATCGGCACCACCGGGCTTTCGGCACAGCACCACGCGATGATCGATGAAGCCGCAGGCGACATCGCCGTGCTGCAAACGGGGAATACCTCGCTCGGCATCACCCTGCTCGCGCGGCTGGTGCGCGAAGCGGCGGAGCGGCTGGGCACCGACTGGGACATCGAAATCGTCGAAATGCATCACCGCAACAAGGTGGATGCGCCGTCGGGCACGGCGCTGCTGCTGGGCGAAGCCGCTGCCGAGGGGATCGGCAGCACGCTTGCCGAAGCGGGCGTGATCGGTCGCGCAGGGCTTACTGGCGCACGGGCCGGCGGCACGATCGGCATCGCATCGCTGCGCGGCGGCAGCGTGATCGGCGATCATGGCGTGTTCTTTGCCGGCAATGGCGAGCGGATCGAGCTGTCGCACCGCGCCGACGACCGCGCGATCTTTGCGCGCGGCGCAGTGCAGGCGGCGCTGTGGCTCACTAGCCAGCCCGCCGGCCGCTACGACATGGGTGCGGTACTGGGGCTCTGAGGGCGCGCAGTGAAGAAAGCGGACGTCGTCGAATTTTTCGCGCGGCTGGCGGAGGCCAACCCGCATCCGGAAACCGAGCTTGAATCGGTCAACGACTTTACGCTGCTCGTCGCCGTCGTCCTTTCGGCGCAGGCCACCGATGCGGGGGTGAACAAGGCGACCCGGCGGCTGTTTGCGCAAGTCGATACGCCCGAGAAGATGGTCGCGCTCGGTGAGGAAGGCCTCAAGGAGCACATCAAGACGATCGGCCTGTTCAACAGCAAGGCAAAGAACGTCATCGGCCTGAGCGAAGCGCTGATCGCCGATCATGGCAGCCAGGTGCCCGCCGATCGCGACGCGCTCGAGAAACTGCCGGGCGTCGGGCGCAAGACCGCGAATGTCGTGATGAACGTCGCATTCGGCGCCGAAACCTTTGCCGTCGACACACATATCTTTCGCGTCGGCAATCGTACCGGGCTCGCGCCGGGCAAGACGCCGCTGGCAGTGGAGAAAAAGCTGAAAAAGGACGTGCCCCAGCCCTTTCGTCTCCACGCTCATCACTGGTTAATCCTGCATGGCCGATATGTCTGCAAGGCTCGGACCCCTGAATGCTGGCGATGCAACGTCGCCGATTTATGCGCGTTCAAGCCAAAGACGCCGCCTCCCGGCACCAAAGGCCCGGCGCGCGGCAAGCCCAGGAGGACTGACCCGTGAAACGCTGGCTCATGATACCCGCAACGCTGCTGACGCTCGCCGCAACCGGCGCCGACCAGCGCATTCCCGAAGCGACGCCCGATGGCGAGCCGGTCAATTGCATCCGCGCCAGCCAGATCGATCGCACGGTTGTGCACAGCGACTCGGTGATCGATTTCCACATGAAGGGGCGCAAGGTCTATCGCAACGAATTGCCGTCGGCTTGCCCCGGCCTGGGGTTCAACCGCACGATCCAGTATGAAGTGCGCGCGAACGATCTGTGTTCGGTCGATACCATCACCGTTCTCGAAACACCGGGGCTGATGCGCGGCGCGACCTGTGGTCTGGGCACGTTCCAGCCGGTGACGCTGACGCCCGCAAACTAACCGCTGGCGCAGGCGCCCACGCTTTGCTAGGCGCGCTCTTCGCAAGGGCCACGCCCACGCACCCGTAGCTCAGCTGGATAGAGCGCTGCCCTCCGAAGGCAGAGGCCACAGGTTCGAATCCTGTCGGGTGCACCATTTCCTTTTCAGCGCCAGAAATCCGCCCTAACACCTTGAACGGCAAGGAGATTTCAGGGGTTTGAAAACCGCTAAAACGATCAAATACGATCTTGCCTCCAAACACCAGCTTTAGCATGGCGCGGCGGTCTTCGATGCGACCACTTTCCCAAAGATTCCAAGGGTTTGCGAGGAATTTGAGAGCGGTTTGAAAAGTTGACTGATAGTCGCGAGCAGGCGTACCGCATTTCGCGACTTTTTCCTTCAAAATCAGTTTTTGACGTTCAAGGTCACTAACCTTCTGTTCGTAGGCCTTGATGATGGCTCCATTGTCAGCCTCAATAAGACGGTCCACGACCTGCGCCAATTTCCGCTCAATCTGACCTATCTCAAGCCGCATTTGCGTCGCGCGCTCGCGCCCTGCGCCTGCTCGCTTTTGCCAGAAATCGCTAAATATCTCATTAGCCAAGCGAAACAGAGGCGGCGCTGGGGTCAATGCCTTCACAAGATCGTGCAAGGCATCCTCGACCTTTGATCGAGCAATGGACTTCTTCTCTTCGGAGCAACCCCGCTGGCGACACAGATAGTAGGGGTAGAGAGCGTGGCGGCCCTTGGACCAGCAAGCCGTCATAGGATGGCCGCATCCCGAGCAGCAAACGATGCCGCGAAGCGGGAAGTCCTCGCTAATATCCTTGCGCGCTATGGCATAGCCCGTCGAGTTGAGGCGATTTTGGATCGCTTCGAATGTCTCAAGGCTGATGAGCCCCTCATGCTGGCCTTTCCTCAAGGAAATGCCCCACTTGGGATATTCCAGATATCCTGAAAACAATGGTTGAGTGAGAAGCTGATTGACGGTCTCATTCAACACGACACCATGCCGACACTTCGGGAATTCGGGCTGTGCCTCAAAGAAGCGCTTCACCTCAGCCTGTGAAGCGAAGCGCCCGCAGGCGAAACCTTCCAGCGCTTCCTTCATGATGGAGGCCAAGGGTTCATTGGGAACCATAAGCTTCCCGCCGCCAGGTTGACGCTCAAAGCGATAGCCTTTGGGAGCCTGAAACACCCAATACCCATTCAACATGCGAGCGCGCATGCGGTTCATGGTTTGCTCGCCATTCTTCTGGCGCTGATGCTGCGACACGCTGGCCAGCAAGTTTTCAACAAGGATGCTGTCTGAATCTTCGCCAAATTCGATGGACGGAGATTCAAGCGTTGCACCAGCCGAGGCAATTGCGCTGCGCAATTGCAGATGAGCTTCGAGCCCGCGAGCAAGACGGCTGATGTCATCAATGATGACCACCAGCTCTTGCTTTCGCTTGCTACGGAGAAACTTCAGCATCCCTTGCATGCCAGGACGGCCAATGACCGAGCCTGACATATCGTCGCTGAAAATCTCAATGATCTCATAGCCGCGATATTGTGCGAATTCGCGGCAGCGGGTTTCTTGGGATTCCAGCCCGTTTCCGTGCGTGGTCTGCCTTACCGAGCTCACTCGGCAATAGATCACGGCTTTCTTGTTTGTTTGTGCGGTCATGGCGCTTGCCCTCTCAGGGTTCTCTTATGTTGCTCGCGCCCTCGTAACCGAGGTCAACTCTTTGTTTTTCAGGAATGTCGTCAAGCATACCACACTCCGCAGAGCTAGGAAAAGCGCCATTTTTCCTTGCTGAGAGTATAATTTGCTCGGAGGTTTCGCCGAATGCGGCATCGACGAAATGCGCCATGATCTGGGCAACGATCCCGATCAGTTCATCCTTCTCGGAATCTGGCAGATCAATATCGGCGACACATTGCCGATAGCGCTCGAATTCTTCTGGCGTAAGAAGCGACACCTGCGTTCCCTTTCGCCGCCCGCAAGCGGCCAATTGTTCATACCTAGACGCAGGTTTCAGATACTCTGGGCTCAACCCCCTTCTGGGGGAAACGCTCTCCTTTTCGCGTCCAATAACGCAATCCTGACTATCACAATTCCATTTTATCACTCGAAGTTCGCATTATGCAAACTTCTGAAAATATTAGATATTAGTGAAAAGCGATATAGAGCAAGGCATTGACATGAATATGGGCTGGCTCTGAAGTTGCCATAATCACCATGTGCGGGGTTTCATCAGTTTCCCTGATGCAGCGTTCTGACATCGCGGATTTGACCGCTCCAAGGATCAACCTCGTAGAACGGGAGGCGTTCGCATACGACCAGTTGCGGCAGGCCTGCGATCTTGATGATCTGCTTTCCTGAGCCGATTCCACGGATGTCTTCGGCTTGCAGAACAGGGCGGCGGCTCTCGCCGCGATTGGTGCCAGCGCTCTCAACAGCGCCGCCACCGATATTCTGGCCTCTTGTGACAATGGTGCGATTTCCCGACCACCGCTCGACATCGCGCATAAGCGTCGGGTCTTCGACACCCGTCATGTTGAATATGGCCGCCTGATCTTCGATCTCGCGGACTGCATCACGCGACCAGCGCCCCTCCATCGAATAGCGCCCCTGGGCGAAGAACCAGAGCTGAATGCCCTTGCCGCGATAGAGCCTGAGTGCCTTCATCACGGCGGGCGCAGGCGGGAGTTGCGGAAACTCATCGAGGATGAAGCAGGTGCGAAGCTTGCCCCGCTCGCGGGCAATTGCCTCGATAGCGTAATTGACGATCAGGCTGATCCATGGCGCGATGACGCCCAGCTTCTCGCTGGGTGCAATCAGATAGACCGTGGTGGGTTCATGCTTGAGCCGCGCGAAGTCGAACTCATGGGCTGATGTTGTGCGGTCGAGCGTTTTGCCAACCTCGAAGGCGCTTAAGGCCTCGATTGCATCGGACTTGTAGGCTTCAAACTGCTTCGGAGCATCTGCATAGGTGGCTCCCATAGCCGCAGCGCGGCGCGCGATACCCTCAATGCCGCAACTGGCCATCATCTGAAAAGCATGCTCGAAATCAGCGTCCGAGGCATTCACGAAGTGCCAAAGATTGCCGAGCGTGCAGTTTTGCGGCTCCAGATAGGCCAGATATTCCATCCGCATGGAGAGCAGGCGGATCGCACCTTTTCGAACCCAGCTATTCTCCCCTTCGCGCGGATTGGGTGGAATGAGGATTTGTGCCATCTCGTCGGCCTGCGTGTCGATTTCCCCGCCATCGCGGACGATATCGACCAGCACATGGAGCGGGTTGATCTGGGTATTGGGCAGACCCAAAAGGCCGAAGGGATTGAGGTAGATGCAGCGTTGACCAAGCGCAGCCTCGCGGTGCTCTCGCGAGGCAAAGCAATTCTCGCCGTCCTTCACGTCCACGACGATCAGGCTGCGGTCGCGCATATGGGCAAGATTGGGAAGGATGAGATCACGGCCCTTGCCAGAGCCCGTGCGGGCATAGGTGAGGAGTTGTCCGTCTCCGTTAAAAAATAGCATGCGCCCTTGTTGCGCGCCCAGAAACAAGCCGCTGGTCTCTAGCAGACCAACGGCTTTCAGATCATCAAGGTTGGCAAGCCGCCCATCGCCGAGCTGGCCGCTCGGCGCTGCGATGGACATCAGATATTGCTGCCAAGCGGCTCTTTGACGGGCTTCTTCTTCTCGCTGTGCCCGATCCATCTCCCGCGTCATGGAAAACAGACGCGGGAGAAACGCGGCCATTTGTTCGAGCCGCATGGGGTTAATCCCCTTCCTCGCTTTGGGCATCGCGGCTGATCTGCGGCAGATCGGGAAAGCTGATCGGCTCCATGCTTTCGATATCGGCACGAACCTGGGCGGGTGGCGGGAGGCCTGTGTCCCAGCCTTCGACCGAGACGGTGACGCCATTTTGGACCGCCGAAGTCAGTTCCCCCTGAAGCTGGCTGCCGACCTGATCGGCATAATCGAGGGCGTCATCGCCGCCGCCTGGCTCAATGACATTCGCCACGCGGCCCCAGAGCCGCGCGAGATTGACCACCAACATATCAGTACCCTGCTGTTGGCGGGCGATATCGGTGCGTTGATGCACATAGTCCTGCTGGAGCTGCGCGGTGGTCTGGGCGTAAATGCGGGTGCGATCATAGGCCGCCTGATAGTTGGTCAGGATACCTTGGGCCGCTGCGCGGTATTGCTCCTGCTGCTGGGCAACGCTGACTTTGACCTCTTCGGCCCAGTCGGCAAACGCGGCTTGCGTTTCCAGATCGTGCGCCTTGATCTCGGCAGCATAACGACCGCTATAAGAGCCCGTGAGGGTAGAAGGGCGATATTCAGGCGGTGCGAACATCTCCGCGCCGTAGAGTGCCGCACCGCACAGTAAGATGCCGAAGAACATGCCGGCCCCTGCGGAAATCCGCTTCTTTTGGGGCGGCATGACGATTTGATACGGTTGGCCTGCCGCCTGCGACGGGACCACGGCCGCCCCGCTTTGCTGTGGGGCTTCGCCCCCATAATCCATCGAATATTGTTGGTTGCTCATAACTTGGCTCCTGTCTGACGAAACGTCGCCAGACAGGAGCCTGATTTTGGGTGGAAGCGTGGGGGAAACCCGCGCCTCAGGGTTTAAGCAATGACCCGCGCCGCCACCGTTGGATGACGAATAGCAAGCGCCAGATAGAGCAGGCGCAGGCGTGGCAACGTCCGCCTTTGCGGTGCCTGTCGCGGATGATGGACTGCAAATCGCAGGAAAGAGCCAAGCCATGAATTGCTCGGGTCTTCATCGGTCCGCAGAACCGTATCGACACAGATTGAAAGCTGGTCGATGCTCCGCCCGTCGCAATCGAGAATGATGCCATCGAACTCCCAGACGATGTCGGTGAGCAAATCGGCAAAGCCACGGCGGCTGCACGGCAGCAGCGCGCGATAGGCGATAGCGAGGCGTTGAATGGCTGCCTTGGTGAGCAGCTTCTCTGGTGAAGGGATGCGAACGACGCCATCAGGATCATTGTCGTTCGCGGCGAGCGCTTGCAGCGTTTCTGGAGAGAGCCAGTCAGTCAACTTCGCCCCTCCCTTTGCCATGGGCAAGCGTCGCAACGCGGCCAGTATTTCCAGGCCCAATGGGCACATGAAGGGATGTTCCGACAAGTCGGAATGTCGTTATCGTTCTCTGCTAGATAACCCCGCCGATCAGCGGTCAACTCTCCGCGCCGAAGGGCGCGTCCATCGCGCATAGCCATCGCTTATGCTCCTGTCCTACCCGCCGAAGCGGGATCGTGACGACACTCCACGATTGAAGCGCCGGAACGAGGGATGGCCATCTCTCGATTCCTATATGAACGATGGTGCGGCGAACGTCAATACCAATCGGTTATCGGTTATCGTTCTATGCCTCCAGGCCTCTGCGCGCCAAGGCGCTGGCGACCCGATGCACTTCGTCTCGCCTGTAATATCCCCATTCAAGAAACTCGTTGTTCAGATCAGCAAGAGTCTTGATGGTCATGTCATCTGGTAGGTCATTGTTGCGCTGCCAATTCGACAGCGCGTTATAGGCGGGTGTATCGTGGTCTTTGAGCACCTGCTTGGTCAGCTTGTCATCCGCCAACCATTCGCCCCACACTTCCCGTAAGAACGGAATAATCTCGTCCTTGCGAGGCGTGTATTTGCGTCGCGGCACAGGAGGCGTTTGGGCAGCACGAACGCGGTTGAAATGCGACCTAAGGAATGTGCCTAGCTCTTCGACCAGCGCATCATTGTAAAGCGGGCTGCCACCCACATTGGCGGCAATCTCCTGCATAAACTCTATAAAATCTTCTTCGTTCTCAAAATTCATCTCAGTCTTTTTGGGTTCGGGTTTTCTCCTTTTTACTGGGCCACGCCCCATTGCCCGATATGTGTCCATAAGGGTCAATCGCGGACCAGTCTTTTGCACCTTCTCGCTCAGCGCCGCCTTCGCCCGATCCAGAATTGGGTCATCTGGAATCTCGACAGGATCAATTGCCCCGCCGCGCAGAGTCTTATCCAATAGCTTCTCGTCGATTTTCGGAGCTGGGACGTCGCCTTTCTTGTCGCGACTTTCAGTACCCTTGCCGTGCTTCTGCTTCGCCATTGCCTGCACCATTCACATAAATCGACTTCCGAAGTTCGTATAATGTTCTTATGCAAAATGCAAGCTTTTTGCGCGGATCAAGAAATGCGGGGCGATGTTGCCATCGCCCCGCATCAGTCGTTTGAGATTTCTCAGGGCCTTCGAAATTGGTCGGCCTTGTTGTTCGAATTGGCGAAACCTTGCGAGTTTTGCCGCAATCCCTTGTTATAAGGGTTTCTGTCTCCAATCGGAGCGCCCTTTTGCGTCATAATCGCAAACCCTAGCAGGATCCCGCCTAGCGGGATCAGCTCGATGCAAGCACCAATGGCAATCGCCGCAATGGTCGCTTCGGGATAGAGCGCCAGATAGGCCATGTTCGAGACGACGGGCATTGAAGGGATTGGAGCGTCCTTTAGGGCTGCGATATCATCGAGCCCTTCCGTCAGCTCTTCAGCCATCCCGTCAAAATTCTGCGTAATGGCAGCGGCTGCGCTCGGGGGCAGGCCAGCAGCCAGCCAATCCTTGCGCATGGCATCCGCGACTGTCTGCATGGCTTCGACCGCGAGCGCGTCGTTCACTTCGCGCGTCAGCCGCGCATAGTCACTGCCGTTCTTGCGCACGGCAACGAGCTTTTCGTGCCGCTCCATATCAGAGTCGATCACGCGCCGCGTATCGATCAGCAGACGGTCGATCCTGGCGAATAGACGGGAGAGCTTTGCGCGGCTTGCGAAAATCGCCGCACGGGCATTGGCGCAACCGTCACGGATGTTGGCGAGCGCGGTCGCCACCTGTCCCACATTGCCGCCTTCGCCGCTGTAGATGCCCGTGCCGACTTCCTGAACCTCCATGTTGGAGGCCGAGTTGACGCAATCATTGAGAGCAGGAATGCGATTGGCAATCGAAGCCGCCGCTTGCTGCCTGACCTGCTTCGCTTCCGATTGTTGAAGCAGTGTGTATTCCATATGGGCAACTTCACCCGAGGCGGAGGCCAGAACTGAGGAAGACGCGCCCCCAAGCAGCAAGGCCATTGCGCCAAAAGCCGCAAAGAAGATGCCCATTGCCTTGCCTCGCCGCGATGGAGGCAGCGATGGGATATGCATCAGTGCAATATAGGAGCCGTAGGAAAGCCCCGCCGCAATCGCGATGGCTGAGAGAATTGTCTCCAGCCACGCAAGCAGGGTCATATCCCCAGACGGAGCAACGAGGTTAGCGATCCACACGGCTGCGAAGATGCCGGAGATCACGTGAAGGATCATATTGAGGGCAAGCAGCCCCCGAACGCTGGACGGTATTGAATTGGGCTTAGCCATAGTGCCCTCCTTTCTGGAGGGTGGCTGCCAGTCATTTGCACCGCGTTCGGGGGGAAGGCGGAAATTCGTTCTCAATTCCGAGACTTGCTTGAGAAAATCGTGTCGATATAACTCATCGAGCCAATGCGTTCAGGACTTACCGGATCAACGCTTGAAGCGATCGTGCCGGCTTTTTTTGGGGGAAATGATGAAGAAACTTGCAGTTATTCTTAGTGCCGGTCTGTTAGTGAGCTGCAATCAAGAGGAGAGCGCCTGGCAAGGCCCGGTTCGTACGACAACGCAAGAAGCTTATGAGCGCAATTGCGCCAACCAGCCTGAGCATGATGCAGTCGGCAATCCAAATAGTGAGCTCTTTGCCTGCAACGTGATTGCAGAAGGCATTAGGACGCAGATCGAGAATGCCTCAGATTATGAAGAATTCATCGACGATCTTACAGAAGCATTTGTCAAAGTATGTCATACACCGGGCAACACAACGCTTGCGAGTTTGCCTGGCCGAATCGCATTCATCCGAAACATCTTGGAACTTGTAGATATCTCGGCTTACTCTGGTGCATCGATGGCCGAGTTGGATCAACTCGCTCGTCAGATCGAGGAAGCAAATCGTGCACGCTGTTTAGGCGGCCCTCAAGATAGCTAACCGCAGCGCTTGCGGGGAAGCGGGAGAATCCCGTCAGAACAGAAGCGACGATCTTAGTCGGACCTGCGCAGCGTTATCCCGCCATTCCGCTCCAGATCGAGGATCGCGAGCTTCGCCGCCTCAACTGCGCGGATTGGGCCGGATGCTTCGCCGACGCCGATAGCGCCGCGACCGCCTGTCTCCTTTAGCACCGCCCTCACGTCCGCTAGATCGACGGCGATCAATTGCTGATCCATGATCTTGACCAAAGTGCCGACGAACTCAGTCATTCGGTCGAGCGCGGGATCAGACACGGCGGCGGCTCCTTTTTGAATCGCCAGAATGGTAACATGGAGCCATGAAGCGAGGCCATAGGATACGGCACGTTTCGGAATAGGGTCTCGGGGCAACCTTTGAGATCACCTAGGCGGCTATAGAGCCCGTTTTCTGCGTTAGCACGTTCCGCAAGATGTGCGTTTGTATTACAAAATCCTCCGCCTTACGGCTCTGGCTTTGCCAAACGCTCATCTTGGCAAGGGGCACCCGCTGCGCGTTCCCCGTTGCATCCCCTCCGGCCAAATGGCGCTTCACGATCACCAATCCAGCCTGACAACGGTTCAGACAGGATCAGTGCCATTCAGCGCCATCGGGGAGACTTCGGCTCTCCCCGTCAGGCATACGAACGTATGCCTTCCCCCATCGACAAGGGGCGTGCCTGACCCCTTTGAACCCAGCCGCCTCCAGCGCGGCGAAGGAGCATTTCATAGCTCCCCTCGACCCCATCGACCATTTTCATGGAGACCAACCGTCCGCCGATTGGATGCCGCCACGGGATCGCCCGTGGATGCGACCAAAGGGGCTGACGCCACCCCTCTGGACACCCGCGATCAGCTTCATCGTTGGCTATCCGCGCGCCAAGATGTTCTGCCTGGGAGGCAAGGCGGGCGCAGTCTGATACAGCTCAAGGCTGAGCGGATGAGCGGTCCCCCGACGCATGGTTTCGAACTGACGAAGGTGAGGCCAATGTGGACAACGTGAGGCACGGCCAACCTCTTTGTCGACTTTCATGCGAGTTTGGCGGCATCGTAAGGTTCATGATCGCGAATCAAGCTCGCCTTCAAGATTCGCGAAGGGCCGCAAAAAGGTTCGGGATATCTGAACTTTACGGGCAAATCAGGCGACGAAGCAAGGACGCTTCGCGCCTCCCCTCTCGGTTTGCAAGGCCGCAAGGCTGATTTCAAAACTCGGCTTGCATTGATGGTTTATGGCAGTTACACTCTTCCGTAACGAAAGAGTTCAAAATGCAAGCATCAAAAACGATTTATTTCTCGGATTACCCGTCGGCAGGGCAGAGTAAGTCAGGCTTAACGGTCCCTTTTTCAAAGGATGACGATAAGCTTTATCGGTTCGTCAAGCCGCTCAGTAGCCACGCTGTCCGACGGCTCATCGGATATGACCAGTATACCGACATTCAAAAGGCCGCGGAGATCGCCGACGCGCAAGTCGCTAGCTACGTGCGTGAATTACTTCGAAGCAAAGTAAGTCTCGATAGCGCCGAAGCATCCGATTTCTTTCGCTTGCAGTCGACATTCACGGGCGGGCGCGGCAGCCCACTCCACGAATGGTATCCATATTTAGAAGGCTATTCACCGGATTTTGTCTCCAATGTGATTGAAACGTTCGCTCCAGACGCGAGGGACATTCTCGATCCATTCTGCGGTTCGGGAACAACCGCATTGGTAGCAGCGATGCGAGGCGGTGTAGGATACTACGCTGAAGTCAATCCCTCCTGCCAATACGTCATTGAGACGAAAGCACTTGCCCTCACATTGAGTCTGAAGGAGCGCGTCCGCGTATCGCGCAAACTGCACTCAACTGCCGACGACATTGATCGCATAATCGCAAGTCAGGAGGTTGACGCGGACTTGAAAGGTGCATTTTCTCTCGCGTTTGGAGACAGGCCATTCTTCAAGGAAAAGACCTTTGAAAGAATTTTGAGGGCTCGCACATACGCCGACAAGATGGAACGCGATGACCCTGCTTATGCGCGCTTCCTCACGGTGGCGATTTTGCGATGTCTAGTGCCATGTTCGTTACTAGTCCGAAGGGGTGACTTGAGGTTCCGAACGGATAAAGAACTTCAAAAGGGCATACCGGATTTCTTCGACGAGCTTTCTTACAGTCTAGACTTAATCGCGAGCGATCTCGTAGATGCTGAAGCAGTGCCTGGGCGCACCCACTTTGTTACCGATGATGCGCGAACCATCCACAAAACACTTCGTACGAAAGTCGATGCTGTCGTCACCTCACCACCATATTTAAATGGCACGAACTACTTCCGTAACACCAAAATTGAGCTGTGGTTCTTGCGCATGCTGAGTAGCAAGGCCGAGCTCAGAAAATTCAGAGACGCCGCAATAACCAGCGGTATCAATGATGTGACTAGAGGCAAATTGACTGCTGCACGCCAAGCCGAGAAGCGGTTCACATCGGAGTTGCTGGCGAAGACGCTTAGTGAGCTCGAAGAATTAGCCTACGACATGCGTATTCCTGCTATGGTCGAAAACTACTTTTACGACATGCATGATGTCTTGGCTGCACTTCCAAAGGTGCTCAACGAAGGGGGTGTAATCGCTATAGATTTGGGTGACTCCATCTACAGCGGGGTGCACGTTCCCACACAAGACATTCTTACGGAAATGCTCGAAGATAGCGGGTTCAAGTTAGATGAAACTGTGGTTCTCAGAGAGAGGCAATCCCGCGACGGAGCTCGCCTTTGCCAGACTCTCCAAGTTTTTTCCCCTTCGGAACAGATAAGGAAGAAGGCAAAGGCCAAGCCCGCTAAGCCAAGCACGACAAGTGGGCGTTTCAAAGGCTGGAACGCTTTTAAATCGACCTTGCCCCATCAGACTGGAGAAATGGCGCGACGCAATTGGGGGCACGGCTGGCACTCAATGTGCTCCTATCAGGGCAAGCTCAAACCAGCCATTGCGACATGCCTCGTCGATGCATTGATGCCGAAATCATCTGGCAGATTGCTAGACACATTTTCTGGAGTCGGCACCATACCCTTCGAAGCTAGAATGAAAGGCCATACGGCTTTTGGCTTCGACATTAGCCCCGCTGCTGTTGCTATCTCTCGTGCGAAGCTCGAGAAGGTCGACTGGAGTAAGGTCGATAGCGTTATTGCAGATCTGGAGAATCAGATTGACCAAAAACGAGGTAAGCGACTTTCGACAAAGAAGCTGGACGGCATTCGCTTCAACGGACCGCTGACATCATACTTTCATAAGGACACGTTGCGAGAAATTCTGATCGCAAGAGAATTTTTCCAGAACCAACCTCCAAGTGATGGTTCATCAGCGTTGGTTTTCTCGTCTCTGTTGCATATCCTTCACGGCAATCGACCATATGCCCTGAGCAGGCGATCGCACCCTATCACTCCTTTCGCACCCACTGGTCCTTCGGAATATCGCGGTCTTGTCGAGCGCCTAGCGAAGAAGGTGGACCGATGCAGAGCAGATGCCGCCGAGGTGCCTGAGGTTTTCGGTCGTTCCTATTTTCAGGACGTGACGCAGGAATGGGCGGAAGATGTCGATCAATTGGACGCCATCATCACCTCACCGCCTTTCTTCGACAGCACTCGTTTTTATAGTGCCAACTGGATGAGACTCTGGTTCGCAGGATGGGAAACGGAAGACTTTTCTGCACGGCCGTCCGAGTTTGTAGACGAGCGCCAGAAAAAGAGCTTCGACATCTACGAAAGCATTTTCCGTCAGGCCAACGAGCGGTTGAAGGCAGGCGGATACTTCGCGGTGCATGTCGGAAAGAGCACAAAGTGCGACATGGCAGCCGCGCTCCAACAGGTGGGCGAACGATACCTCCGATTTGTGGACTGGTTCTCAGAGAGCGTTGAACACTGTGAGAGTCATGGCATTCGAGACAAGGGAACTGTTACGCATCATCAATATTTGCTATTTGAAAAGCAAACTTAGGGCTCCGCAACATTTATCCATTCCGCGCGAGCTATGGTGTAAGTCTTCGCCGTCTTCTCATTCATCGCTAGAACCTCTGCGGGGTTCTCAACCAACGTGAGTTTAGGGTTGTCACTGTCCAAATGCTCGACCAGAGCTAGGACAAAATTCTGCCCATGCTTCACTGAGGCCCGATACTCTGTTTCAGTAAGGCTAACCGATCCAAGTTGACCGACACTGCTTTTCACTTCGACGACGATTGCTGAATCACCCTTCTTGGCCCACAGGTCGAAACCAAAGCCACGTCGGTTTGTGTAAAATGCCACCGTCCAGCCCTCAGCTCGCAGAACCTTGGCAACAAAGCTTTCTGCGTCCGCGCCATCGTTGGTTGCTGGTGCAGCAGGAGGCGACATCAAATCTTCCGAAGCTATCGGCTCTGGCAGTTTGAGCTCCTGAGGCGCGCCACCCTCTATCGGAGGTGATACCACCTTGAGCTGCTTCTTGGCCCAATTGCCTGTAAGCCTGAGCGTCGTGCCGTCCCGAACCATGCTGGTCCCAAGGGAGAAAAGCGAAAACGTGTGGAGACCGATATCCCGCCAATTCGAATAGGCTTTCGCTCCTGGAATACGATTGCGAACCTCAAGCCGAAGCTCGCCTTGTTCAGCTTCCGTCAGGTCGCGATAGAGCTCTATAGCGCTTATCGCCCATTCAATCTCACTTGCTTCTCGAATTCGTGAAACGAATAAGTCGAATTCGTCTCGATCAACATAGCCATCAGAGGCAGCAAGCACTTGCTTGGTTACCTCGTAGACGGGCAAATCAAACTCGCCATATCGTTCAGCGCGGTCTGCGGAACTCCAAGGCATCACCGCAAATCGCATTTCTGAAAGAACACTCTCCAGTATGGCGGCAGGATCGTCCGTTGCTGCTAGAGCACGCCCGAAATTTGTGAGCTCAACCGTGTTCCACGATGGTTCGGCAGGGCGACGCAAGAGTTGGAGCGGTTTGTCCATAACCAGCAGATGATGTCGTCGTAGCTGGACGCCCGGGTCTGCCGTTTGGCTGTCTATAATTTGGGCAAGTCTTTGATAGTCCATGCCGCCTAATTGAACAGCCCCGCCTACGCTTCTGCTCTCAAGATACTCTGTGATTCCTTTGAGCCAAGACAACGCGACGTGCACTCGCGTAATTATGAACCAGCCGCGATCTCCTCTGTCCCCCTCATCGAGCCGCTCGACGAGCGTATTTCGAACGTCTTCGAAGCTCATCGTTTATGCCTACGAGTTGAGGTCATCGGCTTGCTTCTTCCAACTGGGCGAAATTTTTGAGCTTGTGTCGAGAAAATCAAAGCCAGTATCGGCTAGGATTCTATTTCTGAGCCTGAGCAGTTCATGCGGATATCGTGAAAATTTCTCAAAGAGCGCTTCCACAAACTCAGCGTCCTTCAGCTTATTTAACGCATCAGGGTTATAGGTCGGTTGCCCTGCCATCAATCGGTGATCGATACCAGTTAGGGCTGAGAGCTTCTTGAGCTCTGCATCGCTGTAGAATGCTCCAGGCCATTTCTCAGCTTTCTCACCGTTGTGCTCTCTACAGAGTAAGGTCGCATTATCAGTTGTAAGCGGCCACAAGTAAAAAACTGGCAGGGTGTGATCCAGGTTGCCCTCTTTGGTCGCTACCCCCGCGTTCAAATCTCCTGAGAGATCAGTGCCGCATTTGAAGCAGCTATTCCCGAAACGCGAGTATATGGCTGCGATATCCATTTTGCTGCGGTCTTCGAAATGCGTGTAAAGGCGGCGCTTCTGGCTCGCTTCCCTATGCTGCTCGACCAATCGGGTCTGGTTCTTGATGCCATTGTAGACTTGCTTGCAAGTGCGGCATTCGCCCTGCCGTCCAGTTCTCCGACTACTGTGAGTATCGAATAGCTCGAACGGTTTGAGTGCTCCACACACAATGCAGTATTTAAATTCCTTCGATTCCCCGATGTAGTCATCGTGTAGAATCTCGAACGGACCTTCCTCGATAAGAGAATCATCCCGTTTATCGATCATCTTATAGTCGTAAAGCGTCGTCGTTTCCCCAGCTCTGTGCTCAAATCCGCAAGAATTGCACGTATAGTGGAAGTCGGGGTCTATCGTTTCCGTTTGAACAAAAAGGAACTCTGCGCAGTTCTTATTGAGACACTGGAATCCGCGGAACGTCTTGTCTCCCATACCCTTAACATGGTCTGGGTTCGAAAAGTTTGTTCGTTCTAATTTTGTGTAAGCTGCTCGTCTAGCATCTGAAATATCTTCTTTTTCGATGTTCAGGATTCACGAGAAGGAAAATTCATGCAAGCTGAATCTGAATGAGGGCGCCCACATTAGCGTTGCCTATCGGCCTGCGCTCTATGCGCATAGGTCGCACCGATCCTTCAATAAGTTTCGTCCCATTCGGGTGACAATCACGAACGGAGAGGTTTGGGGCGCTGTCCCCAGCGCGCTTTGGATCATGTTCCGCCCAACTTCCTACATTGAAGTTCCGCGCTGCCGCTTCTCCTTCCGCTAACCCCTGAGATTCAGCCGCGAACGTGGCTGAGGCCGACGGCCCGTCAACGGCCTGCCCGATCCATTCGCCTGCATTTCATTCCGGCTCCCGTGTTGTCCGTTCCGCCTGACGGCTGACGAGCCGTCTCATGACCCCAGCCTGGTCCCTTCGCGTCCTCAGGAACAGCGAAAGGAGATCAGGACATGACAACATCATCATATGAACGCACTGACGTCTACACCGCCATCACCGACCAGATCATCGCCGCCATCGAAGCAGGTGCCGACAATCCGCAAATGCCCTGGCATTCGCAAAGCGGTCTCATCGAACGCCCGATCAACGTATCGAGCGGCAAGGCCTATCGCGGAATCAACACCGTCGCCCTCTGGGCTTCGGCATACTGTGCCGAATACACCCACGGCCTCTGGGGCACCTATCGCCAGTGGCAGGATCGCGACGCGCAAGTCCGCAAGGGCGAGAAATCCTCTCTGATCATCTTCTACAAAGATATTGAGCCTGACGATCAGGATAACGGATCGTCCGAAGATGGCTGCCAGCGTCGCTTCATTGCCCGAGCATCGCGTGTTTTCAATGTTGCACAGGTCGATGGCTATGTCATCGACGAGCCTGACACGAGTGTCGATCCCGTCTCGCCCTGCGAGCGTGCCGAGCAAGTGATTGCTGCATCGGGTGCTGTTATCCGCGAGGGCGGATCGAGCGCCTATTACAGCATCAAGGAAGACGCGATCACGATGCCCGACCGTTTCCGCTTCAAGGGAACGGTTACCAGTGATGCTTCCGAAGGCTGGTATTCTACTCTGCTGCACGAGCTGACCCACTGGTCGGGTGCCGATCACCGTCTGGCGCGCACCTTCGGCGAACGCTTTGGCGATGATGCCTATGCAATGGAAGAGATGGTTGCTGAGCTCGGTGCTGCCTTCCTGTGTGGCGATCTTGGGATCACGGTTGAGCCTCGTCCCGACCATGCCGACTACATCGGCCATTGGCTGCGTATCCTCAAAGGCGACCGCAAGGCAATCTTCACGGCGGCAAGTGCTGCGAACAAGGCTGCCGAATACCTCCTGAGCTTGACCTCGAATGACATTAGGGAGGCGGCCTGAAGGCCGCCTTTCAATCTCGATACCGATTCACGGGAAGGGCCGCTTGTCGGCCCATATTCGAAGTCTGCCCCGTTCGGGTGCGTCCGATAACATTGACGGGAAAGTTGGCAGGGCAGGAACACCGTCAACGGCTTGCCCGATCCATTCGCGCGAGCGCTCCCGTGTTGGCCGTTTCCCCCTGCAAGCATGGGTGACGCTGCCCCTTTGAACCCTGCCGTCCTGGTCTCCCCGTCGAACGGACGAACCCGAACTTCAGAGAGGCAGACATGAACACCGACTACGCAATCATTCACAAAAACTGGAACGGCATCGAAATCGAAATCCGCTGGAGCCGCGACTACCTCGCCTATGAGGATGGCCGAGACATGGCGCATCTGGAGGTGGAAAGCATTTCACCTGCACGCGCACCGCTGCCCATCACCGAAACTGGCTATCGCTCCCACTTCATCCACCCGTCAGAGGTGGATAATTTCGGCGGCCCTGAGAGCTATGTTGAGGCTTGGATCGAGGAGCTATCCCGCACCGCTACATGGCGGAAATCCGAAGCAGCGTCCCGCCAGCTCGCGCTCTTTTGAGCGCGAGTTTTTGCTCTTTTGTTGATGCGTTGCAGAGCCGAGAGATTCGTGCATCAATGGTTACCATGAGCAAAAAATACGAAGCACTTGGCGAATTTCTAGAGCAGCAGACAAGCGACGAAGTTTCGCTGAGTTTCGACCAGATCACGAAAATTATTTCTCGAAATCTGCCAAAGAGCGCCGACGAATATGATGTTTGGTGGAGCAATTCTCCTGTGGAAGGACGGCACAACGCAGTCTGGCTCACGAGGGGATGGGAAACGACCAAACTCAATCGCAGAGCGCGTACAGTGAAGTTTGTCCGTACAGGTTTGTCGCGTGAGATCGTGAAGCACAAGAGCGTGTCGCGCGGTCGTTCCGTCGCTGCGCAACCGACAACCGCTCTCTCACCTGCGCCCGTTGCGGCGTCTAATCATGTCTTGCTCTCGTTTCAGTGGATGATGCTCGGGAACGTCGTTCTGGATCATGCAGGCGGTCTACAATTTCCTGCCGTAACGGCGAATGCCGGCCTTTATCGAATTCGTATCAAGTTGAAGGAGCAATCTCGGTTTTACGTAGGAGAATCTCAAAGCCTGCGCCGACGATTTTCGAACTACCGCGCTGGCCATAGTGGTCAAAAGACGAGTCACAGAATCCATCTTCTTCTCAAGGAATCGCTTGCAGCAGGGGCTCAAATTGAAGTCGATATCGTCACGAGCGACGTGACCCTTGAGATCAACGGATCGGTAGTGGCGGCAGAAATGAGCAACAAAGCAACTCGCCGCATGATCGAGCATGCCGCCATTGTGGCAACAGGTGGTTCAGACATCGAATTAGCTAATCTTTAAGCGAGGCCGTTGCCCGACGGCCCGCGCTCTATGCGTTGCCGCACCGAGCCAAGGTCTCGGCCCATACGGGTGACGATCGCTAACGGAATTTGCTTCTAAGGGGCTTTGCCCCTGGCGCGCGCAAGGCATCCAAACGCATCCCCTTGGCCTCTGGCCCGTGGCCCCTCGTTCGGAGCCTCCTTGCGCTTGCCTCCCCATTCTCGCCGAAGGGCAGAGGTTCATATGGATGAACCCCAAGGAGTATTGGAGGAGGCATGAACACCACGCGAGAACTGACCCGAGAGGATATCGAAAACGCTTTTCGCCGCGCAACGCAGAGCTATGCGGGAGCACGCGACCGTTGGGCTGAGCGGGCGGCAACAGGCCTGACGGACGCCGATCTTGCGGCAGCACTCAAATACGAACTCGGAATCTGGGGAGGCTCGGGATGCCGCGATAGCGTGAAGGTAGAGTATCAAGGATCAGGCCTGAAAATCTGGGCAACATGGAGCTATTCCCATCCACGCCCCGCGCCGATCCTTGAAGGCGGTCGCACGGTCGCCTTTGCAAGGGACTACTATCGTATTCCAGACCCCGCCGACACCCAGATGAGCCTGTTTTGAGCGCCGCGCCTTAGGGGCGCGGCGCACTCAGATTCAGATTGAATTTTGCTCCGGAATGTGCAGAACATTATAAGAACAAAATAGAACAATGTGGAACTGCCCAACGAAAGCCATCCCTCGCGAGCATTTGCTCCGAAATGCTCTTGAAGCCCTTGAGAGGGTTCAGGCAGCGATGCTGTGCGAGGACTTTCTACCCGACCATGAGGAAGCCTTGCGGGTGATCCGCAAGCACGGTTGCCTCGAAGAGCGTTATCTGAAACGCTTTGAGATCGCCCTACGCGATTCCCGCCTGTCTCCCGACATGCGCTACGAGGCAACGGGGCAGGCTATTCGCCTGATGCGGCGACAGCTTGGCCCGATCTTCCACTAGATGGACTTCCACCCAACCAACATATGCCGCGAAGCTAGTCCGATCCTCTCAAACAATGGAGGACGACCATGCCGCGAGTGACCCGCCGAGATTTGTTGGATTGCAGGATCGACCTTTACGACCAGTGCCAGGGTCTTGCAGCGACGCTTGAAATCAATCTTGCCGATTTCGCGGGGCGGCTCGGTATCGCGACCGACCGCGAGTTAGCGATGATGCGCAATGGCGAGCCCTGTATCCCGATCTCTTCGATCCCACGGCTGGCCATATTGATGATGCGGCTTCAGGATCAGGTGAATGCGGCATATTTCCGACAGTTGCAGGAGGCTTGGCCTTCCGACGAGGTTCAGGGCGAACTCTTTCCCTTGGACGATGAATTTGACGATTGTCCGTTTTGAGGTGTCTGCATGTGTCAGTCCGATGCTCCTATGGCGATCACATGCTGACGGAAATGTGCCCCTCGGCTTCTCTTCATGGGGACTAAGACCCGTCCCGTACGGGGATCAATGCGGCTCGCTTCCTTCGTGCAGCTCCGCCCCCGTAAAACGGGCTGGCGGCATTTGATCCCGCACGGCTCAACCCGTGTCTTTTCAGTGCTCCCATGAAGCCGACGGGCTCATCCGTTCGGCGAAGTGAAAAGGAGCATCAAAATGTCTGACACCAACACAAACCGTCCCGCCTTCCGCCTCTATTCCGTCAATGGCGAAGGTAAGTCCGCCCGCTGGACCGATATCGGAGTGGCCTGGCCGACCCGCGACGGGAAAGGCTTTTCCCTCAATCTGAACGCCCTTCCGCTCAATGGCCGTATCGTCATGCGCGAAGTGACCGAGAAAGAGGCCGCCGCTTAGGCGGCCTCACGGCCTCAGTGCCTCACGAGACTTCATCCAAGTCGGCTGACAAACTTGTTGCTGCCCTTCCATTTGGCTTCGAATTTTTGGTCAACCTTGAACACCTTGACGTCCGCTTCATGCTTTCCGTTGACCCAAAAAATCTTCGCGGTAGCCTCATGATCTCTGTCGGTGAAGAACCAAAGAGCATCGCCTTTCGCATCGAATTTTTGCTTCATCTCACAATATAGAAGGTCAGCCTCGTGCTTGTTGCTGACCAGAAATACTTTGACATCAGCTTCATGTTTATTCTTACATACAGATATAATTGCCATCGCCACCTCAAAATAAATGATTGAAAATGACTATAAAATTATCAGACATAATCCCTATTCACAACCAAAAGGACTTCAAGATACATATTGCGAGGTGGAACCGTATCGAGCAACCTTTGGACGTGTTCGCGCGGTCAAGAGAGCAATGGAAGGGTTGGCAAGAATATCGTCCAGCGAGAGACGAATTTAGCCGTCCCTACATCTTTTCGGTGATGCATTATTACACGGAGCCAGACACTTGGCTCTTCGGCGGCATTTGGAAGGTTCTCGACCGTCTCCCCGATCAGTATGTCGTGGAACTTGACCCGCAAGCAGAGCAATTCATCGGTCGCCTGAAGTTGCGCCTAGACTATCGCAGCCGCGCGACGAGAATCTATATGGAGAATTATTACAACGATTTTGAGGTAGTGGAGATTTTCCCAGAGCCATTCTCGGGCCGACACTTTGAGGGCTTCGATCAAATCGACCTTGGGTTTTCCGAACTCGAAACCATCGTGCGAAACTCTCGTCCAGATTGGCAAAGCGCGCTTGGCAATATGAAGGGCGTTTACCTCATCACAGACATTTCGACAGGCAAGAGATACGTCGGATCAGCTTACGGCGATCAAGGGATTTGGTCTCGCTGGTGCTCATATATTGATAGTGGGCACGGGGGAAATGTTGAACTTCGAAAGCTCGTTACCAGCCCTGATCTGGACTATTGCCGAAAGAATTTCCGCTTTGCACTGTTAGAGGCAATTCCGGCGAGAGAGGCGAACGAAGCTGTAATTGCGCGAGAAAGCTTCTGGAAGAATGTTTTACTCACACGTGGCGTATACGGCCTTAATCATTGAAGAAGCCCCTTCACCGTGGGCTGATACCGCGACGAGCCAATTCGTCGCGGATCATCAGCAGGGCAGTCGAGGCATTGCTGAAGGTGGCACTGAGGCGCGGGTTGCTTGCAATCTCCCGCGTAGCTCGCTGAAACAGGTCGCGAAGCTGGGCCTCGCTTTTGGCTTTCAAGCCGTCTTTCGTCAGTCGGAACATGGCATCCTCCCTTGGAGTTTTCCGCTGCCCACCACGGGCCGCGTTACGGGAGGAGTGGTTGAATCCGAGGCTTTGACAGATGCATTGCCTTCCAATCGAAAAAATGACTGGAGAAGGCTTTACGCCTTGCATCCCACCGTCATGGGAATCGGATTAGAAGCTCCGGTCTGAGTAGCAACGCGGCAACCGTGTTTGGGAAAAGAGAAAACCGCTGGGGAGGAGACCGTTCAGGCTGAAGGCTTGGGAGCGGCGAGCGCCAGCTACGCACTTACCGTTTCGAGACTACCGCCCGAGTTCAAGTCCGCGCGTCGGCGCGCTTCTGGATTGCTCCCTCGCTTGACCTGCGCTCCGCGAGAATTCGCTACGGATCGTTTGCTGACTGCCATCCCGCATGAGGCGATAATTGGCTGCCTGATTGTGCAGGCTCAAAATCTGCCGCGCATGACGCTCGCGGGTTTGCTTGATCTGCTCTTGCAGCTTGCGACGTTCGGCGTGCTGCGCGTTGAGCATCACTTGGCGCTGATCGCGGTCGCGTTGCAGCGCGTGATAGGCCTCGAACTCGTTCTTCTTGACCATCTTGGCATGGTCGCCCGTCAGGCGATCCCATAGGCCCCGCACACCCGTCCGCAGACGACTTGCCCTCTCTTTCGTCTCGCGCTGCCACCGCTCGCGCTGGCCTTTGGCCATGCGCTGGCGCTCGTCAGCATGAGCCAGTTGCAGTTCCTTCTTCTTCTCGGCGAGCGGTTTCAGAGCATCCCGCGCCATGCGCTTGGCTTCTTGGAGGAAGCCATCGAGGCGCGGCGCAATGGCTTTGGCAATATGCGCCTTAGTTTCCTCGACACTGCGTAAGGCGTCCGCCTTTCCGAGGCGTGCTGTCACATCCTTGGCTTTCACGCCAATCAGGCGCGAGAGCGCGAAGACCTCTCCCTCATAGGTGACGGCGACGTGGGAGCGTCTGTCACCCTTGGCCAGATAAAGGCCGCGCTCTTCGAGCGCGTGGGCGAAGGTTTGGGCATTGTCGGAAACCGCCCAGCATTCTTGAGCAATCCCTTTGACAGACTTGGCATCTAGTCCCGCGCGCTTGGCCTGCTGCCATTCGTCCAGCGTGAAATTGCGCGGATCACGCGCTTTGCTGTCCATCAGGCCGGACGGCATCTTCCAGCCGTTTTCGAGATAGAGCTGCTTCGAGACTTCGCGCAGCTTGGATTTAAAAAAGGAAAGCTGCTTGGCTGTCATGGTCTCGGCATCAATGCGCGACCACACCGCATGCGCATGACGGCGGCCTTCCTTTTCATGGAAGACCACCATGCGCGGCTGGCCTTGCAGGCCTAGCTTTTCCTCGATGGAGGCGAGCGCACCCTCAAAGACCTCGATGGCTACGTTTTCGGTTTCGGGGGGATTGAGGGAAACGGAGAAGATATACTGCTTGCAGCGCGTCCCCTTGGCCATCGCCTGGGCTTCTTTCATTGCGCCCATGACGTTCTCGGACATGAAGCCACGGACTTCATGCACCTCGACATGCTCATTTTCTTCAGTTTTGAGGAGGTGCTGGCCAAGTTGCGCCGCACCGCTGCGCTGGGAAGCCTTGAGGATCATGGCGTGACCTCCAGTCCCAAGGCCTGAATTAGCATCTTCCGTATCTCGGCAATGTTCTTGGAGGCATCCAGCAATGCCTCCTCGGTTTCGGGCGTGACGGGAAGCGTTCCGAGATTGGCTTGTTTTGCGAGCTGATTGAGGTTGTTCGCGATGCGCGACTGGCCGAGCTGGCCAAGAACGCGCAGCAGGGAATCTTGGTCGATCTGGCTGAGACGTTTGCGACGCGGGGGCTGATCGAGAAGGCGCGAGCGGATATAGGCTCCGAGCGGCATGCCTTCGGCTTGCTCGGCAAGCCTTGCCCGCTCTTCAAACGAGAGGCGGAGAGAGAAGGGAGGATCGTATGGCTTTCGTGCCATCCAGCCCTCCGATCTCAAGACCTACGACGACGCCTCCGCACGGTCGCCAGACGACGGTCGCGCGGTGCGTCCTCGTCCTCACCTTCAAGTTCATCGGGATCGAATGTCTGGCTGAGGCTGGTGTGCCGGAGAATCTTCTCCCAGCCCGCCAATTCCTCTAGGATTTGGTTTGTAAACACTCCTTCAGAGTGCGCCAAGGCCTCCAAAAAATTGCGTGGATAGCTACCTCTCCTGCCAAAGCGCATGCAAAACGAAAAAACGCACCAGCTTTGGGCGCGATGCGATCAAACGCACTGGATTTCCGTCAGCAACGCCTCAGGTCAAGCTCACCAAACAGCGAAATCTCGCGTGAGAAGCGTCCCTGCCAGCGATCGGAACGTGACTGAGGGATAACCGAGGGAGCGATGCGCTTCCCTTCGGGGCCTGCGCTCTATTCCCGCTTCGCCCCGAACGAACCCCTGAAAGGTTTCGGCGCATCCGCGTGACGATCGCCTGGCAGACGGCGTGCGCAGGCCGAACAATAGCCGGTGTGTTCCTGGCGGCGCTAGGATGGCTATTTTGGAGTCGAATTCACGCCGACCGCAAATGTGCTGCAGCCAAAGGGGACCGGCTAAAGCGCCGTGAACCCCTTTCGCACCAGACCGGTACGGTGGCGGCGCATGCGCGCCGTCCAGGGAGTGAGAGCAGCGGCCTTCCACGCCTCGCCGCGCACCACGTCCAGATCGCGCAGATGATAGCAGGCGAGATAGCGCGGATCGCTCCGTTCGCTGCGATACCGCCGCGCCAGCATGACACCCTCCACCGCCGCGATACGCGGGAGATGCTCGGTGTCATACCAGTCGTTGAACTCGTCCTCATGCGCGGCGTCGATGTTCATGCAATTGAGCAACAGCGCTCCGGCTCCTTGCGGCGCCGAGATGCCGCCCTCGCCCAGTTGCGCGCCGCTCCAGCTCCAGCGCTCCTCACCGGACGTCAGCGCGGGGCCCGAAACGGTATCGCACAGCAGCAACTGCCGACCGGGAGCGCCGCCACGTGGCTCGGACGTTGCGGCCAAATCCTGTTCCAGCCAGCGCGCGGCCCCCAATATCTGCGTGCCTGCGGCAATATCGCGCAGAGCGTCACCGCCGCCGCCCGCTTCCGGCGCAGGCCCCAGCACAAGCGCCAGACACAGCCGCGGCGCGTCACTCATTGCGCGAATGCGCGGGTATAGAGCCTGCGGCAATTGCCTTCATAGATATTGGCGCGATCCGAGTCGGTCAGCCACTCCATACGGTCGATTACCTGCTTCAGATCGTCCAGCTCATGGCCCCATTCGGGGTTGAACACCGATGCCGTCCCCGGCCTTTCGGTGCCGAACAGGCAATTTTCCGGCCCGCAGATACGGAACAGCAAATCGAGTCCCTCGACCGAATAGACGCAGGTGTCGAAATAGAGCTGCTTCAGCTTGGCATCGAAATCCTGGTTGCGACGGATATGGCCTGCGCGAAAGCGACCGATCTGATAGGGAATCGCGCCCCCGCCGTGCGAAATGATGATCTTCAGCTTGGGAAAATCGCTGAGCACATTGGAAGTGAGCAGCGACATGATCGCGATGCTGCCCTCGTTGATGAATTTGAGCGTATAGGATTCGCGCGGATGGCAGCAGCCCGCCGAATGCACCAGCACGGGAATGTCGAGTTCGCAGATCTTCTCATAGAGCGGGTACCAGAATTCGTCGCCCAGCCCTGGCGGCGGCAGTCCGTCTCCCTCCATCGGATCGGGATTGAGCAGGCAGCCGACGAACCCCAGTTCGGTGACGGCACGCTCCAGTTCCTCGACACAGGCGGCCGGGCTGGTATCGCGAAACTGGGGCAGCCCGGCGACGCCGCGAAACCGATCCGGCGCCGCCTGGACATGCGCATGGATCAGGTTGTTGTTGTATCGTGCCCAGGTGAGCGGCACGCTGGCCGGCGCCAGCGAATGCATCTGCAGATAGGGGCGCGGCGACAGGAACTGCATGTCGGTCCCGACCTCGTCCATCTGCGTCAGCAAACCCTGCACGGTCTTTTCGATCACTTCCTGCGGCGGCAGTTTGGCCAGCGACCGGGGATTGTTGCGGCTGCCGGTGAGCGTCGCCATGTGCCGATAGGAGGCAGAGTCGAGAACGACATGGGCGTGGGAATCGATAATCATCAGGCCTCCTTGGCAACCGCCAGCACTTCGAGTTGGACGAGAACGGCGCCGCGCAGGTCCATCACCTGGACATGACGGGCCGGGCGCTTGGCGGGATCGGGATAATGTTCCAGCCACACCGGATTGACGGCGCCGCGATCTTCCTCATGCTTCACATAGAAAGTGAAGCGGACCACATCGCCCAGATCCATATCGGCCTCCGCCAGGATCAGTTTCAGGTTGCGGAAGCAATTGGCCACCTGACCGGCGGCATCGCCCGGCATTTCGCCGGTTTCGCTGTCACGCCCCATCACGCCGGAGGTGGCGAGCAGCGGCCCGACCCGGCAAGCGAGCGGAATCGGCGCGGAATGGCCGATCTTGTCGATCAATATGCTTTTCTGGCGCATCACATCCTCGTCCTCAATTCCATTCGGCAAAGGCGACGCCGGTGCCGGTGCCGGCGAGCGTGCGATAACAGGGCAGATATTCGTGCCACCGCATCTCGAGATGTTCGACCGCGCCGGCGGTGCAGATCCAGTTGCGAATCTCAGAGCTTCCCGAATTGATCCGCGCGCGATCGATGGAACACAGCGCCTGCGCATCCTTTGCCTGCAGCGCGTCGATCAGCCCGCGATCAAGTTCCTCGTCAACTACGAAATGGCTGAGCCCCCCAGAGGCGATAATCCCCACCCTGCGATCCTCGGGATAGCTTTCCACCGCCGCGCGTATCGCCTGCCCCAATGCATAGCAGCGCCGCGGCGTTGGCTGGTTCGGCGGATAATAGGTGTTGAGGCATACCGGTACGATCGCCAGATCGCGGTCCGGGTCCATCAGCTGCTTGTGGATGAAGCCAAAGGCATGGCCCTCGCCCTCTGCCTCGCCCAGCCGATCCGACGTGGCAATGTCGAAATCCTGATCGATCAGCGATGCGATCAGGTGGCGCGCCAGGCTGGCATCGACCGGATAATCGCGCGTCCCCTCAGCCTCATAATAGCCGCCGCGCGCGCGCTGAAACCATTCGACCTTGTTCGGCTTGATCTGATGACGCGGCACATTGCGGATGGTTTCGCCATAATAGACGAGGATGCTGGGCAGATTATCCTCGTGATAGAGTTCCTTCTGATCGTCGCCCACCACGATCAGCGTATCGAGATCGGCCGCCGCAATGGCATCGCGCACCCGGGCCAGCCCGATCTGCGATGCAGCGAATCGGGCGTCGAGCAGGTCGGGTTTTACCAGTTCCGCGACATCGGCCGGGGCCGATTGCAACAAGGCCTCAAACGTGGTTGGCCTGCCGCTGGTATCGAGGAACTTGCCGGTGGCATCGCGCTCTACGAACTTGCCCCAATCCTCTGACTCCATGTTGAGCATGGGCGTGTGCGACGTGCCGAATCCGTGGGTCAGTCTCGCCATCGAAAATCCTTTTCCTGCGGCCGCGTGGACCGTTGCATCCGTTCAATCCGCTGCTGGCACCGGCGCCTTGTCTGCATTGCCGCCGGCCAGAATGAGCAGCGCGATGAAGGGGATCAGTGCAAAGCCGGCAAAGACCAGATACGACCCCCATAATTCCATCCCCGCGCCGATCATCAGGCCGCCGATCACCGGCCCGATCACGGCGCCGAACCGCCCGAAGCCGACGACGCCGCCCACCCCCGTTCCGCGCACCAGCGCCGGATATTGGCGTGACGTGACGATCATAAGCCCGCTGAACCCGCCCAGCGTGAAGAAGCTGATCAGGCTGGCCATCGCGAACATGCCGATCGCATTGGGCGCGACCAGTCCGAAACCGGCCAGCGCCAGAGCGGCGCCCAGGAAATAAAGCGCAGTAAGCCGCACTGCATCGGTGCGGCTGGAAAGCACGCCCATGCTCAGATTGCCCAGGATCGCGCCCGTACCGGTGAAGAACCCGCTGGATATCGCCAAATGGGTCGCCACCCCCGCCTCCGCCAGCACATGAGGAGTCCAGTTGAGATGATAATAGCCGACCACCGCATAACCGATCGACGCCACCCACAATAGCAACGACGGGCGCAGGAACGGCGGCTTGAGCAGGCTCGGCAGCCCGACCCCCTTGCGGCCTCGGACCGGCTTGGGCGGCAGCGCATCCAATGGTGCGCGCCCGATCCGCGCAAAGATGCGGTTCACCCGAGCGAGCGCATTCCGGGGCTGCGACGCGAGCAGGAACTCCGCCGATTCAGGAAGCACGAACAGGCACGCAAGCAGGATCAGCACGTTGACCGATCCCCCGACGAGGAAGAACGAACGCCAGCCGAATTCGTCCGCCAGCGCTGCGGCGATCAACCCCATTCCGCTGGCCCCGACCGCAAAGCCGATGTGCAGGACGGAGATGAAGAAATTTCCCCAGCGCCGATTGGAATATTCCACAATCACCACGGTCAGGCTGGCAAGCAGCGTGCCGAGGCCGATGCCGGTGATGAGCCGCAGGGCAGCGAGCACCGGCACGCTGCCGGCAAGACCGGTCAGCAGCATGGCGACCGTGATGCCGCTGAACGCCGTGACGATGATCGTGCGCCGTCCCAGCTTGTCGGCGAGCGGCGCCAGTCCGAACGCCCCGATCGCCATGCCGACCGGTGCTGCGCCGAACACCATGCCCAGAACCTGAGGCGTGACATGCCATTCGCGCGAGATCAGCGGCGCCGCATAGGCCATTACGATGACATCAGCGCCATCCGCCATATTGATCACGCAGCAGAGCAGCACGACCAGGAACTGGAACGCCGTCATCGGGGCATCCGCCAACACTTTGGGAGCATCCTGATCCGCGCCTGCCGCCACTCCCATCTCCTAAAACACATAGTTATAGCTTATTGGTATTTCCTATCAGTCCACTAAAGAGCACGCAAGCGCCCGCGGTCGTAATTCTTGGGGCGGGAATCGCGTGCAAAGGGGGTTTGCAGCCGGCAGGACGGCTGATATCAAAAACCTAGCTGATTGACTTAATCACCGATGCAAGGAGCAGATGTGCGATGCGGATGCACGATCGCGAGGACCGGACCGCCCGTTCGCGCAGAGACATGCTCATCGGCGGCGGCGCATTGCTCGCGGGCGCGCTCGCGCCCGCCGCATTGGCCCATGGCGCGAGGGCGGCCGTGAAACCATCCTCGCCGCGCATCATCAAGACGCTCACCTTCCTGACGCGAAAGCCGGGTGCCACACATGCGGAATTCATGCGCTACTGGCTCGATGTCCACGCGCCGATGGCGCTCAGGGTTCCGGGCATGCGCGGGATGATCTGCAACGAAGTGACTATGGCCTCCACCAGTTCGGCACGGCTGCCGGGTGGGCCCAGCGTACCGATCGACGGCATCGCCGAATCGTGGAAGGAAGAGACCAGCTCGCTGCAAAATCCCGATGCGCCCGCTGCGGCGCGCGCCTGGTATGCCGACGGCCCCGCCTTTGTCGGTTCGATCATCGGCTACCGCGTGGAGGAATCGGTGTTCGTGACCCCACCGCGCGGCGGCACCGGCTTGATCGCGCTGCTCAAGCGCAAGCCCGAACAGTCACATGCCGAATTCGTCGACCATTGGCTGAACGTTCATGGCCCGATGGCACAGCAGGTCCCCGAAGTGACCGGCCTGATCCTCAACGAGGTCACTTCTCAGGCCGAGCGCCACGATATCCCGCCGCTGACCGGCTTCGGCACGATCGACGGCATCGCCCAGTCGTTTCGCGACGATATGGACGCCCCGCCCTCGCCCGAACGTGAGCGCTGGTATGCCGATGGCAAGGCCAGCATCGGCGAGGCGATCGGCTATCGCACGCGCGAACATGTGATCATCCAACCCAACTGAAACGCTATTCTGGCAGGAACATCGATGTCCCAATCTCCCAGTGCCGATTCCTTCGCCATACGCCTTGGCAGGCTTGACGCCTGCTGCATTTCCGATGCCGGAGACCGGATCGGGCTGAAACCCGCCGTCACCGGGATCGCGTCGCAATCGGCGCGGCGGCGGATCGCCGGCCGCGTGGCGACTGTCACCCTGGCGGCAGGCAATGCTCCCAGCGGATCGCAGCGCCATCTGTGCACGGCGGCGATCGAGCGTGCCGAGGCGGGCGACATCATCGTCGTCGAACAGCGCACGGGTATCGATGCCGCGGGCTGGGGCGGCATCCTGTCCACCGCAGCACAAATACGCGGTCTTGCCGGCGTCATCGTAGAGGGGCCCGCGCGCGACATCGACGAGGCAGCCGATCTGGGCTTTCCCGTCTATAGTCGTTCGGCCACCTGCCGCACGGCGCGCGGACGCATTCATGAAGCGGCTTCCGGCGATCCGGTGACGATCGGCGAAACGACAGTGCACGAAGGCGATTACGCAGTCGCCGACAGCAGCGGGATCATGTTCATCCCCGCCGCGAGGGTCGAGGAACTGCTCGCCACTGCCGAAGCGATCGCCGCGCGCGAAGCCGCAATGACCACCGCAGTGCGTGCCGGCGATCCGGTGAGCCAGGTGATGGGCGCACGCTACGAACAAATGCTCGACAAAAGCGGAGACGCGGCATGAGCGACGCCAATCTGGAACGCGCGGGGCGGCTGGATACGGCGACGCTGAGCGATGCGATGGACAAGCTCGGCATTGCCGGTCAATGCCTGGGCATCAAGCCGCTCGATCCCGGCTTCCGGCTGCTCGGCCGGGCAGTGACCTTTCAATATGCCGCCGCGACGCGACCCGCCGGCAGCGTCGGCGATTATATCGACGATGTTCCGCCCGGAAGCGTGATCGTGCTCGATAATGGCGGGCGCGAAGACGCGACGGTGTGGGGCGACATCCTGACATCGGTTTCGCATCGCCGCGGCATCGCCGGGACGCTGATCGACGGCGCATGCCGCGACACCGATCTGGCGCGCGCGCTCTGCTATCCGGTGTTCAGCCGCAGCTATTCGATGCGCACCGGCAAGGATCGCGTTCAGCTGGAAGCGAGCGACATAGTGGTCACGATCGGCGACGCGAGGGTCGCCCCGGGCGATATCGTGCGCGGCGACGCCGACGGTGCGCTGGTGCTGCCGCGCGCGCAGGAAGACGCGATACTCGACGCCGCCGAAGCGATCGAGCGGGCCGAAGCATCGATCCGCGCGGCACTGGATCAGGGCATGCGGCTCGACGACGCACGCAAGCAACAGAATTACCACCTGCTCCAGCGCGGCGTGGCGGACTGAACTTTCGGCTGCGTGCCGGGCGCGCCTTCACGCAAACCCGTGTTCAGCCGCCGTCCAGTTCGCGGCGAACCTCTTCGTCATGTTCGCCCAACAGCGGCGGCGCACGATCATAGCGGATCGGCGCATTGGCGAAGCGCAACGGACTGGCGACCATCGGCAGGCTGCCCGCCACCGGATGCTGCAACCGGATCAGCATCTCGCGATGCGCGATCTGGGGATCAGCAAAGGCATCGGCAGCGCTGTTGATCGGCGCGCACGGCACGCCCGCTGCCTCCAGCCGCCGCGCCCATTCGGCCATGTCGTGCACCGCCAGTGCCTCGACGATCTGAGGCAACAGCCGCGCCTGATTCTGCACACGCGCGCCATTGGTGGCGAAATCGGGATCGGCGGCAAGATCGGGACGCCCGATGGCATCGCAGAATTTGGCATATTGGCCATCATTGCCGACGACGATCACGATATGGCCGTCGCGGCACGGAAACACGTCCTGCGGCTGAATATTGGGATGCTTGTTGCCAGCGCGATGCGGCACCTTGCCCGACACCAGATAATTCATCGCCTGATTCGCTAGCGATCCGACCATCACATCCAGCATGGCGATATCGATATACTCCCCCTGCCCCGTCTCGGCACGGCGCGCCAGCGCGGCGAGCACGCCGATCGCAGCATACATGCCGCTCATCAGATCGACGACCGGTATCCCCACTTTTTGCGGACCGGCACCGGGATAGCCGTCGGCCTCTCCCGTGACGCTCATCAGCCCGCCCATCGCCTGAATCATGAAGTCATAGGCCGCCTGACCGGCGCGTGGGCCGGACTGGCCGAAGCCGGTGATCGAGCAATAGATGATGTCGGGCCGGATCGCGGCGAGATCGGCATAGCCCAGACCCCATTTGGCGAGGCTGCCGGTCTTGTAATTTTCCAGCACCACGTCCGATTTCGCGGCCAGCGATCGCACCAGCGCCTGGCCTTCGGGATCGGCGAGATCCGCCTGCACGGACCGTTTGCCGCGATTGGCGGCCAGGAAATAGCCTGCATCGCCACGCTCGCCATCCGCGCCCTTCAGGAAGGGCGGACCCCAATGGCGAGTATCGTCGCCCGCACCGGGCCGCTCCACCTTGATCACATCGGCACCCAGATCGGCCAGTATCTGGCCTGCAAAGGGACCGGCGAGCACGCGGGAAAGATCGAGAACACGGATATGGCTTAAGGGTCCTGGCAAGGCGGTGCTCCTGGGCTGAATTCGGATCAATCGAGCGCAAGGCGCGTGGCGCGGGCGGACGGCAGGTCTTCGAACCGGCGATGCCACGCGGCAAGATCGCTGCGTTGCCGCCGCCAATCGAGATCGGGGAAACGCAGGTCGAGATAGGCAAGCGCCGAACCGACCGCGATCTGGCCTAGATCGGGGAACGGCGAAAACGCCGCCGCCTCGGCATCGATCCTGTCGAGCGCGGCGGCAGCCTTGGCCGCATAAGCGATATGGATTTCGGCGCTCTGCTCGGCCGCCGGGCGAATGCGCTCCTGCCGCCAGAACAGGAGCGCATCGAGCATGCCGTCTGCAAACGTCTCGCGCCGCAGCACCTCGAAACGTTCCGCTCCGGAAGGCGGCAGCAGCTTCGGGTGCGGGCGCAGTGCCAGAAGATATTCGCAGATCAGCGCCGATCCCGCGAGCAGCGAGCCGTCCGCCAGCGCCAGCGCCGGAATCGTGCCGAGCGGGTTCAACGCCATATAGTCGCGATTCGCCCTGCGCCGGTCGACCGGGGTGCGGATCTTCTCCACTCCGTCCGCCAGCCCGCATTCGATCAGCACGATCGATACCTTGCGCACGAACGGCGATTTCGGCGACCAGTGTAGCGCAACCGGGGCGGCCAGTTCGCCGGCCACCGGCGGAGAGCCGGAATCGAGCGCATCGTCAGGCGGCGGGGAAAGGGGCAAGCGCGCACTCCATTGACCAACGGCCGGCCGCGCGCAGCCGCCGCGACCGACGGCGCCGATATGCCACAGAATAACAGCCATTAATATGGATGATTACGTTATTTGCTCTTTGCGTGGTTGCGGGCGCCGATCGCGGCGCAAATAGCTTGGAAACCCACAAGCTTTGGCTTAGGTCGGTTGCATGAGCTATCAGCCCGCCGTCAATGACGCAGGCCCGCTGGATGACGACGCCACCGGCATGCCGCGCTATCTGCAACTGAGCACGCTGTTCCGACGCATGATCGAAACCGGCCAGTGGCAACCCGACACCCAGATCCCGACCGTTGAGGAGCTTGCCGCCGAATATGGCGTCGCACGCGCCACCGTCCGTCAGGCGCTGGGCCGGCTGGACAGCGAAGGGCTGATCGCGCGGTTCCGCGCCAAGGGCACCTTTGTCACCTATCGCCCTCAGGACCAGCTGTGGTGCGCGGTGGAAACCGATTGGTCGGGCCTGCTGCGCTCGCGCCCCGGCGCAACGATCGAATTGCTTTCGGAAGAGACCGGGCTGCAACCTCCGTCCTTCATGGGTCAGATCGGCGAAAGGGCGCAGAGCTATCGCCGTTTCAAGCGTCGGCATTCGCGCGATGGAAAGCCCTTTCTGGTCGCCTACACCTATCTTGACGAAGTGCTGTACAAGCGGCTGAAGCATGAGGATCTGGAAACCAAGACCGCGCTCAGCCTGCTGAGCGGCATTCGGGGCGTGAAACTGGAGGATGTACGGCAAACACTGACGATCGGCGCCGCCGATGTCGTGACCGCACGCGAATTGGGCATCCCCCTCAACGTACCCGTCGCCTATGTCCGCCGCGAAGCGGTGGACGGCAACGGCAAGCTGGTGATGGTTTCCGACGGAACCTATCGCGGCGACGTCGTTCGGCTCGACATCAAGCTGAAATAGGCCGCTGACGCCCGGGCCGGTCGGCGCCATTCGCCGACCGCGCCGCCTATTGTCGAATAGCATCGACAAAGGTCATAAAGATGCCCTATACACTCTTTGTGCTGCACGGGGGCTCCTGCCTCGGCCGCCGCCCTCGACGCGCGCGTCACCTGGCGCGCGAAGCTATTTGGAGATTTGGGTGCCGCGTATTCCGTTCCCAGAAGTGGCCGCAATGTCGCCAACACAGCTGAAAGTATATCAGGACGTGGTGAATGGCCCGCGCGGGTTGATGGTGGGCCCTTTGCGTGCCGCGCTCCACAATCCGGACCTTGCCGACCGATGGCAGAAATTCGGTCAGCTGCTGCGATACGAAACCTCGGTTTCCCCGCGCTATACCGAGCTGGCGATCCTGGTCACCGCACGGGCATGGGATTGCCCGTTCGAATGGGTGCAACATGAACCCGTGGCGCGCGCCGCCGGCTTGCCCGATGGCATGATCGAGGCGATCCGCCACAGGAACGACCCCCGGTTCGAGGCCGAGAATGACGCGATCGTCTATCGTTATGCCAGGGAACTGCACGACCGGCACTGCGTCGAAGACGCCACCTATGCCGATGCGCTGGCATTGCTGGGAATTACCGGCGTCGTCGAGCTTACCGCGCTGATCGGATATTACACGCTGGTCGCCATGACGCTGAACGCGCACCTCTTCGATCTGCCCGCCGGGACCGATGATCCCTTTCAGGAGCCTGCACGATGAGTAGCATAGAAACGGCGCAATCCGGCGCAGTGATGCGCGTAACGATCAATCGCCCGCCGGTGAATGCGATCACGCTGGCCGATTATGAAGAACTGGCCGGAGTGTTCGAAGAGATCGGCAGGAATGCCGCGATCAATTGCGTGATCTTCACTGCGGCCGGGACCAAGGCATTCTGCGCGGGCAAGGACCTGCACGAATTCGTCACCGCGCGACTGGAGGACGATGCCGCCAATGCCGTGATCGTGCGGCGCGCCTTTGCCGCGATCCGCCATTGCCCCGTGCCGGTGATCGCTGCGGTGAACGGACCTGCACTGGGTGCCGGTTGCGTGCTGACGGCGGTAGCCGACATCCGCCTGGCGTCGCCCAATGCCACTTTCGGCCTGCCGGAGATCAACATCGGCCGCTGCGGCGGCACTGCGCATCTCGGCCGGTTGATCAACCAGGGGCTGCTGCGCCGGATGGTGTTCACCGGTCGCGCGATTAGCGCAGCCGAGGCGCTTTCGGCCGGGCTGGTGCAGGAGATCGTCGATGCGGACAAGCTGCTCGACGCCGCCCACACGCTGGCCGACGAGATCGCTACCAAGGCGCCGCTGGGGCTGCGGCTGGGCAAGGAATCGATGAATGCGGCGGAATTCCTGGCGGTCGACGAAGGCTATGCCCTCGAACAGACCTACAGCACCAAATTGATGGCGACCGAGGACGCCAGGGAAGCGACACGCGCCGTTGTTGAAAAACGTACGCCGGTATTTCGGGGGCGCTGATGCTTACGCAGGAACAGAATGAACTGCTGACCCGTATCGGGCCGGGCACGCCAATGGGCGCGGTGCTTCGCCAATATTGGCTGCCGATCGCGGCGATAAGCGAGCTAGAGGATCGCCCGGTCAAGCCGGTGCGGCTGATGGGCGAGAATCTGGTGCTTTACCGCGATCGCGGCGGCAATTTCGGTCTGATCGATCGCCATTGCCCGCATCGCCGCGCCGATATGTCGTTCGGCTTTGTCGAAGATTGCGGGCTGCGCTGCAATTATCATGGCTGGTTGTTCGACGCCGATGGCCGCACGCTCGAACAACCCTATGAAGACGTGGCGATCGGCAAGGCGAGCGTGCGCGACAAGGTGCGGATCAAAGCCTATCCTGTGCGCGCCAATGGCGGGCTGCTCTGGGCTTTTCTGGGCACCGGTGAGCCGCCGCTGCTGCCCGATTACGAGGCATTTTCCTGGCCCAACGGCTTCAAGCAGATCATCATCTCCGAAGTGCCGTGCAATTGGGCGCAGTGCCAGGAAAACTCGATCGATCCGGTCCATTTCGAATGGATGCACGCCAATTGGAGCGTAAGGCTGAAGGGGCAGGACGGCCCCTATGCGCCGCGTCATGTGAAGATCGATTTCGAGGAGTTCGAACACGGATTCCTCTACAAGCGAATCCGCGAGGATACCGACGAAAGCCATGATCTGTGGACGGTCGGTCGCGTTACCCTGTGGCCGATCGGCGTCTTCCTGGGCGATCATTTCGAATGGCGCGTGCCGATCGACGACGAGAATACGCTGAGCATCGCATGGTCGTTCCAGCGCGTGCCGGTGGAGAGCGAGCCGTTTGAACAGAAAACCATCCCCTATTGGTATGGGCCGACGCGCGACGCGCATGGCGAATGGATTTCCAGCCATGTGATGAATCAGGATTTCGTCGCCTGGGTCGGCCAGGGCACGATCGCGGATCGCACGCGCGAACATCTGGGCCGCAGCGACATGGGAGTCGGACTGATGCGCCGCCAGCTCTTTGCCGATATGAAGGCCGTAGCGGAAGGACGCGATCCCAAGGGGATACTGCGCACGCCACCCGAGGGCGGTGTGATCCGCTTGCCGATATCGCATTATGATCGCTTCATCCGCGGCCTGCCGCGCGCGGAGTTGCTGGCACACCCGGTGCTGGGCAGGCATTTGCGCGCCTATCCCTATCAATATGGACAGCCCCGCGACGTGCAGGAGGCATTATGGGAGGCGATGGGCGTCACGCGCGAGCAGCTTGGCCTCGCGCCGGCACAGGCGCTTGCCGCGACCGGCTGAACTCGATTCGGACCAGGCCGCAATGCGCAGCATCCCGAACGGTGTTGTGCCGATGCAAAGGGAGACGTCGCAGTGTCGCTATCCCGCCGTTCGATGGTCGGAGGCACGTTTGTGGCCGGAGGCATGGCTGCTGCCATGCCTGCCGCGCTGATAGCCACGACAGGCTCCGCGCCACCAGACGCGCTGTTCAAATGCACCGAATTCGTCCGGCGGGCGCCGGGGCTCGGCCCGGAAGCGTTTCTGGAGCATTGGCAACGCCACCGTGCGCCGCTCGTCCGGCTATTGCCCGGGCTTGTCGGGCTTACATTCAACCTGATCGACAGCGATCGCAGCCCGGACGCCCCCTATGACGGCGTAATCGAGTTGTGGTTCGCCGATGCCGCAGCCTATGGCGCGGCGGTCAACGGCGCCGCACCGGAACTGGTCGAAGCCCTTGCCACCGATCGCCCGGCGTTCATCCAGAACGATTTCCTGGGCCTTTTCTCGCATGAGGCGATTATCCGACCGGCTTCACCGCAGTCCGGAAAACAACGCGTCAAGCGCATCGGGCTGGTTGGCCGTCAGCCGGGGATGAACCGGCAGCAATTCTTTGAGGACTGGGTTCACGAACATGCACCCCAGGCTAATCGCCAGCCCGGGCTGGAGGGCTATATCCTCAATCTGGTTGCCGGGGATCGTTTCCTCGATTCGCCATGGGACGGCTATGCCGAACTATGGTGGACCGATGCGCAGGCCTTTGACGAGGCCAGCCGCGCGATCCGGGCCACGGTGGGACGTCGCCTCGGCTTTTTTCATAGCCATTTGCTGCTCTATCTGCGCGAATATGAAGAGCTTGTGCCCGCGCGGGCGGGCAGCGTCTGATCGGGAGCATCGATCGCCGGACGCCCTAGGACGTGCTCGAAAACGCTTCCCGGGACGCCGCCTTTCGCCAGATAAACCCGATCGCGATCGCCGCCGCGCCGATCAGGCACACGCCGGCATAGATCGGATAGACGAAAGCCCTGTCGAAATTCATCGCCAGCAGCGCGCCGCCAAGATAAGGCCCGGCGATCGCCCCGAACCGCCCCACACCGATCGTGTAGCCCACGCCGGTGCTGCGGCATTCCGGCGGATAGAAGCGGGTGCTGACGATCACGACGCCCGTAAAGGTCGCCTCGATCGCGAACAGCGCCACCCCGGCGACGGCGAGTAGCAGCACCGGATCGGCCTGAATGAAGCCGAAGGCCACCAGCGCGACCGCACAGAGGATGAAACTGACTCCCGTCGCAAGCGGCGCGCCCACTGCCGTAGCAAAGGCGCCCATCAGCAGCGATCCCATGATGGCCGCGCCGCCGGTGACGATCCCGCTGGCGATTGCCATTTCGCGCGAAACGCCCGCCATGACCAAAATCTGCGGCTTCCACTGGGTCAGGAAGTAGCTGACGAAATAGCGCGAGAAGGCGGCAAGCCACAGCAACAGCGTCGCACTGCGATATTCCGGCGCGAAGAGCATGCCAACCCCCGCCCCGCTCCGAGCCCTGGGCGGGAGCGGCGGCAGCGATTCGAGCAGCGGCTCCTTCAGCTTCGCCAGCAGCGCATTGGCGCGCCGGAGCGCGTTGCGGGGCTGCCGCGTGAGCAGGAAATTGAGCGATTCCGGCAGTAGCGAAAAGGCGAGCGCCGCAAGGCTGAGATTGACCAGTCCGGCGAAGACGAAGATCGCACGCCAGCCGAACGGACCGACCAGCATCGCCCCCACGGCAGCGCCCAGCATCGCGCCGATCGCAAAACCGACATGCACCAGCGAGAGGAAGATGTTGCCGCGCCGCTCGGTGGAAAATTCGATCACCATCACGCTGAGCGAAGGCACCAGCGCCCCCACCCCCAGGCCGGTGAGGAAGCGCATCACCAGCAGCGCCTCGACCGATCCTGCCAGCGTGATCGCCAGCATCGATACGCCGTTGGACGCGACTGCCCAGAGGATGACGTTGCGCCGCCCCAGCCGGTCGGCCAGCGGCGCCAGAAAGATCGCGCCGCACACCAGCCCGGCTGCGCCGACGCTGAAGATCAGACCCATGACGCTCGGCCCCACACCCCATTCGCGCAGGATCGACGGCGCGGCATAGGATATCGCCGACGTATCGAGCCCGTCCGATATGTTGATCAGCACGCACAACACCAAGGTTATGATCTGCCACGGCTTCATGGGGCCGGATCTTATGATCTGCCGTACGCCCGTGTGCCTTGCATCCGCCACGACCCGCTCCTCATCCCACGCCTTCGCGTTCCAGGCGAAGGCATTGCTGCGGCGCCGGCTTATTGCCGGTCACCGCGGTTTCACTCCATTTCGTAAAAGCTGAGCGGTCGCTTGTTCGCCTCGACCGGAAGCGTGGCGGCAAACGACGGGCGGCTGGCAATCCGCGCTTCCCATTGCGCCAGCCGCGGATGCGCATGCCGCCAGTCGATTTCCGGCAGGCGGAAATCGAGATAGGACAGCGCACAGGCGATCGCGACATGACCGATGTCGATGTCTGCATCGCCTGGCCCCAGCGTATCGATCTCCAGCGCGGCGACACAGGCTTCGACCTTCGCCGAATAGGCCGCGAGATGCGCTTTGGATCGATGCCCATCGCCGCGCCAATGCTCGTCGCGCAGCAGTACCGCCGTTTCGGTGAGCCCGTCGCCCAGTGCCTGTCGCCTGAGCGCCACCCACCGCGCGCCCGGATCGCGCGGGAACATCCGGCCGCGCCCATCCAGATCGTCGAGAAATTCGCATACGACACGCGAATCGAACAGGATCGGGCCGCCCTCCACCACCAGCGTCGGAATCTTGTTGAGCGGATTGTCCGCCATCACNGCCGGGTTCAGTCGCGCCGGCCCCACCACCGCGCGCTCGCAGGCAATGNCNTCGATNAGATCGAGCTCATGCGCCACGATCATCACCTTGCGGACGAAGGGCGAGCTGGGCGACCAGTGCAGCGTCATCCGCGGCATTTCGCCTCGCGCCACGCTCGCAGCGTTTTCCCCGTCCGCAGGACCGCTCATCCCGCCGTGCCGCCCTGTCCGGCGAATGACCCGGGATCGAACGGTTCGACCACGCCGATCGCACGCAGCACGGAAAGCAGGTCGCGCACGCCCCAATGTTCGACAACCAGCCCGCCGACGACTCGGTCGATGCACATGGAAGCCATTTTGATCCGCCGCCCCGTGGCGGGATAATGCATCAGCGTGCCGCTATGCACCGCCTCCAGCGTCCAATGGGTGGTGACCAGATCGTCTTCTGCGATCTGGCGGTGAACTGTCGTCGTTATCTCGGTCATCGCACGGCGAAACCGCTGTTCGCGTTCCTGCCACAGCTGCAGCGTGGTGGGGGCACCGGGCCGGTTATGATAGACGACATCCGGCGAGATGCCCCGCATCGATTGCGCCATCGGCGCGGCATGTTCGGCATAATAAATGGCCGCGATCGCCTTCTTCTCTTCGATCGAGCCGGCGCCGCTCATTCCGCCGTTCCCCAGACTTCCTGCGCCGTCTCGACGACCAGACGCAGCTTGCGGTTCTGATGCTCGATATCCATCGTGCTGCCGCCCACGCCGCTGGAAAAGCCGCATTGCGGGCTGAGCGCCAGCTGTTCGAGCGGCACGAACCTGCTCGCTTCCTCAATGCGGCGCTTCAGCTCGTCCTTGTCTTCGATCTCGCCCTTTTTGGTGGTGACGAGACCCAGCACGACTGTCTTGCCCTTGGGGACGAAACGCAACGGCTCGAACCCGCCGGCGCGATCGGTATCATATTCGAGGAAATAGCCGTCGACATTAATCGCGTTGAACAGCACCTCGGCCACCGGCTCATAGCTTCCCTGCGCCAGCCAGTTGCCCGCGAAATTGCCGCGGCACAAATGCATGCAGACCACCATGTCGTCGGGCTTGTCGGCGATGCAGGCATTGATCTGGCGAGCGTACACCATCGGCAGATCCTCAGGGTCCTCGTTGATCGTGACACGCGCCTGCTCGCGAAGATCGGGATCGCACAGATAGGCCAGATTGACTTCGTCGAGCTGCAGATAGCGGCAGCCCGCATCGGCCAGATCGGCGATTTCGAGCGCATAGGCCGCCGCCAGATCGTGCCAGAATTCCTCCATCTCGGGATAGGCGGCGCGATCCACTGCGTCGCGGCCACCGCGAAAATGCAGCACGCTGGGGCTCGGCAGCGTGATCTTGGCAGTCCTGCTCGCCACTGATTTCAGGAACCGGAAATCGTCGACGAAGATCGGATCGGGCCGGCTGAGCTTTCCCGTCACCTTCAGGCTGCGCGCGCGGCTTTCGGTCGTGCCCTTCTCGCTTTTGAACTGCATCGGCGCATCGGAAAGGTGGGGGACGACATTGTCGAATTTCAGCAGGAAATCCGAATGCCAGGCGCCGCGATTGAACTCGCCGTCGGTGATCGAGAACAGGCCGAGCGCCTCTTGCGCGGCGACCACTTCCGCGATCGCCCGGTGCTGGATCTCGCGGAGCGCATCGGCGTCGATGCGCCCTTCCTTCCAGGCGGTTCGAGCGTCGACAAGCGGTTGGGGCCGGATAAGGCTGCCGACCTGATCGGCGCGGAACGGACGCTTGCCTTTGGTTGCCATCCTGCTCGACCTCCCCTGTTCCAATCGCCCTTGCCGGACGCTGGACTCGGCATAAGGCTAAAAATATAGCTTTTCAAGCTATTCGCGCTGCCATAGGATGCCACGCCTGAGGATCGGCCTTTGGCGCGATATTTGCACAGGTTTCTGCTATGATTTCCGCTCGTTACCAATATGGCCCCGCTGCGCGATGAGCACGGAAATCCCGCCCCTGCCG
>PAOI01000015.1 GCA_002707985.1 Sphingomonas sp. | reverse complement strand
TCAATTCGCGACGTAGCAGCTTTCGCCTGCGGCTTTCAGTTGATCGCACAATTCCTTTGCGCGGTCGAAGCTGCCCGCATTGACGCGCAGGCGATAGACGGTGCCGTTGCCGCTCTGCGCCTGTTCGACAGAATGGCCGAGCGGGGAGAGAAAATCATATTTGCCCGACAGCGTCCGCCAGGCGCCGTTGGCGCCATCGGCATCGGGATAGGCGCCGAGCTGAATAAGGCCCCCGCCCCCGCCGCCTGCGCGGATCGTCGGCTGCGGCACCGGATTGCGCGCCTGCAGCGTGCCCCCGTTCTGCGGCACCGGCACGGTGGCGGTTGCCGATCCGGTGGCGGACGGCGAAGGCTTGGCTGGAACGACCGGCGTGGCGACCGGGTCTTCGGGGCGATCGGCCATGTTGACCGACGCATTGGTCACTTCGCCTTCGCTGGCAGCATAGGCGGCGTCGCCGACGCCTTCGGGCGTCATGCCGCCCGGCTCCTGCGGCTTTACCTTGTAATCGCCTTCCTGCGCGCGGATCAGCTCGCCATTGCCGGTGAAACCCTGATGTCGCTGATACCAGAACCAGCCGAACGCCCCGGCGCCGGCCACGGCAAGGATGAGCAGGACGAGCAGCAGGATCCGCCCCCAGGACGAACCCTCCGAATATTCGTCATCCACCGATTCCAGCCACGGCAGGCGATCATCGTCGCCATATCCGGGTTCGCCGGCACCCGTACCCATCACGCCATCTCCTGAACGGCCTCCACGCCCATCAGGGCCAAACCGTTATGGATAACCTGCCCGATCGCACGGGCCAAGAAAAGCCGGGAACAGGTTAATGCAGGTTGATCGGGCAGCAGGAAACGACGCTCGGGCCGGTCATTGCCCATGTTCCAGAGTGCGTGAAATTCGCCCGCCAGGTCATAGAGATAAAAGGCAATACGGTGCGGCTCGCGGGCTGCGGCAGCCCCCTCCACCACTCGCGGGAACTGCGCAGCACGCTTCACCAGCGCCAGTTCCTCTGTATCAAGCAGGGACAGATCGGCGCTGTCGCAGACGATGCCGGCCTCCGCTGCCTTGCGATGGAGCGAGGCGACGCGGGCATGGGCATAGTTGACGTAGAAGACGGGATTGTCCTTCGACGCTTCGACCACCTTGGCAAAGTCGAAATCCATCTGTGCATCGGCCTTGCGCGTCAGCATGGTGAAGCGAACGACATCCTTGCCGACTTCGCGCACGACATCGGCGAGCGTGACGAAATTGCCCGCACGCTTCGACATCTTCACCGGTTCGCCGCCGCGCAGCAGCCGCACCATCTGCACCAGCTTGACGTCGAACCGGGTCTTGCCTTCGGTCAGCGCCTGTACCGCTGCGACGATGCGCTTCACCGTACCCGCATGATCGGCGCCCCAGATGTCGATCAGCTCGTCGGCGGACTGCGCCTTCTGGAAATGATAGGCGAGGTCGGCGCCGAAATAGGTCCAGCTGCCGTCCGATTTCCTGATCGGGCGATCCTGATCGTCGCCGAATTGGGTCGCGCGGAACAGCGGCAGCTCGACCGGCTCCCAATCCTCGGGCGTTTCGCCCTTGGGCGCTTCGAGCACGCCGTCATAGACCAGGTTGCGCTCGCGCAGCCATTTCTCGGCAGCTTCGGGCTTGCCCGCCGCCTGAAGCTCCGCCTCGGACGAGAAGAGGTCGTGGTGAATGCCGAGCAGCGCCAGATCGCGCTTGATCATCACCAGCATGTCCGCAACCGCCTCGGTACGGAACAGCGTCAGCCATTCGCTCTCGGGCTTGCCGAGGAACCGGTCGCCATATTCATGCGCCAGCCGCTGTCCGGTCGGCTTCAGATAATCGCCCGGATACAGCCCCTCGGGGATCTCGCCGATATCCTCGCCCAGCGCCTCGCGATACCGCAGATGCGCCGAACGCGCGAGCACATCGACCTGACCGCCGGCATCGTTGACATAATATTCGCGCGTGACGGCATAGCCGACATATTCGAGCAGGCTGGCCAGCGCATCGCCGACCACTGCACCCCGGCAATGGCCCATATGCATCGGGCCGGTGGGATTGGCGGAGACATATTCGATATTGACCCGCGTCCCCTGCCCCAGTGCCGAGCGGCCATAATCATCGGCCAGATCGAGGATCGAGGAAAGCTCGCCGCGCCAGGTGGCGTCGGTCAGCGTCATGTTGATGAAGCCCGGACCCGCGATCGACACCGAAGCGACTTCTTCCCGCTTTTCCAGCTCTGCTGCGATCTTTTCGGCCAGGTCGCGCGGTTTCATGCCCGCGCCCTTCGAAAGCACCATCGCGGCGTTGGTGGCGAGATCGCCATGGCTGGGGTCGCGCGGCGGCTCCACCGTCACGGCGCGTCGCTCGATGCCCGGCACCAGCACATTGTCTGCGGTCAGGGTATCGAGCACATCGTCAAGATGCGCGGCAAAACGTGCGTAGAGAGTCATTGCGGTTCCGATTAATCGATGGAGCGTTGCCCGGTAACGGATTTCGACGCGGCTTGGAACGGGCAAGCACGAATAGGCGCTGTTCTCAACCCGCGGCAGCGCGTCGTTTGGCTGCACCGGCAGTTATGCCGCCATGCACGGCATAAAGCGCAAGCCCCGACCAGATGAAGGCGAAACATGCCATATGCGCGGTGGTCATCCGCTCGCCGAACACCACGACCGCACAGAGAAATTGCAGCGTCGGCGCGATATATTGCAGCAGGCCGAGCGTCGCATAGCGCAGCCGGCGCGCGGCGGCGGCGAACAGCAGCAGCGGCGTGGCAGTGATGATCCCGGTCGATGCGATCAGCAGCGACAGCCCCGGCGTTGCGCCAAAGCTGTTCGCCGGGCCCAGCCAGATCAGGAACGCGGCGGCAAAGGGGGCGAGCAGCACGGTTTCCACCGTCAGCCCCTCGATCGATCCGACCGGCGCGACTTTGCGGATCAGCCCGTAAAACGCGAAGGTGAAGGCCAGCAGCAGGCTGATCCACAGCCCCGCACCCGCGGCCACCGCAAGCACCAGCACACCGACGCCCGCCAGCCCGACCGCCGCCGTCTGCACGCGCGTCAGCCGCTCGCCGAGCAGCAGGACGCCGATCACGACATTGACGAGCGGGTTGAGGAAATAGCCGAGGCTCGCCGCCAGCACATGCTGATTGGTCACGGCCCAGATATAGGTGAGCCAGTTGACCGAGATTAGCGTTGCGCTGCCCGCCAGCATGACGAGCGCGCGCGGATTGCGCACAGCCGCCAGCAGCGCCGGGCCACGCCGACCGGCCACGATCACCACCGCCAGCAACAGCAGCGACCAGAGTATGCGGTGCGCCACCACCTCCATCGCGCCGACGCTCTTCAGCGCAGCGAAGAACAGCGGCAGCAGACCCCAGACGATATAGGCGCCGACGCCCTGGGCGAGCCCCACCCGGTCGGCGGCCTCGGGTGCTCTGGTCAGATGGGGTGTCGGCGCGTTCATCGCCGCCCGGTAGCGACCCGCTTGAGTCGCGTCAAAACAGCCCGATTTGCAGCGTGTGAAGCCGAGCTTCAGCCCCGCATCAGCCCCTCGACGACGCGCCCGGACCGGGTATCGGGGAACATCGCACCCATCGCGCGTGCCGGGTCGACACCATAATGCGCGCTGACCGTGCCGGTCAGGATCGCGGCAAGGTCGGTCGTCGGGCGCAGGTCGCGATTTTCATAGAGCGCGCCGTCCGAAAGCCCCGGCCAGTCGGCGATCACGCGGCCACCGGCCACTTTGCCGCCGAGCAGCATCGCGCAGGACGCCGTGCCGTGATCGGTGCCGCCGGTGCCGTTGACGCGCACCGTGCGCCCGAATTCGGTAGCGACGACGATCAGCGTATCCTCCCAGACCGGGCCAAGCCCGTCCCGCAGCGCGCCGATCAACTGATCGAGATTGCCGAGCTGCGCCCCCAGCCGGCCGCGCTGCTGGGCATGGGTGTCCCAGCCGCCGGTTTCGATCATCGCGATACGGCTGCCCGCCGGATCGGCAAGCAGACGGGCGGCGAGTTCGCCGGTTGCCTGCGCATTGCGGCGACCGCTCGCATCACCCGCAACCGCCTGAGTCGCTATGGCCTGACGCCATGACGCGTCGAGTTCGGGATCTTCGGCATAGAGCATGCCGACGCGCGCCATCAGATCGTCGGAGGCATCGGGGAGATTGGAGGGCGCATAGGACGCCACCGAGATCGCGCCGCGCATCGCCAGCGGCACGCTGGCCGCCAGCGCGATCCCACGCGCATCATCCGCGGGCAACAGCGCCAGCATCCGGTTCATCCAGCCGTCATGCAGCGCATAGGCCCGCGATCCGCCGGATTCGAGCACGTTCTGGCCATCGAAATGCGACCGGTCGCGATACGCAGACGCCGTGGCATGGACGAAAAGCGCCTGCCCTTCGTCATAGAGCGAGGCCAGAGTCGCAAGCCGGGGATGCAGCGCGAACAGCGAGTCGAGCCGGGGCGCATCGGCGAATTCCTCCGCCAGCACGCCGCGCTGCTCCACAAATGCCGGATCGCCGACCGGCGCCACCGTGCCCAGCCCGTCGGCAGCGCCGCGCTGAATGATGAACACGAAACGCTTGTCGGTCGGTGCCTTCGCAAATGCCATGCCGGGGCCGAATGTGGAGCCGATGACTGTGGCGGCTCCGGCCGAAACGAAACTACGGCGACTGATCATGGGCTATCTCCGCAGAAATTCGGGAGCGACGAGCATCAGGGCAATAGCCTGGCCCGGACTTTCGGCGCGCGCAATCGCCTGTTGCGTGGCGGCGCTGAGGGCATCGGGGAACAATGTCGCCGCACGGTCGCGCGGATTGATCGGAACGCGGCTGCGCGCGGCCAGCCGTTCGGCAAGTTCGACGCGGCGCAACAGTGCATCGGGGCCGTTCCAGCTCGCCGCGATATCGTCATATCCCGCCGGAGCACCGGGGCGCCAGACCGGCTGGCCGAGCTGAACGAACTGATTGACCAGCGCGCGCCCGGGCGGTGCTTCGCGCATGCCCAGCGCGCGATAAGCGCCGAGCGTCCATTCCCATGGCGTGCGGAACTTGACCGGGCCGGGCGCCCAGCATTCGGGCGCGTCGATGAGCACGCGATAGAGTTCGGGCAGATTGCCGCCGGTTTCGAGGAAGCGCTGTTCGAGCCGCACGACCAGTGCCTCGGGCGGCTGATCGCCAGCGAAATGCCGCGCCAATTTGGTGGCGATATGCCGGGCGGTCGCGGGATGGATGGCCAGCATGTCGAGGATCGCTGTCGTCTGCGCCTCGCCGCGCTGGGCGAAGCTTTTGCCCAGCAGCGTGCGTGTATCCGGCTCATGCAGGCGTTCGGCGAACAGGAAACTTCCCGGCGTTCTCCGCCCGGCAGCACGCCGACCGGCGCCGCGGCCAAGACCCGCCACTGTCCAGCCGGTCATTGCCCGCGCCAGTTCGGTGACATCCTGCTGCGTATAGACCGAACGCACGCCCAGCGTGTGGAGTTCGAGGATTTCGCGCGCAAGATTTTCGTTGAGGCCGATGCTGCGCCCGTTCCTGCGGGCAGCAAGCCCGGCGGCACTCCCCGGCCCGACCGATTGCGCCTGATCGAGATAGAGCAGCATGGCGGCATGGCGCTCGGCAGCCTGAAGCATCGCGCCGAAACTGCCGAGCACATGCGGACGGATCGCTTCGAACTCGAACGCGCCGGTAAATCCGATCACGGTCAGCTTGTCGGCGGAAACGGCGAAATGATTGGCCCAGAAATGGACCAGTCGCTCGACGAACGGTGCCGGAGACATCAGCGTGGCCTGAGTCCGCGCTGCGACGGCGTCATGATAGAATTGCCGCATCTGCTGACCGGCGAAGCGCCGGGCTTCGCGAACCGGATCGGTGTCCGTTTCCGTATCGGTATCGGCCATGGGAGCCGAAGCAGCGCGTTGCCGCGCCATCCGCGTCTGCGCATTATAATCCGCCAGCAGCGCAGCGGCATCCGCCGTCGCGGGCTGATCGGCGATGATCCGGGGGGACGGGTCATAGCGGTCCAGCTGGTCGCGCAGCCATTGCTGAGGCGCGTCCGGAATCGCCTCTTCCGGTCTGGCTCCATAGCCGAAACGATTCAGTGCGACAGATGCCGATCCCATCGCAATTCTCCATGGCGGTTCCCGGATATCGGGATGGCGCCAGTTTGTCGCACAACTGTGTCACGACGCCGGCCTGTCGTCAAAAACCACCGGGCTGGCGGGTTCGCCCGTTTCAATCGCAGTTGCGCGCCTTGCACATTCGATCGCAATTCCGGCAATTGCGCCATGCTGCACTGCAACATAACCTGCCTTCGACAACATAATGGGATGCCGATCTGGCTTTCTTGAACCGATCAAGGAGAAAGATCGTGACCAACAAGCTTCTTTTCGCCGCCGCTCTCGCTCTGGGCCTCGCCGCAACGCCGGCCGCTGCACAGGACCCCGAGGTTCGGCAATTCTCCTATGAAGGCATCAGCTACACCTATTCGGTCGATGAGACCGATCATGGCACGGTGTATCGCGGATCGACCAGCCATGGGTCGCGCTTCCGTCTGGTTGTCGCCGACGGTCGCGTGCGCGGCAAGTTCAACGGCCACCCGGTCGATTTCCCGGTCGCCGATGCGCGCGACGTGCGTGCTGAAATGGGCGATGCAGTGATCGCAGCGCGCTGAGCTGTTCGGGCGGAGCGCCGCAACCGGTGCTCCGCCTTCCTCAAAATTGTTCAAAAGCCCTCGGGCAGGTCGATCGGGCCGACGCATTCGCGATAGCGGGCAATCGCATAGCGATCGGTCATGCCCGCAATGAAATCGGCGATATGGCGGCTGCGCCAAGGCTCTTCCGCCGGGATGGTTTCGCCCCATTTGTCGGGCATCAGCGCGGGATCGGCGGCATAGGCCGCGAACAGGCCCGCGACCACGCCCTGCGCCAGATCCGCCGCCTCCAACTGATGCGGGTGGTGATAGAGATTGGCGTACATGAAGCGTTTCAGGCGGCGTTCCGAATCCTGCATCGCGGGTGAGAATTGCACCAGCTGCATGTCCGCAGCCCGAACATCCGAAGCGCATTCGATGCGCGCATCGGCGATGTTCCTGCGAGTCTGATCGATCAGGTCGTTGACCATCGCGCCGATCTGCGACCGGGTGAGTTCGCCGATCAGCCGCTTGCGCGACACGCCCGGGAAGTTGTTTTCGACACGGCGCCAGCCCTCCGCCACCATCGGCTCTTCGAGCAATTGTTCGAGCGTGATCAGTCCCGCCCGAATGCCGTCATCGATGTCGTGATTGTCATAGGCGATGTCGTCGGCAATCGCCGCGACCTGTGCCTCCAGCGACGAAAACTGGCGAAGCTCGAGCGGAAACGCCGCATCCGCAGCCGCTAGCGCCCAGCCCGGATCGGCGACCGGGCCGTTATGCTTGGCCAGTCCCTCCAGCGTTTCCCAGGTCAGGTTGAGCCCGTCCCAGCGCGGATAGGGACTGTCGATCACCATCAGCGCGCGCAGCGTATTGCCGTTGTGATCGAACCCGCCCCTGCCCGCCAGAGCTTCATCAAGTGCCTTTTCGCCGGCATGGCCGAACGGCGGATGGCCGATATCGTGCGCCAGACACAGTGCCTCGGTCAGATCCTCATTGAGGCCCAGCACGCGCGCGATCGTCCGCCCGATCTGCGCGACTTCCAGACTGTGAGTCAGGCGGACGCGGAAATGATCGCCGTCGGGCGCGAGAAATACCTGCGTCTTGTGACGAAGGCGGCGGAAGCTGATCGAATGGATGATGCGATCGCGGTCGCGCTGAAACGCGTCGCGCGGACCACGCTCGGCCCCCTTCTGTTCTTCGTGAAGGCGGCCGCGGCTGTGATCGGGTTCGCACGCCCAGGGCGCACGCGCGCTCATCGAACCTCGAGCCTGCGAATTTCCTGCCCCGCCTCACTGGTCCAGGCAAAGGCGTCCAGCCCTTCGGCGGCGAGCGCGTTGACGAAATCCTGTGCCGCGCGGCTGGTTTCGAACGGGCCCGCCAGCAACCGGTTGGTGAAGCGCAGCGGCGTCGTCCACGCCTGTTTGCCCTTGAACAGGTCGGGCGCCTGTTGCGCGAGCCGGCGCCAGGTGGCGGGAAGCGCCGCAGTGTCCGCGCCGCCCGCGACCTGAACCCAGTGGCGCGCGGGCTCCGCCCTCGCCGGATCGGGTCGCGGCGCGGGCCGGTTCGACGCAGCCGGTGCAGGGGTTGGGACGGCGGCAGGCGTCGCGACCTGCGAGGGCGCCGGTTCGGGCTCGGCGCTCGTGCTCGCTTCGACCTGGCCCGGCATCGGCGCGACGCCAAGTTCGGAGGCCGGTATGGTGATACTGCCCACGATCGCGTCCAGCGCCGGACTTTCCACCCGTTGACTGGCGACGATCGGCACCGATGCAGGCGTGGAACTGGTGGCGGGCGCAGTCGGGGACGGCTGCGGTGCGGTTTCGATCGATGCCTGACGCACAGGCGGCAGCGGTGGTGGTGCCGAAGCAGCGGCCTCACGTTCGCGTTGGGCGGCTTCGGCGGCCTGACGCTCGCGTTGGGCGACCTCAGCAGCCTCGCGTTCGCGTTGTGCCGCTTCTGCGGCTTCGCGCTCGCGTTGGGCTGTCTCCGCGGCCTGCCGCTCGCGTTGGGCAGCTTCCACGGCCTCGCGTTCGCGCTGCGCTGCGGCTTGCTCTGCCGCGCGGCGACGCTCTGCCTCACGACGGGTGCGGCGGTCGGGCCGGGGCTGTGGCGCGGGCTGGACCTGGGCAAGCTGCACGGGTGCAGGCGCGGGCTGCGTCACGCGTGGCAATGGCGGAGCCAGTTCGGCGTCGGCAATCCGCTCGGGCGTCGGAGAAAGCTGTCCGAAATGCACCGCGAAGGCGCGGTCGGCGGCGGACATGGTCTGCAATTGCCGAAAATAGGGTGCGAGCGCACCGCCCATATTGTTGGGCATCATGTTCTGCGCGATCCGCTCGGCACCGGGGATGTCGCCGTTCATCGCCAGAATGAAGGCGCGCGCACGCCACGCCGCACGATCGGAGGTTCGCAACAGCGGCTCGAGTTGCGCCATCGCTTCTTCGACCTTGCCGGTAATGCCCAGCGACAGGGCGTAGCGGCGTGTCGTCTCGTCATCATGCGGGCCAGACATCGCCACGCGATAATCACGCTGGCCCAGTTCCGGCGCGCCGAGAAGATCATAGGCAAAGCCGCGATCGGCGGCATATTCCGAAAGCGCCAGGCCGCCCTGCTCCGCCTTTGCGAAAAGGCCGAGCGCTTCACCGGGCTTGCCGAGCAGGACCAGCGCCGCCCCCCGGCCCGCCGAAACACGCGGGTCATCGGGCGCCTCTTCGGCAGCACGCGAGAAAAAGGCCAGCGCGGCGACGGGATCGCCCAGCCGGGCGCTGAGATTGCCGGCGCGGAGCAGCGCCTCAAGATTGCGAGGTTCGTTGGTGAGGATGCGGATCTGGTCGCTCAGTTCGTCCGCCAGCGGGCTGGGCGGCGCGACGACTTCGCTTGGAACATCCTGCGCCATTGCCGGTAGCCCGCCAGCCGTCGCGGCGAGCGCGAACGATACGGCAGTGGTCCGAAGCAACAGTCGGGGAGTCATGAACCCTTTCCGGGCGGAACCGGTCTCCGCCCATCGCATCACGCCGTCCGGAATCGTAATCGACGAATCCGAACCGCATGCGAAAGCGGCGTTACACCGGGCTTTCGCATAACGGGCAATGAACCATCGGCCCGGTCACGGTCAACCGGGCCCGATGGGCGACAAGCAGCTTACTGATTGTTCTGGCGGTGCAGGAAGCGCGGGATATCCAGCGGGTCCTTGTCGTCATCGTCGTCGCCGCGCGATCCGCGCGAGGCTGAGGCCATCCGTTCGAACAGGGTTCCGCCCGATTTGCGCGCCGGCTTGGGTGCCGGTGCCTCGGCTTCGGGCTGCGCTTCATCGTCTTCGGACGTCAGCCAGCGACGCCGGCTTCCGAATTCGGGCGCGGCGGGCGTCGCCGGAGCCTCGGGCTCGGGTACGACCACGGGAGCCGGTTCCGAAGCAGCGGATTCCGGCACTTCGGCATCGCTGCCGAGCACCAGCTCGTCGCTTTCGGTCGCCACGCTGGTTTCGACCGGCGCTTCGGGTTCTGGCGCCGGTTCGGCAACCGCTTCGGCCTCGGGCGTATATTCCTCGGGCACCGCAGCAGCCGGTTCCTCGGCAGCAGGCGCCGCCGCAAAGCCGGGCGCCGCCGCAGGGCGACGCGGCGTGTTGAACGAGAAGACGCGCGGCTGTTCGGTCGCGGCTGCCGGGGCAGCAGGCTGCGCCTCGGCATCGGCTTCGATACCGGTGGCGACCACCGAGACGCGAATCTTACCTTCCAGCTCGGGATTGAACGCCGAACCCCAGATGATGTTGGCGTCCGGATCGACCAGCTCGCGGATATGATTGGCGGCTTCGTCGACTTCGAGCAGGCGCATGTCCTCGCCGCCGGTGATCGACACGATCACGCCCTTGGCGCCGTTCATGCTGACGCCGTCGAGCAGCGGGTTGGCGATCGCCTTCTGCGCGGCGTCGATGGCGCGCGTGTCGCCTTCGGCTTCGCCAGTGCCCATCATCGCCTTGCCCATTTCCTGCATCACCGAACGGACGTCGGCGAAGTCGAGGTTGATCAGGCCCGGCATGACCATCAGATCGGTGATGCCGCGCACGCCCTGCTGCAGCACCTCGTCGGCCATTTCGAACGCTTCCTTGAAGGTCGTGTTCGCATTGGCGATCAGGAACAGATTCTGATTGGGGATGACGATCAGCGTATCGACATATTGCTGCAGCTCTTCGATGCCGCGTTCGGCCGACTGGGCACGACGCTTGCCTTCGAATGCGAAGGGCTTGGTCACGACGCCGACGGTCAGGATGCCCATATCGCGGGCTGCCTTCGCAATGACGGGAGCCGCGCCGGTTCCCGTGCCGCCGCCCATGCCGGCGGCGAGGAAGACCATGTGCGACCCCTCAAGCGCCTTCTGCACCGCCTCGATCGTTTCCTCGGCAGCGGCGCGACCGATTTCGGGCCGCGAGCCGGCACCCAGGCCCTGGGTGATCTTCGCACCCAGCTGGATACGATGCCCGGCTTCGGAAAGCTTGAGCGCCTGTGCGTCGGTGTTCGCGACCAGAAACTCCACGCCCTGCACATCGGCGCGGATCATGTTCGCGATCGCGTTGCCGCCGGCACCGCCGACGCCGATCACGGTGATCTTGGGCGTCAGCTCGTCCACGTCGGGCGGAAGGAAATCGATACTCATCGCCATATTCTCCCCTCGCGCTCCCGAAACGCCGGAGCGCGTAAAATTACCGGCTGTTTTGCACGAACCTTTGGAGCGACTCTAGTGCAAAGACGGACAATCGTCGCATTTCTTTAATAATTGGCCCGAAACGCCGCCATGAGGCGTTGAAACATCGCCATCGGACTGGTTCGCGTGACCAGCTGATGCGGCGATTCCAGCGCGCGCAGATCGACCGGATCGCTCGCCGCGAACCGGGCCAGACCTGCCATCGTGGAAAAGGCCGGCCCGGAATGCGCATCGGGCAGCGCCGTCAGCCCGCGCGGACGGCCCACGCGCACCGCGCATCCCAGCGCCGTCTGCGCATAATCGGCGATCCCCTTCAGCTCCGCACCGCCGCCGGTGAGCACGATCTGGCGACCGACCGGATCTTCGAACTTGAGCTTGACCAGTTCCTTCTGGATTTCCTGCATCAGCCGGTCGAGCCGCTGGCGGATCACCGCGATCAGCTGCGCCTTGGTGATGCGGTTGCCCTCGGCGCCGTCTTCGGCATTGACCGGCACGACGTCGATCATGTCGTGATTGTCGCGCGGCGTCATATTCGCCGAACCATGGAAGCATTTGGCGCGCTCGGCCCAGGTGCGGCGCGTGCCGAATGCCGAAGCGACATCGTCAGTGATGTCGGCCGATCCCATCGGGATCGACGCCAGCCCCGCGAGCACGCCGCCTTCGAACACCGAAACATTGGTGACGGCGGCGCCAATCTCGACCAATGCGACACCCAGCTCGCGCTCTTCCTCCGACAGGCAGGCAAGCCCGGTCGCGACCGGCGCGGCGATGATCGATTTGACTTCGAGATGCGCGCAGCGGACGCACATGTCGAGATTGCGGACCGGCGATCCTTCGGTGGCGACAATGTGCACATCGACGCCGAGCCGATCCGCATGAAGGCCGAGCGGGCGCTTTACCCCCGCCAGCCCGTCGAGCGTGTAGCGCGTCGGCTGGGCATGCAGCACCATCCGGCCCATCGGGTCGATCGCGTCGCGGCCGGCGCGCAGCAGCGCGTCGATATCGCCCTGTTCGACGCGGTGCCCGCCCAGATCGACTTCCAGCTTGACGATGTCCGAAATCAGCCCACCTGCGGAAAAGCTGACCCACACATCCTCGATATTGGTGCCGGCGATGCGTTCGGCCTGTTCCACCGCTTCGCGGATCGCCAGTTCGGTCGATTGCATGTCGGCGACATAGCCGCGCTTTACGCCGCGGCTTTCGCGCTGTCCGGTGCCGAGCACGATCAGTTCGCCGCCATCGCCGCGCTGCGCGATCAGCGCACAGACTTTCGACGAACCCACGTCGAGCGCGGTAATCAAACCTTCCGGTGCTGCCTTCGCCATTGCCCTGTACTCCAACCGATCGCGCCGCCCCGGCCCGATCAACCCCATGATGCAGTTAACCAATACTGCAAAGACCCGGTAAACCACGGAGTCTCTGCGATGGTGAATCAAATATCGCTCCGTGTGGCAAGCCCTGTTGCGCGCGATTCCTCGCCGCCGCCCTGCCTCCGGATCACCAGTTTCGCCGGATCGCGCATGTCGAACCCGACATAGCCCTTGCCCAACAGCCGTTGCGTCGCATCCAGCCGCGCGAATTTGGCCAGCGCCGTCGCGGCCTCCGCCTCACCTTCGGGAAGCTGCAGCCGCTCGCCGCTGTCGAACAACAGGTCCCAGCGGCGGTTGCCGATCCAGCTCCACGCACGGACCATCGGATTGAGCGCGGGTGCCGCTTCCATCAGCCGCCGCCGCGCCATTTCCTCGCTGTTCGCACCCTCGCCGATCAGCAGCGGCAGATCAGGCATTTTTTCGCGCGCAACCGGTTCGAGCAGTTCGCCCGACGGATCGACCAGCATCAGCTGGCGGTTATTCTGCCACACCGCCGCAGGTTCGCGCTCGACGATGTGGATCGCCAGCGTGTCCGGCAGGCGCCGCGAAACACTGGCGTCCGCGATCCAGCTATAGGCGGTCAGCCGCTGCCGCACGGTAGCCAGATCGACCAGCGGCATCGCCCGCGACTGCTGATCGAGCGCCTGGGCATAGACCGACATGCGGTCCATCCGCTTGAGGCCGGTAATCTCGATCTGCTGAACGCGGAAGCCCGCACGCCCGACCCCCTCGGCAATAGCCACGCCCGCCTTTTGCGGCACGCCGAACCATGCGCCGATCCCCAGCGCGACGGCCCCGACGAACAGCACGATTGCCCATGTCATGATCCGCCGCAGCGTTGCTTCGCTGATCGGCAGTGCGGCGATGGTGCGTTCGAGGAAACCGGGCTGTTTCTTGCGCGCGCGGCCCTTCTGCGTCGGCCGCTTCTTCGTCTGCGGCCGCCGGGCGGGAGTCTTGCGCGGGGTCGGGCGTTTGCTCACGCCTTGGCATCCTCCTTCATCGCTTCCTCGACGATCGCCTGGACGAGCTGGGGATAGGTCATCCCGATATGCTTTGCCTGTTCGGGAACGAGGCTGAGCGGAGTCATCCCCGGCTGGGTGTTCACTTCGAGCACGAACAGCCCCTCGACGCCCTGATTGTCGTCCCAGCGGAAATCGGTGCGCGAGGCGCCCTTGCAATCGAGCAGGCGATGCGCCTCGACTGCGATCGCCATGCACGCCTGCGCGATTTCGTCGGGGATCTGCGCGGGGCAGACATGTTCGGTCAGGCCATCGGTGTATTTGGCCTCATAATCGTAAAAACCGGCCTTGGGCTTGAGTTCGGTGACGCCCAGCGCCTTGTCGCCCAGCACCGCGGTGGTGAGTTCACGCCCGCGGATGAACGGCTCGGCGAGCAGTTCGTCGAATTCCTGCCACGGGCCCTTGGCATCGCGGCTGATCGGATTGCCGTAATTGGCTTCGTCAGTGACGATCGCGACGCCGACGGAGGAGCCTTCATTGACCGGCTTGAGCACATAGGGGCGCGGCAGCGGATCGGCTTCGTAGAGGCTTTCGGTCCGCACGATGCGTCCGCCGGGCATCGGAATGCCATGCGGCACCAGCGCCTGCTTGGTCAGTTGCTTGTCGATCGCGATCACCGACGTGACGAGCCCGCTATGCGTGTAGCGCAGGCCCATCAGGTCGAGCATGCCCTGCACCGTGCCGTCCTCGCCCGGCGTACCGTGGAGCGCGTTGAACACGACATCGGGCTTGGCTTCGGCCAGCCTGGCCGCGACGTCACGCCCCATATCGATGCGCGTGACCTTGTGGCCCAACGATTCCAGCGCCTCGGCGATGCCCTTGCCCGACATCAGCGACACTTCGCGCTCGGCGGACCATCCGCCCATCAGCACTGCGATGTGCAGTGGCTCAATTGTCATTTCGCACCCCCACGCGCTGAATTTCCCATTCGAGCTCGATCCCCGATTTCGCTTTCACGCGCGCGCGGACTTCCTCGCCGAGCGCTTCGATATCGGCACTGGTTGCCTGATCGAGGTTGAGCAGGAAATTGGTGTGCTTTTCCGAAACCTGAGCGTCGCCGATGCGCAGGCCGCGACATCCCGCTGCATCGACCAGCTGCCACGCCTTTTCGCCCGGCGGGTTCTTGAACGTCGACCCGCCGGTGCGGCTGCGCAGCGGCTGGCTGGCTTCGCGTTCGGCGGCGATACGGTCCATTTCCGCGCCGATTTCAGCCGGATCGCCCGGCGTCCCTTCGAACAGCGCGCCGATCACCACTGCGCCTTCGGGCAGCGCCGAATGGCGATAGGTGAAGCCCAACTGCTCGCGCGACCAGGTGCGGATCGTGCCGTCGCGCTCCACCACCATCGCTTCGATCAATATATCGGCGGTCTCGCGGCCATAGGCGCCGGCGTTCATCCGCACCGCGCCGCCGACCGTGCCGGGAATGCCGCGCAGAAACTCCAGCCCCGCAATCCCTGCATCGCGCGCGGCACTGGCGACGGTGATGCCCATCGCGGCGGCACCGACGCGGATGCGGTTGCCCGGTTCGACCTGCAGCTTCGCCATTGCCTTGGGCAAACGGATGACGACGCCGGGAACCCCGCCGTCGCGCACGATCAGGTTCGATCCGACGCCGACCGGCAACACCGGCACATCCGGCGGCAACAGTTTTAGAAAGGCGGAAAGCGCATCGACGCTGTCCGGGCGCACCAGCCATTCGGCGGGTCCGCCCGTGCGGAACCAGATGAAATCGGCAAGGCTGCCATGATGTTCGACCTTGCCCGCCATCTCGGGCAGTTCGGCAATGGTTTCCAGGGTTGTGGTGGTGGCGTGCTGGCTCACTCCCACCCCCAGAATTTGGCCCAGCTCTTCCATGCGTCGAGATTGGCCTGCGCGGCGCGCTCGCCTGCCTTGCGCATTTCGTTCATCTGCTTGTTGGCGTCGAAGATTTTTTGCGCGGAATCGAATTGCGATTGCTGCAGCCGCATCAGCCGCTCGACCGTTTCCATATGCGATTGCTGCGCGCGCCACAGCTCGCGCTGCATTTCGGTGGCCTTGGCAAACCAGTCGGTCATGCGTCCGCTCCCGCTGCTGCTGCTTCGGTGATCGCCGGAGCCAGATTGGCGGCCCAGCGCGTAATGTCTCCGGCGCCCAGACACACGACCAGATCGCCGGCACGAACCGTGCCCGCCAGTATCTGCGCCAGCGCCGCCGCATCGTCCACGGTCGCGGCGGAACGATGGCCCCGCTCCTTCACCTTGTCCGCCAGCGCGCGTGCATCGACGCCTTCGATCGGTGCTTCGCCCGCCGGATAGACGGGCGTCACGAACACCATGTCGGCATCGTTGAATGCCTGGGAAAACTCATCCATCAGGTTGCCGAGCCGCGAATAGCGATGCGGTTGCATCACTGCGATCACTCTGCCCTGCGCGCTTTCGCGAGCGGCGGAGAGGACTGCGCGGATTTCGACCGGATGGTGGCCGTAATCGTCGATCACCACGGCCTTGCCGCCTTCGCATGCGACTTCACCGACCGTGGTGAAGCGCCGCTTCACGCCGCCGAACTTGGCAAAGCCGGTGATGATCGTCGCGTCCTCGATACCCAATTCGAGCGCCACACCGATCGCGGCAAGCGCGTTCTGGACGTTGTGACGACCGGGCATCGGCAACTCGATCCCTTCGAGCGTGCGGGTCGCGCCGTCGCGCGCGCGGATCACGGCGTCGAAACGATTGCCGCCCGGATGCGGCGTCACATTGATTCCCCGGATATCGGCGCTGGCGGCAAAGCCATAGGTTACGATCCGCCGGTCGCGCACACGCGGGATGATCGCCTGCACCTCGGGATGATCGAGGCACAGCAGGGCCGCACCATAAAAGGGCACATTTTCGACGAACTCGACGAAGGCGTCCTTCACCCGGTCGAAGCTGCCATAATGATCGAGATGTTCGGGATCGATATTGGTGACGACCGCGATCGTGCCGTCGAGGCGCAGGAAGCTGCCGTCGCTTTCATCGGCTTCGATCACCATCCAGTCCGAAGCGCCGAGCCGGGCATTCGAACCATAGCTGTTGATGATCCCGCCGTTGATGACGGTCGGATCTACCCCGCCGACATCGAGCAACGCCGCGATCATCGACGTGGTGGTCGTCTTACCGTGCGTACCCGCCACCGCGACCGTGGATTTGAGGCGCATCAGCTCGGCGAGCATTTCGGCGCGGCGCACGACCGGGATGCGACGTTCCAGCGCCGCCTCGACCTCCGGATTGCCGCGCTGGATCGCCGTCGAAGTGACGACGACAGCGGCATCGCCCAGATTTTCCGCCTTGTGCCCGATCAGCACGGGAATGCCGCGCTTTTGCAGGCCCTGAACGACATAGCCTTCGGCAATGTCCGAACCCTGAACCTGATAGCCCAGATTGTGCATCACTTCGGCAATCCCCGACATGCCGATGCCGCCGATGCCAACAAAGTGAATCGTGCCGATGTCGGTCGCAACACCCTTCATGCGGCGCTGCCCTCCACGGCCTGTTTAGCAAGGCCGAGCCCTGCGGATTCCCAGGGCGCATCGACGCTCTCGACCAGATTGGCAAGGTCGCGTGCGGCGTCGGGGCGGCCACAGCTTTTGGCGCGCACCGCAGCCGCCTCCAGCCCTTCGGTGTCGAGGCCCAGCCGCTGGATCTGCTTGGCGAGTTCGGTCGGCGTGAAGCTGGTCTGCTTGATCGTGCGCGCGCCGCCCGCCTCGCTCATTTCGCGTGCGTTTGCGGTCTGGTGATCATCGGCTGCGCTGGGATAGGGAACCAGGATCGCCGGACGCCCCGCTGCCGTCAGCTCCGCGATCGTCGAAGCGCCCGCACGCGCAATCACGATATGCGCCCAGGCAAGCTGTTCGGGCATGTCGGCCAGATAGGTCGCGATCTCGGCGGGAATGCCGTGCTCCGAATATTTCTGGCGGACGCGATCGATATCCTCGGGCCGCGCCTGATGCGTCACCTGCATACGGCGGCGGAAATGCGTCGGAAGCAGCGCAAGGCCGTCGGGCACGACCTGGCTGAGGATCGATGCGCCCTGGCTGCCGCCGGTCACCAGCACGCGGAAAATGCCGTCTTCCTCGAGCATCGGATAGGGGCGTTGGCGCAGCGCGAGCACCGCTTCACGCACCGGATTGCCGACCAGCGTCGTCTTCGACTTCCATTTGTCCTGCAGCCGCTCGACCTGCTCATAGGCCGTGGCGATCGCATCGACCTTGTTCGCGACATGGCGATTGACGCGGCCCAGCACGGCATTCTGTTCGTGAATGACGGTAGGAATCCCCGCGCGGAACGCCGCCATCAGCGAAGGCATCGCCGGATAGCCGCCGAAACCGATCACGGCCGCCGGGCGATATTCGCGGAAGAAGCGCAGCGCCATCCTGCGCCCTGCCATCACTTCGCGCGCTGCGCGCAGCCAGCCGAGCGGACCGCCGCCGAGCCGACCGGCGGGCAGCACATGGGTTTCGATCCCTTCGAACAATCCGGGAAAGCGCACGCCGCGATCGTCGCTGACCAGCGCGACGCGATGCCCCCGCTCGATCAGTTCGGCCGCCAGCGCAGCCGCGGGCACCATATGCCCGCCGGTGCCACCGGCAGCGAGGACGTAGTTTTTGGACTTGGTCATGAACCGCTCCCGCGCACGGTATAGGGTGAGCGCGTCAGATACGGGTTCCGCCGCGTGAAAGCGAGCAACAGTCCGAACCCGACCGACAGCGCGATCATCGAAGAGCCGCCATAGCTGATAAACGGCAGCGTCATGCCCTTGGAAGGTGCAAGACCCGTGTTCACTGCCATGTTGATCAGCGCCTGCACCCCGAACTGCGCGGCCAGGCCGGCAGCGGCGAGCAGGCGAAACGCGTCTTCCTCGTCAATAAGTTTCATCACCACCCGAACGACGATGGCGAGATAGAGAATCGCAATCACCCCACAGGTGATAAGCCCGAATTCCTCGCCCACGACCGAGAAAATATAATCGGTATGTGCCTCAGGGAGACGGAATTTGACGGTTCCGCCGCCGGGCCCGGTGCCGGTGGCGCCGCCCGCCGTCAGCGTCGCATGCGCCATATCGGTCTGATAATGTTCGGCCAGCGCCTTTTCCTTGTCGGGGAACAGGAAGCTGTCGATGCGAATGCGGGCAGTATCGTAGAACAGATAGGCAGCGACCACACCGGCAATCGCGGTGCCCATCAGCGCACCGATCGCAGCGGTCGAAACGCCCGAAAGGACGAGCAGCGCCAGCCAGACGAGGACGAACACGATCGTCTGGCCGAAATCGGGCTGCATCATCAGCAGCGCGGCGATGCACGCGGTCAGCGCGCCGGTGATGAACAGCACGGGAAGCTGCGGATCCTTTGCCCGGAACGACAACAGCCACGCAGTCGCGACGATGAACAGCGGCTTCAGAAATTCGGATGGCTGAAGTTCGGACACACCCAGGTCGATCCATCGCTTCGCGCCATTGACCTCCGCGCCCAGAAACGGAGTCGCGGCGAGCAGGAGGAAGAAGATCGCGGCACCGATCAGCGCGCATCGGCGTGCAAAGCGGATCGGCAGCATCGAAACGACCAGCATGACCGGCACCGACACTGCCACCCACGCCGCCTGTCGCCAGAAATAATACATCGGCGGGATCGTCACCGAGCCGCCCGAATAGCGATGCGCCGTCGCAGGCGAAGCCGCCGCGACGGCGATCAGGCCGATCGCCATCAGCGACAGCGCCAGTAACAACAGGACGCGATCGATCTCCCAGAACCACATGCCGGCGGGCGAGCGGCCGGTGCGGCCCATCTGCTGGGCGACACGGCTGCGAAAGCCCTTGGGTGCCTGCTCCGCCATATCGCTCACTCCAACCCCTCCACCAGCGCGCGAAACGCATCGCTGCGCGCTTCGAAGTCGCGAAATTGGTCGAACGAGGCACAGGCGGGCGAGAGGAGCACGGTATCGCCCGGCTGGGCGACGGTCAGCGCCGCCTGAACGGCTGCGTCGAGCGTATCGACGCGCGCCACCGGTATTTCGGGGCGTAGCAGCGTTTCGAACAATTCGGCGGCTTCACCGATCGTATAGGCCTGCACCACATTGGCGAAGCCGGGGCGGCAGGCTTCGAGATCGTCGGTCTTGGCCTGTCCGCCAAGGATCCAGTGGATGCGCCCGAATGCCTGCAGCGCGGGGGCGGTGCTGGTCGGATTTGTCGCCTTGCTGTCATTGACCCAGAGCAACCCCTTATGGACGCCGAGCCGCTCCATCCGGTGTGGTAGTCCGGGGAAGCTGGCGAGCCCGGCATCGATCGCTTCGTTCGACAGCCCGAGGGCCTCGCATGCGGCGATCGCGGCGAGTGCATTCTGGGCATTGTGCGGCCCCTGCAGTGCAGGCCAGCGCGACTGATCCATGCAGACGCCGGGGGCGATCTTGGTCAGTGCTTCCGACCGGCCAGACGTGGCGAGTTCGCGCGCGATATTGGCCGAGGGGATGTCGCCGATGCCGATAATCGCGGCATGATCGGGCGACTGCATCGCAAAAAGGCGCGCTTTCGATGCGGCATAGGCGTCGAACCCGTCATAGCGATCGAGATGGTCGGGAGTGATGTTGGTCAGCACCGCGACGTCGCAATCGAGGCTCTGCGTCAGATCGATCTGATAGCTCGACAGTTCGAGCACATAGACGCCGCCTTCCGGAAGCGGCTCCTGCCCGAGGATCGGCAGGCCGATATTGCCGCCCATCCGCGCGGGGATGCCCGCGCTGGCGAGAATATGGTGGATCAGCGCGGTCGTGGTCGACTTGCCGTTGGTGCCGGTGATACCGATGACCTTGTGCGCCGGGAGTTCGGCCCGCGCCTGTGCGAAAAGTTCGATGTCGCCGATCAGCGGCACGCCGGCTGCGGCGGCATGCGCAGCAATCGGGTGGCGATTGATCGGGACTCCGGGAGAAACGATGACGCCGGCAAAGCCGTTGAGATCGGTTTCCAGCGGATCGGCGAGCGTCAATTCCTCCCCGGCACGGGGAGGGGGACCAGCCGCAGGCTGGTGGAGGGGGGTATGCGGAAGTGCGGCGCCTGAGGCAGCTCCCCCTCCCCCACTCGCTTCGCGAGCGGTCCCCCTCCCCGTGCCGGGGAGGATCTGATCACGCCGTTCCTCGCTATTGTCCCACGCAACGACTTCCGCCCCGCTTGCCAGAAGCGCAGCCACGCTCGCTTGCCCGGAGCGTGCCAGCCCCAGCACGGCGTAGCGTTTTCCGCTCCAGGTCGTGCTCGTGATCATCGCAGCTTGAGTGTGGAAAGCCCCGCCAGCGCCAGAACGAAGGCAATGATCCAGAAACGGATCACCACCGTGGGTTCGCTCCAGCCGAGTTGTTCGAAATGGTGGTGGATCGGCGCCATGCGGAACACGCGCTTGCCGGTCCGCTTGTAGAAAAACACCTGAATGATGACGCTCATCGCTTCGATCACGAACAGGCCGCCGATGATGCCAAGCACGATTTCATGGTGCGCGGTAACGGCAATCGCGCCGAGCGCGCCGCCGAGCGCGAGGCTGCCGGTATCGCCCATGAACACCGCCGCCGGGGGCGCGTTGAACCACAGGAACGCAAGCCCCGCGCCGATCATAGCGCCACAGAAAATGGCAAGATCGCCCGCGCCCGGAACATGCGGAATGCCGAGATAGCTGGCATAGTCGGCGCGGCCGACCAGATAGACGATCATCATGAAAGCGAGGCTGGCGATGATCACCGGCATGGTGGCGAGCCCGTCGAGACCGTCGGTCAGGTTCACTGCATTGCCGAACGCCACGATCGTGAACGCGGCAAAGACGATGTAGAACGGCCCCAGATCGATACGATGCGTGACGAACGGCAGATACAGCTCGGTCCCGTTCTGCTGGGTAATGATCCATGCCGCGACGCCCGCGATCAGGAACTCGCCAGCGAGCCGCACCTTTCCCGAAACGCCCGCCGTGCTGGCTTTGCGCACCTTGTCATAATCGTCGAGGAACCCGATCATCCCGAAGCCGAACGTCACGAACATGCACGCCCAGACGAACGGATTGGAAAGGTCCATCCACAGCAGCAGCGATACCATCAGGCTGGTCAGGATCATCAGCCCGCCCATCGTCGGCGTACCGCGCTTGGCGAGGTGGCTCTGCGGCCCATCGCTGCGGATCGGCTGCCCCTTGCCCTGACGCACGCGCAGCCAGCCGATGAAGCTCGGCCCGACGATCAGGCCGAGCAGCAGCGCCGTCGCCACGGCACCGCCGGTGCGGAAGGAAAGATAGCGGAAGAGATTGAAGACGCCGGTAAAATCCAGCAGCTCCGCGATCCAGTAAAGCATTAGCCCCTTCCCGCCAGCGACGCGACAACGCTCGCCAGCCCCACTGCGTTCGATCCCTTGACGAGGACCGCATCGCCGGGCGCAAGCATGGATTCCAGGCTCGCCCGCGCGGATGCGGCGTCGGGCACATGGACGAAATCAATCTGGCCCTCAAGCGCCTTTGCAAGCGCCGCCATCCCTTCACCCACCAAAATAGCACGGCTCACCCCGGCGGCGCGGATCGGATCGGCAAGCGCGGCGTGATAGGCATCGCTTTCCGAACCCAGTTCGCGCATTTCGCCGAGCAAAACGATCCGCCGCGCTTCGACCGGTTCGGCGCCGAGCACGGCAAGCGTCGCACGCATCGAAGCGGGATTGGCGTTATAGCTTTCGTCGATCACCAGCGCTTCGCCGCCATCGACTTTCGCCAGAAACCGCGCGCCGCGCCCGGGCAACCCGCCCATTTCAGCCAGCGCGAGGCCGGCCAGCTCCAGATCGCTGCCCACGGCATCGACTGCGGCAAGGATCGCCATGGCATTGGCCACCCAATGCTGGCCGGGCTGCGACAGCGTGAAGCTCAGTTCGCGCTCGCCCAGCCGCGCGGTGACGAATGTGCCCCCGGTCCGCGTGCGCATCGTTTCGATCGCGCGGACATCGGCACCCTCGCCAAGGCCGAAGGTCACGATATGCGCGGCATAGGGCTGTGCCGCCGCGATCAGCCGATCGCGGTGCGGACTGTCGAACGGCACGATCGCCGTGCCGCCGGCCTCCAGTCCCTGAAAAATCTCGCCCTTGGCATCGGCGATCGCGCTTTCGTCCCTGAAGAACTCGGTATGCGCGGGGGCAATGGTAGTAACGATCGCGACATGCGGACGCACGATTTGCGTCAGCGCGGCGAGTTCGCCCGCGTGATTCATTCCCATTTCAAACACACCGAACTGCGTTTCGCGCGGCATGCGGGCAAGGCTGAGCGGAACGCCGGTATGGTTGTTATAGCTTTTGACCGAACGATGCGCCCGGCCCGGTTCGGGGCGATCGAGCGCCGCGAACAACGCTTCCTTGGTGCCGGTCTTGCCCACCGATCCGGTGACGCCGATCACCTTGCCCTGCATCCGCGCCCGCGAGGCCCGACCCAGATCCTCGAGCGCTGCCATCGTATCGGCGACGCGGATATGGGCATGCGGCGTATCGGCGCTGACCACGGCGCCTGCCGCGCCCTGAGCAAAGGCCTGATCGAGGAACCGGTGACCGTCGGTCGCTTCGCCTTTCAGCGCAAGGAACAGGTCGCCCCGCCCCACCTCGCGGCTGTCGAACGTGACGCCGGAAACGGCGAACTCGGCAGAAGCCGTGCCGCCGGTGGCTGCAGCGATTTCGCCAGAGGTCCAGAGCGCGCTCATGCCGCGCACTCGCGCGCTACGGTGACGTCGTCGAACGGCAACACCAGATCGCCGACAATCTGCCCCTGCTCATGCCCCTTGCCGGCGATCAACACGATGTCCTCCGGCCCGGCTTCGGCAATCGCGAGCGCAATGGCTTCGCGGCGCCCGGCAACTTCGATTGCATCCGGGCAGCCCTTCAATATCTCGGCACGGATCGCCGCAGCATCTTCGGTACGCGGATTATCGTCGGTGACGATGGCTAGATCGGCGCCCTGCCGCGCGACCGTACCCATCGGTTCGCGCTTGCCGGTATCGCGGTCGCCGCCAGCACCGAACACGACGATCAGACGGCCCTTGGCATGCGGCTTCAGCGCCGCGATCGCCGCTTCCAGTGCGTCCGGCGTATGCGCATAATCGACATAGACCGGCGCACCACTGCGCGTGATGACGGCGCGTTCGAGCCGCCCGCGCACCGGCTGCAGCCGCGAAAGATTGGCGATAGTGGTCGCCACATCGCCGCCGGTCGCAATCACCAGCCCCGCCGCGACCAGCGCATTGGCGGCCTGATAGGCGCCGATCAGCGGCAGCATCACCTTGTGCTGTGCACCTTCGGCCTCGATCACCAGCCCCTGCCCCAGCAAAGTCGGATCGCGCGAAACGAGCCGCAGCGTATCGCCATGTTCGCCGACGCTGACGATGCGATTGCCGCGCACCCGCGCGATATCGATCACGCGATCGGCATTGGGATCGTCGACCCAGATCACCGAAACGCCGTCGGGATCGAGCACATCGGCGAACAGGCGCAGCTTGGCACAGAAATAGGCGGCCATGTCGCCATGATAATCGAGGTGGTCGCGGCTGAGATTGGTGAACGCCGCCGCCGCCACCGGCAACCCTTCTGTACGATATTGCGTGAGGCCGTGGCTCGACGCCTCGAACGCCAGATGCGTCACGCCTTCGCGCGCGAGGCCCGCGACGTTCGACAGAAATGTCGCGATGTCGGGCGTGGTGAGGCCCGTATAGACGCTTTCGTCCGCAGTAGTGACGCCCAGCGTGCCGATCGAGGCGGCATGTTCGCCCGCCATCCGCCACAATTGCCGCGTCATTTCGACCGTCGATGTCTTGCCGTTGGTGCCGGTGACCGCGACCGCCGTCGCCGGGAACGGCGCAAAAAACTGCGCGGCGAGCTGCGCGAATTTCTCGCGCGGATTTTCGGCGGCGATATGCACCGCGCCTTCCACCTTCGCATCGGGCGCGGCGACAATGGCAATTGCGCCGCTCTTCACGGCATCGCCGATGAAATCCTCGCCATTGAATCGCGTTCCGCGAAACGCGCCGAAAATGGTTCCGGGCGCCACCTTGCGATGGTCGATGGCGAACCCGGTGACGACGGCCGCTTCCGCGCCGCCCGTCAAGGCGCCCAGCTTCATTGGTCCGAGGCCTCGTGATCCTGCGAACCGTGCCAGATCAGCGGCGCGAACTGGGAAAGATCCACGTCGCGATTGGCGTCGGGAATGACGCCCAGCAGCGGACCGGTCCGCTGAATAACGCGCCCGACAACGGGCGTGGTGGTCCAGCCAGCGGTACGCTGGCCATGGCTTTGAGCGTTTCCAATGGGCGAATCGAGCATGGCAATCACCACATAGCGCGGTGCGTCCATGGGGAAAGCCGCTGCGAAGGTAGAAACGTTATTTGTAGCCGAATAACCGTGGGCGCCGGCGCGTTCGGCCGTGCCGGTTTTGCCGCCGACGCGATAGCCGGGAACATTCGCGTTCCTGCCACTGCCTTCGGTGACGATCAGGCGCAGCAGCTGGCGCATCCGCGCGCTGGTGGCTTCGGAAAGCACGCGCTCGCCGCGCGCGGCATGGCCCGGCTCGACCTTAAGCATCGTCGCCGGGCGCCACACGCCGCCATTCACCAGCGCCGCATAGGCCAGCGCGAGGTGCAGCGGCGTTACCGCGATGCCATGGCCATAGCCGACGGTCATCGTCGTCGCGCGGCTCCAGTAATGCGGCCAGAGCGTACCGCCCGCTTCAAGATCGATCGGCGCACGTTCGTCGAAATGGAGCTTGTGGAAGATATCCTCAAACCCCTCCTGCCCCAGTTCCTCGCCAATCCGCGCAGTGGCGATGTTCGAGGAATAGATCAGCGTTTCAGGGATGTTGAGCCAGCGGCGCCGGGGGTGATCGTCGGTGATGCTGAACCGACCGATCCGCAGCGGCTCGGTCGCATCGAAACGGCGCGACATCGACGTGACTACGCCGCGGTCGATCACAGCGGCGGCAGTGATCGGTTTGAAGGTCGACCCAAGCTCATAGACGCTTTGCGTCACGTTGTTGGGCGGGATCGTCCCATTCACATCGTTGGGATTGAAGCTGGGCAGCGACACCATCGCCAGCACTTCGCCGGTGTCGACGTCGAGGATCAGCCCGGCCGCGCCCTTGGCCTGAAACGATTCCATCGCCTCACCAAGCTCGCTGCGCAGTGCCGCCTGCACCCGCACGTCGATCGAAAGCTCGACCGGCGTTCCGGCCTGCGCCGGATCGGTCAGGCGCTTTTCAAGCACCCGCTCCATGCCGCGCACGCCATAGCCGTCATAATGAATATGTCCCAAGACATAGGCGGCAAGGTCGCCCTGCGTATAAAGCCGCTCGGGCTCGCGATTGAAGCCGATACCCGGCTCGCCCAGCGCATTGACCGCGCTGACCAGCTCGGGCCGCGCACGCCGCTTCAGATAGCGAAAGCCCTTGGCGTTGAGCAGTTGGAAATATTCCGCCGCGCTGCGTTCGGGCATCAGTTCGGCGAGCCTGCGCGCAAGCTCCTGCCGGTCGCCGATGATCTTTTCGGGATGAACGCCGATCGTCCACGCGTCGATCGTCCGCGCCAGCGGCTCGCCATTTCGATCGGCGATATCGCCGCGCAACGGCTTGACCACTGCAACCGCATTGCGCGCCGACGCCGGCTCCGCCCAGATGGCGAGTACGGCGAGACGCGCCAGAATCGCGAAAATGCCCGCGCCGAACGCGAGCAGCAGGATCATCAGCCGCACCTGCGCGACCGCAACCATCGCCGGCCGCCCATCGCCGGCCCGGCGCGATTCCGCCGGCGGGGCGACGAGGACGATCACCGCAGTGCCAGCCGCTCGATATTCGCGCGACGCTGCAGATCCTCCATCGTCGAACTGGAAAGGACGCGGCTGTCGAGCATCGCGACCTGATCGCCGCCGCGCGTGCCGCCGGAAGAAGCAGTTGCTGCACGCGGAGCCGAGGCCGGCGCCGCCGAAGCGGTGGCGACCGGCGCCGAAGCGGCTTCGGGCGCAACGACATCGCGGCCCTGCGTTCCGCCCTTGGGCACGATCATCGACGCGTGCTGCATTTCGCCGCCCATGGTGGCGTCGAGGCTTGCAAGCTGGTTCTCATCGCTCAGAAACTGATCCGGGGCGGGCGAAGCGAGCGCCAGGAAGTCGCCGTTCCACCGTTCGATCTGCGCCATGCTGGCACGCGTGTTGAACTCGGTTTCGAGCGAACGGATATCCTTGTGCGCCTGCGCGATCGCACGATCCATCGCTTCAAGCTGAACGCGCTCGGCCGCCACCTGGCTCGTCACCATATAGCATGCGGGCGCCACGACGACGCCGCACAGGAACCAGCCGAAGCCTTTCAGTCCATAGCCTGCCATCATTTCAACTCCTTACTCATACTCATGACGACCAGGGCGCCGCATCGGTGCGCCGCGCGACGCGCAACGTGGCCGAACGGGCCCGGGGATTGCGGGCAACTTCCGCCTCGCCCGGGCGCACGGCCCGTTGCAGAGACTCAAAACTGGGGGCGGCACGCGGCGCCTCGATCGGGCGGTGCCGCGAACCACCGGGCATGGCGCCGCTGCGTTCGCGCAGAAAGCGCTTCACCAGACGGTCCTCGAGGCTGTGGAACGTCACCACCGCCAGCCGCCCGCCGGGTTTCAGCACACGCTCCGCCGCAGCCAGCCCCTCCGCGAGCTCATCCAGCTCGCGATTGATATGGATGCGCACCGCCTGAAAAGTCCGGGTTGCCGGGTCTTTCTTGTCGTGCGGGCGATATCCTAACGCCTTCCTAACCACATTTGCGAGTTCGGAAGTTCGCGTAAGGGGTCGTGCGGAGACGATCGCCTTTGCCACGCGCCGCGAGCGCGGCTCTTCGCCGTACCGATAGAGGATGTCGGCGATTTCCGTCTCGTCGGCGCTGTTGAGCCATTCGGCAGCGGTCAGCCCTTCGGGGGCCATCCGCATGTCGAGCGGCCCGTCCTGCTGAAACGAAAATCCGCGCTCGGCCTGATCGAGCTGCATCGAGGAAACCCCGATATCCATCGTCACGCCGTCGACGGGGACGAAGCCGCGGCGTTCGAGCTCGCTGTCGAGTGCGGAAAACGGCGCTTCGATCAGGATCAGCCGCCCGCCGCTTGCTTCGACAAGATCATGGCCGCCTTCGATCGCCCGGGAGTCACGATCGAAAGCGGCCACCTCGGCACCCCGCTCGAGGATTGCTCTGGTGTAGCCGCCGGCTCCGAACGTTGCGTCGACATGACGCTCGCCGGGCACGATGGCGAGCGCTTCGACGACTTCGTCGCGGAGCACGGGAATATGAGGGGCGTCCGCAGTCACAGCGTCACGCCCTTTTGTTCGAGAAGAAATTCGCAGATTTCGCGGATGTCGGCATTGGCCGGATCGGTGTCCGCCATCAATATTTCGGGCGCCCAGATATCGAACGTCTCGCCGGCGCCACTGAAAAAGGCCCAGCGACCGACCTTCGCCTTCTTCCGGAAAAAGGGCGGGATCACGAACCGCCCGCTGGCATCGAACTGCGCACGCTCCACAGCGCCAAAGGCGCGGCGCTTGGCGCGCACGGTGCTGCCATCGCCTTCGAACGGCGATTCCTCGCGATCGACGCGCGAATATTTGGTCTGCGACCAGCCGAGATCATGAACGGAAAGGCAGGGGTCGAAGGGGTGCACGCCCACAACGACCTGGCGAACATCGGAATTGCGTTCGGCGGCGCTGCGCAGGTCTGCAGGTATGGCGACACGACCTTTTTCGTCGACCGCCTGGAGCGCAAATCCTTCGTAGAGGTCCCGATCCTGCAACGCACTGCCCCATTTCGAGGCACGCACCTACCCGCCTTGAGAAGCAGCCCTGATCCGCGTCCCATGTTGCTGATGATCGACGAGTACGGGTCGTGCCCCCGTTACCATGTTCGGTAACAGTATAGAGGCTGGGATGCAATGCCTGAAATGGGGATAAGCCACCACTAGCCCCCATTTGCAACCAATGTTCAAGTTATTTTTATGTTCTGTTCCTAATTTGGTCCAATTCTTCCTTTCTTCCGCGAAAATATTTCGCGGGTGGTCTCAGCGATGTTTGCGGATGCATCTCTTGTGGATGGGACAGCGACGTTTCGCCGCCCGATCCGTGCAAGCGACTGTATTTAGGGGATTCCAGGGCCAGGTAACAGCGGGCCGCAATGAAAAATGGCGGATTTGCGGCGAGTCGACGTGTTACACGCGATGGTTAACCCGCTGCCGGACTATTGTTGTTGCGGATCAGGGTTCGCGACTTCGGCCTGGCGCTGCGCCTCGATCCGCCGCGCCACTGCTGCTGCGTCGACCGGCTCCTGCGACGCGGTACTGGGCGCCACGCCCAGTTCGGCGAGCGGCTCGTCGGGCTTGGGCTTGGCAACCATCGCATTACCCATCTCGTCAGTCATATTGGCGACGATATCGGCCTTTGGCGCGCCGACCGCATCGACCGGCTCGTCGCGATTGGCCGAGCTGAAGATTGCACTCGCCAGCCCGATCAGGGTGAGCACCATCGCCAGCCCCGTCATCCCGACGCGGACCCGCTGCATGGCTTGCGCTGTATCTGGCGAGACCGTTTTCATGGCGATGCCCTGAACCTATCCCCGGCGTCGCGACTTGTCGATTGCCGAGATAGGCCGATCAGGATTTGGCAAGCCACTCCGGCACCGTGAGCCCCTTCGCCTCCAGCCATTCGCGATTGTACAGCGTCGAAAGATAGCGAAAGCCGGTGTCGCACAGGATGGTCGCGACGCGGCTGCCCGAACCGAGCTGCTTTGCCAGCGCCACCGCACCGGCGACATTGATGCCCGAGGACAGGCCAAGGCACAGCCCCTCTTCGGAAAGCAGGCGGCGGACCCAATAGAGCCCCTCTTCGTCCGAAATGCGGAACTGGGTGTCGATCGGCGCGCCTTCCAGATTGGCAGTGATCCGCCCCTGCCCGATCCCTTCGGCCACCGAAGAACCTTCGGACTTGAGTTCGCCGCATGCATAATATTCGTAGAGCGCGGCGCCGTGCGGATCGCTGAGCGCGATCGTTACATTTTCATCCTTGCCCTTCAGGCCGAGCCCGACCCCCGCAATCGTTCCACCGGTCCCGGCAGCACAGGTGAAACCGTCGATCCGTCCGTCCATCTGTTCCCAGATTTCCTCGGCCGTGCCGACGATATGCGCCTTGCGGTTGGCGATATTGTCGAACTGGTTGGCCCAGATCGCGTTGGGGGTTTCCTCGGCGATGCGGCGGCTGGTGTGCACGAAATGACCGGGGTTCGAATAGGGCGCCGCAGGCACCAGCACCAGTTCGGCACCCAGCGCGCGCAGCGTGTCCATTTTCTCGCGGCTCTGCGTTTCGGGCATGACGATGATCGTCTTGTACCCCTTGGCATTGGCGACCAGCGCCAGACCGATGCCGGTATTGCCCGCCGTCCCTTCGACAATGGTGCCGCCGGGCGCGATGAGCCCCCGCTCCTCGGCATCCTCGACGATGAACAGCGCGGCGCGATCCTTTACCGACGCGCCGGGATTGGCGAATTCGCACTTGGCGTAAATCTCGCCGCCGCTTTCCGCGCTCGGACCGTTCAGACGGACGAGCGGCGTGTTGCCGATCAGCGAGAGCGTGTCTTTGGTTGCAATCATCGCCGATAGATAGGTTCGCTGGCCCATGTCCGGCAAGCAAGCGTTGCTTGGCGGCGCCATTTGCCCCGCTTCATTTGGCATTCATCCCCGATGCGCGAGCCTCGGACCGTCCAGCGTTTCCGGGCGAGTTTCTATTTTCCCATCGACATAGTGGGAAATCGCTTGCGCCGCCGAACGAAAGCATGGCAACAATGTGGCGTAATTAAGGCATAGGAGGCTTGGATGCGCCAGAGGCTTTTGATCGGAACGACGCTTGCTGCCCTGATTTCCGGCTGCTCCCCGGCGGACAAGTCGGCGGATTATGTCCCAAATCCCCCGCCGCTCGCTTCCCCCGCGTACATGCCGTCTGCCGAATTCGCCGTCACGGCGAACCGCGTGGCCGTGCCGCAACCGCAGGATCGCGAGCGCTATGCGGAAAATGAGATATCGCCGGTCCAGTCGGTTGCCGACGCGCCGGTTTCCACCTTTTCGATCGATGTCGATACGGGCGCCTATGCCAATGCGCGCCGGTTCCTGACGCAAGGGGCAATGCCGCCGCAGGACGCCGTGCGCACCGAAGAGTTCATCAACTATTTCCGCTATGATTATCCGCTGCCACAGGACCGCAACCAGCCGTTCAGCATGACCACGGATGTTTCGACGACGCCGTGGAACCCCAACACCCGGCTGCTGCGCATCGGCCTGCGCGGATATGATGTCGCCTATGACGAGCGCCCCGCCGCCAATCTGGTGTTTCTGATCGACGTGTCGGGATCGATGGCGACGCCCGACAAGCTGGGACTGGTCAAGACCGCGCTGTCGATGCTCGCCGACGGCCTTCGCCCGCAGGACAAGGTTTCGATCGTGGTCTATGCCGGTGCCGTCGGCGTGGTTCTGGAGCCGACCAACGACCCGGCCAGGATCAAGGCCGCGCTGGAAGAACTGGCAGCGGGCGGATCGACCGCAGGCGGTCAGGGGATCGCGCTTGCCTATGCCACTGCGCGGGCGAGCTTCATCGAAAACGGCATCAACCGGATCATTGTCGCGACCGATGGCGACTTCAATGTCGGCATCACCGATCAGCGCCAGCTGGAGGACATGGTCGAGCGCAATCGCGACAGCGGCATCACGCTGACCACGCTCGGCTTCGGCACCGGCAATTACAACGAAGCGATGATGGAGGCGATCGCCGATCTGGGGAACGGCAACTACGCCTATATCGACAGCGCGATGGAAGCGCAGAAGGTGCTGGGCGAGGAATTGTCCTCCACGCTGTTCACCATCGCGGGCGACGTGAAGATCCAGGTCGAATTCAATCCCGCCCATGTCAGCGAATATCGCCTGATCGGGTATGAAAACCGGGCGCTGCGCGAAGAGGATTTCGACAATGACAAGGTCGATGCCGGCGAAATCGGCGCGGGGCATCAGGTGACGGCGATTTACGAAATCGTCCCCGCCGGTGCGCAGGGCTGGCTGCCCGAACGGCGCTATGCCGCCAATCGCCCGCCGGCGGGTTCGGGTGGCGATGAACTCGCCTTCGTCAAGCTGCGCTACAAGCTTCCGGGCGAAGAACGGTCGCGGCTGATCGAGCGCCCCGTGCCGGTATCGGCGATCGCATCGGCACGCGCGCCGCAGGGCGACATGGCCTTCGCCGTCAGCGTCGCTGCGTTCGGGCAGAAGCTGCGCGGCGATCCGCGGCTGGGCGACATGAACTGGGCGGATATCCGCGCGCTGGCAGGCAATCCGCGCAATTACTGGCGGCAGGAGTTCACCAAGCTGATCGGCCTGGCCGAAACGCAGAGCGGAGGGCGCGGAAGCGCCCGATCGGCAGCGTCCTATCAGTGAGCGACTTTAGCGGGAGGCGGCACGGTGCCGCTTCCCGTCGTTATTCCACCGGCAGGTCGGCAGTCGACGCGTTTTCCTCGCTGACATTGTCGCCCAGGTCGATTTCGCCCGGCGCCTGATCGGCGCAGCCGCGCAGCACCTGATCGCCACGGCGGATTTCCACCGCGAGCGGCACCAGATCGGCGTTGCCGCCGGTCTGACACCGCGCCGCCGTCAGCGTGATGACCACGCTGGCACCTGCGATATCCTGTGTCCGGTACACCGCCGTCGCTGCGGTGGCATCCGGCGCCACATAATAGAATTGATCGGGCTCTTCCGACAGCGCGCTGCGATCGCTGAAATAGATGGTGCCCGGCAACAGATCGAGCGTCCAATAGGGTTCGGTACCCCAGGCACGAACCGGCTGCGACAAATCGACGCCGCCGATGACGGGGCCCGTTTCGGGCACCACGACATTCTGCGCGGCTTCATTGGTCAGATTTTCGGGCGGCTCACCCTCGCCGCATGCCGTGAGCGCGACCAGCAGCCCGGCGATGCATATGCTGCGCATGTTTTTGTCTCCCGCGCCCCATGGTGCGCGGTTCAGCCGCAGGACGCAAGGTTTGCGACGGCTCCGAAAGCACCCCGCCTGTGCCACATATACCTGTTCCGCCATTGTTCCGGGGCAATCCATCATCGTGGCGTGGCGCGATTCGCGCGAAACGTCGCTTCGGCGTCCGGTTTGCACGGCGATCGACGGTATCGCGAAGGAACAAAAATTGCGTTCGGACGCATTGCCGGGCGCCATGAATTTCACGAATAACCGGAGTTTTTCGTTATATCGTATCATTGCGGTGCAAAACGCATCTCATCGGCAGACCATGCAGAGCCTTGACGATTCGTGCTGCGTGCGCGAAGCACTGCGCCGTCATGAACTATATCAAACTCGCCCCCCTCGCCGCGGTCGCGCTGCTTTCGCTTTCGGCCTGTCAGAACAAGGTTGAAGAAGTCGACAGCCGGGCTCCCGATCCCATGGCCGCCGAACTCCGCAACGCCGCGCCGGTTGAGCCGCCGCCCTCGATCGCGGACTCGGTCACCTTCCGCTGCCAGCCGGGCAACAAGCTCGTAGCCGTCGATTTCTTCTCGGGTGACAAGATGATCACGCTGAAGACCGACGTCGAAGCACCGGTCGGCAAAACGCTGAAGGCAGAGGAAGCCGGCCAGCCGTTCACCGGCGAAGGCTATACCGTCACCGGTACGCCGAACGCCGTCACGGTCGAGCAGCCCGACGGCGATACGCTCACCTGCAAGGCCTGAAGCCTGGCACAAAGCAACATATAAGGGCCGGCGGGTGATCCCCCGGCCCTTTTTCATTGCGTCGGGCTTGTCAGGATCGCGGCGAAACGCCACCCTTTGGCACAGGGCGATATGCCCGAGCGGAAGGAGCCTTTGTGGCGCGGATCGCAGTCTACAGCCTGAAGGGCGGCGTCGGCAAAACGACGCTTGCCGTCAATCTGGCCTGGTGCTCCGCAACGCAGTCCGCGCGACGGACGCTGTTATGGGATCTCGACCCCCAGGCAGCTTCGACCTATCTGCTGGGCGTCGCCCCCAAGGCCAAGCGCAAGGCGCAGGCCGTGTTCACCCGCGACCTCGATCCCACCGACCTGATCCAGCAGACCGATATCGCGCAACTGGACCTGATCCCCGCCGATACGTCGCTGCGCGCGCTCGACCGGCTGTTCCACGAACTCGACAAGAAGAAGCGGCTGGCGAAGCTGCTCGAACGGCTCGACGGCGATTATGACCGGCTGCTGCTCGATTGCCCGCCGGGTCTCACCGAAACCAGCGAACAGGTGATGCGCGCTGCGGACATCATCCTCATTCCGGTGATCCCCAGCCCGCTTTCGCAGCGCGCGTTCGAGGAAGTTTCCGCATATTTTGCCGGGCGCGGCTTCAAGGCGGCGCTGATGCCGGTGCATTCGATGGTCGATCGTCGTCGCAAGCTGCATGGCGAAGCAATCGCCCGCCACCCCGACTGGCCGGTCATCCCGATGGCGAGCATCGTCGAATCGATGTCGGCGCAGCGTCGCCCGGTCGGTGCCTTCGCCGCCCGCAGCACGGGGGCGCGAGCGTTCGCCGCCCTGTGGCAGGCGGTCGAGCGCCAGCTCGCCGATCGCGGCGTCGGCTGAGGCCCGCATGCGCCCGATCCCGCAACTGGAACTCCATCCCGATCTGGTATTGCGGGCCTATGCCATGGGCGTCTTCCCGATGTCCGACCATCGCGACGCGGAAGGCATTTATTGGGTGGAGCCCAAGCTGCGCGGCATCCTGCCGCTCGATGGCTTTCATCTCTCGCGCTCGCTGCGCAAGACGATTNCAAGCGANCGNTTTCGCGTGACGGCNGANACNGCGTTCGAACAAATCCTCGCGCTATGCGCCGAATCGGCNGAGGANCGNCCCGANACCTGGATCAACGGGCCNATCGAACGCGTGTTCATCGANNTGCACCGGCGCGGCATGGCNCATTCGATCGAATGCTGGGATGGCGACCGGCTGGCCGGAGGTCTCTATGGCCTCGCGCTGGGCCGGGCGTTTTTCGGGGANAGNATGGTCACGCGCGTCCGNGATGCGTCCAAAGTGGCGCTCGCATGGCTGGTCGCCCGGTTGAAAGTGGGCGGNTTCNCNTTGCTCGATTGCCAGTTTCAGACCGANCATCTCGAATCGCTCGGTGCGATCGANATCCCGCGGGACGATTATCTGGGGTTGCTCGATTCGGCGGTGGCCGGTGCCACGTCTGCCTGGGCAGTGGGCGATGCCGCAGGCGTGGGCGATGATGCCGGCGCTTTCGGTGCGCTCGACCGACTCGGCGCTGCCGCCGATCTGCCGACCGCAGAGGCCGAAACCGTATCCGGCCCACCATCGGGGAAAGTCATCGCGCAGCTTTTGGGCCACACATCATAGATGCCGTGCTGAATGACGTTGAGCGACGGNCGCTCCTTATAGAGCCAGCCCGAAAAGACCCGGCCCCATTTGCCATCCAGATCGCGNACGTCGAGCTGAACGAAGGCGCCGGTATATTCCTCCGGCTCCCAGGGAGCGGTGCGCTCGCATGCGCGCAGACGCACGACGACATCGTCGCCGATCCGCATCGCCTGNCCCGGTTTGAGCTTGATCTCGCGGGTTTCGCCGTTGCGCTTGTTGAGAAAGCCGAGCACCGCCTCGCGCTCTGCCATCGGGGTCGTGCCCTGCGTCGCCAGCGCCAGATCGCCACCAGCATCAACGATTTCCGCGCCTGAGGATGCGGCCGTGCTCAGCGGTTCGGTCAGAATTTCATCGATGCTGTTATTGCCGCCTTCTTCGCCGCCGGAACAGGCGCCCAGCGCAAGCAGCAGCGCCGCGCCGGCGAATAGCGACGGGCGAACGCTCATGCGTCGGGAGTCCAGGCCTCATAGTCGCCCGTGGCGCGAACGCGGTTGCCGCCGGCATCGAGCGCGCCCGGCGGACGATAGGCGAGCGCAGTGCCNGTNAGATTCGGAACGGCAGGCTGTTGCCAGTCGCGGCGCGGCGGGAGCGATTCGCCCGGCACGTCATCGACCTGATGATGCAGCCAGCCGAACCATTCGGGCGGCACCCGGCTGGCGTCGTTGGGACCGTTATAGATCACCCAGCGGCGCGGGCGGCCGGACGTATCCTTGCCCCCTTCATAATAAACATTGCCGAGCGAATCCTCGCCGACATTGTTCATCCCNCGCGCGGCGAGACCGGTGCCAATGGTGGCGCCATCCCACCAGGTGAAGATCGACTTCAAAATGCCCATGAGCGCCGATTAGCTCGCCAGCGCGCCTCCGGCAACTGGCGAGCGTCACTTCGTGCGATCAATGTGTCTTTATGAAATCGGCGATGGCGGGCACGAGCTGCGGCGCGATCGGCTGATCGGTGGTCGTGTAGGTCGCCAGGCTTGCCGCGCGATCGTCTCCTTCGGCGATTTTCAGAACATGCGTCATGTTCGGCACGAGCAGGAATTCGGCGTCGGGACGCGCGGTCGTCAGCGCCTGCGAATCCGCTTGCGTGACCTGAATATCGTTGCCCCCCTGCCCCACCATCATCGGTCCCGAATAGGCGGCGGCAAGCGCAGCCGGATCGTGCGACACCAGATCGATCCAATAGGGCTGGATATCCGCATTGAAGATCGCGCGCAGCGCCGGATGAAGCGTTTCCGGATCGACGGTTTTGCCCGCTTCGAAGCTGTCGATCATGCCGAGCAGCTGATCGAGCACCGGAGCATTGGCCGGATTGGCGCGGAATTGCGCGCGCATGACGTCGCCCAGCTTGCGCCCGGCGGCCTCCACTTCCACCACGCCGCAAACGCCATCGAGCATCGTCGCCGCCTTCAATGCGACAAGCCCGCCTTCGCTATGGCCGAGCAGCCAGACACAGGGCGCGCCGGTTTTGGCGCGAATCACGCCGATCCAGCTTTTGGTGTCGTCGACATATCCGGCGATGCTCGAATCGCGATTGGCGTTCGCTACGGCGCCGGCGCTGCCGAACATACCGCGCTTGTCGATCCGGACACTGCTAACGCCCTGATCGGCCAGCCCCTCCGCCAGCTGGCGCAGGACGCCGCCCGCCGATCCCATCGGATTGTCGCCATTGCGATCGGTCGGCCCCGACCCGGGAATGATCAGCACCACGGGAGCGCCCTGCCCGGCGTCGATCATTGATCCGGCGAGCGGACCGATCGGGCCAGGCGCAGTGATTTCGGTGTCGTTTCCAGCATTCTGGGCCTGAATGGGTACTGCTCCCGTCATGGCCGCGATCGCCGCGCCCGACAGAATTGCCGACTTTACCAGAGATTTTGCAATGCGCATGACACGTCCTCACCTGAATAATGTGATATCACTATTATATCAGGCGCGAGTGAGTCGCAAGCGATTTGCCGGAGCCACTCCGGAGGCGGATAGCCTCAGTCGCCGCCCTGCCCGGGCCAACTGACCTTGTCGCTCGGGGAAATGCCCAGTTCCGCGGTACGCCCGCCCAGCACTTCGAGCACGGCGCCGACCGGTTCGCCCGAACGCACCTGATCGGTCGAATAGGGAATCGTGTTTTCCGCGATCCGCGCGATCGATCCGTCGGGACGGATGAAGATGATGTCGAGTGCGGTGGGCGTATTCTTCATCCAGAAGCTCGCCTCGCGCGGGCCGCCGCCTTCGGCCGGATAGGGATAGAAGAGCATCGCGTCGTCGGGACCGATATCGGTGCGATACATATAGCCGCGATCCTGTTGCTCGCGGGTGATCGCGCGTTCGGTGTTGAACACGTGCTTGGTGCCGTCTGCCGACGTGATCGTTACCGAAATCCGTTCCGCTGCGGCTGTCCCTGCCGAGGCGTTTCCGCTCGAATCGCCGCTGCACGCGGAAAGAGCAAGCACCATCGCGGCGGCAAGCGCCGAACGAATTACACCGGTTCGGATCATGAGTTCAGTCGGTCCTTTCGACGGCCACGGCGAGCGGCCCTTTTTCGCCATCCACAATGCGCGCGCGAAGCGATTGGCCGGGCTCGACTTCTTCGATTTCCGCGCTGCGCAGCGTTTCCATATGGACGAATATATCCCCGTCCGCCGCATCGCGCACCAGAAAACCATAGCCCTTTAGGCGATTGAACCATTTTACCGTCACCGGCTCATAGGGGCCGGCATCCTCGATCATCCGCAACCGCTCGCCGCGATCGGTCGCGCGCCGTGCCGGTTCGACGGCGTCGGTCAGATCGATCGCGAGCACCTCACGCGCCTGGAGCCCGCGATCGCGGCGGACCGCGATACAATCGAGCCGCGCCCCTTCGGGCAGGCTGCGTCGGCCATGATCCTGCAGAACCGAGAAATGGATGAGTACGTCGCCGAATCCGTCGACGTCCGGGACGAGAAAGCCGAATCCGCGAGTAACGTCGAACCATTTCACGACGCCCGAGACGGCATGTCCCTCTTCTTCAACTGCTACATCCGACCCGGCAGAACCAGACGCGTCGATTGCGTAATCGTTACGCGCCTGCTGGCTATCAGCACGCATTATCCTATTCCCCCAGCGGTAACCATTAACACACTATTACCGAAAATGGGAATTGCTTTATGTTAATGAGCTAACAGCAGGGTTTCGGTTTCCTCACCGGGGGCCATGGAAACTATTTTCCTCGCAAGGTCGAAACCATGGCCGGCGCGCAACATCGCCGCCAGTTGCTTTTCCTGCAATTGTCGGTCCGCAACTTCTTCAGAATAGGGCCCGATTCGCCGTCGCCGCGCAAAGGCGAGCGCGCTTTCGACAGCATTGGCTTCGATCGCAGGCGCAATCGCGTCGGCATCGTCGGATTCGATTCCGGCGTGGCGGAGCGCCGCCGCCACCCGCCGCGCGCCGAGCCCGCGCCTGCCCATCGCGGCGGCACGCGCTTCGGCAAACCCGCGATCGTCGATATAGCCGAGTTCGGCCATACGTTCGGCAAGCCCGCGCGGATCGGCTTCATCCGCCCCTTCCCACCCGCGTTCATAGAGCTTACGCTCCAGATAGGCCGCCAGTTTCGCTCGGGTCGTCGCATAGCGCTCGACATATCGTAGCGCGAGTTGCTCCAGCGCCGGGCTGGTCAGGGGACGGGTTTGAGAGGATCTGCGCCGCATGCGCCATGATTGTGCCACACTGACATCCGATTTTGAACGACAGTGCGTTGCAGAGCCGAACGTAGTTTGCTGCGTGGGGGAAAATCGGCCTGCCACGGTAGGGGCACGGGATTAGGATGGAATTGCACGTTACGGGATCGCCAGAAGCCAGTTCGGCATCGATTGCACCGACGCCAACCGACGACGCCAGCTTGCCGCGCCGTCTGGCGGATTTCGATACGCTCGGTGAAGCGCTCGATTATGCGGCGCGCGGTGTGCGCGGACTCAATTTTCACGATGCGCGCGGCAATCTGAAATTGCCGTACAGCTTCGCGCGCCTGCGCGAGGATGCGCTCGCACAGGCGAATCGCCTGATCGCGGCGGGCGTGAAGCCAGAGGACCGAATCGCGCTGATCGCCGAGACCGGCCCGGAATTCGCCAGCCTGTTCTTCGGCGTCGTTTATGCCGGCGCCTGGCCGGTGCCGCTGCCGCTGCCGACCAGTTTCGGCGGGGCGCAATCCTATATCGATCAGCTTCGCGTTCAGCTGGAAAGCTGCGACCCGAAAATGTTGATCTATCCCGCCGAACTGGCGGCGATGGCCGGCGAAGCAGCGCGCCTGCTCGGCGTCCAGGGTATCGACTGGGAAGAGTTTGGCGGTCGCGATGCGCCGGATGCGGAGCTTCCCCGCCCCACCAAGGACGATATTGCCTATCTGCAATATTCGAGCGGCTCGACGCGCTTCCCGCATGGTGTGGCGATCACGCATGAGGCGCTGCTCAACAATCTGTCGGCGCACAGCCACGGCATGCATGTCACCGATGGCGACCGCTGCGTCAGCTGGCTGCCCTGGTATCACGATATGGGTCTGGTCGGCTGTTTCCTGTCGCCGATCGCGAATCAGGTTTCGACGGACTATCTGAAGACCGAGGATTTCGCCCGGCGGCCGCTGGCATGGCTCGACATGATCAGCCGCAACCCGGACAACACCCTCTCCTATTCGCCGACCTTCGGCTACGATATCTGCGCGCGCCGCATGTCGAGCCAGACCAAGGCGAGCGAGCGTTTCGACCTCAGCCGCTGGCGCGTGGCGGGCAATGGCGCCGACATGATCCGCCCGGATGTGATGCAGTCGTTCGTCGACGCATTCGCCGATGCCGGGTTCAAGGCATCGGCATTCCTGCCCAGCTATGGCCTGGCCGAAGCGACGCTGGCGGTATCGATCATGCCGCCGGGCGAAGGCATTCAGGTGGAACTGGTCGAGGAAACGCAGCTTTCCGGCGGATCGCACGGCGCCGGTCGTCCGCAGCGATTCCGCGCGATCGTGAATTGCGGCAAGGCCGTGAAGGACATGCAGATCGAAATTCGCGAGGAAGACGGCACGCCGCTTCCCGAAAAGGCGATCGGCAAGGTCTGGTGCAAGGGCCCCAGCGTCATGGTCGGCTATTTCCGCGACGAGGAAGCGACTGCCGCCTGCATGAAGGACGGATGGCTCGACACCGGGGATATGGGTTATATTTCCGAAGGTTACATCTATATCGTCGGCCGCGCCAAGGACATGATCATCGTCAATGGCCGCAACCATTGGCCGCAGGATATCGAATGGGCCGTGGAACAGCTTCCCGGCTTCAAACAGGGCGATATCGCAGCCTTTGCGATCACCACGCCGGGTGGCGAGGAAACGCCGGCGGTGCTGGTCCAGTGCCGCACCTCGGACGAAAAGGAACGCATCCGCCTGCGCGACGAAATTCGCGAGCGCGTTCGCTCGGTCACCGGCATGAACTGCGTGATCGAACTGGTCCCGCCGCGCACGCTGCCGCGCACCAGCTCGGGCAAGCTCAGCCGCGCAAAGGCGCGCAACCTCTATCTCAACGGCGAGATCAAGCCCTACAGCATCGCAGCCTGATCATGCTGCGGCGGCATGACGCAAATTCGGGGCGCTCGATCCGGTGATCGAGCGCCTTGCCGTGTCCGGCTATCGCTCGTTACGCGATCTGGTCATTGCCCCCGCCCCGCTGACCCTTATCGCCGGTGCGAATGGCAGCGGGAAATCGAGCCTGTATCGGGCGCTGCGGCTGCTTGCCGAAGTGGCGCAGGGCCAGCTGATCGGATCGATCGCGCGCGAGGGCGGCCTTTCGTCCACATTATGGGCCGGCCCCGAAAAATTCTCGCGCGAGATGGTGTCGGGTGAGGTGCCCGTTCAGGGCGTCGTTCGAACCGAGCCGGTTCACTTGCGCCTTGGTTTCTCCACGTCGGACTATGGCTATGCGGTCGACCTTGGACTGCCCCAGCCGCCCGCAGTGTTCGCGCGCGACCCGGAAATCAAGGCCGAGGCTCTGTGGATGGGGCCGGAGCTATCGCGATCGGGCGCAATCGCCGAACGGCGCGGACCGATGGTCCGGCTGCGCACCGAAGACACCGGCGAATGGCGCGTCGTGCAAAAGGACATTGCCAGTTTCGACAGCATGATGACTCAGGCTGCCGATCCGCGTGACGGCGTCGAATTGCTGACGCTGCGCGAAAGGATGCGCGGATGGCGCTTCTACGACAATCTGCGCACCGATCGCGATGCGCCCGCGCGGCATCCGCAAATCCCCACCTTCACGCCGCAACTTGCGGCAGATGGCGCCGATCTTGCCGCAGCGATCCTGACGATCCAGGCGATCGGCGACGCTTCCGCGTTCAGCGACACCATCGACGACGCCTTTCCTGGGTCGACGGTGCGGATATCCGGCGATGATTTCGCCGCGCTGGAAATGCGGCAGCCGGGGCTGCTCCGGCCGCTGACCACTGCCGAACTGTCCGACGGCACGCTGCGATACATGCTGTTGTCCGCTGCGCTGCTTTCGCCGCGCCCCTCCGAACTCATTGTGCTGAACGAGCCCGAATCGAGCCTGCACCCTGCATTGATTCCGCCGCTCGCGCGTCTGTTGCGCACCGCATCGCGCCACAGCCAGATCATCGTAGTCACGCACAGTGCCGCGCTGCGTGAAGCGCTGAAGGACGATCCGCGCACGATCGAAATTCAGCTCGAAAAGCGTTTGGGCGAGACGCTGGCGAGCGGCTGCGACGTGCCGGATTGGAAATGGCCTTCGCGATAGAGGCTGACACGCGTTGTAGTCCTGCTTTCGGCGCTCCGCCTAACTTCTCGCTAACCTCCCCGCGCTATGCCCTTGCGCGTGACGAGTCAGACCAAATCCCAGTTTGCACGGCCGCGTATCGACGCGCGCGCGCTGCTTGGCTTGTACGATCCGGCGGATACCACCGACTGGGGACCCATTCGTGCTGCGCAGATGCAGGCGGGCAGCCAGCTTGCACTCTTCATGCTCGGCGCGAATGTGATCGGAGCGGCAATGGTCGCGTTGTTGCTCGCACACGCCATCCCGCAATGGCAGCTGGCCAGTTGGGGCGCCCTGGTTGCCGCAGTTGCTTCCGCAGTCACGTTCCGCCGGCTCCATGTGCGCCACCGCACCGCAATTACGGCTACGCTGGGACATGTCCGCGATACCGTGCTCGACGGGATCGCCTTGGGCGCGGTCTGGTCGGTGCCGCCTTTGGCATTCGGGCATGCCGCAACCAGCCAGATCGCGCTGGGCCTCTGGATCGTTTTGTCGCTGTTGATGACGGCGTCGGCAGTCGCAATGGCGGCGCTGCCGCTTGCGACGATCGTGTTTATCGCGATCGTCGGCGGATCGACGATGGGGATGCTAACGCTGGTCGCGAGTCCCGTTCTGGCGGCGGCAGTCGGCCTGTTCACGATATTGCTGGTCCTCGCCACATTTCGCGGCGGCAAGGCACTGGTGGTCATTCGCGCGGGCGAAATCGGCATTCTCGAGCGCGACGAGACCCTCAGCCTGCTGCTGCGCGAGAGCAGGAACGACAGCGACGACAGTGGCGACTGGCTGTGGGAAATCGATTCGCAGCGCCGGGTTGTGCGCGCCAATCCGCGCTTTGCCATCTCGCTGGGCGTCGATCCGAAAACGATCAACGGCATGCCGTTTCTTCAGGTGCTGGCGGGCCCCACCTGGGAAGCCGGAAATTTCGCAGCGGGCCTGCGCGAACTGGCCGAGCGACTGAAAGCACGGCAAGCGTTCCACGGCCTGCTGTTGCCGGTCTATGTCGCTGAGGAAGAGCGCTGGTGGGAAATGTCCGCCAGCCCCCGCTATGACGACAATGGCGTTTTCCGGGGCTTTCGTGGGGTGGGATCGGACGTCACCGACGCGCGCCGCTCGGCGGACCAGATCAATCGCATGGCGCGATATGACGCGCTTACCGGCCTGCCCAACCGCCTGATGATTCAGGAAACGCTGACCAAGGCAATGTCGGAGGCGGACCAATGGGGCTCGCGCTGCGCCTTTCTGATGATCGATCTCGATCGCTTCAAGGCCGTCAACGACACGCTGGGCCACCCGGTCGGCGATCGGCTGTTAGGGCGGGTCGCCGAACGGATCGAACAATTGCGCACGTCCAACGAAGTGGTGGGGCGACTGGGCGGCGACGAATTCGCGGTGGTGGTGAAGGATGCCAGCGATTCGGCTGCTGTCGAACGGCTGGCGCACAAGATCATCGAGCATATCTCGCGGCCGTATGAGGTCGATCAGAACACGCTCTACATCGGCGCTAGCGTGGGTCTGGCGATCGGCCCGCGCGACGGACGAACCGCAGAAATGCTGATCCGCTCGGCCGATCTGGCGCTCTATCGGTCCAAGGATGTGGGTGGCGGCGTGTTCCACGCCTATGAGCCCAAGCTGCATGTCGCCGCCGAAGAGCGCCGGGTGCTGGAAATCGCGCTGCGCAGCGCCGTCGACAATGGCGAGATGCACCTCAATTATCAGCCGGTGGTGAACGCCGACACCGGCCAGCTGACCGGGTTCGAGGCACTGCTCCGCTGGACGCATCCCGAATTCGGCAATGTCTCGCCAGCCAAATTCGTGCCGCTGGCCGAAGAGGCGCGACTGATCGCGCCGATCGGCGAATGGGTGCTGCGTACCGCGTGCCAGGAAGCCGCGCGCTGGAACACCAATATCCGCGTCGCCGTGAATGTAAGCGCCGAACAGCTTCACAATCCGGCTTTCGCCAATTTCGTCGCACAGGCTCTGGCGCAATCCGGACTGCCGCCCGAACGGCTGGAGCTGGAAGTCACCGAAAGCGTCTTCATGCATGAAGGCACGATGGCGGTGCAGGTGCTGGAGAAGATCCTCGATCTGGGCGTACGTCTCAGCCTCGACGATTTCGGCACCGGCTATTCCTCGCTCGGCTATCTGAGCCGCACCCGCTTTTCCTCGATCAAGATCGACCGGAGTTTCGTGCAGGGCGCGTCAAAGGGCGAGCGCGAAGCGATCGCGATCATTCGCGCCGTCGTCGCACTGGCGCAGAGTCTGGGCATGGCGACGACTGCCGAAGGCGTCGAGACCGAAGAGGAACATCATCTGGTCCAGGCGCTGGGATGTTCGAAGGTTCAGGGCTATTATTTCGGGCGCCCGCTCCCCGTCGAGGAGGCGCGGACGCTGGCGACGCGCCCGATGGGCAGTTCGGTCGCGGCCTGAACCGATCAGGCGGCCCTGTCGCGCAAAAACACGAAACGCCGCAGCACCAGATAATTGAGCGCCGAAACGATCACGATCGTGACGAAACCCGCCAGATAGGGCGACGCGATCACATGGTGCAGCGCCCAGAGCGCCGCGACATTCATCAGATAGTTCAGCGCATAGGAGGCGACGAAGTTGCGCTTGCTCGCGCGATGGTCGGCAAAGGCATAGCGGCTATAGGTGACATAGTTGAACGCCACTCCGGCGATATGCGCCAGGATCTGCGCCACGAACAGGTTGAGCCCCGCCCAGACCAGCAGCGCGTAGAGGCCGAAACCGAACGCAGTGTTGATCACGCCAGCCTGATAATAGCGGAAAATCCGCTGCCATTCGGCGAGCGAGCGCCATTCCGCCATTATTTCTGCCGATAATCGTCAGGGAAATTGACGCGCTCGCGTTCGAGCACCAGCGGCTGGTTGCGCGTGCGATCGGCGATCAGGCGCACCTGTACGCCGAGCAGGCCGAGGAAGAGGAACAGCATCGTGAACTGCCCCTCCAGCATCGCAGCGAACAGCCAGAGCTGCACCGAACGCCCGGTGAAAGCGGCAAATACCGAACCGCCGAGGCAGATCATCGTCAGCACCGCGAACGCAAAGGCGACATAGAGCGGCGCGCGCAGCAACCCCGCCGACGATCCGGCCAAGCCATTGAGCGCGAAATCGAGCAGGGTGAAGAAGTTGTTGTTCGATTTGCCACCCGCGCGCGGCGGGCGTTTGAACGGGATCGTCTCAATCCGATAACCGGTTTCGACCAGCAATCCGCGGAAGAACGGATCGGGCTCGTTGAGCTGCTTGATCGCATTGACCACGGCGGCGTCGTAAATGCCGAAGCCGGTGGCATTCGGAATGATCTTATAGTCGCCGAAGGTTTCCTGAAGCTTGTACGACATCGACCGGACGGCAGTGAGCGCCACGCCATTCTTCTCGCTTTCGCGCACGCCGAGCACGATCGGCACCCCTGCCCGCCAGCGGCGGACGAATTCGGGGAGCAGCGCGGGCGAGTCCTGAAAATCGGCGCACATCGAAATGATCGCGCGGCCGCCCGCTTCGTAAATCGCGTGCGTCGGCGAGCGCATCTGGCCGAAATTCCGCGTGTTGACGATCAGCTTGATACGCGGATCGCGCGCGCACATGCCCTTGACGATCTCGACCGTGCGATCGGTCGATTCATTGTCGATGAAGATTATGTCGAAATCCGCATCGACACTCTCCATATTCTCGATGATCGCGGCGGCAATCGCTTCGGCATTCGCTTCCTCGTTGCGGCACGCCACGCACACCGTGACTTCGGGATTGCGGATCAGGCCGTCGGCGCGCTGCGCCTCGACCAGTTCGAGCATCCGGCGGGTATCGATCGGGGATAGTTCAGCCATATCGGCTTACTCCGCATATGCGGCGAGGAAGCTCGCCGTCTCAGCAATCTGATCTGAAAAGGGCACCGGCGCGATGCCGTGCCGTTCGAGCAGCCGGGCATAGCCATCGCCATCGCCGGCATAGATATTCGCCTTGCCATCGAGCATCGGGTGGCGCGCGACGCGCGTACCGAACCGGCTGGCCACCTCGACAGCGATTTCGCCAAGCTCGACCGGATCGCCGCCGCTATCGAACCGGGTCACGGTCGCGCCCTGCTCCGCCGTCAGCTTGACCAGCACCAGCGACAGCAATTCGCGCAGCGCGACATAGCTGCGCACCACGCGCACCGGCGCGCGGACTTCGATCGGGCGATGCGCGAGTGCGTCGCGAATGAAGCTCGCCAGCGCATAGGTCTGATGCTTGTTGATGAAGGGGCCGGAGAGATTGAAGATGCGGGCGATCACCGCGCGGCGATTTTCGCCTGCCCGCGCCCAGTCGCCGAACCGCGCCTCATCCTCCGCCTTCAGCGCGCCATAGAGGCGCAGCGCCGCGTCGGCATGCGGATCGGCGGCATGCGCGGCAGCGCCGGAGGAAGCGAGAAACAATCGTTCGACGCCGATGCGGTCGAGCGCGCCGAGCACGGTTTTCGAAAGCGCGCGATTGGCGGCGCAATAGGCGTCCTGCGCCATGCCGTCGACCTTATCCTTGGTCAGAAAGGCAAGGTGCAGCAGCAAAGTCGGCGCCGCGGGCAGATCGGCGAGCCGAGCGAGCGGGTGCTGCATCACGCAGCGGCCAAGCCCGATATCGACGCCACGCGTCGAGGAACCGAATGCGACCACCCGGCGGTGCATTTCCGCCTCGCCCAGCGCATCGTGCAGCCCGGCCAGCGCCATGCGCCCGATCCAGCCACCGGCACCGACCACGACGATCCTGCGATCATCGCCGGCAATCGCGTCGCGCGCCGCAGGATCGAAGCGCAGCGTTTCGGCGAGTGCAGGCAAGGGAGCGAACTGACCCATCAGATCCTGATCCCTGCTTTGGCCAGATAATCGATCTCCGGGGTCATCCGGTCGATCGGATTCGATTCCATCGATCCGCTGGCGGTGATCCGGCTGCTGATCTTGGGGAAATAGGTTTGCGCCGGATCGACCGGCACGATGAACGCCTGCAGCCCCGGTTCGGCCATCCGGCGGCGGATCTCGACATCGTCAGTGAAATCGAGCGGCAGGCGGACGACAGGGATGTCCCATGCCGCAAACAGCTTTTCCCAGCGCGGCAGCCCGAGGCCCGATTTGCGGTCGCAGCCGAGATATTTGCCGTCGAAATAATTCTGCTGGGTCATGCGGATCGAGGCATGGCCCTGATCGTCGAAAATGAAGATCTTGAGGTTGAGGCCGTTGATCGCCGCGGTGCCCAGCTCCTGCATATTCTGCGCAAAGCCGCCATCGCCTTCGATCAGGATGGTCCGCCGCCCCTGCCCCGCAATCGCCGCGCCGATCGCGCCCGACAGGCCATAGCCCATCGATGCGAGCGATTTGTTGGTCAGCATCCGCTGCCCCAGCTTCTGCTTGTAGAGCTGCATCGACAGTGTGAAGGCGCTGCCGCTCGAACAGGGGATGATCAGATCGTCGGGCGTCGTCAGGCTTTCGAGCGCGACGATGAAGTCATAGGGCGAAAGATAGCCCGGCCCGGTGTTGTTGACGTCCTCGACACGCGGCACGGCGGCGCGAATCTCCCGTGCCTGCGCCAGCCACGCGGCCTTGCTCGGGAGGTTGTGCGCGAGGAGGCGGTTGAGAAAATCATTGGCGTCGGCGCGGATCGGGTGATCGACGCGCGGATGGCCCTTGGCGAGTTCGCCCGGGTCGATCTCGACCTGCACGATCGCTGCCTCGCGGCCGAATTCCTGCCAGTTGAACCCGGTCTGCTGCAGCCCCAGCCGCGTGCCGACCGCGATGATCAGGTCGCTTTGCTGGATCGCGATGTTCGAACTGCGCTGGCCCCAGGTGTTGGGACGGCCAAGATAATTGGCCGCATCGCCATCGACCCGATCGGCGCCGTTATAGGTGGTCATCACCGGTACGCCGAAGCTGTCGAGCCGGTCGCGCACCCCGTCCGCCGTCTCGCGATCAACGCCGCCGCCGATCAACAGCACCGGACGCTCGGCCTGCGTATAGAGGCTGGCGATCCGCGCGATTTCGTCGTCCGTCGCAACCGGCAGTACCGGCGCTTCGATTGCCGGCAACGGCGTTTCCTCGACGCTCGCCGCCTGCACATCCAGCGGAAATTCGATGAACACCGGGCCTTTTCGCGGGGTCCAGCTCGCCGAAATCAGCGACAGGAATTCCGCGCCCGAAACCGGCGCTTCGAGCCGGTGGGCAAGCTTGGTCGTCGACTGCACCAGCGCGACGCCGTCGATTTCCTGAATCCCGCGCGAACGCACCTGCCCGCGCGCCAGATCGCTGGTCTTCACCTGCCCGCCGATCACCAGCAATTCGCGGCTTTCCAGCCATGCACCGCTGATTGCGGTAACGATATTGGTGAGGCCGGGCCCTGCCGTCACCAGCGCCAGCGCCTTCGCGCCTTCAGCGATTTCGTTGAAATATTCCGCGCCGATCCCGGCAGCGACTTCGTGCACCACCGGCACGCCGGTCAGATAGCGATCGAGGCTTTCGGTGAGGTGCATGATATTGCCCCCACCCACATAGAAATAATGCGTGTAACCGGCGGCCCGGAGCCAGGCGCCGATCTGATCGGCATATTTCACGCGGCAATGCCCTGCCATCGCGCTTCGGGCACCTGCTGCGCCAGCACCAGCAGCGACGTGATGATGCGCATCGCCTGACCTTGCGAAATGCTGCTCGCAGTGGCGGCGTCATAGCCCCAATCGGCATGCAGCGGCAGCAGCACCTGCCCCTCGAACGGCGCCAGATGGCCGGTCATATCGTCGAGGTACAGCGCCATGTGGCGCTCGCGGTCGCACCAGCCCTGCGCCTTTGCGACGCCCAGCTTGCCGCCCTGTTCGCGGACATGTTCCTGTCCGAACACCGCAATTCCGTCGACGCCATGCCACGCCAGCGTGCGGCGGATCGATTCGACATTGCGCGTGGAAAGGATCGCGAACCGGTCCGGATGCGCCAGCATCACCGGCTTCAGCTTCGCGAAAAAGGGATAGGGCGGCATCACCTTGGCCCATTCCGGGTCCGCCATCATCTCGGCGCGCGCGGCAAANAANCNCTTNGCNAANGCCCAGTCNGCCNNGTCCGGNGCGATCGACGCGAGACCATCGGGCGCCACTGCGCTGCTGTCGCTGTAAAGCCGATGATATTGCCAGGCATCAGTCACCGCCGGGCGNAACGCCATGAAGGCATCGAAATCGACATCCTGTCGNAGCCCCGGCTGCNCGCTGGCGGCAAACTGGCACACGCTGAACGCCTCAAAGGCGCTGTTGAANAGAACCCCGTCGAAATCGAGGATGAACTTTACTTCCATCGCGCTGGCACCTCGCTTTTCGGCGACGGCTTGCCCTTCTGCCAAACCCGCCGACAGCATCGGTAAAGGCCATTGGTAAACGCAAAATTAACCGGCGGCTCAGGGTTCGCGTGGAAATGCGTCGAGGGGGCGCTTTTTAGTATGCACGGNGAAAACCGGGCCCGGTTCCCACGTCCGGTTTCNGNCCGCATAGCTAAACAGGAGAATCTCGACAATCGGGTGGGGACCGGATGGTCGTGTTCCGATGCTACAAAAGAGCCGGATCGCGCCTGAAACTGCACTCTCCACATTGCCGGATTTGCGGCGAACCAACATTCCGGAAATGCTAACGCCTACGCGGGATCAGCCGCTCAAGCACAACCAGAATGCGACTGCGGATCGATGGTCGATGGATACATATCCCGCCAAGCACACCCATCAGCGAACCGAGCACGGTATCAGCAAATCTGGCGATCAGCAGAGGGGTGGCATCAACGCTTCCGGCATGCGTCGCTTCCGCCAGGGCAATTGCTAACGGAGTGATAAACACGGCGGCCATCGCATAATGCCTCACGATGATCGTCTCTACGCAGAAGAGCAGCAATGGCACCGCAATGGCAAAGTGCCATGGCGAAGTCGCAAAGCGAAACAGCAGCCAGGTCAGCACCAGTCCGGCGAGTGTGCCGACGATACGTTGTNCCTGGCGGTTCCAGACCAGNCGCAGCCGCGAACCTTGTATGACGGCAAGACAGCTGACGGGCACCCAGTAAGGCTTGTCGAACGAAAGAAGCTCAGCCATCGCGAGCGACAATCCGGTAAAGACGCCGATAATCACGGAATCGACCAGCACTTCGTCAAGAAAATGGCCTGNCGGGCTCTGCAACGGCAAGGGATCGCGCCTNCGCAATATGTGCAGGCTGTAGAGGAACGAAACTGCCACGGCGAACACACTGCCCAAGGCAAACAACCCCANCCTTTGCGGAAGCTGTTCGATCGTGCCCGGAGCATAGGCGCCAATGGCCGTTGCCATCACGAAGAATAGCGGCCCGGGCGGCGCGATCCTGAAATATCGGCAGGCCATGGTGACCAGCAGGGATACGAGTGCGATTATCGGCACGCGCAATTCCGGCACCAGTTTCGCCGTGTGGCCAAGGGCGAAGCTCGCAATCATGGCGCAGGATACCGCCATGACGGTCACCATGCGCAGGTCAAGCCTGGTTCGTGGGAGGTAGACGATCGTCATGGCCCCGATCGAGGCGACGGTGCCCGCGGCAAGGTTTCCCAGCCATGCACCGAGCAGCATCGGCAGGCCAGATGCCACAGCTATGGCAAAGGGCAACTGCCAGGGGCGGTCGCTCTTGCTGGGCTTGAAATACTCCGCGTATTCCCGCCTGAGGAATTCACGAAGAGAAGTGGCCGAAGGCGCGTCTTTGTCTGCCATGGCCGAAGCATCTAAGCCTGGCGCCAGGATACGTCCATTCGTTGTCCACCATCGAGTGATCCGCGAAAATTGTCTCGAAAGCTTCTGGGTCGCATCCGGAACGCAGGCTTTTAAGCGGGTGGCGGTTAGCTGCCGTTTGAACGTTGGAGCAGGCCCGCATCCCCCGCGCGAACCGCCCCGAAGGGCGCTTGCAGAAATCAGCCACGCTTTCCTGCGATGAAATCGCGGATCACGCCGACGGCGTATTCGAGATGCGACGGAGTGAGCCCCGGATATAGCCCGATCCAGAAGCAGCGTTCCGTGATGATATCGGCATTGGTCANNTCGCCGACCACCCGCCAGTTGCGATCCTTCATATAGGGCTGGCGCGTCAGATTGCCGCCGAACAAAAGCCGCGNACCGATGTTNCGGTCGTTCAGNTGCTTNACCAGCNCGTCGCGGGTGAAGGGTAAGCCTTCGCGAAGCGTGATCGGNTANCCGAACCAGCTCGGATCGCTGTTNGGCGTNGCCTTTGGCAGGATCATCNCATCCNCCAGNTCCGCCAGCATTTCGGTGAGCAGCGCGAAATTGCGCCGCCGCGCGTCGATNAANCCGTCGGCCCGGTCGAGCTGCGCCACNCCGACCGCCGCCTGCATNTCGGTNATCTTCAGATTATAGCCGCAATGGCTGTAGGTATATTTGTGGTCATATCCGTACGGCAGATCGCCCAGCCGCCGCGCGAACCGCTTGCCGCAGGTATTGTCCTGCCCCGGCGCGCACCAGCAATCGCGGCCCCAGTCGCGCATCGATTCCATCACGCGCTTCAATCGCGGCTTGTCAGTGAACACCGCCCCGCCCTCGCCCATCGTGATGTGATGCGCGGGATAGAAGCTGAGCGTGCCGAGATGCCCGAAGGTCCCGACATGCCGCCCGTCATAGGTGGACCCGAGCGCGTCGCAGCAATCCTCAACCACGAACAGATTGTGCTTCTCCGCAACCCGCATCACTTCGCCAAGGTCGAACGGGTTGCCCAGCGTATGCGCGATCATGATCGCGCGCGTCCGGTCGGTCACCGCCGCTTCGATCATATCGGGCTTGATGTTGTAGGTCGGGATATCGACGTCGACGAACACCGGCACCGCGCCATATTGCAGCACCGGGTTCACCGTCGTCGGAAAACCGGTGGCGACGGTGATGACTTCATCGCCCGGCCTGATCGCGTCGGCGCGCATATAGTGCGAGGTCAGCGTGTTGAACGCGACCAGATTGGCCGAGCTGCCCGAATTGACGGTGATCGCATGCGCAACGCCGATCCGCTGCGCGAGCTTGGCTTCAAATTCGGCGTTGAACCGGCCCGTGGTCAGCCAGAAATCGAGGCTCGATTCGACCAGCAACTGCATGTCGGTGTCGCCATAGACCTTGCCCGCCACCGGCACCGGGCTTTCGCCGGGCACGAATTCCTTCGTCCCATGAAAGTTGCGCGCATATTGCCC
>PAOI01000014.1 GCA_002707985.1 Sphingomonas sp. | reverse complement strand
GGCATCGGCGGGCAGCTGAATCGCCATCAGCCCGATCGGCAACCAGAATGCGGAAAGCGTCAGTACCGCAAGATGGATGCCCGCCTGAAACCGCGGCTGAAACCGGCCGAGCCAATGGGCATAGGCATAGCCGGCGAGCAGCAACAACTGGTAGACGAGCATCGCGCTGTTCCACACGGCGGGCGCCCCGCCCAGACGCGGCAACGCCATCCGCGCGACCATCGGCTGGACAAGGAACAGCAGGAACGAGCCGGTAAGGATCGCGACGACGAACAGCCAGCCGGCATGGCGATGTCGCGGCGGTGCCGCTTCGTCGCTCAACGATGCCATATTTCCCCCTTCACGACCGTTCAGCCATAGCTGTCGAAGCTTTCGCCCCGATTAACCAGCGGGCTTTGGCCGCGCGATTGCAAAGGTGACGCTGCGCGCCATCGGATCGTCCGCCTCGTACAGCGGGTGGAGGAAATCGCCGTCGGCAAGTCGTGACATGCCCAGCTTTCCCATCAGTTTCTGACTGGCGATATGATCGGCGCCGGTGATTGCGACCACGCGCATTGCCGGGTGGTTTTCCCACGCCCAGTTGAGGCTGGCTTCAGCCGCTTCGCGCGCGACGCCCTTGCCCCATACCGGCTTGGAAAACAGCCAGCCGATTTCCAGCTCGCCGGCGATCGGAGTATTTTCCGCACCCGGCTTCAATCCGCACAGGCCGACGACCTTGTCTTCGAACTCGACAGCCCAGAAGCCCAGCCCATGTTGCTGGCGATAGCCGCGATGCCGCACCAGACTGCGCTCGGCGCTTTCCACGCTCGGGTCGCGCACCAGTCGCTCCATCACTTCCCGATCGCTCAGCATCGCGACGAGCGCGGGCGAATCGCGATCCTCGGGTGGCCTCAGGACCAGCCGCTCGGTACGGATCATTGCGCCATCAGCCGCGCGGCGTGCGCCGCATGATAGGTAAGGACACCCGAACAGCCCGCGCGTTTGAACGCCATCAGCGTTTCCATCACCAGTGCGTCGCGGTCGCCTGCCCCGGCTGCAACCGCGGCCTCGATCATCGCATATTCGCCCGACACCTGATAGGCGAAGACCGGCACCTGAAATGCGTCCTTCACCCGTCGGATGATGTCGAGATAGGGCAGGCCCGGCTTCACCATCACGCTGTCGGCGCCTTCGTCGAGGTCGAGCGCGACTTCGCGCAACGCCTCTTCGGCATTGGCCGGGTCCATCTGATAGGTTTTCTTGTCGCCCTGCAGCAGCCCGCGGCTGCCCACCGCGTCGCGGAAGGGGCCGTAAAAGGCGCTCGCGTACTTGGCCGAATAGGCCATGATCTGGACGTTGCAATGGCCCTCCGCCTCCAGCGCTTCACGGATGCGACCGACGCGGCCGTCCATCATGTCGCTCGGCGCGACGATATCGGCCCCGGCCCCCGCCTGAACCAGCGCCTGCGCGACGAGCAGCTCGGCAGTCTCGTCATTGAGCACATAGCCGCAATCGTCGATCAGACCGTCATGCCCGTGGCTGGTATAGGGATCGAGCGCCACATCGGTCAGCACGCCGATTTCGGGCGCGGCGTGCTTGATCGCTTTGATCGCCCGGCACATCAGATTGTCCGGATTTAGCGCTTCCTCGCCCCGGTCGCTGCGCAGGTCACGCGGCGTATTGGGGAACAGCGCGATGCACGGAATGCCCAGATCGCGTGCCTCCCGCGCGCGATCGGCGATCCCGTTCAGCCCCCAGCGCGAAACGCCCGGCAAGGTGGCAACCGGTTCCTCGCCATCGCCTTCGGTCACGAACAGCGGCCAGATCAGGTCGGCGGGCGTCAGGACAGTTTCGGCATGGAGCCGGCGGCTCCAGCCGGCGGCACGGGGGCGGCGCATGCGAAGCGCGGGATAATGGCTCATGGCCCGGCTTTTGCGCCAGCGCGAAGCGGCGTGCAAGGCATCAACCGATGACGTCGACGCCCGTCACGATGTCGCGCGTCAGATCGATCTCCGCGATCAGATTGCGCCCGCCCAGCGCATCGCCGTCATCGTACAGCAATTCGATGCTGTCGCGCGCGATCAGCGTTACACGCTTCAGCCGCATGCGATCGGCGGCCTGGGTGCCGGGCATGTCGCGCCGGACCTTTGTCGCGATCCGCATGTCCCACACTTCGCTGTCGTCGAATAACCGCGCGGCAAGATCGGCCATTGCCTTGAGCGTTTCACGCTCTGGCCGCTCGATCACCAGCCAGACGCGCTTTCCCGACCAGCGCGCCTCGACTCCGAAACGGTCATGCTCGATGTCATATTCGAAGGTCTTGAACGCCGGATGCTTCAGCGTCTGATCGCGATTCCAACGCTGCACCGCTGGATTGAGCGCCGGATCGCGTGCCGGTCCGAGCCACGCCGTCATCACCAGCCCATGGGCGGAATCGCCCTCGGTCAGGAACCCACGGATCGAAACCGGTGCGCCCGGGGGCAACCGTTCGAACCAGCCGTCCATATTCTCCTGCCCCGGTGCCACCACGCTCAGCCGCGACAGCGCCACCTTGCCGCGATCGGCGCGCCACGGGAAAAGCTGAAAGACGAGTTCGGAGCCACGCTCTCCTTCGACGATCGCGACGCCCTCGCGCCCGACGATGCCGGTGACTTCGCAGGTTTCTCTGACGGACTTTTGCTGTGCCATGGCGAGCGCTTCTGCGCGGCGCGGGCGCGGCGCGCAAGCCTCAGCCGGTCGGAGTCATCTTGCCGTCGGGATCCAATGCGGCATTGGCTTCCTCGATCGCGCGATCCGGCGTCGGACGCGCCATCCCCGGCTTCGGCCTGCGCCACTTGCCCCAGCGATAATAAGCGAGCGCGAGCACCATGCTGACTGCCGAGCTGGCCGGGAACGCCGCCCAGATCGCATCGGCGCCGAGCCACGCCTGCCCGGCCACCGCAAATCCGACCCGAATGGGGATCATCGTCGTCGTCAGGATGATCAGCGGCACCCACACCGCGCCATTGGCGCGCACCGTACCGAACAGCACCATGGTGACGCCCGCGATGATGTAGCTCCAGGTAGCGATCAGCTGAATATGCTGCGCGATCGGCAGCGCCGGGCTGTCCCCGCCCAGGAACAGCGCCAGCGCCGGTCGGTCGGCGATGGCGAGCAGCGCGACCAGCGTTCCGGTACCGACCAGATTGAACAGCACGCCATGGCGCGTGATCGCCGAAATCCGGTCCCATTTGCCCGCGCCGATATTCTGCGCCGCCATGGCGCTCACCGCGCCGCTCAGCGCCATCGCGGGCATCGCCACATAGGTCCAGAGCTGAAGCGCGACGCCATAGGCGGCGGTAGTATCGATGCCTTCGCGATTGACGAGACCCAGCATCGTTACCGACGACAGCGACATCACGATCATCTGCATGCCCATCGGCAGGCCCATGCCCATGATCCGCTTCACCAGTGCCGGATCGGGCTTCAGATAGGCAAGTTCGGCCCCGCGCAGCCGCACCGGCAAGTCGCGCGCATAGACATAGATCAACGTGCCGATCAGCCCCGCGATATTGGTGATCAGCGTCGCCGTGGCCGCACCGGCAATCCCCATTTCGGGAAACGGCCCGACACCCAGAATAAGCAGCGGGTTGAGCGTGCAGTCGACCACCGCCGAAATGCCCATCACCCACATCGGCGTCATCGCGTCGCCCGTGCCGCGCAGCGCCATCATGAACACCATCAGCACCATGCCCGAGGGAATGGCGAGGAAGATGATCCGCAAATAGGTGAGCGCGAATTCACGCGCTCCGGCGGCGACTCCCATCAGATCGAGGATCTGCGGCGCGAAAATCCATCCCAGCGCGGCCATCAGCACGGCAAGCGCCAGAAACCCGCCGATCACCGAGCCGATGACGCGGCGAACGCCGTCAACGTCCTTTCGCCCCCATGCCTGCCCCACCAGGATCGTCCCCGCCATGCCGAAGCCGAAGACGAACGACATGGTGAGAAACAGGATGAGATTGGCGTTGGATGCGGCCGCCAGCGCCTCTTCGCCCAGAAATCGCCCGACCCAGACCGCGTTGATCGATCCGTTGAGCGATTGCAGCACCGATGTTGCGAGCGTCGGGATCGCGAATTTCAGCAGCGTCGGCCCGATCGGGCCGGTCGTCAGATCCTGTTTCGCCCGCGATGCCATGCCGCCCCCTGCGCCGGAAGGCACGTGACGGACAAAAGACGCCCGTCAACCTCCCCCGCCCCGCTATTGGCGGGGCGCCGCGCCGCATGCAAGCGGCGAAGCGTCAGGCGGTGGCAATCTGCCTGCGCCGACGCGCGACGTACAGAAGTCCGCCGGCGCCGATCACGAACAGCAGCATCGTGCCCGGTTCGGGAACCGGCGTCGGATCGCCGCCACCGCCGCCGGGGTTGCTGGGCGGGTTATAGCTCCCGCCATAGGTGCCAAGGTGGAATTCGCCATCCTGCACCAGACTGCCGAACACCGCCGAACCTTCGACATAGTTGCGCGTATGCGCGTCCGCGTCCGGTGCCAGGATCGATCCGCCCCATGCCGTCGACAGATCGAGCGTTTCGGCCTCGCTGAAATTCCAGATCACATGCTCGCCCAGACCGCTGGTCCCGCCGAGGAAATTGTCGTTCAGCGTGATGTCCTTGCCGCTGACGTTGACGACCACCGTGTCGGCGCCATTGGCGTTGAACTGAATCTCGCCGATCTTGTCGAGATCGGCCGCGCTGATCTGAAACACGGCGACGCCGTCCGCGCCGGGTGTTGCGTTGAACGTCCCGCGATTGCCGCTGAATGTCGCGGTGCTGTTTGCATCGAGCGCCGCCAGATCCTGCGACAATCCGTGCATGCTGGTGTCTAGCACGCTCGCCTGAAGCTGAAGATCGGCAGTGAAGCTGGGATCGCTGGTCGCCAGTCCCGAATTGACGGTGTTGGAATTGACGTTGGTGTTGGCGATCGTGCCGCCGACCTTCACCGTCTGCGGCGCGCCATTCAGATTGAACCCGCTATCGACATTGCCGCCGACCACTGCGCCCGAACCATTGTTGAGGTTCTTTGCGCCGCCGGTGACATTACCGACCACGGTCAGCCCCGGAAGCCCGGTCACCGTTGCGTCGGACGGCGTCTTGATCTGATAGTTGGAGCTGTTCCCGGTCAGATTGCCGGTGACATAGGTGCGCCCTTCGACTTCGGAAGACGAAGTGAGATCGCCCAGCACGATCAGATTCCAGTTGCGCAGCGCATCCAGCCCCGTGACCACCTGCGCCTGTGCCTGATGCGGCATTGCGATGGCCGCAGCACCAAGCAATGCGGCGAGCAGAAATTTCGAGCGACCCATTGTTCTTTTCCCCGGATCGGAGCGGACCGACCGCCCCAACTGACAAGTCGGAGATAAGGCTTAGGGCCACAAATCGTTAGAAAAATGATCGTTAAATTATAGGGTTAATATGTTTTCCCTATTCGCAAATGCTCTTGTCCCATGCGGCGCACGACCAAAGCGCTTTTCCGTCATGAGCTTAGCGAAACACGGCGAGACAGGACCGCCGGCGCGGCGCTCGATTATCTTAACCAAGCGACCACGAACAGCCGCCGACCCCCGCTCCTGCGACGACAGGAGCGGGGCAAGCAAATGGTTCCTGAGATCCGGTGTCGAGCGGGTTTACCCCAGCCGCTTGAGCGCCGCAGTAAGCCGTTCCGCCTCCGCCGCCTTGTCCGCGAAATCGGCACGTGCCTTTTCGACTGCCTCGGGCTTGGCCTTTTCGACGAACGCCGGGTTTTCGAGCCGCTTGGACAGGCTGTCACGCTCCTTCTCCGCCGCCGCGATCGCCTTGGACAGGCGCGCGCGTTCTGCTTCGAGGTCGACGACATCGCCGATCGGCAGCGCAAAGGTGGCTTCATCGACCACCACCTGCAGCGCACCGCCGGCAGGCGCATCGCCGCCGGCGACATCGACACGCGCAAGGCGGGCCAGCGCCGCACCCTGCCGTTCCAGGCGTGCCAGCGTCAGTTCCGACGCATCGGCGACATGCAGTGGCAGGCGCGCGCCCGGCGGCACATTGACTTCGGTCCGCGCGGCACGGATTTCGCTCACCAGTTCGATCAGCCAGTCGATTTCGCGCGCGGCATCGGGATCGAGCGCGCGTGCATCCGCCATCGGCCATTTGGCGACGATCAGGTCATAGTCGCGCTCGCCGGTTTTCGACCATAGCTCTTCGGTGATGAAGGGCATGAACGGGTGGAGCATGACCAGAATTTGATCGAGCACCCATCCGGCGACGGCACGCGTTTCGGCGATTTCGCCCTGCGCGCCGGCAGCTTCGCGCATTTCGTCGCCCGAGAATGTGCTCGGCCCATCGCCGCCCTGCAGCACCGGCTTGATCAGTTCGAGATACCAGTCACAGAAGCGGCTCCAGACAAACTGATAGATCGCGTTCGCCGCGCCATCGAAGCGCATATCGGCAAAGGCGAGGTCCATCGCCTGCACGCACGCCACCGTCTCCGCGATGATCCAGCGATTGACCGCGAGATCGGCAACCGGCGGTTCGATGCTGCTGCTCGCGCCGATGCCGTTCGACTGACAGAAGCGCGCCGCGTTCCACAGCTTGGTCGCGAAGTTGCGATACCCCTCGACACGGCGTTCATCCATCTTGATGTCGCGGCCCTGGCTTTCCATCGCAGCCATGAAGAAGCGCAGCGCATCGGCGCCGTACTGATCGATCAGGCCGAGCGGATCGACCGTATTGCCCTTGGACTTGGACATTTTCGATCCGTCCGCAGCGCGCACCAAACCGTGGAGATACAGGGTCTTGAACGGCACTTCTTTCAGGAAGTGCAAACCCTGCATCATCATCCGCGCATCCCAGAAGAACAGGATGTCGAAGCCCGAGATGAGGACGTCATTGGGATAGCGGCGCTTCCATTCGGGAATAGCTTGCACGCCTCCTCCCGAACCGTTCGTGTCGAGCCCAGTCGAGACACCCTGCGCACCGCCTGCGGCACGTCCCTCGATGCCTCGACCAGGCTCGGCAGAGCCTTCGCTCGGGACGAACGGGGTGTCTTCTGCACCCTCGGGCCAGCCCATCGTCGCGAAGGGCCACAGCGCGGACGAGAACCAGGTGTCGAGCACGTCTTCGTCGCGGGTCAGCGTTACGCCTTCGCCCGCCAACGCCTGCGCTTCGGCTTCGCTTTCGGCCACGAACACGCTGCCGTCTTCGGCATACCACGCCGGAATCCGATGCCCCCACCATAGCTGGCGGCTCACGCACCATGGCTGGATATTGTCCATCCAGTGGAAAAACGTCTTTTCCCAGCTTTTTGGGACCAGATTGATCGCGCCGGACTGCACCGCTTCGATCGCAGGCTTCGCCAGCGTTGCGGCATCGACATACCATTGATCGGTCAGCCACGGTTCGATCACCACGTTCGATCGGTCGCCGAAAGGGGTCTGGATCGTGCGCGGTTCAGCGTCGTGCTCGGTCTCGTTGCCTTCCTTGTCCTTCGTGACATGCGGGATCAGGCAACCCTGCTCCTTCAGCCGCTGCACCACCAGCTTGCGCGCTTCAAAGCGATCGAGGCCAAGATATTCGTCGGGGATCAGCCCGTCCGCCGTCTGCGTCACCGCAGCCTTGGCATCGAGCATGTTGAGCATTTCACCGGCCTTGAACCCGGCGCGCCTGCCGACTTCGAAGTCGTTGAAATCATGCCCCGGCGTGATCTTCACCGCGCCCGAACCCAGTTCCGGATCGGCATGTTCGTCGGCAACGATCGGGATCAGGCGCCCGGTGATCGGCAGCCTGATCTGCTTGCCAACCAGCGCCTTGTAGCGATCATCCTCGGGATGCACCGCCACCGCCATATCGGCGAGCATGGTTTCGGGGCGCGTCGTCGCCACCTCAATGCTGCCCGAACCATCGGCGAGCGGATAGCGGAAGCGCCAGAAACTGCCCTTCACTTCGACCGTTTCGACCTCAAGGTCGCTGATCGCGGTGCCAAGGCCCGGGTCCCAGTTCACCAGGCGCTTGTCGCGGTAAAGCAGCCCCTGATTATAGAGGTCCACGAACACCTTGAGCACGGCTTTGGTAAAGCCTTCGTCCATGGTGAAGCGTTCGTTCGCCCAGTCCATCGAACAGCCGAGCCGGCGGAGCTGGCCGGTGATCGCACCGCCGCTCTCTTCCTTCCACTCCCACACTTTCGCGACGAATTCCTCGCGCGTGAAATCGGTGCGTTTCTGCTGCTTTTCGTTGAGCTGGCGTTCGACCACCATCTGCGTGGCGATACCGGCATGATCGGTGCCGACCACCCAGCGCGCGTCCTTGCCCTGCATGCGGGCATGGCGGACCAGAATGTCCTGCAGCGTATTGTCGAGCGCGTGGCCGATATGAAGGCTGCCCGTCACATTGGGCGGCGGGTTTACGAGCGTCCACGGCTCCGCATTCGGGCGCTCTGGCCGGAACAGGCCTTCGCTTTCCCAATGGGCATACCAGCGCTTCTCGATCTCGGCCGGGTCGAATGTTTTGGGCAGTTCACTCATAGGCCCGGCACATAGCCGCGCCACCGCGCAAGACAAGCCTGTGGCGCGCCTGACGACGCACCACGGCGATGATTCAGCCGTTGCGGCCGGTGATGCGGGAAATTTCCTTCGCCACCATCTGCTCGACAATGCGCGGCAGATTTTCGTCGAGCCAGTCGCTGAGCATCGGGCGCAGCATTTCGCGGACCATGCCCTCCAGCGTGTCCGAACCGGGCGTCTGCGGCTTGATCACCATGCGCGACAAAGCCTCCAGCTGGCCCCGGCTCGCCTGCGCGGCGCGATCGGAGATGATCGTTTCGGCGTTCCGCAACGCTTCCACCTGCTCCTGCTGACAGGGTACGTCCTTTGCCGATTCGGGTTCGCGACGTTCGGCAACGGGATCGGGACGCGGCGAATCGACCGGGTTGCTCAGTTCGAGCACTTCGTCCTCGACATCGCGACCGCCCCCACGCGATTCGCTCTGCTGCGGCAACGGGCGCGCGGAACGGCGGGAGCGCGGCGGCGTCGCCGTGCTGCCCTCTTCGGAAATGATCCGTTTGATGGAAGAGAGAATCTCCTCCATCGACGGCTCGGTACTGATATCCCCCATATCGAGCACCCCTTCTTTATGCGCTCCTGCGCGGTTAACCCTAATCCCCTGAGCTATTGGGGTAGGTCGTGTCAACCGGGCGCTGCAACAACGGGTCGAGCGTGTTGCTGACGTCCGGCGTCTGTGCGGGCGTCTGTGCCGTCGATGTTGCGACCGGTTCCGGTGTCTCGCCCGTGCTCCAGTCGGACCAGCTGCCCCGAACCTCATTATAGTTCGCCATGGGATCGTAGAGCGCTCCGCCGCCCAGACCCAGATCCTCCGCTTCCGCACGGCCCATCGCGGCGAGCAGCGTGAAACCGGCGACATAGGCATCGCGCTCGGCCGTCACATAATTGACCTGCGAATTGAGCAGCTCCTGCTCGGCGTTCAGGATATCGAGGATCGTCCGCGTGCCGACGCTGTTTTCGGCGCGAACCCCTTCGAGCGAGAGCTGGTTGGCCTCCACCGCGACGCGCGATGCTTCGATCACGCGCAGCGCCGACTGGTAATTGGCATAGGCCGAGCGGACCTGGGAAACGACGGCGCGCTCCACATAGGTAACCTGCTCGATCGACTGTGATTCGCGAGCCTGTGCCTGACGGATCTGCGCCGCCGGACGACCGCCCTGAAAGAGCGGCAGCGACAGGCTGAGCCCCGCCGAAGCGGCAACGCCATCGTTGGTATAGCCGAGCGCCGAAGCCTGATTCCCGAGCGAACCGAGGCGATTATAATAATCGGTACCCAGATTGACGCTCACCTTTGGCAGGCGCGAGGCGCGCGCGACATCGGTGTCGAAACGGCTGGCTTCGCGGGCCTTGCGCGCAGCGGCAAGGCTGGGATTTTCATCCAGCGCGATCCGCACGGCCGCATCCGGACTGTCGGGCAAATTGGGCAGCGGCGGCGGCGAGGCAAGCGCACCGGCCGGCGTGCCGACCACGCGGATATAGGATTCGCGGGCAGCGATCAGCTGCGCTTCGGCACCGCGCAGCTGGCTTTCCGCCAGCGCAAGCCGCGCTTCGGACTGGGCAACGTCGGTCCGCGTCAGATCGCCCACTTCGAACCGGTCGCGCGTCGCCTGAAGATTGACCTTCAGCGCCTCGACATTCTGCTGATTGAGGCGAACGATCGCTTCATAGCGGATGACGTCGAGATAGACGGTGACGACCGACACGAAGAGATCGGATTCGGCGCTGCGCAGATTGGCGCGCCCGGCCTCGACGCGGCGTTCGGCCGCGCGCACCGAATTGGCGACCGATCCGCCCGAATAGATCGGCAGCGAGGCATCGACGCCCACCGACGCGGTGCGCGGCGGGCTGATCGCGGTGGCGCCGCTGTCGTACAGGCTTTCGCTGTAGGAGCTGCTGGTGCTCACCGTCGGCAGGCCGCCTGCACGGGCCAGCGGCACGCCTTCATCGGTGGCACGCAGATTGGCGCGCTCGCCGCTCAGCTCCGGATTGGTGTTATACGCCTGGACCATCGCCTCGCGCAGCGTCGTGGTCGGCGCCTCGGCGCTGCCGGTCGAGGGTGTCGGCGTGGTCTGTGCCGCTGCAGGCAGCGCAACCGCGAGCAGGCTGGCGCCCAGAAGCAAGGAAGAGATTCGCATGGGTTTCGTCCCCGTGATCAGAACCGGAAGCTCGCCGGGCGGGCGAAACCGGGAAGAACTGCGCATTCGCAGTCCACGAAATCGGCGAGACCGAACCCACCTGCGCTGCGACGGCCTTTCGCCAGCCGCGTGACGCCGCGATCGACGATCCCGGTGACGACGCGCGCGCCGGGCTTGAGCTGTTCGAGCAGCGCTTCGGGAACCTGTTCGACGGCTCCGTCGATCATCAGCAGGTCATAGGGAGCACCCGCCGCCCAGCCCTGCGTCAGCGGCCCTTCGGCCAGTTCGACCTTCGCTTCGCCGTCCAGCGCCGCCTTTGCCAGCGCGACCAGCGCCGCATCCTCTTCGACCGCGACCACCGATCCGGCCAGCTGCGCCAGCACTGCGGCAGTATATCCGCCCGTAGCGCCGATCAGCAGCACGTGATCGTCGGGTCGCACCTGCGCCTCGGTCAGCAGCCGCCCCGTCGCCATCGGCAGGTTCTGCTTGCGTCCGTTGGTCAGCGGCAGCAGCGTGTCGCGATAGGCGATCGCGCGTACCGTTTCCGGCACATAGCGCTCGCGCGGCACCCGGGCCATCGCCTCGACCACGCGCGCGTCGCTGACGGCATTGGTGCGAAGCTGGCTCGCCACCATCGCATGCCGCATCGTTTCGAAACGATCCGTGCCGCCTGCAGGGGAATCCACTGTCTGAGTCATCATTCCTGCCCTGTCGCACAACTGTTATAGTCGCGCAATACACTTGTTGCGTTGCGGCGCTTGTATCGCGGCATTTCCCCTCCGCCAAGCAACGCCGCCAGAAACTTTGATTTCGGGAGCCGGTACGCCCGCGTCAAGCGCGCGAATCATCGTCGCTGTTGACAGCGGAGCCGCCGCCGCGCATTTCGCGCCTTCACCGCGCCGAGGCCCGATGGCGGAGTGGTGACGCAGCGGACTGCAAATCCACAGACCAGCCGCAGAAATCCTCACATTTTCGCGATGTTCGCGCGCCGTTCACGCCATGGAATTCCGCGGCGTTTGGCGGCGAGTGCGAAAAATTTTGTGGCGGCACCCGCTGCCAGCGGGGTGGCGGCGTGAGCGACGGCTTCCTCCTTAAACGCTGGGATGTCGCCGTTACATGGGCCAGCGGCATAACGACGACATGCACAATCACAGCCACGACGCGAGGCGCGGCATTAGCCGATGCATGGCGTAGCGATGCTTTCGAAGGCTGCACTTTTGGTGAGTTCTTGAGGTTCGCGCGCGCCCGGCGAGCCCCGGAACCCCGCTGGTGGGGTGAGCCGATCACCGTGCTTGGAAAGCCTGCGTTCTACCTCGGGCATAATCAGCGATATGTCCAATTCGCTTATCCCGGCGACAAATTCTCGCGCAGCGCGCATCCTTTTGACGTGCTGCCGCCGCGTTATCGCCCTGAGGCTTACCTCGATCCTATCGACGCGCCACTGCATAGGGATGGAGGATCGTAATGGGTGACCTACACCTGCCGCTCAAAGGTGAGTACTTCGACCAGATCGCGCGCGGTGAAAAGCTGAAGGAGTATCGACTCCAAACCGCCTACTGGAAAACGCGCCTCATGGGCCGCACCTACGACAATATTGTATTGACGCGAGGCTATCCCAAAGGTGGCGGCATAGAGGGCGAGACGCGGCTTACGCGGCAATGGCGTGGCTTCGCTCCAGAGACATTGACGCATCCGCATTTCGGACCCGAGCCGGTCTCTGTCTATGCGATCGACGTGTCACAGCCCCTCCCCCAACACGACAGGAAAACCCCATGACTGACGATATGGTAGATATAGCAAGATCGACAATCGCACACGGCAACAAGTACCCGTACGACGCTCCTGATGCGTGGTGGAATGGGGGTGGCTTAGAGCCGCCTGCGCCCTTGGACTGGGCGCATTCTGCGGCGCGCGGCATCCTCGCAGATTTAAACGACCGCAAGGGGATCAAGCAAGGATTCGCTGGAATAGACGAGGACACCAGAGCCGAAATCGTCAAATCGCTCGCATCCATTGTCCGAGCTGCTCGCCTCACTGATACAGAAGGGAATGGGTGATGGCCTGGGGTGACGACTTGCCCCGCATTAAAGCGGAAAATCAGGCGTGGCGCGATAAGTTTCTGCCAAAACTTCGCGAGCAGCAGGAGCTCAAAAACGCCCGTCGCGCAGAGTGCGCCGATCTGCTTCAGCGAGGCTTGGCATCGATCAATGCTACCGACGAGCAGAAAGCGCTTGTGTTCGAACTGACGGGGTTCAGGGCATGACCCACACTGACGAAGTAGTGCATTTAGCGGAAGGGCTGGATAGCGGGCAGTGCTTGGCACTCGAAGCTGCTGCTGAGTGCAAAGGTGGAGACTGGCTTGCAATGCAGGATTCCACCACGATCAGACGCAGGCGCCACTATCCTGAGTCGCTGCTGGTACGGAACATCTGCGGTTACTCCGCGAGTTTCACCGCCAGCCCGTCCGCGATCAGGTTCATTCCCCAATCATGCGCCTGTTTCAGTCGCAGCGTGTTTCGGACGAAGATGTCGTATTCCCCTCGGGTGAGCACCACGGCATCTGCATCGGGTCGGTTATTGCGCGCGGTAGCGTCACTTTCGCCGGCGGCAGCGGGTCCGCTGGTCGAACCTCCAATGGGCGTGCAGTATGTCCGCACGCTGCGAGCATCGGCAAAGCGATCAGCGGCAGAGCGCGCCGCCGCAAGTTGAGTTTCAGCATAATCGGCCCTTTCCGCTGCCAGTTGATATTGATCCTGAAGTCGGTCGCGCTGCGCGATGGCTTCCGCCAGCGCTGCGTCCTGTGCCGCGCGATAGTTTGCGATCGTCTGCGCATGAGCGGCCTTTTCGTCGCCCAGATCCTCGCGCACGCCCGCGAGCGTGTGGCGGGTGATAGACAGCGCCGTGAACAGCCCGGCGGCAACGAGCAGCGGGAGCGCCCAGCGCCAGTTCCGGGCTACGAAGCCCCACACGGCAGAGGCGATGGTTTCCGCTATCATCACTCACCCTCCTTCTTCGCAATGGTCCGGGCGGCTGCTTCCGCCGCTGCGGCCGCCACCACATCGGCAATCTCGATCCCGTCGCGGCTCACCCGGATCGTCCGCTTGATCAACAGGCCCGCAAACCCGGTCAGCACGATCCCGATCAGGATCAGCGCACCGACGCCCAGCCAGAACACCCGCGACGGCGATTCCCGCACGAACCACAGCGTGAACCCTGCATAAATGGTCATCGCCACCCCGCCCCCGGCGAGCAGCATCAACGCCCATGCCCGCCGCCCTTCCTGCGACAACAGGCTGCGGAACGGGGCGGCAAGGTGTCCGGGTATGCGCCCCAGCCAGCCGACAACCGCCATGACTGCCAGTGCAAACCGCGCCATCATCGCGCCGCCTCGGCCAGCTTCGGCGCATATCCGAACCGGGCATGATCCGGGCCGTTATATCCCGCGACGAAGGCAACACAGCTTTCCGCATCGCCAGCGCGGCACTGGCGCAACGCGTCGACGAGTCCGAAGGCTTTCACGTATCGGACGAAACTGTCCAGATGCGCTCGCTCGCTCACGCTCAGCACCATCGCCATTTCAAATGGAGCGCCATAATGCAGCTTGTCGGCATGGGCACCCATCACCTGAAACGCGCCCCAACTGCACGAAGCGAACGCCGCGCTGGGATCGAGAGCACAGGCGGCGGTCAGCCGGTCATATTGCTGCGAATAGGTGCCATAGCCTCCGCCGCCCCGCGCCGGGCCCGAAAGGTCGGGATGGGCTTGATCGAAACGACCGCCGGTCGCCTTGCTGAAATAATGGCGCTCGTACAGGATAGAAATGCGACCGCGCGAATCGAACGCGCCGCGCGGTGCTTCCACCTTGCGGACCGCGCGAATAATCGCTGGGGATACGTCCAGCTCGATAGCCGCCCGTTCGATATCGGCAGGGGTGATTGCCGGCGCGTCGATGTTGGTGATCGCATTGACGATAGCAGCGCGCGTTTGCGGCCCGCACACGCCATCGGCCGCGACGCCCACGCGCCGCTGCAACTCTTTAACGTCCATGTCTGGTTTCTCCGGTTGCGGCGCATCTGACGCCGCAGGGCTTATTCTGCGGCGGCATGCCTCTTCGGCGGCATCGGAACGCCAGGGTAGCTGGCCAGCTTCTCCAGCGCCGGGCTCAGCGGGTCATTATCGCCCAGCGCCGCCACTGCCATGCGGATCAGTTCGCGGCCCTGCGAAATCGCCGCATGGCCCGGTTCAACCGCCTCGAGTGCATTGATCGTTGTCGTCGCGGCAGGGATCAGGAAGGTAAGCGCGTGCGACATACGGTCGAGACGCTTGCTCAATTCCGACACCTCGCTTTTCAGAGCGGCGATATCGGTCTTTTCCTGCCTGCGCTCCTCGGCCTCTTCCTCGGCCTCCTGCTTGCGCCGCGCAGTCCACCGGTCCAGCCACTCCGGGCCCTTCCGAACCACAGTTGCGGCCAGGTAGAATGCCTGCATCACGATCAGCGAGACGACGGCGTAAAAGGTGGGGGTATAGTTCGCCACCGCGACTTCAATCGGGTTTGTGCTCATGCTTCGTCTCGCCGTTGCGGGTGATGGCTCGGTGCAGCAGCTGATATGCTCCCGCGACGAGCGTAAGCACGGCGAGCCAGTTCAATGCCCATCCACCCGAACACGATCGCGACCTGGGCCCAGGCCACGTAATAGAGGCCCCACCAATAGGCATAGTCCGGCCATGGCCCTCCCCCTGAAATCACATACGCAGCATGCATCAGCAGCTGCAGGGCGTAGGTTGCCGCGACCAGCCGCCCGGCGATCCCCCCGATCATCAGAAATGCAAGCGCGGACACGTAATCGATAGTCGCGAACACCACCCAGGGATGATCGTTGCCGGTGACCGAAACGACAGCCGTATTTGCGGCCCAGTTTCCCAGGAGGACGAATGCGGCAAGCGACCGGCGCCAGAAGCCCAGGGAAATCCCGGCGACGCATGCCGCCAGGATCCCGGCTAGCAGAACGAAAGGCTCCACCGATCAGCCCCCGGGCGGCGGCGGCGGTGGTCCATTGCCGCCGCTTTCATCATCCGGCGGCGTATCGGGCAATCGCTGTGGTTCGGGTTCGATTGGTTCGGGGGGAACGCTGGCCATGTCAGTCTCCTTCGGTGTTAATGAAACATCGCGTTGTAGATATCGCAGACCGCCGACAGATGGTGTGCCGGATCACACCCCATGGCTGGTGACAGGCTTCAGCTGACGGAGGGTGCCACCGCAAATCCGATCAGCTCCTTGCCCTGATAGAACAGGGACAGGTCCACCAAATCTTCCGGGTTCAGCTCGGATACGACATAAAATTCGCCATGCGCCTCACGCACATAAAAGCGCGTTCCCGCCGGGCCTGCCTGAGTGTCTTTTTCGGCTTCGATTCTCAGCCCGTCCTTCAGGTCCGCGATCTTCATGCTTCCACCTCGTCGCTCACGCCGCCCGCCAGCGGCGCGCTGCTTGCCATCAGATAGTCGTAGAGCGTGGCGAGCGGCGGCACCTCCACCGCGCTGTCCTCGCGATCGGGATCGATCCGATGCGGCGTCAGGAATGCGGGGTTGATGGGCTGATCGTCCATCAGGCTGGAGCCCATGGCGCCCGATGCGGCGGCTTCCGCGTTGATCCAGCTCAGCACCTGCACCTGTAGCGCGCCCCTCATATTGCTCTGGACGGCGCCGATGCGATGGTAATTGAACTGGATGCCCCGGTCGCTGATTTCCTTGATAATCGCCATGTCCGTTTCCTAAGTTTGCGTGCCGACAACGGTGCCATCGGTATCGCTTGCCGGGGCGCTGTTCTTGGTGCGCAGATCGCCGGTCGCGTCGTACCAAAGATGATAGGCGCCGATCTGCAAATGGCGCCCGTTGTAAGAACTGGACTGAGCCTTCCACCCGCTGGTGGTTGCAGATGCGACGACGGTTCCGCCGCTGTCTCCAAACGTCGGCACGCGCGACCCTACGCCACGGATCAACGCCTCGGTCGAACCATTGTCGTTGAAATACAGGTTCCCGAGCGTGAGCGGATTGTAATGCAACTGAAGCCCGCGCGTCGCGGAGAACTTGTTTGCATCCGTCCCGATCGTTGCGAAGTCGGCGGAGCGTCCCGAATAGCGCTGCCCGTCCTCGACCCGAATCAGATCGAACGTCACGCCTGCGGCGGCGTCGGACAGCAGCGGAACGCTGGTAGGATAGCCCGAAACCAGCCCTTCGATCAGGCAACCAAATGGCTGCACACCGTTGGTCGTGTTGCCCCCAATCAGGCCCGGATTTGCCTTTGACAGAACCCCCTTGTTCCACCGCGTTGCGAGGGTGAGCGTCACGCTGCCGCCGCTCGTTGCGTTGGTGTCCAGCGTGATACTTGTCGGCGTCTTGGCGAGGATTTCATATTCCGCTGTGGTGGACGGGAAATTCGCCGAAACGGTCACGAAATCGCCGACGGTCATGCGCTGAAGATCGGCCGTCGGGATGATCGCGATGACGGCGGAGCCGCTGGTCGCGGTCCCCGTAACCTGCGCCATTTCGCGGCCGCCCGCCGATACATGAACCCTAATGCGGTTGCCGATCGATTTGGTGCTGCCGGGCGTAACCGACTCGCCGATCGTGACCATGTTGTGGCTTTCCCACAGCCGCCCGGCTAGGGCCGCATGGAAAGGCAGATCGATGTCGCAATGCTGAAAACGGCCCCGAATGTAATCGGTGGCACCGCGCGACGCGTCGTTATAGCCGGACAGCTTGATCGTGCCCCATCCGCTGCGATCCATGCAAAGCGGCGCGGTGCCGCCCAGATAGATGGTGCCGCTGCCGGTCGAGGTCAGATCGATCGGGTGAATGAAGCTCTGATAGTCTGAGCCCTGATCGGAAAAGGTGACGATATCCGACTGCAGCACCAGCCCCATGGTCGCGTTGCCGCCGAGCGTGATGTCGATGCGATCGGTATCCGTCGACGCGTTCGAAGCCGACAGGTAAAGCGCCACCGTATTCGCATCAATGGCGCGAATATAATAGACGGTGTCAGGCTTATATTGGTCGTTGCCGCTTGCCTCGGTCGAACCGACATTAACCGCCGTGCCTGGCGTATAGGCAGTGCCGGTTTGCAGCGCGAACATTAACTGATCGACCGAACTGATCGACGTATTGTTCGCGCCGATCGAAATACGAACCGCGTCACCGGTCGAAAAACCGTGACTGGGGATCGTGATCGTGTCTGCACCAAGGTTGACAGCACCCGCCGTAAAAGTGCGGAACGTCGCGCTAGTCAGGGTCAGAGCAAAGAAATTGTGGCTCAGGCGAACGGATTTGAAGCGGTCGAGATGGGTCAATCCCGTGGGTGCCACGCTGTCGGGAACACTCAGATCGCGCTGGCTTGCAGGATTATCCGGATCGGGCTCGGTCCATCCGGTGGGGCAGAGATATGCGATTTCCAAACCAGTGGTGAAATTATGCCCGACTTTGGAAACGCGACCAGAGGAATCGACGCTGAACGATGTGTGCGGAACGTTTACCGTCTGGCTTGCAGACGACGCAATCATCAGCGTGTCCTTATCCACGCGGCCCGCCCAATATTCGTCGATCGAAATGCCGCCGGGAAGCGCGGCCCCGTCGATCAGGATGGTCGAGCGCGTAAAATAACCGTGATCCGGGACCGTGATCGTATTGTTGACCGTATCCACGTCGCCGGCTGTGAAGGTGCGGCCCTGGCCTTCGCCACCACAGTTGTAGGCGCGAATTTCCGCCTCATTGGATTCCTTGGACGGGTCCATATTCGGGCCGTTGCCGCACAGGCCCCAGAACGCGAAATACTTCATGCCGGTGAGCGTGATGTCGTATTCAGCATTCTTCACGTAGCTGGTCGCGGCGCCGAAATCCGGTTCGTGACTGACGCCGCCATCGCTATTCTCACCGCAAATGGTGATTTTTATTTCGTCATAGCCTTGTTGCGGTGCCGCGACCTTGCCGCCGCGATAGAAGGGGTCGATGCGACAATTCACGACCCTCGGCAGCTCGCCCGATACCTTGCTGCGATTGTCGCCATAGATCGGGAGGCCAGAGCCGGAATAACCGTTGTTCCCCAGAACACCCTGCGCGCCGCCACCGTCGAGCACCATGCGCCCGCAGCCAGCGAAATGCACCCAGCTATTGCGCTGAAGGATCAGGGTGCCGTTCGTCGTCTTGTCGAGCGCGCGGATATAGGCGTCGCCCGTGATCACGAACGGGACATCGAAGAAAAGGTTCTGGAACGTGATCTGTTCGGTGATCAGCAGCTCGAAACCGGGATGCGTCCAGCGGAGCGGATAGACCGCCTCCTTCTCTGCCGCCCACGCGATCATGGCCGTGAACATCGCGTCATGATCATCATCGGTGGGCAGCGCGCCAAAGCTCGCCGGAGACACATCACGCGGGTCTATCTCGTACCAGTTCGCGCCGATCTGCGTTCGCCACACAGTCTCGGTGAAGCCTGCGGTCGAACCCGTCACGCGATTATAGCGCGCCCCGCCAAGGCCCGACACCGAATGTCCGCTGGTCTGGATCGTATCGATCGCCCCGGCGAACGTGAATGACGACAGATCGGTGAAGCGTGGCGCCCACACCATGTTGGTGCTCGGGATCGTCTCATAATAAACGACCGCCGAAGATTCGACGCGGTTCAGCGTGCGCAGATCGCCCTGATCCTCGTCAGCAAGGATCATCAACCACTCGCCATCGGAAAGTCCCGCCGCTTCGGCTTCAGCGCGCGTGGCGTAGATATTGCCTTCGCCCTGCGCCAGAGTAGCCGCAGCTTCCGCGACCGATGCCGCGTTCACAGCCGTTGCGACAAGCGGCGCCAGCGCGGTGGCGCCGTCAATGGTAACCGCCACGGTCGCATCGGCCACGGTGGCGTTGATGACAGCGCTGCTGCCAGCGCCGCTCAGCGATCCGCCGACAATGAAATCTCCCTCCAGATAGCGTCCTCGCGTGCCGCCGATGGGGGTCAGCTCCAGATACCATTTCCAGGTGACGTCATTGCCCACTTCGGCGGCATCCGGCACCGATGCCATATCGTCTTCGCCGATGGTCAGCGTCACCGGGCTCGTCGGAACGCCGCCTGACGTCGTCACGGTGCCCAGCGTGACCACCGATCCGTTGCCGTTTGCAGTCGTCGTGATCGCCCCGCCGAATTCCGGGCTGTCCGGATCATTGTCCCAGTTCTGCACCACCACAAGCCGCGCTGCAGCCCCGGTCAGGTCGATACCGACGAAGTTGATCAGGCGCGCAAGCGCCTGCGTCCGCACTCCCCTGATCGGGAGTACGCCGGGAGTGACTGTCATGTTTGTTGCTCCGGTTTCGCCGATATTTCGGGTTAGAGAGTGCCGTATCCGGCCAGGAACCACGCCGCCGCGGCGCCGTCATATTCAACGTCGCACCAGCTGGCGGCGGGCATCGCCTTCAGCGGCCCAGATCCGATATTCCAGACGAATGCGCCCGCGCCGGTCCGCACGATGCGAAAACGGCCACCGTCGCGGGCATTGGTGGTGCTCAGGGTCAGCGCGCGATCGGCGGTGATCGTGCCGGTCAGCCGGATGGTGCGCTTGTCCGCCTGATAGGCGATCGAGAAATCAGCATCGCCGCTATTGGTCTGAACCCCCGGCTCGCCCAGCGCCAGCGCCTCGACAAACCCGCCCAGCCCCACATTCGCGACCGCCCCAGAAACCGTGCCGAACCGCCCCGATTGCACGAATATCTGCACCCCGTCGGACAGGTCGGTCGCGCCCTTTTCGGCGATGATCCACCCCAGCGTGATTGCGTTTTCCGAATAGCTTTCCGGGATCGTCGCGATATAGGCGCCGGTCGACAGCGCCTCCAGCGCGTCGGTGACATTGTTGTACCATGCCTGCCCGTAAAAGATGCGGACATTGCCGCCGCTCCCCGGGAACTGCATCACCTGAAATATGCTCGCGCGCGCCGACGAACCGGGGATCGCCGTCACCGTGCCCGACGCGTCGTAATTGCCGACGTCCAGTGTCGTACGGTCCGCACTCTGGTCGCCGTCCTGGTCGACGTGGCGGAACGTCACCGGGTTCTTCGCCGGATATTCGACTTCCGCCGGAACCAGCGGATTGTCGTAAAAATTCGCGCCTGCCTGATAAATCTCGCCCGCGCCGATCAACAGCGTCAGATCGGTCGACGCGGCCTGAACCTCCAGCCCCCGCTTGATCAGCCCCAGCGCGCGCCAGATATCCCAGATCTGCGGGCCATATTGCTGCAACGGCTGTACGATCGATGTTGAGGCCGAATAGGCGCCCGATCGGATCGAAACCCGGTGCAGCCAGATCGCGGTGCGATATTCGCTGTGCGACGGCGGCGTGGTGGTCGACGTCACCGTGCCGCTCGCATTCACGTACACATAATGCACCGTATCGGTGGCCGACAGGTCGATGTCGGTCTGTACCCAGTTGACCGAGGAATATTGCGGGTCCGCCGGATCGCTATTGTCCAGGATGCCGCCCTGCCCCGCCGCGATCCGCACCACGCCGCTGCCCAGATCGCTCAGCGCACCGCCATAACGGATGCCCGTCGATCGCGCATTGAGCAGTGCCTGGTCGATCTGGTCGAACGCCGTCTGCGCATCGGTGGCGGTGATCACCTGATATCCGGTCGGCGTCACCGAAACCTGCGCCGCAGTCGTCCCCTGCGACCAGTAATCCAGCGAATTCCACGCGGTGGAGCCGTCGCCGATCTTCAGACGCATCGTATCGAGTTCGAGCCCGACTTCGCGTTCCAGCAGCACCGGATTTTCCGCGGTCCATGCCGCCGCAGAATATCCCGCCAGCTTGAACCGATAGGCGATTTCCGTCGCCATCAGAAGAAATTCCCGTCGAGGATATAGGACGGCGGCTCATCCGGAAAATCGGGAATATCCGGATCGGGCGGCGTCACCGGCGTCGGGTCCAGCACGGCTTCATGTTTGTCGCCATTTTCCGTCATCGCCGTGATCGTGATGCCCAGCGTTTCCGGATCGATGCTGCGCGCCCGCACGATCACATCCTCGCTCCATTCCAGTTCGGGAATATCGATCGTCCAGCACGTGCCCACGCGCCGATCGATCCCGCGCGGCTTCAGCGGGATTTCGTGCGTCGTCTCGCGGCTGTCCCACACTTCATATCCGGCCAGCTCGGCGGCCTGCTGCGCCTGCTGGACCAGCGAATAATCGCCGCTGCCCGATCGTTCGCGCCCGTCCTCGGTCACGAAGTCGCTGAACTGCACCAGTGCGACATCGACCATTTCCCAGCTATGATCTTCGGATCGATACCGCGCCCGAAACCCGTTAATCCGTTCGCGGCGGCGGCGATATCCCGCCTTGCGGATCGCCCCTTCGCCCAGTTCGGCGCGCGTGATCGTGCCCAGCGGGATGCGCGGCCCCTTCTGCAGGATCGACATCAGCGCGCCGTTGGCGATCGGCTCCGCCCCGCCCGCCTGGTCGATCAGCTTCAGCACGTCCCACGGGTTTTGCGCCGACGTCACTTCGCCGCCGACCTTCCACCCGTTCGCTTCCTGAACATTCGCCGCGGCGACATGCGCCGCCACATCGATCAGGTCGATGTCCGCCCCGATCCCGTGCGTGCGGACATAGGTCGACTCGCTGTCGCTTTCATCGGCCAGCCATATCCCCAGCTTCCATTGCAGCGACACGATCGCCGGGGTTTCGCTATAGACCCATGTCGCCCGCGCGGCTTCATGCGCTGCCCGGTCGCTTGGCGGTGCCCATCGGCACGATCCGCTCCCGCCCGGATAGGTGCTGTCGAGCCGCGGATCGTAACATTTGATGCCCTGAACGATCCATGCAGGCGTCGGCTGTCCGTTCGGATATCGCCGCGCCTTGGTGTCGTACAGCATCGTCCACGATGCCGCCGCCATGCCCGAAAGCTTGTACGATGCACCCCAGCTCGGGATCGGGCCGACCGAACCATAGGGCGGCGATGTGACGCCATGATCCAGCCAGTCCGATTCGGGACACGCGCCAAGCTGGCGCTCCTGCCACATCCATCCGCCATAATATCCGGTCGCGGCGGTGCCGCTGAACGGCACCAGTCGCCGATCGGCGGTGAATGCTTCGATTGCCTGGATCGGACCGCCACCCGACAGTCCGACGATATAGGTCTGGTAATGATTGTCGGTGCCGTGCGTGGTGCGGTGAATCAACGTCCCGCCCGTCGCCGTGCGACCGATGATCAGCGGGATTCCCGCCCCCGGCTCGATCTTGAACTTCAGTTGCTGGCCCTGACGTTCGTTCGTCGGGCGCTTCGCCGTCACCTTGCCGATCGCGGCAGTAACACCGCCCGCCAGCGTCAACACTTTCCCCAATCCCGGATTCAGCGGCGTGACGATTGCCCCGACAACGGTCAGCGCCGTGCCGACGGTGCGCAATACCCCGCTCATACCGCCCACGCCGCCAGATATCCGGGGTCGCGTGTCAGCACGATCACGGTCAGCCCCTTTTCGGGCGTGTCGCCGGCAAATCCCAGCGCATGCCCGACGTCCAGATAGATGATCAGCGCGGGCATGCCTTCGCCGGGTACCAGCATCAGGTCGCCCGGCTTGGCGAATGCCGGCGCGATCCGCATCAGCCCCGGCACCGAATCGACTGCTTCGCCCAGATCCGCGAAACCCGCGCGCTCCAATGCCCGCTGCGCGGTCAGCGCGCTGCGATACGCCCCCGCTTTGGCAAATCCGGTCACTTTGTGCCCCAGCTTGCGCAGATACCACGCCGCCGCGCGCGCGCAGTCACACCGCCCCAGCATGTACGGCTTGCCCGCGAAATGCGTGCGCAGCGCTTCGATGGCGTCGGCCCGCCGCTGCGCCTCGATCGCCCAGCTACCCGACATAGATCGGCGCCGTATCGATATCGCCCGGACCCCAGATATCCTCGATCGGGGTTGCCGTCATATTCGCCATGCCCAGTTCGCCGGGGAAGATCGTCTGATGAAACCCGTCGGACATCCGCACGCCTTCGTCCGGCTCCATCAGCCGTTCGAACACCGAAACCACCGGGATCCGCACCCCGAAACTATTGTCCGCCGCGACTTCCAGCGCGGGCGCGTCCAGCTCGCCGGCGAATTGCAGGATCGGATCGGGGATCACTTCCCCGCTATCGCGGTCGATCGACGCCAGCCATAGCCGCACCGCACCCCCGGCATGATCGATCGACAGCAGCGCATTCGCCGCTGCGATCGTCGGCGGGCGCAGCATGATTTCCAGCGCAGGCGCGCTATCGCCGACGCCTTCCGATATCGTCTCGATCTCTCCGATCGTGCCATAGGTCGCGTCGCGGCTGCGGAACACGTCGCTGCCCCACGTCACCACCCCGCCGTCGCACAGCCGGATCGTATATCCCGACAGCGCGATCGACAGCAGCCCGGCAACAAGCGTCCGTGGCGCCTCCAGCGCAGCTTCGACAGCGGGCGTCATGGCTATTCGTCTTCCGTGATGCGGAAACTGAAACTGATCAGGCCGTTCACCGGGATCGGCGCGCGATATTCGCTGATCGAACCTTCGATCTTCGGCGCGCCGATTTCCACCACATCCCCGGATGTCAGCGGCACGCGGATCAGGTTTCGGATGCTGATCGTTGCCGTCCCGTCGCTCGCCGCGATCACCTGCGCCCGCACCCGATCGAAATAGCGCCGCCCGCCATGCACGATCGAGATCGGCGCACCCTTTTTGATCGCATAATTCGGCGTCAGCCCCGAAAGCGCGATCGACCGCCCCGACGTGACGTCCGATGCCAGCACCGGCGAACCCGGCGTGCCGGGCTTGAAACCGGGCACCCGTACCGAGAACACGCCGCCTTCCAGCAACGCCATGTCCATGTCGATCGACGTCAGCCGCCCGTCCGGCTCATATTTCATCGGCGGAGTCACCACCGCCATTGTCCATCGATTGCCGAGTCGGTCGATATGCTGCGTCGGCGCGCCCAGCGCCCCGGTGATCGTGCTCCCGAAATCCAGCGGCACCGGATCGACATCGCGGATCTTCAGATACGTCAGGTCGATGCTCACGACGGCAATATCCTGTCCTGCGCCAAAACCGATTGCCGCGATGCCGACTGCACCTTCTGCGTCGCGACATTGCCCGAAATCCGCACCACTTCTGCGTCGAACATCTCGCCCTTGCCGACCACCAGGCGCACCACCGCAGCACCCGAAGGTCCACGATCGTTCGCCGGCGTGACGTGCAACGTTTCGGTATCGCTCACCATCGCGCGCGGCACGCCGTTGATCGACAGCATGTTGCGATCCGTGCCGGGCAGGCCGCCGACGCGGATCGACCCGCCGTCTGCAAAGCCGGGCAGTCCACCAAGCAAACCCCCGACTGCGCTCAGGCCGCCGCCGACACCCGAACCGCCGCCGCTACCACCGCCGAATATTCCGCCCAGAAAGCCGCCACTGCCGCTCCCGAACAGCGTATTGGCCAGCGGCGCGGTGATATATTTCTGCACCGCGATACGCATCAGATCGTCGATGATCCCGTCGGCAACATTGCTGAACGCATCGCCCAGCGACTTCGCCCCGGTGATCGCATCGACGATTCCGTCGTTCAGCGACTGCAGCCCGTCCGCCGCCACGGCCCCGAATGCTTCGTTCAGCTGATCGGCATCCAGCGTCAGTCCGTCGATATAGCTTTCCAGCGGCCCCATCGTGCCGCGACGGATCGATTCGGCGGCAAATGCCCGCTCCGCGTCCAGCTGACGCAACCGGTTTTGCGCATTCTGATATTCGGCGGACGTCTGATCGTTCGCGATCATCACCCGCTGAAGCGACAGGCGCAGTTCCTCCTGCCCGGCGTCGAGCAGCGCCAGTTGCAGGCGCCGGCGTTCCTCCTGCGTCCTGGCAAGGCCAAGCTCGCCCTGCAGCAATATGCTGCGCCGCTCCAATATGCCGCGCTGCAACTCGTTTTCGTCCTGCAGGCTCGCCCGATCATATTTCTGCTGCGCAACCTGCTTGGCGATTTCCGTGTTCTGATCATTGACCAGGACAAGCTGATCGGCCTGCGCCTGCGTCAGCTCGCCCTGCTTGACGCGATACGCGACGCCATCCCGATATGCCGCCGCTTCCTGATCGAGCCGCTGCGCCTCCAGCGCCGCGCGCTCGCGCATATTGCCGGTCAGATCCATCTGCAGATCGACCTGACGCGCCTGCAGCCCCGTCAGTTCGTCCGCATATTTCTGCAGCCGCTGTTCGGTGCGATCGGCGGCGCCATTCCGGGTCTTCCGGCCCCCACCGGTAACGAAATCCCGGTTCGTTGTGAAACCGCGCTCCAGATCGGCAATGAACTGCCGGTCCTGGTTGATGCTCTGCTGTGCTTCGGAAAAGGTCGCGCGCTGCTCCAGGATGGTGCGCGCATATTCGGCATTGCGCCCGCCCGCTTCGGCGATGGCGCGCAGATTGGCATCAACATTGCGGCTTTGAAAGGCCTGGGCGATTTCCTGACTTCCGGGGCGCGATCTGGGCAGAGCCGAAGGCCCCATCGATCCGGGCAGATAGATGCCGCTGGTGACGGTCGACGGATCCTGAGTACGCTGACGCGAGCGCTCGAATGCCGAAAACGCCGTCTTCGTCGCTTCGCTCTGAAGCTGCGTCTGTTCCTCGATACGCACCGCCGCCTGCAACTTGGCATATTCAATCAGCGCCGAACTGGTCTGCTTGATCTTGCCGGTCGCCTTGTCGAAAAACGTGCCCAGATCGTCGATCTTGTCGGCCAGCGCCTCGCTCGCATCTTTCGCGGCATCCGATGCCTCGCCCGCTTCGAACAGCTTGGCGATGAACGGCGTCAGCACCATCGCCGCCGCCATGATCCCGACGCCCCAGGGGCCGGCAAGGAACCCGATAAATCCCTTGCTGCTGTTCGTCATCAGCTGGATCGCCTGCAGCACCTGCCCGCCCTGCTGGGCAAAGATCACCATCGGCTTCGTGCCCAGCGCGAACTGCTGGGATATATCGCCGATCTGATAGCTAAGCTGCTGCATGCCCGCGCGGGTTGAACCGGATACGGCGGTCACTTGCTGCAGGCGGGAAACCTGCGCCTGATAGCTGGCGGAAAGCCGCTTCGTCGCCTCGGCATGCTGATCCAGCGTGATCCGCCCGCGCTTCAGCGACGTGTCGAGCGCCTGCTGCCCCGCATTGAACTTCGCGGTTGCCGCGTCCACCGGGCTCAGCGACGAAAGCAGGCGACGCAGGCCGCCCTTATTCTCTTCGATCGCCTGCAGGAACGACGCATTCTCACCCGCGAAATAGGTGGTGATCGTCCCGCCGCCCGCCATCAGTGCCGCACTCCCGTGGCGTTGGGCGCCTTGCCCCCGGTCACCTTGCCGACGGTCTGTTCCGCCGCGCTGGCGACGCGCGCCTGAAATTCCTCTTTCTGAAACGACAGGATCAACGGCTTCATCGCCGCAGTAGCGGGGCGAAAGGTCGGCCGCGCCGGCTGATCGAACTTCCCGACTTCATAGATGTACAGCCAGAACGCATCGGACGTCGTCGTCTTCCACACCACGGCATGTTCATTCCGCGCGCGCACCTTGCCGATGCGGATCAGATCGCGACCATGGCCGTACAGCCGCGACCGCCGCTCGCCCGATGCCAGCGTCCATGTCTTCGCCCGCACCTGCGGATTCATCGGCGCCACCACCCGCCAGCGCCGTGCCAGCAACTCGGCGGATTGCTCCATCACGTCATTGCCGATCTTCGTCGCAACCTGGTTGCCCAGCGCTTCGAACTGGGCCGAAAGCGCTTCGGCGCCCTCCATTCCCCAGGTCGTACGCATAACGGCGGCTCCAATGAAAAAGGCCGCCCCGAACGGGACGGCCTGCGAAGTTCTGCGCCCGCCGATTGGCGGGCGGGTCTGAATATCAACGTCGGTTCAACGAAGCGCTGCTCTTGCATAGCTCGCGACTTCGCGCACTGCCCTGCGGATCGCGGAATTGGAAGACCCGCCGAAAAATCCGCCGCCGATCGTGCCTTCGGACTGGATCTCGCCGATCTTGTTGCCCTGTGCATCAAAGAACTGTGCACGCAACACCATCTTGGCGTCGTCATTGCCAAGAGCCCCCAGGAAATAGCGGCCTACACGGCTTCCCTCTTCAAAACCGATATATCCGTACCGAATGGTCACGCCACCCTCCGCATTGCGGAATATCGCGTCGTCGCCGGTAAAGAATTCTTCGTCCATATATTGCTTTGTGCGCGCAACCGCATCGTCCGGAACGCCGACAGTCGAGTTTTCGTACACCAGTTGAACCACATTGGTGCTGACCGGATGCGATACCGGCTGCAGAACGACCATGCTGCTCTTGCCGCAAGCAGCAAGCGCAATCGCCATCACGGCAACGAAAATGGTTTTCAACATAACCTCCCCCAACTTGATCGGGAAAGGTTAATCACAACTTCTCCTGATTCGCTACTATCGCATTATGAAAGCCCATTCCCGCGTCCATTTTCCGCATCATCGCATCGCCATCGGGTGCGGACTCGGGCAGCCCCATCATCCGCTCCAGCGAGGGATGGCCGTCGCTGAATTCGAACCGCTGCAGCGCCGATGTCTGCCACGCCATCCATCCGCGTCTGCGGCGATAGGCGCGAATGACGCTCAATGTCGTTTTGGGCGTTTCCCGCCAGAATCCTTCTGTGCCGCCGCCCGCTTCATGGTAGGCGGAGAGGACTTCGAACCAGTCCCATCCTGCTCTCCTTCCCCGGGCGGCGGTGCTTCCCCCGAAGATTGCGGCTCCATGTCCATCGACGCCATGATCGCCGCACCCAGCGGCGGACCGATCAGCGCTTGATGACGCCGCACCAGATCTGCGCATTCCTCCGGCGTCACTTCCGGATGATAATAGCGCATCGCTGCCCATAGCAGCGTGCGGGATGTTCCCAGCTTCGCCGGCTTCTTCGCCTGCGAACGCGCATGCAGCTCCGCGACCGTTTCGATCCACGCTTCGCCTGTCACGCCTTCGACGGCGATCCAGGCTTCATTGTCCATGCGCAGCGTCCAGCGCGTCTCCCCGATCGTCAGTTCGGCTTCGCCGATCATCGCATTTGCCATGATCAGGAAACTGCGCTGCGCGTGATCTTGCCGGTGATGCGCACCGTAATCGCCGCCGTCTGCTTGCCGCGGATTTCCTGCGCCTGAGGATTATAATTGGTGACGAATGCGCTGAACGTCCATTTCTTCACCGCGCCGCTTTCGCCCTTGAACGTGCCTTCGCAATCCTGCTGCGTGCCGCTTGCCAGCGCATCCCAGCACGCGCTGTCGCCGGTCGACTGATCCAGATGGTGCACGTTGAACGTCCACGTGCCGGGATCGATCACCCCTTCGGTGATGGCTTCCATCCATCCTTCGTGGCTTTCCATATGCGTCGCATCCTGCGTCGCGCGCTGCACGTTCGGCGGCGTGAGCGACAGGATTTCGCCGATCGATGCCGGAGTCGAACCGGTATCGGCCATCTTGAACAGATTCCCGAAGGAATTCTGTGCTCCGGTAGCTGCCATAAGAGGTTCCTTTTCAGCTAAGCTGCGCGTTGAACACGCGCCATTCCATCATCACCCGATGCACCTTGCCGCCGCCGTCCAGATCCTCGGGCGGCATATTGTGCTCGATTTCCAGAAAACAGGGGCCGATCCGCCACCCGTCGATATCTTCCTGCGGCTCGATCGCCGACGTGAATGCGCGCGCGATCTCGAATGCGGTAAGCACGGAACCTGCCCAGACATCGGCCTGCACCCAGCTGGCGTCCAGGCCGTCATGACCCGTCAGATGATATTCCCGGCCCCGATCGATCAGCGTCAGCGTGATCACCGGCAAATCGTCATTGCCGCGCTCAACCCAGCTGATTTCATTGACCAGCGCCGCCAGAGCAGGGTTGCCCAGCAATTTTGCCAGCAACGCCGCTTCCATCTTACGCCTTTCGGATGTTCCGCATGGCCGTGATGTCGATGAAGCGGTTGCGGCCATAGCGCACCGCCGACGTCACGTCCCATGTGTCGCCCAGATAGGACAGCCGATATTCCCCCGGCGTGATCGCCGATGTCAGGCTGTCCCAACGCACCCGGAACGTTGCCGGGGCGGATGCCCGCTCAAGCCCTGCGTCGCGCCGCTCCGATCCCTTGCCGAAATTGACGTTCGCCCAGCGCTTGCCCACTTCGCCCCAGGTTTCGACGACATTGCGAAGCGCGTCTTTGCTTCTGGCACTCTGCTCGATCGCGATACGCTGATCCAGGTCGCCGGCGCCCGTCATCGTTACAGCGCGACGCCGCTGGCCTTGATGCCGATATCCAGCACGCTGGCGGAGGTCGCGATGCCGATCACTGTCGGATAATCGCCGGTCGTCAGGTCGCCCACCGGCGCGATGCCGCCCGGCGTCGCCGACAGATAATAGGCGGTTCCGGGCGTCAGCGGCGCGCCGATCGTTACCGGCCCCTCGGTCAGCACCGAAAGCGGCTGACCGTCCGACGCGCCGTTGAGCGCCACTGCCGAGGGCAGACGAATCGCAGCGGTTTCCGAATCTGCATCGGCCAGCTTGTACTTGCGATCCGACGCGTCGAGATAAACGATCTGACCGGCGGTAATCGTTGCCCCGGCCTTGCCGCCATGCAGCACGGTCGCCCCTGCGCCCGCAACCACATTGGCGGCGGTGATGCTCAAATCAGCCATCTTCTGTCTCCGAAATTATGCGTGGCGGTTCACACCACCGGCACGCGATATCGATCGCACAGCATCGTCACCCCCATCGGAATTTCCGCCGCCATGCCGCTCTGCACCACCGCTTCGCGGTTCAGATACAGATGCGCCGCAAACATCTTCGTCGCCGCGATCAGCGCCGAAGGGCATGCGCCCGAAGCAAAGCCGACGCTGTACGTCACCGTCACCGGGCCATATGTCGCGGGCCATCGCGCCCCGATCGCCGGGATCAATCCGCCCCCGGCATCGATCCGCCAGTCCGACGAAGTCAGATCGACCGAGGAACCGTCAGAGTCGATATAGGCGACGCCCGTCACCGACAGCGTGGCAAGCGGCCCGATGCCGATCCGCATGATCGGCCCAAACCCGTCGAACACCGCAGCCAGCGCCGTGCGCGGCCCCATCGACAGGTTCGCATAACGCTCCACCACATCGACACCCGCGTCCCGCATAGCCGCGATCAGCGCGTCTTCTTCATCCGTATCGACACGAAGATGCGCCTTCACGTCCGCCAGCGGCACCAGTGCCTCGGCATACCCCTCGGGCAGCGCCGCCGGCGTCAGATGGAACAGCATGGCTGCCTCAAAGTCCGCGCGTCAGCCGGACTTGCGCTTCGCGCGCGCGCGGCCCGACGACTTGTTCAAAGAATTGCCATCGGTTGGAGCCGGAACATCACGTGCCGGCCCCGCATCGGTGGACTGCCGAGCGGCGGCATCGAAGACAGCCAGGCCGCGCGAAACGAAATGCTGCTCCGATGCCTCGCTCATCGTATCGACAAGCTGATCCTGGCGATACGATTCGATCGGCGACGATCCACGAACGACATAGTCGCGAATAAACCGGATCGCCATCGGATCAGCTCACGATTTCGGACACGCTGGCTGCGTCACTGGCGTCTGCAGTGCCATAGCGCGCATCCATGCCGATCACGACGGCGCCGGCATCGGAAGTTGCGGTGGCAACCGTCATCGACAGGCGAACGAAGTGAAAACCGTTGTTGAAATCGGTATCTTCGCCGCTGATGTTGATCTGGGCCTGTTTGTTGCTGCCGCTGCCGGCCTGCGTCAGCTGCGTTACCGCCAGACCGGAGATATCCTTCGCTCCGGTGCCGCTCGAATCGGTCGCCTGTTGAAACTTGGCGTCCAGCGTGGCGCTGGTGCCCAGATCGCCGGCCATGATGATGGCCATCAGCCATCCCCACTCGGAAATGTCGATCCATCCCGTCGTGACGGTGCCTGCGGCGTATGCGTCCGGGTCGATGACACCGACTACGGCAGCACGAGCCGAAATCTGCAGATTGCTGAGCATGGTTTTTCCTTCCTGCTACCACCGAAGACGTCCGGCGGTCCCCGTCAGGGGTCGAATGTGTCGAAACGCGGCGGGGCGATTGCCCCACCGCCATGTCAGGCGCGTTCTGCCAGCGCCACCATATGCGACTTGGTGTTGCTGCCGTTGGCAGGATCCACCGGCGTCGAAAGCACCGGCTGTCCGCCGATGCGGAAGATCCAGCGGAATGCGCGGATATTGTAATCGAAATAGAGGTGAATGCTGTCGGCGAATTCGACGCCGTTCTGCTTCCGGAATGCCTCATATCCCATCGGATTGAACAGGGTGAGGTCCCCAAGGTCGCCCACCGTCTTTGCATGTTCGGTGAAGTAGATCGGGCGACCGAGCAGCGTACCGCCGGGTGCGTCGCGATAATTGGCCTGCCACAACATCTGGCCGTTGGCGCTTTCGAACGCCATGACCTGCGGCATGATGTCACTGTTCGCCAGCCACACCGCCTGTGCAGGGTTGATCACGCGCGACCACATCTTGGCGACATTCACCGGAACGATGGTGTCGGCGGTCTGGCTGGTTTCCTTGGCGACCGTCACCAGAGCGCCCGATTCCATGAAACCAAGCGGCTTTTCATTGCCGTCGCCCCACATGAATGCGTCCGCAGCTTTCCAGCGGATCGCCGCTCCGGCCTTGCGCGTCAGCAGGTCCGCCGTGCGCGGTGCGTCCTGCAACAGCTCCTCGGTTGCAAGCACGAACGCATAAAGTTCGTTCAGCTTGGTTTCACGCGGAGTCAGCGCCATCTCGCTGGGCGTCATCTGCTGCGCTTCGACACGCCAGCGCGCCTGAATGCCGCTGGTGCCCCACGGCGTGGTTTCGTCACCGAGCCCCATCACCCGGTTCGATGCAGTCGGCGACGGATCGATCAGCGAAATCAGCGGGTCCATTTCGTCAGAAAACACCAGGTCGACAATTTCCTGACGAAATTCTGCGGGAACCAGGAAACTGCCGGTCGTGTCCGAACCTTCGGTCGTGACATTCGACGGCGCGGCAAGGCGATCGTCAATACGATAGGACTGGCCGGCGGCAGGATTGGCAAGGCGAACCGCATTGGCGAATTCGGCAAGATGCCGGAAACCGCCATTATCCAGGGCAGGCTTCGCCTGCGCCGGAACACTTCCGGCAAGCGCGGCGACCGGTGCGGGCTGATCCGCGCCAATCAACGCGGATGAACTCATCAGCGCCTCGCCACGCTGGATCTGTTTGGTCAGACGGGCGAGCTTGTCGGAATCTTCCTTGTCTTCCGCCTCTTCCGCTTCGGTCAGGTCGCGATTTTCGTCGATAGCAGCCTGAAGCCGCGCCTCCTGGCGCTTCGCAACTTCACGCGCCTCATTCTTCAAAATGGCCAGGTTCAACATTTCGAACTCCTTTCGATCGGCCGTTGCATCGGGCGCGTGCGCCCACGAAAAAGAGGCGCCGAAGCACCTCTTGATTTCTAAAATTCTGTGCCGTTTCAGATCGCAGCTGCTGCACCGCGCACTGCGGCGCGGCGGCGCATCAATTCCATTCGAGATCTGCTTGAGCTATATTTGGCGACTGCTTCCCGCAACGTCATAACACCGTCGGTGATGCCGGTTTCTGCGGCACGCCGGGCGCTGAACGTCTTTCCGGTGCCGTGTACTCCAGGGACATCGGTCGCCTTCATCCCGCGCCCGCGCGCAATCGCTGAAACGAATTCTGCGTTCATCTCGGCAACATCAGCCTCGATAACAGCGCGATCCTCATCGGTCAGCGGGGCATAGGGATGTGCAGCAATCTTGTCCGGATGCGAGGCAATCAGCGTCGTTTTCATTCCCAGCTTTTCTTCCAGCCCCGATTGGTCGACATGGCCGCTACGAACTCCGACGGAACCTACTTCCGCACTCGGGCTCGCATAAAAAGCGCTACCCTGGGTAGCCAGCCAATGCGCCGCCGAAAACGAAAACGGGCTGGCTACGGCAACGATCGGTTTTGATTGCCGAACTTCGAAAACCGCATCGCCCAGTTCGCGGGTGCCGTACACCAGACCGCCAGGGCTTTTGATATCCAGCACGATCGCACCGACTTTCGAATCGGCGCCGAATTCGCGGATCATGTCGGCCAGACGATCGGTCAGCGTCCCTGCACCCCAGATGATACCGCTCGGCGCCATCATCCCGCGTACTGGAATAACGACCGTCGCGCCTTCCCGAATGGGATCCAGCGGCTTCGCAGCCTCTGCCGGCTTGCCCATATTTGCCAGCGCCGCAAGCCCTTCGGGCAGCATCGCCTCGATCGCACCGCGTTTCAGATAGGAGTCCAGAAATGCCGGGTGCATCGCCCACAGAGCCGTCGGTGCCAGCATGTCGTTCATGTCAATTCACCTGATCCTGTGGCGCGGTTTGTCCGCCGGTTGCTGTGTCCGCCGCACGATTGCTGTTCAGTGGTTCGCGCGGGTCGTTCGCCCAATCCTCATCGATCGGCGGCTGATTGAACCAGTCGCGACGCAGCGTATTGACCGACATTACAGATGCTGTCCGTGCAAGAACTGCATTTCTCCACTGCGTTGCACTGTCACCGCGCAACAGCGCATCGAAATTCATTTTCGCGCGGACGCCGGCGGCCCGCAGATCGGGCGGCAGCAAGCGCGTGGTGATCGCCTGTTCAATGCGCCGACCCCATGGACGCGCGACATATTTTACGAAATCCAGCGCTTCCTGCTCGCTATTGGCCTTTCCTGCATTGTCTTCGCCGATCATCGACTTGGGGATGCGCCAATAGCGCGCCATTTCCAGCGTGCGCTGCTTGATCAGTTCGGTCAGCTGCGCATCAGCGTTGTTGGTGTCGACATCATGAAACGACAGGCCCTGCTCCAACACAGGGATGCCGCCCTGCTTCCACCGCTTCACGCCGACCTTTACACGAGAAATTCCTTCCTCGGTCAGCTTTTGCTCAGTCGACAACCATCCCGCCAGGCGGCGATTGTTGCGAAAGAAGGAACGTCCGCCGACTTCCAGGGCAAGCTGGAAATCGATCGATCCCTTCGCCATTTTCCACGGTACCAGCGGACGCGCGGTCGCATCGCCCAGCCCCGTGAACCAGAAAAGCTGTTGCGGACGCATCAAACGCGAGCGGCCTTCATCATCATAATGGCGAAGCGTGAAACTTCGCTCTTTCCAGTCGACACTGGTCCGAAGCGGGTCCAGCGGCCAGATTTCGATTCCATCCAATGTGGCGACCGGTTCGGCGAACGCTGCATTGCGCAAAGCCCCGGCAAACATCATAGCCGACCAGAATTCGGCGGACGTTTGCAGATGGTTCGGCTCGAGCGTGAGAACTTCTGCCAGTGGAAACGAAACCTCGCGATAATCCGAATCGACGAAACGGATCGGCACCGCCATCGCTTCGGCAATGATCGAGCAGCAGAAATAGATGGCGGAAACGCGCGCGGCCGTTTCAGCGCTGTTTGCTTCCTGCGGAAGCGCATTGAACATCGCCCATTCGTCATCACCCCAGAAGCGGCCGTCCAGCACATTGCTCGGCACAGGACGATCGGCCACGGCGTGGTTCGGCGGGGTGATAACTGAGCCGACAGATGTCGAACGACGATATCCGGCGGCAGCGCGATAATCGTCAGGCGACATCACAACACCACCATTTCACGTTCGTCATAAACGCTGCCTTCGTTGGCAGCTTCCGGATTCATCTCCAGCAGCCGCGCCGCGTTCAACAGCGCGATGAACGGATCGATCTTCGCACCGCCCGGCGCGTTTTTGACGATCATCACCGACTGCCTTCCGATTTCTTCCTTCGCGTTGCTGACGCACCACGCCATCATCCGCGAACCATTATGCACTGCCCGCCGAAACTTCAGCTTGCGGGCAACGCCGAGCACTGCCGACATCAGCCGGAAACCCTGTCCGATCGGCCAAAGCTGATCCTGCGTCAGGCCGATGCCGGTGAGCGCGTCGACCAGTGTGGCCACGCCTTGCGGATCGAGTCCCACCGCGCCCCGTTCCGGCAGCAATCCGCTGTCCTTCACCTGCTCGACCGTATCGACGATCTCGGCAATATCCTGCTCCAGGAAGTTGCGCGTGACGCGCTTGCCCGAACCATCGTCTTCCGGCTCGGGGATTTCCCCGTCGCACAGCACCAAATCGCCGTCTTTCTCGAAATCCTGCAGCACGCTGGCGATTTCCTTGCGCAGGAACAGCACTTCGCGCTGCGCCCATGCCTTGCACCAGAACAGCCACCGGTCGGTTCCGCGCTCGCGCCCGGCGACGCACAGGCCGAACAGATCGTCCAGGCCGCCGCCGTCGATTCCCACCACTGCGACCTCACACCGCCGCAGCAATTCTTCCAGCGTAAGCGTCGGGTCGGCGGCATCTTCCCAATGGTCCGCCCCGCGCCAGCGATCCCGGCGCAGGCGAAGTCCGATTTCGACATTCAGATGCTTGGCAAGGAATATCTGCAGCCCCTCGCCTTCGCCGATCTGCTCCTGCTTCCATTTGCGGATCAGCCACTCCGCTGTGACTGACCGCCCCAGATTAGGGTTGGTCACCCGAAAATTCGCCGGGTCGAGATAGGATTCGTCATCCAGCATCGACTGCGGCCATTCGTACAGCACCGGCAACGACGCCCGGTCCTCAATTATGCCGTCGCGAACATCGCGAAAATAGGCCAGGCGATCTTTCATCACCCCCGCCGGCGGTTCGTCGCTGTGCGTCGTGATATAGATCACGAACCCTTCCGGGCGTGCCGCGAGCCCGCCCAGCGCTTCGCTCAGCATCGCCGCCGCTTTCGGCTTCTTGCCGAACAGCCACAGTTCCTCGATCAAAACGAACCCGGCCTTTTTCCCGCTGGCCGTTTCCGCTTCCGCAGCGACGATTTTCAGCGTCGCATTCGTCACCCGGTGCCGGATCGTCCGAACATGCTCCTGCACATGCAGCAGGTCGGTCAGCTCCGGATCGGCGCGCACCATCGCCGCCGCCGGGTTAAAGCTGTTACCGGCGACCTCCAGCGTCGGCGCCAGGATCAACAATTCCGCTTCGTGCCGCCAGTTCAGTATCAGCGCGGTCAGCATGATCGCCGCGGCGATCGTCGACTTGCCGTTCTTCTTGCTGATCAGCAGCATGAACTCGCTGATCAGCCGCCGGGCCGACTTCGGATCATATGCGCCGAAGATCGCACCGACAAAATCGAAAACCCACTGGTCGCATGCTTCGCCGAATGTCGGCTTACCGGCGACATCGACCATGCGGAGCGATTTGAACACGTCGAGCGCCGCGTTCGCTTCCTCCGGAAACAGCGGCGCCAGCGCGATCAGCGGTCGCCCGTCCGTGATCCGCGCTTCCCAATCCGGGCAAGCGGTGGACCATTCGGGCGGGCGCATGGTCGATCAGTTCAGCAATGTATCCGGAGCCGGGCGCGGGGCGAACTTGCCTCCCACATTCGCCGCCGCTTCCTTCTGCGCGTCCTTTTTCCCCTTCGGCGACTGCTTCGGCTTGTCCGTCCCGGACTGGCGCCCCGCGATCCGATCGCTCAGCGCGCGGACGCGGATCCGCTCAAGCTGTTTCAGCAGCTCTTTTTCCGCCGCGACATTCCCGGCCTCGGCCTGATCGTTCAGCCGCGCGAGCTGGGTCATTTCCATCCGAACCGCCGCGATCGACCGCTGCGCGCATTCGGAAAAATATACCTTGCGGAGCGTCGGCACCGACAACCCCACCGCCACCGCCGCCTCTTTCATGCTGCGCCCGCCAGCAAACGCCAAAAGCACCTTGTTTGATTTTTCTCGGCACCACACAACCGCAGGCCTTCCAACCCCATCCCGCTGCGCAAGAACAGGGTCGCCGAACAAATCGGTTCCCAAAATTTCATCCGCCACGAAAAAAATCTCCGAATGTGGGGAACGGCGGTCACGACGCCATCAGCCCTACAGACTTTTCACCCCCCCCCTATCGCCCAGCCCGCACGGCCCGATCAGCCCTGACGCGCGCCGTCTTGCGGCCATGGCAGGGGCTGCATCGCAACCGTATGTTCTCCGGATCGAGCAGCGCGCCACCGTCCTTCACCTCGATGACATGATCCCCGAACAACCGCCGCGTCTTGCCATCCGCGCCGCAATCCTCACAAAAGTTGCCGCGCTGTGCTTTGATGTCGCGAACCAGATCGCGCCACGCCGCCGACTGATAGAAGCCGTCCGCACGCTTCGGCATTGCCTTGAGCTTCGCCGGAGCCGGAGCGTTCAGCTTCGACGGCATCCGACCCAGCAAACCCACGCGATGCACTCCAAATACGAACGGGCGACATCTTCACGATGCCGCCCGCCATCAGACCAGGAGAGGATGTCCGCCTGACGCCGTCAAACGCCAGCGACCAGCATGGCAAGAAATAGCCCGCTCAAACCCGGAAAACGAACAACAATATTTTCATATGGAAATCGATTAACAGGTTGACACGTCCGGTTACGCATTTCCGCCATTCTTCACCGCACCATGGCGTTTAGCCGCAGCGTCAGCCGCGACATCGCCCGCTCATATCGCATGCGCAGCCCGTCCGGAGTGCGCCAGCGCGGACGGTCCTGACACAACATACGCCACGGCACCCGCGCCGCCCCGGCACCCATCTTCTCGATCGCCCGCACGATCAGCAGCCGGTCGTCATCCTTGGGCACCAGCAATAGCCATTCGAACGCCTCGCGCATCTGCGCCAGTTCAGCGCGCGTCGGCGGCACCTTGCGCACTGCAATGTCATAGGCGCCATGCTCATGCGCTTCATACAGCACCAGGTTCCACGGGCCATCCCCCGCAAACGGCCAGCGCCCGCTTCCCAGATGCCGCCTGCGTATCTCGACGGCGCCGACCAGTCGCTCCTGCACATCGTCGAACGACATCACGCCCTGAAGCCGAACCTGCTCTGCATTGCTGATCATTCCCAAACCCTCTTTTTCCAATGACGGACAGACAGACGAAAATCACAACTTCGCACATGCGCACGCGCCCGCCTTATGGGCTTTGCTTCGCGTGCTGTCCGTACTGCCCGTTCCGTCCGTCATCCTCGCATTTCTGCGGGATACAGCGACGGACACATGACGGACGGACGGACACTCGCGCCCGCTACAAACCTCGCTTTTCCCTCTTGACCATCGCTCGCCTTTCTGCCTCGAAACCGCTCCGCCCCGAAATGACGGAGAGTCGCAACAAACTGTCCGTCATCTGTCCGTCGCTCACGGCGCCATGCTATCGCCGGGCCAGATATCGCCGCCGTCATCCGCGCCATCGGCTCCCGCCTCGCCAGCGCCCGCATCGTCGCGCAGCCGCGCCCCACGGCGCAGCACCTTGCCCCGCCGGTCCTTACCCTTCACGATGATCTGCCTGTCGCCCAGCGCCCGCCCGAACGCGCTGTGGCTCATCACCGCGCGTTCATCGATTTCCTGCTCCTGGCACCAGTCCTTGTAACTGCGGTACAGATCAGCCGCGAGCGTCAGGGCGAGCGGATCGGCCACCACGCAAGCCGCCATCCACTCCGAAAAAGGGTTGGCCGAACGGCGATACTCCTCGATCGCATCCTGCACGTCCTCGGGCTGCTCCAGCCCGTCGCGCAGATACGCCAGTACCCCCTCGACAATCCATGCCAGCACCCCGCTTCCACCACCCTCGGCGGCCAGGATGCGGCGATCCATGCCTTTCACGATCGCACTGCCCTTGAACTGGTGCGGCCACAGCACGATCACGATCCGGCGCCATATGCCGTCATCGTCGCCGCTGATGCGCGGGCGGCTGTTGCACTCCATCACCACCTTGCCCTGCGGCTCGAATTCCTCTTCCGCACCATACAGCGCGCGGTATGTGACCGGCGATCCACCCGTGAATTGTTTCACCCGATCCTCGGCCAGCGCCTTGCCGCGCTTGGGCTCCTGCAGGCTGATCAGCCGCGTATCGCCGACAAACCGGATCAGCTCCGGCGTCGGCCCGCCGGCATCGCTGTCGCGCGTGTCGATGAACGACTTGACGTTGCCCGAAACGGCATAGCCGCCCAGCACGATGCGCAGCACGTTCATCGCAGTCGATTTGCCGTCGCCGCCCTTGCCCTGCAGCAGCACGAATATCTGTTCCAGCGTCAGGCCCGTGGCGCAATATCCCATCAGCTTCTGAAAAAACCAGCGGACATCCTCGTTCGGCAACGCGGTTTTCAGGTGCTTCAGCCATTCGGCATTGGGCACCCGCGCCTTTTCGTCTTCGATCCATTCGACGCTCGCCTTGCGCGTGATCAGGTCCGCCGGATCATGCAGTCGGAACGAAACACCCCACTCCCCGCCCCGGTCCTGCCGGAATCGCAACGTCCCGTTCGCAACGTTCAGCGCCAGCGGATCGCTGTCGAAATCCTCGATCGATCGGTTCAGCACGTCCAGCTTCGATGCCTGTTCCAGCATCGCCTTGGTGCGATTGGCATTGCCCGATTGATTGGCATGCTTGGCCAGCGCCTCGATCCGGCCCTGCAGCATCTCCTCGGTCATACCCTTGGGCAGCTTCCGGTTCTCCAGCGCTTCGTTCAGCGCGCGGACTTCTTCGCGCATGTGCCGCGCTACTTCCATCGCCTTCAGCGCGGCAAGCCGCTCGCCATCCTCCCGGCTCCAGCAACCGTCGCGATAGGCGATCCATCCCCAACCCCGCACATGCAGCAACAATCCGCCCGCATGCGCGACAAAGCGATCGGCATTGCCCTGATCGTTCAGCTCGTGCCACGCCAGATCCCACGGATCGGGCACAATCACCGGTATCGCGTCAGCCATGCCCACCCCCGCGACGCGTTGCCGCGTCCATCGCATTCAATGTCGCGATCGTGCCCGACAGGCGCTTGCGCGCCGCGCTGCGCTTGTCAGCGCCGGGATCCTTGCCGGCGAACTTCGCCATCAACCCCTGGTCGCGCTCTGACATGCCCGATGGCGCAATCCGATCGGCCTCCACCGTCCCGCGATATAAATGGAATGTCGCTTCCCCCGCGCGCATCGCTTCCTCGCCATGCTTCACGCATTTTTCGAACCAGCGGACGGTGACGGCAATCTGTTTGGCGTCGAACCCTTCATCCTTCGCCATTGCCTTGCGCATCCGCTCCTGCGCGCGCAGCACGGCGATTTCGGCGCGGATATCCAGCAACACCGTGACATGCTCGACCAGCGCGGCGGCGCGGCTCTCATCCTCCAGCCCGACGATATCGGCCGTCAGCATTTCCAGCGCGATCGCCGCCGCATCGGGCCGCAACTCGCTGATCCGCCGCTCGACTTCGGCATCGTCCAGACCGCCGATCGCCGCTTCATATGTCGCCAGCATCGCATCGGCTTCCTCGCGATGATGCGGCTCCATATCCATCCGCGCGACCAGCTTGCGGATCGTCGCGGTGTCGAACCCCTCGGCCTTCGCCTCGCGATAGACATCGCGAATATCGCTCGAAATATCGGCGCGCTCGCCCATCAACCGCCGGATGCGATCGACATAATGGCGCAGGCGATCCGCGCTCATTGCTGCAGCCTCAAGTGGTTCTGAACTGCAATTCCTCGCTGGGTAAGTCTATATTGTCGTCCTCTTCCCGTGGGGCGGTCTTCGACCAATCCTGATCCTCGCAGCCAGAACGCTGAATTATTTCCGCGCCCGCAATGTCCCCACTCATCGGTCAGGCGCAGGATCGTCGCACGACCGGCAGCGGTCAGTTCCCGAGCCGCGATCTGCACATCGAAATCACTCATCCCAGCCTCGCGCTATCGTTGAAATCCATCCCCATCGGCGGGCGCACCGCGCGCGCATCCGCGCCTCGCGCGCGCCATGCCCGCACGGCCAGCGCACCGCACAGGCGCGCCCGCTCCGCTGTCGTCATCGTCCGATGCACCACCGGCCCCCGCCGCCGTTCGATCATCGCAATCCCGCGCGGCCTCCCGCTGGCGCGGTCGATCGGCCCGGTCATCGGCGCCATGTCCGCATCGACCAGTATCGTCACCGGCCCCCGATGCGGCCAGGCGACGGCCTGCGGCGCGGGCAGATCGGCGGGACGCGGATCGAACATCGCAATCGCACCGTCCTTGCCCACTCGCTCCGGCATCCCCTGCAGATTCTGCAGGCTCAGCACCGCGACGCCCGTCACGCCGATGCCGCCGGCAACGCCGATGCCGCACAATGTCGTCTCGATGCCTTCTCCCGCTGCGATCGGCGCGCTTTCGGGCATCGCGTCATGCGTCACACCCATGGCGGGCAGCAACACGCACCCGCCCGCTGCCGAACCCAGCATCTTGCGCGCCTGCATCGCGCTGCCGTCGGCGCGACGCCGAAGCATCTTGGCGTCCAGCGACGGCGCCAGATAGGTGACGTGCAGCCCGATCGGGCGCCACGCCATACGCTCGCCACCCGGCGCCGCGCGCACCAGCGCGACCATCGCCGGAGCCTGCGGCACATCGCCCGCGCTCCGGTCCTCGGGCCATGCCCATATCGGCGCCAGCCCGGCAAAGCGTATGTCGCGCAGCCGGTGCGGCGTCAGCACATCCTCGGGCACGCCCCGCGCACGCAGCCAGGTGCAGACCGCATCGAAATCGGGCGCCGAATGCTTCCATATCCACCGCGCCATTTCCAGCGAGCTGACCGGCGGCGCCCCGCTGTCCCGCCGCACCGCAACCGCCTTTTCGCGCACCAGCGGCGCGGCGGTCAGCCCGTCGGCGCCACTCGCCGATGCCACCCGGTCGAACGCCTCGCGGAACGGCAGATTATAATAATCCTGCAGGAACCGGATCGCATCGCCATACCAGTCGCACCCGTAACAGCGCGCATAGCCCTTGCCCGGATCGACCGAGAAACTGTCCGATTTGCTGCCATGAAACGGGCATTTCCCGCGCGGCTTCCCGCCCCGGCCCAGCTTCACCACCGCCCCGATGATCGCGACAATATCCGCCTCGGCCCGCACCCGTGCGACCCGTTCGCGAAAATCACTATCCTGCTGGCGGCGGTCGAACGAAGACAAGAAAACCCCTCCCGAAACCGGGTACGAAACAAAACAGCAACCGTGATCGATTCAGCCCGCTGGTGGCCCGTCATCCATCACGGCATCGATCAGATCGCTATCGACGCACATGTCGACGATGCGTAGCGCCAGCTGGCCCACCGTCATGCTGCGCCGCGCCGCATGCGGCAGCATTTCGCGCGCCAGATCTGGCGGCAATGCGATCACCTGCGAAACCGGGCGGCAATAGGCCGCCATGAAATTGCGGACCCGTTCCTCGGTCACCGCGCGCACCTGGCGCCCGCGCCGCATCTTCGAAAGCAGCGCCGGATCATTCACGGACGACCTCCCGAACGCCGATTCGGACAGCGCGTGCGTCGCGCAAAAATCGATACAGTCGGCCAGCAACGTCATGCCGCCGCTTCCGATCCGAAAAGGCCGCCAATCGGCGCGGGCGCCCGCCTTTCCCCCGCAACCCGCGCCATGCCCGCGCGCAACCGTTCGCGTGCCATTTCGGCATATTCGGGATTGAGTTCGATCAGGATCGCGTCGCGACCCAGCCTGTCGGCAACCAGCCCCGTCGTGCCCGCCCCGCCGAACGGATCGAGCACCGTGCCGCCCACCGGGCACCCGGCCATCACGCACGGCGCGACCAGCGCCGGGGGAAATGTGGCGAAATGCGCATCGGAAAACGCCGAAGTGGCAATTTCCCATACCTCGGGCGGCACGATCGGCGACAGATCGGACTCATAATTGCGCAGCAGCCGACGCGGGGGTTGATCTACCATTTTTGCTGACAAAGCGCGCTTCGCGCGCTCACCGTGATTTACCACCTGACCAACGGCCCGCATCGGCCCGTTGGTCTTGCCACCTCCATTAGCGCGATCGCTTCCATGCTGATTGGCAACGTCCTGCGCGCATCGAGCATGCGTTGCATCACTGACAGGCATCCGCACCGCCTCGGCATCATACCAGCTGCCAAGCCGCACCCACCGCGCCGTCAGCGTCCCTTTCGGAATCGTCACCAGCGGGCAACGCTCGGTCAGGTCCGGCGCCAGGCTCAACGCGCCGGTATCGCGCGCACGCCACACATCGCCGTCACCCGATTTGGTCAGCAGGAATATCTTTTCATGCGCGGCCGACGGACGATAAACCCCGCTCGAATCGGGCATCGCATTGGGCTTCCCCCACACGATTTCGCTGCGCACCCACCACCCGGCATCCTGCAATGCGATGGCAAGCCGGTTCGGCACCATGCACAGATCCTTGGGCTTCAGATATCCGCCTGCTTCGATCCGGCCATTGGCAAGGCCCGCGCCGTTCACGCCGCCATTGCCCAGGTTGCCAGGCCTCCCTTGCCGCGATTTGTTGCGCGGACTGTCATCGGGCCGATACACCGGCCCCACCGTCGAAAACGGCTTGTCGCGAAACGTCCGGTCGTCGGTCGCCGCTGCTTTGGTATCGGCCGCGCTCCGCCCATTCGGTGCGGTGGCATAGCAATCGCCATAGTTGAGCCACAGCGAGCCGGTCGGCTTCAGCACGCGGCGCACTTCCTCGAACACCGCGACCATCGCCGCGATATGCTCGCCCAGCGTCGGTTCCAGCCCCATCTGGCCCGCCACGCCATAGTCGCGCAGTCCCCAATAGGGGGGCGACGTGACACAGCAATCGATGCTGTCCGACGGAAGCTTGCGCAGCTCGGCAATGCAATCGCCGACATGGATCGTCACGCTCATATCGCCTGCGCCCCCATATCCGCGACGATCAAAGCCCAGATCTGCGATCCCCGCCCGCTCGACAGCCCTTCGCGTCGCACCCATCCCTGAATCGATCCACCCTCGGCAACGAACTCCGCGAGCGACGCCTTGCGCGCCGCGATCAGCTCGGGATTGCCACGCGACTTGCGCGTCCGGAACGCCAGCCCCTGCCCGGCGCTGGAAAACAGCCCCTTGCTCCCCGGCTCGCGATGTTCGGTGCCGCCGCCCATCACAGGCGCAGCGGCATCTGCACGGCAAAGATGCCGCTGTCCGCCGGATCGGAAACCGATACCGGCGCGGATGCCGCCGACTCCTGGTCCAGCCCGAACACGATGCGATCGCCGGTAAACACCTTCATCAGATCGGTCAGATACTGGCCGCTGAACCCGACTTCGATTTGCCGCGGCCCACCCTTGACGGGATAGCCCTCGGCAGCGACCCGCATCCTGCCGGACAGCGTCGCCACGCTCGACGCGGTTTCGACATCCACCCCCTCGTGATGGAAGCGCAGGCGCAGGACCGGCACTCGCGATCCGGAAACGGACAGTGCCCGCACCGCGCGGCGCAGCGCCTTCGCGTCCACCGTGATCGAAACCGGCTCGCCCTGCGGAATGACGCGCGTATAATCGGGGAACGCTCCGTCGATCAGCTTGCTGGTCATGCGCACCGATACGCCGCTGATCGTCGTTTCGACTTCGAACCGGGTCATGTCCGTCGACGGCGCCAGATCGCTGTCCGCATTGCGCGGCGTGACATCGCCGATCCGCATTGCGAACCCGTCGGATTTCGCCAGCGGCCCGGTCAGCACATGAATCGCATCACGCGGCACGATCACGCCGTTCAGCGCATCGCTGCAATCCATCAGCGGCAGGGATGCAACCACCAGTCGATGACCATCGGTCGCCACTGCCCGAACGGTCCATTCGTCCACCCGGTGCAAATACACGCCGTTCAGATAATAGCGCGTCTCTTCCTTCGACATCGCGATGGCAACGCGACGCAACAGATCGATATGCGCCGGCGCCAGCGTAGCCGCGAAGGAAGCCTGCGTGATCGGGCGCGCGACGGGGAAATCATCGACATGATATTCCGGTTTGGCTTCCACCGCGATATCGCCGGCATCGATACCCAGCGGCTCTTTCGAACCGTTGCCGGGCCGCATCGCAACATCGGCGCCATCGGCATGGCGCAACATATGCGCCAGCGCCCCTGGCTGCTCGATCAGGAACGGCGCTGCCTCATCCCCGGAATAGGCGCATCGCGCTTCGATCTCCATGTTCAGGTCGGTCGCGGTCAGCGACAGCGCGCCATTGGCCTGCACCCGGATCGATCGCAGGATCGGCACCTTGGTTGTACGAACATCCGTACCCAGCGCCGCCAGCGACATCGCCTTCAGCATCACATTCCGGTCAACTGCGATCATTGCCATCCTCCATTGGTTTCGCCGCCCGCTGCCGCCGCAATCGCCGGACGGCCTCGCGCACCTTCGGTTCGTCGGGCCGCTCCAGATGCAGCCCGGTCAGCACATTGTCGGCAAAGGCACGCACCTGGCGCGCCGCGAAATCGGCTTCCTCGCGCCCGATGCGCCCGGCATCGGCGAACGCCCGCAATTGTTCGCCGCGCCGGATCGCCAGCGCCTCAACGCTGCAGCGTTCGTCCGCCCGCGCGACGGCGTCGACATCGGCAAAGCTCCGCCGCGTCATGCCCGCGCCTCCGCCGTGCACTTCCCGCTCGCCACGATCGTCACCAGGCGCGGCGCTCGCGGCCCGATATGCCGCACCCGGATCGCGCCTTCGACGATCAGCCGCCGGATCAGATATCGCGCCGCATCCCCGTCGCGCAGGTTCAGCGCCACGGCCAGCGCGGCATTGGTCGGACAGGGAAGCCCCCGCGACGCGCAATCGGTCAGATGCGCCAGCATCGCCGCAGCCGGATCGGGCCGCCCCGCCGCCACGCGCACCGCCACCGGCGCCCGCTTGCGGATGATCCATTCGCGCTGGCCGTCCGCGCGGCGTTGCAACGGAGTCACCAGTCCGGCGGCGGTAAGCTCCTGCACCATCGCCCACGCCGCCGCCGTGCGCGGCTCCACCTGGCCCCAGGCATAGCGCAGCTCGCTGCCCGGCGCGGCCTCGCGCACCCATCGCGCCAGCGCTTCGGCCTCGACAGTATAGGCGAGCGGCTCCAGCACGAACCGCGCTTCCTGACGCGTCGCCGCCCCCGCCATCATGCCGCACCAGCGAACGGGGGGAAATCCATCCACCCCAGCGGGCCGCCGCGGAACCAGTCTTGCGCCGGAATGGCGCCCGAGCTGGACGCCGCGATCTGCTCAGCAATATCGCCCGTAGGCTCGACCTCGCCCATCAGCAGCCGCTCGATAAAATCGGCGCTGAGGCCCCAATCTTTCGCCAGAAAATGCGCGGCAAGTGGCTGGCCTCCCCAACATGTTCCCAACCACCATGCCAGGCGATGGGCGCCCAGACTCGGCGGATGCCCGCCATGCGCTTCAGCAACAACGCGCACGGCGGCCAGTGTTCGGGGATCCGGCGGCGACATCATCCGTGCGCACTCCTGTCCGGCGATGCCGCGCGCAGCTCGCGTCGCTTGTGCTTCAGCGACAGCCGCATTTTCGCGCTGGTCGCGTCCATCTGATCGAGTTCCGCCGTCGCCGCTTCGATCTCGGCCAGCGTCCACACCTTGTCCGCCATCGCCTCGCGCACCGCCTGCGCCACGTCCCCGAATTCGGATGCCAGCGCGATCAGGCACGTCTCGACGCTGTCGGCGCCTTCGGCCTGCGGCAGCGGCACGAAAACCCCGCCCATTTCGCGGCACAGCGCGCGGGTTACATGCGGCCACCCATCGCGCTCGCGTGCCAGCGGCTCCAGATCGGCGACCACGTCGATCGCGACGAACCGGTCGCGACAATGCACATTCTGCGCATCGCCCAGCACCGATTTGCCCACCCGGCAAAATCCCGCCGCCGCCTCCAGCCCGCCTACGCCCCGGATCATGTCCTGCGTCGCCCGCTTCAGATGCAGTTTCTCGGGCGTCATGCGTCCTGCCCCCCGTCGTCGCGCCAGCGGACCGAGACATTTCCCGTCAGGGCGAGGATAACCGGCATGTGGAAATCGAGATCGATCACAATTCCACCGGCGCTATCGCTGGCATATGCTTCGACCACACCAGCGGAAACATCATAGGCAACGACATACTTCTGCGGCACGCCGTCCATCAGCACTTCGACCCGGCGGGCAATTTCCCAATCGAAATCGGGATCACCGACCGAAAGCCGCGACGGCGGCGAAGATGCCAAGCTGCTCATGCGTCCCCCTTCCCGCCGCGATCGTCGCGGGCGCCATCAGAACCATTGCCGGCGGGCGCAAAAGGGGAACGCCCGCCGGCGGCTTGGGCGGCACCCGGGGGAGGGGTCTGCGCCGCCGAAGCTCCACGATGCCCATCGCCGGGAAGGGCGTGGCAAGCCCCCTTCCCGGCGGCTACGGTGGCGCGGTCCTCACCAGCCACCGGAGTCGAATGATGATTATCTGCAGGGCCGATGCCGAAATCGGACACACCGATACCAGCGTTACGCTGCGCGTCCCCGTCAGCGGGCGCCAACGCACGCTGCATTTCGACCCGCTCGACGCAATCGCCATCGCCAACTGGATCGCCACCCACGCGCTCAGGATCACTCCCGCGCGTGCTCCCGGTGCCGTCGAACCGCTCGAAATAGCGCTCCAGCCCTATGCCGCCGGACAGGCGCATTTGCGGATCGAAACCGTCCACGGCCCTTTTGTCTTTGCCCTCGGTCCGCCCGCGTTGAACGCACTGGCCACGGCTGCGACTGCTGCGCTCGAATTCGCGGAACCCGGCGGCAAGGCTTGACGGACGCGTATCGACGGGGCCGATCAACGGCACCCAACGGCCGTCACGCCATATTTTCCAGCCCACCGGGGAAATCGCCGCCCCGCTCATGCCACCGCCCGCCCGCCGGAAAAACGCCCGTCCTTTCCGCATGACGCGTCATGCTGCACTGCACTATCGCTGTCGGCATGTTCAGCGCCCGGAATACTCTCCAGATATCGCACTGCTTCGGCGGGAATGGATTGCCCTGGCCAGTTTGCATCGTCGCGCAACCAGGCAATGAAACGGTCGAACGTCGCAACCGTGGGCGAACCACCATTGGCCAGACGAACGAAGAACTTGCCGTCATTCACCACCATGGTGGCAAGCCGCGCCGTGCTTCGCCCGGTCGTTTCCGACCACAAAGATGCCAGCGCCTGTAGATGTTCGATCAGGGTCATTCGCTTCCCGCTCCGTTGCGGGACGTAGATGCGGTCAACTGCCCGTACATGTCAACGGGTAATTTCCCGCGTGCGGATTTTCTGCCCTCGCGGGATAATCCCCGCATGTCTGATGACACACATCAAAAGCTCGCAAACCTGCGCGATCGCATTGAACAACGGCTCGACGCGCTCGACTTGTCACCACGAGCGGCCTCGCTCGCGGCCACCGGGATGCCCGATGCAATTCGCGATCTGCACCGCCCCCGCCGCAAACGCTTGCCCGATGGCGAAACCTTGTCGCAACTCGCGCGCGTGCTCGACACGTCGGTGGAATGGCTTCTGGGGGACGATCGAGCACAGGCCATTCCGCATATGATTTCCAGCGAAGTCCGCGCCACCGCGATCGCGGATCAGCGCCCCGGCTTCAACGCCGCGCCGCAAACGCCGATGATGCCCCTGGTCGGGTCGGCTTTGGGCGGCGAATATGGCGAACTGCGCGAACATATTGAATTAACGGAACTTCATGTCTCCGAAGTGCTCGAATGGGTTAAGCGCGATGGCGCGCTGGAAAATGATCCGAACGCCTACGCCCTCACGGTGATCGGCGAATCGATGACGCCGTTGTTCGAACCCGGCACCACCCTGAAAATCGGCACCCGCCTGCCCGTCGTGATCGGCGACAATGTCATCGTGCAATTGCTTGGCGACGGCGCCGATTCGGAGCGGATCACCATGGTATTGGTCAAGCGACTGGTGAAGCGGACCAATGAATTTGTTGAGCTTCAGCAATATAATCCGCCCTGCACATTCCGCGTGCCCACCCGCCAGATTGCGGTGGATGATCGCGGAAGACCTCGCATTCACAAGGTCGCCAGCGCCCACTTTTAAGTCACGCGGTACTCTGCCCGCATTTCTTTGTTGACACGGGTAACTTCCCGCACTTAGTTTCCGCTCCGAACCAATCGGAGGCGGATATGCACGCACATCCTCAACTCGATACCGCGCAGATCAAGCTGGTATCGGAATCTGCCCGTTTTACGCAGGCCGTTCGGCCCTGCATTCGCTTTCGCAAGCTGCATTGCGACGAACCGATCGAATTCGATCTGGCCGCCCTGATGCCTTTTGAACCGTTCACGCTTCGCGAGGCGCGCGACGCCATCGGTTGGTCTGCGAGCTGGTTGGCGCTCAGCCGGGAATTGACGTCGCTCGGATATGCCCCCGTGCATGGGGACGATCACCTCGTGCGCTTCAGTTTTTTTGCCCGTTCCGAAGATGCTGGGGCGCAAACGGAAAATACTCGCGCACCAGTTCGGCAGGAAGCTGCCCGAGCGTGCCCTCGATCAACTCATCATATTCATCATCGTTCAGCAGGACGGGCTTTTCCGCAGGATCGAACGCCGCGTGATACCGGATCAGTTCGTGGATCAGGCTGGACTGCACTTTCACAACCATCTGCAGCGCTTGCACTTGTTGCTCTAGGGACATCGGTCTTCCTCGCATTGCGAGCGGCAAGAATAGCTGCGCCCCGCAGCGAGTCCACATCGGGGGCCGCGGCATGACACGCGATCAGACCCACCATGAGATGGACACGCTACCCGAACTTCCCGAAGCCCGCGTCCCCGAACCCGCGCCGGATTTCGCCGCGCTCGATCAGGCGCTGGACACCGCGCGTGACGCGATGGCCGATCTGCTTGTCCACGTCAAAATGCTGGATCAATATCTCCAGCGGATCCGGCCTTCGCTCGATCCGGCACTGGCCGAACAGCGCAACCGCCTTGTCGGCATGTTCCGCGGCGGCGGCTTCACTTCCCATCAGGCACGGCAGGCATTGGGTCTCACGTCGCTGACGACGGTGAAGCTTCACCGCCTTCTGAAATCGCTGCGCTTCGAACCGCGATACACGCAAAAATGTTTGGAGCAGGATCGGGCCGGACACACGCTCTGGTTCGACGCGCAACCCATGGCGGAGCGCGCATGATGCTCAGCCCCCGCTTCACCAGCACGGGCCGCGACAACTGGCGCTGCCCGTCCGAATCGCACCGCCACGATGCACGCTGGCATGGCAAGACGATGCTCGCGCGCGACTGGCGCCGACGCTGGGCGCCGCGCTTCGATCGTGCGACGCGCATCGTCGCGCTGATCGGCGTCGGCATCATCCTCGCCATGGCGGCGATGCAGACGGGGCTGCTGCCATGAACCGCCCCGATCCCGACGATCGCGAAACCGATCTGGAAATGCAGCAATTTCTGGAACGGATCGGCGGCGCCATCCTGATCGCGGGCTTCGCGATCGGCGTGCTCGCCCTGCTCCACGCGATTGGCCTCGGAATCACGCAATGAGCCGCGCCGCCCCCTGCATCTGCCGGCGCCGCCGATGCGCGCGCCCGCGGCGGAAATGGGAATATTTCTGCGCCGATTGCTGGGGCCGTCTGCCCCCGCGCCTGCGCGCGCTGATCACGCAGGCGGGAAAGGCAAACCGCATCGTCGCCCGCGATCAGCTGCGCCGCGACGCCGAAGCGCACCTGGACGGCACAAGCCCCTGGTGCGCCGCACCGCCGCGCATATCGGAAACCGCAGCATGACTCCCGCCGCATCCTATATCGGCGACTGGCCCACGCTGCGCGCCGCGGCGGAACGCCTGCGCGACGATCGCGCGCGCACCGATCCGGATTTCGTCAAATCCGGCAAGCTCGCGCCTGCCGACGCCGATGCCCGAGCCCGCGTCGCCACGTCGCTCGCCACCATCTGGGCTGCCGTCGACGAACATCGCGAGGTTCCCGATGTCCCGGCGGGCGACGCGGAAATCAGGGCGGACCTGAAATCGGCCGTCGCCGCCGCCCAACGCCTGGTCGCGGCGCGCCCCGACGATCGATCCGTCGCCCGCTATGCCGCGGGCCTCGCCACGCTGGCACACTATCATCGGCCATGGCGCGATGGCGCGCATACCGCCCTGATTCGCTTCCTCCACAGCTGCAATCAGCAGGCGCGCGCGGCGCAGACGCTACCAAGGGCGGCGGCATGACTGCCGGTTCCGACGCAAGGCTTGCTGTGGCACCCGCCCGGCGATGCAACGCAGCCGCGCGGGTGGATGCCGGGAAATCGCCCAAACGCGCATGCTGCGAATGTACGGCGCTTTATGTGCCAGCCGCGCCGAATCAGCTTTTCTGCAATCGCAGATGCGGCAAGGCGTGGGCGCACCGCGTCACCACACGCGGGCGGCGCCTGGCGATGCTCGATCTGGCGGCGCGCATGACACGCGAAGGCACGCGCGGTTCGCCCGCCGATCGCGAAACCGGCAAGGCCGCCGCCAATTACCGCAACCATCTGATCAGCCGCTTTGTCGAGGAAGACCGCGCCGCCGGGCGAACCGACCCGGTGGCCTTCGTCCGCAAAAGCCTCGCCCATGGCTGGGATCCACTCGCGTGAAAGGAAAGCCGATGCCTGAAGAACAGATCGCGGCGCGCAAGGGGCGATACGAACAGGACGCGATTGTTCTGCAAGATGGGCATGTTGACCCGATAACTGGCCCGCGATGCGCGGTCCGGATGCTCGAGGGGCCGAGGCATGGCCATCATTTGCTCGCCAGCACAGACGAGGTTCTTTCGCAGGGAACGATAGTTTGGCGTGATCAGATTACGCGTAAGGCGCGCCCACGCGATAGCGATGAGCATCCGCAGGACGAAAACGCGAAGCGGTTGAGCGGCGAAGCCGTGCCAGCGCGGGCCGGTGAAACCGGCATCGCCCAAACCCCACCTCAATCCCAGGACAATCCCAATGACTGAAGAACTGATCGCAAAGCGCCATATCATAATAGGACGCCTTATTGGTACGTCGCACGCAACGGGCAATGAGGTAGTTATTCGCGCCGCTGACGAAGCTATCAAGTATATTACGGCCCTCACCACACAGCTTGCCGAAAGGGATGCTGAATTGGTGCGGTTGCGGGATGAGAGCAGCAAGGACTTCAACCGTGGCGTCCTTATCGCGGTATCGACGCTGATCAATGGTTGGGGTGAGGGAACGGAAACCCGCGAGCTTCTCGAGATGATCAACGCGGATCGCGCAATGGTCGAAAGCATGGGTTTCGACACATACGATCGCGACCCATTGCTCAAAGCCGTCGATGCCGAAGCTGAGCACCGGAACGGCGAAGACCCGCAGGGGCCGCACAGCACTGGCGGGGAGGTTCCCGTAGAGTGCACCTGCGTCGTAGCATTCGGACAAGACCGAGGCTGCCCAGCCCATGGAGAAGGCACGCCATGGCGCGCGGCTAATCCCCAGGCCGACATGCGCGAAACACCATTCGCGAATATGGAAAGGTCAAGCGATGACCCACGATAAACTACCGGTGAGCCAGCGGGCTAAGGATGCGTGCGCCGAAATCGCGCATGCTCTGGGGTGCGATGCTGCACAATTCACCGATCATGCGGATGCTGCAATTCAGGTTGTCGCCCGCTTCGAACGCGACCTAACCACGCCACAGGGTGATGCAAAGGAGCGGATCAAGGCTGCATTTCTCAAAACCCAAGACCCGACCGATGAAGACTGCTGCATCGGTGATAGCTGGGTTTGCCCGTGGCCTGTTGCGGATGCGCTCGCCGACGCAATCATCGCAGCATGTCCCGAACTATCGCAGGGGCCTACACAGCGCATGGCTCGAATTTTGGGCGCTGAATTTATCCCCACCCCACCCAAGGAAACCAGCCATGACGATTGAAGAACGGGCGCGGGAGATATTCCGCGATACTGTCCGCGAGTGGCTTGGCTTCACGCGAATTGATCCGAAGCAGGAACCGGCGTTCGTTGCGGCTATGCTCGCCATGTACGAACAAGCCATTCGGGATGCTGCGGGTGTGGCAGCGGCTGAAGCGTTAGCGCGAAAAGCGCACGCCAATGAATGTGACGATCGCACGTTCAAGCGCGATTTCCAATCAATGGCGATAAGCGCGGAACATTGCCGCGATGGAATCCTCTCCCTTGTTACAGGAGAAGGGGAATGACCGCTGATCGTGACGAACTGCTGAAACTGGCAGGTCGTGCATAGCCATGACCGCCGCGCCGATCCGGGAATGGCACGCATACCCCCCTCGCCTGATGAGCGAGAGCGAAGCGGCGCGCTATCTTTCGATCGGCACCACCACGCTGCGGAAGGACGGCCCCACGCCAAAGCGGCTCGGGCGCCGCGTGCTCTACGATATTCGCGACCTCGATCGCTGGGCCGATGCGCTCTCCGGCCTGCCACTGGACGAAGGCGCCAAAGGCGCGGAAGGTGACGATATCCACCGCCGCGTGATGGAGCGCCTTGGAAATGGCAATGGCTGACCTTCCCTATACCTATGTGATCCGGCGCCGGCTCAAGACCGGATGGCGCGAATATTGGCGCTTCCGTCGCGGAATCGTCGATACGGCGCTGCCCGGGGCGCCCGGCGACGCCGCGTTCCACGCACGCTATCAGGAACTGCTCGGCCAGACCGAACCGAAACAGGTCAAGGCCGCGCCCCGCATGTCGTGCGCATGGATATTCGATCGCTATCTCGCCAGCCCGGAGTTCGAACAGCTCGCTGACCGAACCCGGGTGGATTACGAACGCACGATCAACAAGCTGCGCCCTTTCCTCGGCGAAGAGCGGTTCGATTGCCTCACCCGCGCGACGATCAAGGCGGTGCGCGATCATTGGCGCGCGCAACCGCGCACTGCGCACAAGATCAAGCAGTTGATGAGCAGGCTCTACAGCTGGGCCGATGAGGAAGAGCTGGTGCCCCAGGGCTTCAATCCCACCGCCGGCATCCGCAAGCCCAAGGCCAGGGTGAAGCACATCCCGATCTGGTCGGAAGAGGAAATCGAGCATTTCCTCGCCAATTGCGAACCGTTCATGCGCACGCCGGTGCTGCTGGCGCTCTACACGGGCCAGCGCCGTGAGGATCTGGCGCAGATGGAGTGGAGCGCCTTCATGGGCGGCATTATCCGGGTGCGTCAGAACAAGACCGGCGAGCCGCTGGATATCCCGTGCCACCGGCGCCTGCGCGAACACCTCGAATCGATCCGCAGCAATTTCGGCGGCCCGATCATTCGCGCGCAGTCCGGGCGACCGATGGACGCGAACGCGCTGTCCTCGGCAATGAACCGTGCCGTGGAGGCGATCGACGGCATGCCGCACCGCACATTGCACGGGCTGCGCTATGCCGCGGCGGGCGGCCTCAACGCCGCCGGCGCATCCTTCGAACAAATCGTCTCGATCATCGGCCACCGCACCTATCAGGTCGCCATGGAGTATATCCGCCAGCGGCGATTGGCTCTTGAAGCGGTGGCAAAATTGGAGCAGAGGGCGTGAGAACAAACAGCGTTCAGTGCGAAACGACGGATCGCCAGTGCGAAAACCACCGCACAAATCGGGCTAAGTCGTTGATAAGGCCCGATGGCGGAGTGGTGACGCAGCGGACTGCAAATCCGTATACGCCGGTTCGATTCCGGCTCGGGCCTCCACTATCCTTTGCCGTTCGCAACGGCACCTCTCCCAATCGAAAAGCGAATGGTCCGGCCATTTGGCTGGGCATGTTTGCCCGAGTCGCATCACTGCGTTTCCTTCAAATTCTGGCGGCATGGGCGTGAAAATTCGGCAGGTTTAGCGGCGAGTCGCACCTTCCGAGCGGCGGACCGCTATTGACGCGGTTCGCGACACATGCGGAACAAACCCGTTTCCCGGCCCGTTGTACCCCCCGGTTAAGGGAGACAAATGATGTACGATTTCGGCATCCGTCAGGCCCATACCGGGTATCGTGTTGCGTATCGCCCGGATGAGGCAAATCACTGCCCCGGCTGCGGCAAGTCGCACTGGATTATCGGACGTATGACCGCCGAATGCGCCTATTGCGGCACGGCAGTGCCGATGATGGCGGGCGGTATGCAGGGAACCGGCCTGTTCCGTCGCCACGGCAAATCGGCCGTCGAAGGATCGCTGGCGGCCTGAANCTCGNCCGGCAAGGNNTGGGGATCGCGCGCCTGCCCGATCCCTGNCCNNTTTTCCGCTGCTGCGGAACAGCCNGGAAAGGCAGGCGTTGCCCCTGAAAGCGAACGGGAGCCATGCCATGACCGATATCGCCCTTACGTCGCCGATCGAACGAATCGCGCGNGTCATCTGCGCCGAAGCGCANAGCCCCAATGGCGACAGGCCNGCCGGAGGTGCGGCAATCGCCGCCGCCGTCAGCGGCCATATCGACGCCACCTGGGATCAGGAAGTGTCGCGCGCGAAAGCGGTACTCAAAACGCTTCGCGAACCGACTGCCGAAATGGTCGCAGCGGGCGAAAAGGCAGGCGGCGATGTCGCGGAAATCTGGAGCGCGATGGTGGCGCAGGCGCTCGACCAGCAGGTCTGAAGCGATGCTTCGCTATACCGCCGGATCTTCGGGCCGGTATGTCAGCCTTTTGTGGTTGCGCGAACGGCCATAGAGCCATTCCCATGCCGATCGATGCGCGATGTTGCGCTGCCTGCGGGCACGGCGCGCATTTTTGCGCTTGCGATGGGCNATCATGCGCACCACGAGCANGACAAGCGCAATGGAAGCGCCTGCGATACCGATAATCGACATCTTTTCCATTGCAGTTCTCCCGCCCCGAATCGCCGCCGAGTATATGCTGCGACGCATCAATGCGCCATCGCGCAGTAATATGTGACGAAATCAATGTGAGCCGTTATGGGCCACCGCCATGCAGCAGGCACCGCTCACATTCTATAATTCCATCTCGCGCTCGCTGGAGCGTTTCGAACCGATCGATTCCGGGAAAGGCGTGCGCGTCTATTCGTGCGGACCGACGGTCTATAGCGACCCGCATATCGGCAATCTGCGCGCCTATGTCTTCACCGACACGCTGAGCCGCGTGCTGCGGTGGAAGGGCCATGCGCTCACCCATGTCCTCAACATCACCGATGTCGGCCATCTGACATCGGATGCNGACGCGGGCGACGACAAGATGGAAGCNGCGGCAAAGGCGCGNGCGATGAGCGCNTGGGACATCGCCGCGCATTATACGGCGGTGTTCCGGCGCAATCTGGCCGATCTCAACATCCGCACGCCCGATCACATGCCGACGGCGACCAGCTGCATCGACGAAATGCTCGATTTCGCGAAGAAGATCGCGCCCGAACATTGCTACGAAATCGACAGCGGCCTCTATTTCGACAGCACCACCGTGCCCGATTACGGGCGGCTGGCCGGTGCGCAGGACGATGCCGGCGAAGGCCGTATCGATCCGGTCGCGGGCAAGCGGCATCCGCAGGACTTTGCGATCTGGCGCAAGACGCCGCCGGGCGAAACCCGCCAGATGGAATGGGATTCGCCCTGGGGAAGGGGCGCGCCGGGCTGGCACCTCGAATGCTCGGTGATGGGGCGGATGTATCTGGGGATGCCGTTCGATATCCACACCGGGGGTATCGACCATCGCGAGATCCATCACGTCAACGAAATCGCCCAGAATCAGGCCTATTGCGATTGCGCCGACACCGGTGCGCGCTTCTGGATGCACAATAACTTCCTGGTCGATCGCGGCGGCAAGATGTCGAAGTCGAAGGGCGGGATCGCAACGCTCGATTCGCTGATTGCACGCGGGGTGCACCCCCTCGCCTATCGGCTGATGTGCCTTTCGGCGCAGTATCGCAGCGAGCTNGAGTTCAGCANCGAAAATCTGGCGGCGGCGCTGACGCGNTTGAAGCGGCTGGTGATGACCGTGCGCAAGCATCTGCCCGATNCGGTGGAAGCGACCGCAACCGGCGCTGCCCGTGCCGATGGCCATCCCGCCGCCCGTTTCGTCGCGGCGCTGGACGAAGCGGTTTCGGACGATCTCAACACGCCGCGTGCGCTGCCGATCCTCGACGATCTGCTGGCGCAAAAGCGGATGCCCGCCGAGGCGCGTATCGAGGCGCTTGCCGAATTCGATGCGGTGCTGGGGCTCGACCTGCTCAAGCTGACGCGCGCCGATCTGCGTGTGCGGCCCGATAGCGCGACGATGGACNCCGATCGNATCGAAGCNATGCTGGCGGATCGCCGCNCGGCGCGTGCGGAAAAGGATTTCGCNCGCTCCGATGTNCTTCGCGACGAGCTGACNGCNGCGGGNNTCGANGTNATGGACGGCGACCCGATGGGATGGGACTGGCGCCCCGATCTTTGAAAAACAGCCGGATAACCAAATGTTTCAGTGCTGAAATTCGCCGGCAACACCATATTCCGAAAAGCCTCTCGTCAGGGTGAGCCAAGGCACCCCTCGGGTAGGACCGGAGCGAGAATGAAGTCATACATCCCCCTCGGGGTCGCAGCATCGTTTTCGCTCGCTGCCGGACTTGCGCTGACTGCTTGCTCGTCGCCGGGTGATAGTGCCGCCGATCCGGCGGCGAGCGAGCAAAATCTCAGCATCGACGACAATATCGCCGACGAAGCCGCGATTGCGGACGAAGACAGCGATACAGCCGTGTCCGTCGTCGATACGCCCAGCGCATCGAGCGCGACGACGACCGAAGACAGCAGCACGCTGACCGCCGTCGATACGATCGACACCGTTATCTCCGCCGGCAGCGGCGTAACCCGCGTGCGCCACGGCGATGGCTGGGCGTGGATGCGCGACGGGCATATCGTGCGCACCGCATCGCGCGACGGCAGCGAAGTCGCCTATTATCGCAATGGATCGGACAGCCCCTTCTACGTCCAGCAGGGCGAACGCGGCTATGCCTATTCGGGCGGCGAGCCCACGCGCAGCTTCGACCGCGACGGCAAGGCATCTACGCCCGATACGACCACGCGCCGCGAAGCCGAAGCCGCACGCGACTGGGCAAGTCAGGAACATGCTTCGGCAAGCACCGCAGTGACGCGTGCGCGCCGGAATAACGACAGCGACCGGCCGACAGCCTCGCCCAGCCCCACATCGCGAGCACAGTCCCCGAAAACGCAGGGCGATCAGCGCTCCGATGCTTCTCCGACGCCCAGGCAGACCCAGACGTCAACGCAGACGAAGGCAGAGGCCCGGGAACAAGCGAAAACGCCGGACGAGCGTCAACCGAGCCGACGGGTCACGCCCTCACCGACGCCGACGCAAGGCCGGGCTTCGACGCATGACTGGCCCGATTCGAGCGAGAGCCCGCAACCCCGCCACTAACCGGCCCGGTCGAACGCAATGGATTGAGCGCGCACGCCGCGGGGAGTAGCCAAGAGCCATGAAGGCCGTACTCCCCGCGCTCGCCCGCCCGCTCCTCGAACCGCGCCTGCCAGATGCGGTGGAGCCTTTATGGTTCACCAATGCCTCCGAGGCGGCGGAAATGGTGGCGGATGCCGAAATCGCCTGGATCGACTTGCAGGATGCACGCGAAGGCCCCGACATCCTCGTCACCGGGCGCAAGCTCAAATGGGCGTCGACTCTGCGCGCGGGCGTGGACGATTTCGATCTCGCGCGGCTGAAAGAACAGGGCGCGATCCTCACCAATGGCGGCGGGATCAATGCCGAAGCGGTGGCGGAATATGCCGTGCTGGGCGTCCTGGCCGCTGCCAAGCGGTTCGACGAAGTGGTGCGGATGGCCGACCGGCACGAATGGACGAACACCGCGCCGGGCCAGATGGAGCTTTACGACACAAGCGCGCTGATCATCGGATACGGCACGATCGGCCGGATGATCGGCACGCGGCTCGCCGGGTTCGACGTGGCGGTTACCGGCGTCACCCGATCGGGCCGCGACGGCACGCTGACTCCGGATCAGTGGCGCGACCGGCTCGAGGATTTCGACTGGATCATTCTCGCCGCCCCGGCCACCGGCGCAACCGCCGCGATGATCGGCGAAGCGGAACTGGCGGCGATGAAATCGACCGCCTGGATCGTCAATGTCGGGCGCGGCGACATGATCGATCAGGACGCGCTGATCGCGGCGCTCAAGGCGCGGCGCATCGGCGGCGCATTCCTCGACACGGTCACGCCCGAACCGCTGCCGCCCGAACATCCGCTCTGGGATGCGCCCAATGCGATCCATTCGATGCATTTGTCGGGACGGAGCCAGACGAAGATGTTCCTGCGCGCAGTCGACCTGTTCCTGCGCAATCTCGATGCGTATCTGGCGGGCCGGCCGATGGAAAATCTGGTGGATCTCGACGCGGGATATTGAGACCGCGGCAAGGCCTTCCGGAGAGCCGTTCCAGCGAGCCAGTCGAAGCGCAAACATTGGAAGGGCGGACGCTGCGCTTCCCCCTGCCCGCTCCCGCGCTATAGTCGCGCGCATGACCAAATTCGTCTCGCGCATCGCACTGCTGCTCGCCGCTCCTGCACTGCTGGCTTTCCAGGGTTATGACGATGCTGATCCGATGATCGGCACCGGTGGCGAAGGCCATACCTTTCCGGGCGCGGTTGCGCCGTTCGGCATGGTCCAGCTGTCCCCCGATACCGATGCGACGTGCGAGATCCGCGAATGCTATGGTCACGCATCGGGCTATCGCTACGACGATCCGACCATCCAGGGCTTTTCGCACACCCATTTTTCGGGTGCGGGCCATTCCGATCTGGGCGATTTCCTGATGATGCCGGCAGTCGGCGATGACGTGAAGCTGGAACCGGGCGACGCGAACGTGCCGGGATCGGGCTATCGCTCGCGCTTCAGCCACGACACCGAAATCGCGCGGCCGGGCTATTATGCCGTGACTCTCTCCGATATCGGCGTGCGCGCGGAAATGACGGCGGGGCTGCGCACCGGCGTCCATCGCTACAGCTTTGCTGCGGGCAGCGACGCGCATCTGATCCTCGACCTGCGCAGTTCGCTCTACAATTATCCCGGCAAGACGCTCTGGTCCTCGATCCGCATCCGCCCCGACGGCACGATCACCGGATCGCGCCAGACGCGCGGCTGGGCGCCCGACCGCCAGCTCTATTTCGCGATCCGCTTTTCCACGCCGCTCAAGACGCATGCCTTCGTCAACACCGAAGAGAATATCCCCTATCGCGGATTTCAGGGGCCGGGGCGCGGCGAGGATGCCGTCGCGGAAAAGCTGGGCCGCGCGCTCGTCGCCCGTTTCGACTTCGGACAGATCGAAGCGCCGCTGGAGGTTCAGGTCGCCATCTCCACGGTGGATGAAGCCGGCGCCATCGCCAATCTCGACGCCGAAGCGGGCAGTTTCGATCAGGTCGCCGCAGCCACCCGCGAACGCTGGGAAACCGCGCTGGGCGCCGTCGATATCGACGCCCCTGCGCCGATGCGCCGCATGCTCTATACTGCGCTCTATCACAGCCTGATCGCGCCATCGATCGCGGGCGATGTCGACGGGCGCTATCGCGGCACCGACAATGCGGTCCACCGCGCCGACGGGTTCGCCTTCCGCTCGACCTTCTCGCTCTGGGATACGTTCCGCGCCGAACATCCGCTGCTGACGCTGGTCCAGCCGGAGGAAACCAACAGCGACATCGTCCGCTCGCTGCTCGCCAGCCGCCGCGACAGCCCCTATGGCATCCTGCCGGTGTGGCAGTTTCAGGGGCGCGAGACCTGGACGATGATCGGCTATCATGCCGTCCCCGTCATCGCCGACGCATGGCTGAAGGGCATTCGCGGTTTTGACGGGGAAGAAGCACTCGAGGCGATGGTCGCCAGCGCCACCTATGCCCCCTATGGCGGCCTGCGTGAATATATGCGGCTCGGCTATGTTCCGATCGACAAGGAACCCGAAGCCGCTTCGAAAACAGTCGAATATGCCTATGACGACTGGACGATCGCCCGGATGGCACAGGCGATGGGCAAGGACGATATCGCCCGGCAATTCTATGCCCGCGCCGGAAACTGGCGGAACAGTTTCGACACCGGCACCGGCTTCCTGCGCGCGCGGCTTGCCGACGGAAACTATCGCGAGCCGTTCGATCCGACCGCGATCAACTATGGCTCCGATTATACCGAGGGCAATGCGTGGCAATATAGCTGGTTCGTGCCGCAGGATCAGGCCGGGCTGTTCGCCGCAATGGGCGGCGACCGGGCGGCGATAGCCAAGCTCGACGCGATGTTCGATTATGACAATTCGGGCATCGATTACAGCCATGCCGAAGATATCGCCGGGCTGATCGGCCAGTATATCCACGGCAACGAACCGAGCCATCACGTCGCCTATCTCTATGATTTCGCAGGCGCGCCGTGGAAGACGCAGGAGCGGCTGACTCAGATCGTCGCCAGCCAGTATAACGAAACGCCCGCCGGCCTTTCGGGCAATGACGATCTGGGCCAGATGTCGGCCTGGCTGTTCTTCACCGGGCTCGGCTTCTATCCGGTAACGCCGGGCAGCCTCGAATATGCCATCGGCCGCCCCTTCGTGAACCGCGCGACGCTGCATTTGCCGAACGGCAAGGACTTCACGATCGTCGCCGACAATCTGACGCCGCAGAACAACTATATCGGCAAGGTCGAGCTCAACGGCCGTCGCCTCAACCGCAGCTTCCTCCGCCACAGCGAGATCATGGCGGGCGGCGAGCTCCGCTTCACGATGCAGGCGACGCCGAACACCAGCTGGGCGACACGCCCCGATATGCGGCCCTATTCGATGTCGGGCGGGCAATAACGCCCGACGGGGGTTCGGCGGCAAACGCAAATTTATTCAAAAAGGGTTTGCGCGCATTACCCCATCGGAGTAAGCCGCGCCTCCCATGACGACTTTAGCTGGTTTCAAGATCCGCCGGTTCCGCGAGGAACGCGCCCTCACCCGCGCCGCTTTCGGTGCCTGGTATGATTCGCCCGGTTCGACCGTTCAGGGCTGGGAAGAGCATGGCAAACGCGCCAGCCGCACCGTCGTCAATCAAATCGCCGCCAACGGCATCGCCCATCATGCCGACTGGTTCGTCCCCTATCGCCCCGGAGAGGACGCCATGAACAAATGGTCCCCCGACAGCTGGACTGCGCACGAAGCGCGTCAGCTGCCCGAATATCCCGATACCGAGGCGCTCAACGCCGCAACCGGCCAGATCGCCAGCTTCCCGCCGCTCGTCTTTGCCGGCGAAGCGCGGCAGCTGACCGAAGAGCTCGCGCGCGTTTCCGAGGGCAAGGCGTTCCTGCTTCAGGGCGGCGATTGCGCCGAAAGCTTCGCCGAGTTTCACCCCAACAACATCCGCGACACCTTCCGCGTCATCCTTCAGATGGCGGTCGTGCTCACCTTCGCGTCAAAGCTCCCGACAGTGAAGGTGGGCCGGATGGCCGGGCAGTTCGCCAAGCCGCGCTCGTCTCCCACCGAGACGATCGACGGAGTCGAGCTGCCCAGCTATCGCGGCGACAATGTGAATGGCAGCGCCTTCACCCCAGAAGCACGCATCCCCGATCCGCAGCGCATGGTCCAGGGGTACAGCCAGTCCGCCGCGACGCTCAACCTGCTCCGTGCCTTTGCGCAGGGCGGCTATGCCAATCTGCATCAGGTGCATAAGTGGACGCTCGATTTCATGGGCCGCAGCCCGTGGGCCGCGCGGTTCAGCGACGTCGCCGACCGGATCGGCGAAGCGCTGGAGTTCATGGAAGCATGCGGCATCGATGCCGACAGCGTGCCGCAATTGAAGGCTACCGATTTCTACACCAGCCATGAAGCGCTGCTGCTCCCCTATGAGCAGGCACTTACCCGTCAGGACAGCCTGACCGGCCAATGGTACGACACCAGCGCGCATATGCTGTGGATCGGCGACCGCACCCGGTTCGAAGGATCGGCGCATGTCGAATATCTGCGCGGCATCGGCAATCCGATCGGGATGAAATGCGGCCCGACGCTGGAGCCCGACGCACTGCTGCGCCTGCTCGATACGCTCAATCCCGCGCGTATTCCGGGGCGGATGACGCTGATCACGCGCTACGGCCATGAAAAGATCGAGGATGGTCTGCCGAAGCTGGTCCGCGCGGTGAAGCGCGAAGGCCATCCGGTGGTGTGGAGCTGCGACCCGATGCACGGCAATGTCGTCAAGGCCGCCAATGGCTATAAAACGCGCCCGTTCGACCGCATCCTGGCCGAAGTACGCGGCTTTTTCGCCGTGCATCGTGCCGAGGGCACTTATGGCGGCGGCATCCATTGCGAGATGACCGGGCAGGACGTCACCGAATGCACCGGCGGCATGATCGACATCGGCGAGGCCGATCTCGAAGCGCGCTACCACACCCATTGCGACCCGCGCCTCAACGCCGGCCAGAGCATCGAGCTCGCCTTCCTGCTCGCCGAAATGCTCAACGAGGAAATGGCGGAGCGCCGCAAGGTGGCGGCCTGATCCTCTCCGCATTGTCGCGGCGCGCGCGTTTTCGTGTTGCGCCGCGACAGCGTGCAGCCTAGCAGCGCGGCACAAATGGGGATGGATGCCATCAGAATCGGCCTGATCGGCCGGGTGATGCGAGTGCTGGCCTTTGCGGCTATTGCGCTCACCATTGTCGTGCCACCAGGCTATATGCCCGCCCGCGCCGCCGATCATTCGGTAGTCGTCACCATCTGTACCGGCACCGGACTGGCCGAAAAGATACTGACCGGCGACTATGCGCGCCGGCTGACGCCCGATCATCAGAAGCAGGCGCCAAAGGATCCGCGCGATCATTGCAGCTTTGCCGGGCACGCATCGCCTGCCGAACTGCCGGCATTGGTCGCTCCGCCGGTGCTCCGGATCGGCTATGTCGCCGAAACCCCCGCGCCCCGGATCGTCATGGTCCGCCCCGGCGCAGGTCTGTCGGCGCCACCGCCGCCCAGCCACGCGCCACCGCTGCTGAACCTCTGAAACGCAACGATGCGCGCGGCGGACAGCCGTCGTGCGCTGCTTTCGGATAGCCGTCGCGCATTTGCGCGGCGGACCAGCAGACGAGACTGTTCCATGACGATGTTTGATGCGCGCCGCCCGGTTGCGGCGCTTCGCCTTGCGCTGATTTGCGGCGCCACGCTTCCCGCTTTCCCCGCGATGGCGCAGGACGCCACTGCCCTGCCGCCGGTCGCAATCGGCTCCGATCCCGCTTCGGGCCAGACCATCGATCGCGATACCCTGGCCCGCGATTCCGCGACCAGCAGCGACACCGCCGAAACGCTTACCCGCATCCCCGGCGTCAACGCATTCGGCGCGGGCGGCGTATCCAGCCTTCCCACCATTCGCGGGCTCGACAATGGCCGCGTCTCGATCCTGGTCGACGGGGTGAAGATCGACGAGGTGTGCCCCAACAACATGAACCCGCCGCTTTCCTATACCGACCCGCAGACGGTGGAGAGCATTTCGGTGCTCACCGGCGTTACTCCCGTCAGCATGGGCGGCGACACGATCGGCGGCGCGATCAGCGTCAGCACCGCCGATCCCAAATTCGCCGGACCCGATGCGACTCTGGTCACGGGCCGCATCGCGGCCTTCTACCGCTCCAATGGCGACGCGTTCGGCGGCGCGGCGAACGTCACCGTCGCGACCGACAGCCTCAGCCTCACCTATGACGGCAGCTATACCCAGTCGGAAAATTATGACGGCGGCGGCAATGCCGGCGTCGTTCGTTCGACCGAATATGCCAAGACCGACCACAGCCTGACGCTCGGCGCAGTCACCGGCGCAGGCCTGTTCACGCTGCGCGGCGGCATCCAGCGTGCGCCCTATGAGGGCTTTCCCAACCAGCATATGGACATGACCGACAACCAGTCCTGGTTCCTGAATGGCCGCTATCAGGGCTATTTCGGCTGGGGCGATGTCGATTTCACGGCGCATTACCGCGACACCGACCATGAAATGAACTTTCTGGAGGACAAGGGCGGGATTGCCGATGGCGGCATGCCGATGCTCGGAGAAGGTCATACCGCCGGATATCGTCTGGCGGTGTCGATCCCCGTATCGAGCCGCGACACCGTGCGTTTCGGCAGCGAGTTTCACCATCAGTGGCTCAACGAATGGTGGCCGCCGGTTGCGGGCAGCATGATGATGGGGCCGAACAGCTTCATCAACATCAATGGCGCCAAGCGCGATCGGCTGGGCAGCTATGCCGAATGGGAAGCACAGTGGAGCGATGCCGTCCGCACCACCATCGGCGTCCGCAACGATCAGGTCTGGATGAACACCGGCGATGTCGCGCCCTATGGCACCGGCATGATGCAGATGGCCGATGTCGCAGCGGCCGCCGCCTTCAACGCCGCCGACCGCGATCGGCACGACAGCAACTGGAGCGGATCGGCGCTGCTCAACTGGGACGCGGCAAAGGGCGTCGCGTTCGAGCTGGGCTATGCCCATAAGGTGCGCTCGCCCAACCTTTATGAGCGCTACAGCTGGGGTCGCGGCGCGATGGCGAGCCAGATGATCGGCTGGTTCGGCGACGGCAACGGCTATGTGGGCAATCTGAACCTGACGCCCGAAAGCGCCGATACGGTGAGCGCGGCAGCGACGTTCAGCGGCGGCGGCGACACGCCGTGGTCGCTGCGCTTCTCTCCCTATTTCACGCATGTCGACGATTATATCGACGTGGTGAAAATCGCCGATCTGACCGACATGATGGGCATGCCCAGCGGTTTCGTGCAGTTGCAATTCACCAATGGCGAAGCGCGTTTCTACGGGCTCGACGTTTCGGGCGCGATCGAGCTGATGCGCAACGATACTGGCGGCCATTTGCGCGTCGAAGCGGCGGCAAGCTGGCTGCAGGGCGACAATCTGGCTGACGATGCGCCGCTCTATCACCAGATGCCGTTCAATGCGTCGCTTGGGCTGCACTATAGGAGCGGCACCGGTTTCGACGGGCATGTCGAGATCGAAGGCGTGGCGGACAAGACGCGCGTCGATGCCACGCGCAACGAACCGGAAACCGATGGCTATGTCCTCGCCAATATCGGCGCGGGCTATACGGTCAGCGGCTTCCGCCTTGGCGTCGATGTCAGCAATTTGTTCGACAGGGAATATGCGCTGCCGCTGGGCGGCGTGTCGCTTGGCGACCGGATTGCGACCGGCGTGCTTCGTCCGGTTCCGGGGCGCGGACGCAGCTTCAATGTCTCGCTCAGCAAATCCTTCTGATCGATCCGGCGCGGGGGGCTATCGTCCCTCGCGCCGCGACCGATGGGTGGGCGCGGGCAGTGCCACGACGACGTTGGCATTGCTCGCCTTGATCCTGATGCTTGCGCCTGCGGTGATCGCGCCGCAGGCGGAGCAGCAACCACTGCGCCTGTTCGACGTGATTCCCGATCGGGTCGCGACGCCGGAACCCGAGCCGGAAGCCGCCCCGCCTCGCCCCGAACCACGCAAGCCCGCCCCGTCGCCGGCATTGGTGTCGCCATCGCCACCTGCCGCTGCTTCGCAAGCGTCAGCGACCGAACCAGCGGCGTCCTTGCCCTCAGACCTGGCGCCACTCGCCGCACCATCGGCGTCCGTACCGGTTTTGCCGCAACCCGGCGCGCGCCCTTCGCCTGGGCGCGTCCGAGAACCGGCCCCTGAATCGGCCAATGTCCGTGATACCTACGCCAATGCGCTCTGGTCGCACATCAACACCCGCCGCCCGCGCGGCATCCGCATGCGGGGCGAGACATCCGTCGCGTTCACGGTCGATCGCCGCGGCGCAGTGCGTGATGTTTCGCTCAGTCGCAGCAGCGGCAATCCGCTGCTCGACCGGCTCGCGCTGCGCACCGTGACGCGCGCGGCCCCGATGCCTGCCCCTCCAGCGAGGCTGGCCGATACTGCGCTGCGATTCACCATCGCCGTACGCTTCGATTGAGCGCCGCGATGGCGAATTTGGCCTATCCTACAGCCTTTCGCGATATTAGTATGTTCTCTATATGTTCGAATTTATCTGCCTCTTGATATGTAACGCCTCGCGCGCGGGCGCACGCTCATATGCGCGCGGGTTGGTGCGAACCGGTGCGAACTTTGCACGCAAAACTGCGGTTTTCGGAAAATGCGCGCGCGGTGCCGAAGATCAGGCGATCGGGCTCAGCACCATCGGGTCGAAACGACCGTGGCGGCTGCCGCGCTCTGCCGCGCGCCAGCAGGTTGCTTCGCCCCGCGCGACGATCAGCCAATATTTCCCGTCCGGCGCCGCCATCGCTGCGTCGGTGGGCGAAGGCGCTGCATCGCCATTGGGATGCGAATGCCAATATCCGATCAGGCGCGGCCCGCCCGCCCGCTCCCCGCGGATCGCCGCGAACAGCGTTACGGGGTCGATTTCGAAATGCGTTTCGGGCGTTGCAGCGACATTTTCGGCGAGTTTCCAGGCAGTGATTGCATCGCTGTCGCCAAACAGCAGCCCGCATGCTTCGCGCGGCGCCGCGGCTGCGGCAGCGGCGTCGATTTCGGCAAGCAGCCGTCTTGAAATTTCAACCGTCATACCCATCTAGGACACATAATGGATCGGGGGGTAGCGATAGTCGAGGCCGTGATCGCGGATGCAGCAAATGGCTGGCGTCTGGATCGCGCGCTTGCCGATGCGCTTCCCACGCTTTCGCGCGAGCGCGTGAAGGCCCTGATCTCTACAGGAAATGTTGTCGGCCCGGATGGTCTTGTCCGCGATCCTTCGCGCAAGATCGCTTCGGGGCTGCGGTTTCAGGTCAGCGTGCCTGCTCCCGAGCCTGCGCATAACGAAGCGCAGGATATCGCGCTCGACGTGGTGTTCGAGGACGAGCATCTGATCGTGGTGGACAAGCCCGCCGGGCTGGTGGTGCATCCTGCTGCGGGAAACCCGGACGGCACGCTGGTCAACGCGCTGCTCCACCATTGCGCGGGGCAGCTTTCCGGCATCGGCGGCGTTGCCCGGCCCGGCATCGTCCATCGGATCGACAAGGACACATCGGGGCTGATGGTCGCCGCCAAGCATGACCGTGCACATGAGGGGCTGGCCCGACAGTTCAAGGCGCACAGCATCGACCGGCGCTATCGCGCGATCGTCGCCGGCGTGCCGATGCCGCCGCAGGGCACGGTCGACGCGCCGCTCGCGCGGTCGCCGAACAATCGCAAGAAGATCGCGATCGTCAACGGCGGCAAACGCGCGGTGACGCATTATAAAATGCTGAAGCCGCTGCGCGAATCCGCGCTGGTCGAATGCCGGCTCGAAACCGGACGCACGCATCAGGTTCGCGTGCATATGGCTTCGATCGGACATGCGTTACTGGGAGACCCGGTATATTCTCGTACTCGCGCGACGCACCGCCCTGTGCTCGAACAGCTCGGTTTCGGGCGGCAGGCATTGCACGCGGCGCATCTCGGGTTCATTCACCCGATCAAAAGTAACGCTTTAGCGTTCGACAGCGAAATGCCTGCTGACATGCAGGAACTGTTCGATAAGCTTCTCGTATAGATTAGGTGGCACGATTGCATCGAAGCGACCGGCCCCAGAGCACCCGAAGGGAGAAATGATCATGGCTAGCGGAAACAACGTCCCTGCGACGATCCCCGCGCTCGGTGGTGAGGCAAGCCTCAACCGCTATCTGGCCGAGATCAAGAAGTTTCCGATCTTGGCCCCGGAACAGGAATATATGCTCGCCAAACGCTTTCAGGAGCATGGCGACACCGATGCGGCTGCGCAGTTGGTGACCAGCCATTTGCGGCTCGTGGCAAAGATCGCCATGGGCTATCGCGGCTATGGCCTGCCGGTCAGCGAACTGATCAGCGAAGGCAATATCGGGCTGATGCAGGGCGTGAAGAAATTCGAACCCGATCGCGGCTTCCGCCTCGCCACCTATGCGATGTGGTGGATCCGCGCCTCGATCCAGGAATTCATTCTGCGCAGCTGGTCGCTGGTCAAGATGGGCACCACCGCCGCGCAGAAGAAGCTGTTCTTCAATCTGCGCCGGATGAAGGCGAAACTCGACGCGTTCGAGGATGGCGACCTCCGTCCCGAGGACGTGGCGAAGATCGCGACCGATCTGGGCGTGACCGAGGACGAAGTCATTTCGATGAACCGTCGCATGGCGATGGGCGGCGATACGTCGCTCAATGTTCCCATGCGCGAAGATGGCGAGAGCCAGTGGCAGGACTGGCTCGCCGACGAAGAGCCGCTGCAGGACGAGCGCGTAGCCGAAACGCAGGAAGCCGATGTCCGGCACGAAATGCTGGTCGAGGCGATGGACGACCTGAATGAGCGCGAGAAGCATATTCTCACCGAACGGCGCCTGACCGACGATCCCAAGACGCTCGAGGAATTGAGCCAGGTCTATGGCGTCAGCCGCGAACGCGTGCGCCAGATCGAAGTGCGCGCATTCGAAAAGCTGCAAAAGGCGATGATGCGGCTGGCGGGCGAAAAGCGGCTGCTGACCGCCTGATCGTCCGACACGGCAGGGAAGCAGCCAGGCATCATGGCCGTCGATGACGACGAAGCTGGCGAGGAGCGGTTACCTCCCTCCTCGCCACGCGACCCCTCCGCCACTCCGGGTGCCCCAACGCGCGACGCGAAGGGCCGGCATATTCAGGTCACCCATCCTGATGGCTGGCCACCGCTTTCCGCACTCGATGCCGACGAAACCGCTCCGGTGGAGGATTTCCTCCCCGGGTCGAGCGCTTCGGGTGTTCCGCTCCGCATTCCGCAGCCCATCGATAGCAAGCGGGAAACACCCCCTCCCTCCCCTCCACCGCCACCTGCTACCCGATCGAAACCACCCCGTCCCCGCCGCTCGATTTTCCGCCGCGTGGCGAAATGGGCGTTCCTTCTGGTGGCCGGTTTCATCCTGCTCTCGGTCGCGATGGTCGGCATATACCGCTTCGTCCCGCCCCCGATCACCCTGACGATGATCGGCGATGTCTTTGGCGGGCACGGCGCGCGCCACAGCTGGCGCTCGCTGTCGCGGATCGATCCGAACATGGCGCGGGCAGTGATCGGCGCGGAGGATTCCAAATTCTGCCAGCACAATGGTTTCGACTGGCAAGCCATGGAAAAGGCCTGGAAACGCAATCAACAGGGCGGGCGCATTCGCGGCGGATCGACAATCAGCCAGCAGACCGCCAAGAACGTCTTTCTGTGGCAAGGCGGCGGCTATGTCCGCAAGGGGCTGGAGGCGTGGTTCACCTTCCTGATCGAGCGACTGTGGGGCAAGCGGCGGATCATGGAAGTGTATCTGAACGTCGCGGAAACCGGCATCGGCACCTATGGCGTCGAAGCGGGTGCGCAACGCTATTTCAAACATGGCGCGGATCGGCTTACCACTCGCGAGGCCGCGCAGATTGCAGCGGTGCTGCCGCTGCCCAAGCACCGCGCGGGCGTGAATCCGACGGGATTTACGCGGCGTTATGCCAACAGCATCGCCGCGCGGATCGCGACGGTGCGGACGCAGGGACTGGACGCCTGCATCCGCTGACCGTGCGTACTTGCTTGTTTATTCGCCGGGCTTGACGGCATCTCCGACCGAATCGGCGGCATCGCCAACGCTCTGCGCCGCCCCCTCGATCGCCTGAGTCTGCGCGTTTTCGTTGTTGGTCTGGTTGATCAGGTAAAAGGCGCCGACGATCACCAGGATCAGGACCGCAAGGCCGATCAGGATGCCGGCACCGCTGCCGCGGCGTTCGATGACAGTCGTGTGCGGCGCTTCCGTCGTGGTCGTTTCCGTGGCCATGTTCCTACTCCCTACGCTAACTGAACTGGGCCCAAGAACGCGAGGAATATGCGGCTGGTTCCGACAGTTGCGGTTCGGAGAGCGGACAAGCGCTTAGAAAGGCAGCTTGAATCCCGGCGGCAGCGGCAGTCCGCTGGTCATCTTCGACATCTGTTCCTGCGACGCGGCATCGGCGCGGGTGCGGGCATCGTTGAGCGCAGCAGCGATCAGATCCTCCAGCATCCCCTTTTCGGACGGCTGGAGCAGCGAATCGTCGATATCCACGCCCAGAATCCGCCCCTTGGCGGACGCGCGCACCTTTACCAGACCGCCGCCGGACACGCCCTCGACCTCGATCGTGTCGAGGCTTTCCTGCGCCTTTTGCAATTCGGCCTGGACGTTCTGTGCCATTGCCATGATTTCATCGAGGTTCTTCATACTCAACCACTCCTGCTGCGTTTCCAGCCGACCAGTTCGGCGTCCGGAAACGCCTCCATCGCCGCCGCGACGACGGGCGAGGCGAGCACGGCGGCCTTTTCCGCCGCCTCCGCCGCTTCGCCCTGTTCGCGTAGCGTGGGCTGGCCTTCGCCGTCCACGACCTTCACTTGCCAATTGACGCCCGTGATTTCGCGCAGCGCAGCGCCCAGCTCGCGCAGGAAATCATAGGGAAGACTGCGCGCCGCCGCGAAATCGATGCGCGGCGCATCATAGGTGACGACCCGCACGATCGAGCGCACATCCTCCGCCAGCGCGAAGCGATTGCGGTCCTGCAGCATCTGCGCGAGCGCCGCGAGATCGGCGGGCAGCGCGGGCGGCTGGGGCTCCGGCGCAGGCTGATTTTGCGCGACCGGCGCGGCGGGCGGCGCGGATGCGGATTGCGCAGGCGGCTGCGCGCCCGCAGGCATTTCGCCCGAGGCGAGCCGCCGCGCCAGATCGCCCGGATCGGGGAGCTGCGAGGCATGGATCACACGGAGCAGCGCCATTTCGCAGCTTTCGATCGGCAAAGCGGCGCGCGCAACCTCATCATGCCCCTTCAGCATCAGCTGCCACAGCCGGTGGAGCGCGGGGAAAGAAAGGGCGGCGGCCCATTCCTCCAGCGCGCGGACTTCCTCGCCCGACTGGCCCGCCTGAGGCTCTGTGCCCAGCTTGGTGAGCGTCACGGCATGGACGGTTTCGAGCAATGTCTTGAGCACCGCCTGCGGATCGACGCCCAGATCATATTGGCCGCGCAACGCCGCGAGCGCGGCGGGGCCATCGCCCCGAAGCAACAGGCCGAACAGGTCGCGGATCGCGCCGCGATCGGACAGGCCGAGCATCGTGCGCACCACATCGGCGCGCACGCCGCCGCCATCCAGATCGGCATGGGCAATCGCCTGATCGAGGATCGAGAGGCCGTCGCGCGCCGAACCCTCCGCCGCGCGGGCGACCAGCGCCAGCGCCTCCGGCTCCGCCGTCACGCCCTCTGCCGCGACCACCCGCGCAAAATGTTCGGCAAGCAATTCCGCGGGGATGCGGCGCAGATCGAACCGCTGACACCGCGACAGCACCGTCACCGGCACCTTGTGCACTTCGGTGGTGGCGAACAGGAATTTCACATGCGCCGGCGGCTCCTCCAGCGTCTTGAGCAGGCCGTTGAACGCGGCCTTGGACAGCATGTGGACTTCGTCGATGATGTAGATCTTGTAGCGCGCCGATACGGCGGCATAGCGCGACGCCTCGATAATCTCGCGCACATCGTCGATGCCGGTATGGCTGGCGGCATCCATTTCGATGACGTCGATATGCCGCCCTTCGGAAATGGCGCGGCACGGCTCACACACACCGCACGGATCGATGGTCGGCCCGCCCTGCCCGTCCGGCCCGATGCAATTGAGCGCCTTGGCGATCAGCCGCGCAGTGGAGGTCTTCCCCACCCCGCGCACGCCGGTGAGCAGGAAGGCATGCGCCAGCCGGTCGCGCTTGATCGCGTTGCCCAGCGTGGTGACCATCGCATCCTGGCCGATCAGTTCCGAAAAGGTTTTCGGACGATATTTGCGCGCGAGCACGCGATATGCCTCAGCAGATTGCGGCTGGGGCGGTTCATCAAGGCCAAGCGAGGAATCGGTC
>PAOI01000013.1 GCA_002707985.1 Sphingomonas sp. | reverse complement strand
GGTCTGCTCTTCGATCTCGCAGATTGCGTTGAAGTCGAACCGGATGGTCCATTCGGCGTTCAGCGCTGTGAAGCGCTGGCTGTCGATCGCGCTGCGCCGCGCCCTGATGTCCCGGATCGACACGCCGCAGGGCATTTCCGGCGCCGATTTCACTGCAGAGCGCGCATGGCTGTTGCTCCGCATGGGCGAATCGGTTGCCGCGCGGCTGCTCGTCCAGTCGGTCGATACCGAAGATTATTCGCCCTGGCTGATGCAGACGGGGATGCAGGTCGCGCTCGCCAATGGCGATCCCGCAGCGGTGTGCCCCTATGCCGATCGTGGCGCCGAAACGCTTCCCGCGCGCGGCTGGGTGCTTGCCCAGGCGATGTGCGCCGGGCTGGTCGGCAAGTCGAAGCGTGCCGAAGAACTGGTGAAGCAAGGAACGCGCAGCGGATCGCGCAACGACATCGATACGCTGCTAGCTGAAAAAGTGATTGCGACCGGTGCATCGGGTGCGCGTGCCGTGACGATCGAATGGAACGGCGTCGATCGCGTGACGACATGGCGATATGGCCTTGCGATGGCGGGCAATGTCGAAATTCCCGACGGGCTGATGCAGGGCGTCCGGCCGCAACTGCGCTACTGGTACGCGCTTTCGCCGCGCCCCGATCCCGCATTGCGGGTCGCCGATGCCGAGCTGGCGGCGGCAAATGGCGTGTTTTCGAACGCCGGGCTGGTCGATCTTTATGGGGAAATCGCCGCCAACGACGATAGCAACAGCGCAGAACTGGCGACGGCGCGCGATTTGCGCACCGCCTATGCCGCTGCGCGTGCGGCCGACCGCGTTACGGCGATGCGCAGCCTTTGGGAAGCGCCGGGAGATTCGCGCCGCCATTATGCGCGCCTGATCCTCACGGCCCGGGCAGCGGGCCGCCTTCCGGCGAGCGACGAACTGAGCGAGGATGCGGACCTGCTGATCGCATCGATGCTGACTACCGGCCTTAGTGAGCAGGCACGGGCATGGCAGAGCGTCGTCGCGCGCGGTACCAATGGCTGGGCGATGCTGACGCTGGCGGACATGACGCCGGGCGCGCGTATCTCCTACAGCGATGCCGACAGCTATCGTGCGAATTTCGATCGCCGCAAGGCACAGCTGTTCTTCGCCGGTCTGGCGGGGCTGGGGCGGCTTGAGGACAGTGACGCGCAACGCATGGCCTCTGCGCTCGACGTGCGGATCGGCGAGAGCAATCGCTGGACTCAGGAAATCGACGCAGCGGGTCGCCGTGGCGATGCCGGGACCGTGGTGCTGCTCGCGGCGCTGGGGATGCAGACCTATCGTTGGTCGCAGGTTCAGCCCGAGGCGCTGTTCCATATCGTTGCCGCCCTGCGCGCGGCGGGCATGGAAAATTATGCACGGATGATCGCCGTAGAGGCGATTACGCGGGCGTGATTCGCGTCGCCGACACGGTCGCATGAGCGTGTCGGCGAACGATAGCGCGCTGATCGAGCGCTTTCTGGAGATGATGGCTGCCGAGGCCGGGGCCGCAGGCAACACCATCGCCGCTTATGCCACCGACCTGCGGCTCGCTTCCGAATTTCTCGGTGGACGGCTGGGCGAGGCCGGGCGTGAGGATCTGGAGCGGCTTGGCGCCGAGTGGATGCCGCTGGCGCGGAGCACGGTGGCGCGAAAATCGGCTTCATTGCGGCGTTTCTATGCGTTTCTCGCCGATGAGGGGCTGCGCGGCGACGATCCGGGCAGCGCTCTGCCGCGCCCCGGTGCGACGCGCCCGCTGCCGCGCACTCTGTCGACCGGCGATGTAGAGGCGTTGTTCGACGCGATCGCCGCGCGCATCGTCCGCGTGCCTCCCGATCCGCGCGATTTGCGGCTCGCGGCGCTGGTGGAGCTTCTCTACGGTTCGGGCCTTCGGGCAAGCGAGCTCGTCGCGCTGCCGCGCAACGCGGTGGCGCCCGATCGCCCCTATCTGATCCTGCGCGGCAAGGGCGGGCGCGAGCGGCTGGTGCCGATCAGCGACCGCGCCCGTGCCGCCGTTGCCGCATGGCGCGATCATGTGCCGGCTCAAGCGCAATGGCTCTTCCCGTCCGGCAAAGGGCATCTTTCGCGGGTCCGCCTGTTCCAGATTCTCCGCGCGCTGGCGGGGGAGGCGGGTATCGCGCCGGAGCGGGTGAGCCCGCACGTGCTGCGCCACGCCTTTGCCACGCACCTGCTTGAGGGCGGCGCGGACCTGCGTGCGTTGCAGGCGATGCTGGGTCACGCCGATATTGCGACGACCGAAATCTATACCCATGTCGACAGCCGCCGGCTCGTCGAACTCGTCAATCAGCGGCATCCTCTGGCCGACCTCGCGCGTTGACGAAGACGCCGGACGCACCTAGGCCGCTTGGGATCGGCCGCGTGGGTGCAATGCGCGGCAATTGGGCAGACAACAGGATTTCAGGCGCCGGATGGCCACCTTTCTCGATTTCGAAAAGCCGATTGCGGAGCTTCAGGGTCGCATCGACGAGCTGCGCCAGACCGCGGCCGACGGCGCCGTGGATATCGAATCGGAAGTCGCGAAGCTTCAGGCCAAGTCCGACAAGCTGCTGACCGACACCTATGCGCGGCTGACGCCGTGGCAGAAGACTCAGGTCGCGCGCCATCCCGAACGTCCGCATTTCAAACATTATGTCGCCGAGCTGATCGAGGATTTCATGCCGCTGGGCGGCGACCGTGCCTTTGCCGACGACAACGCGATCATGGGCGGGCTCGGCCGTTTTCGCGGACGCCGCGTGATGGTGATCGGCCATGAAAAGGGCGACGATACCGCCAGCCGGCTCAAGCATAATTTCGGCATGGGCAAGCCGGAGGGGTATCGCAAGGCGATCCGCCTGATGCGGCTGGCCGACAAGTTCGGCCTCCCGGTGGTGACGCTGGTCGATACCTCGGGCGCCTTTCCCGGCGTGCAGGCCGAAGAGCGCGGTCAGGCCGAAGCGATTGCCCGTTCGACCGAACAATGCCTCAATCTGGGCGTGCCGCTGGTGTCGGCGATCCTGGGCGAGGGCGGCTCGGGCGGCGCGATCGCGCTGGCATCGGGCAACACGGTGCTGATGATGGAGCATGCGGTCTATTCGGTGATTTCACCCGAAGGGTGCGCTTCGATTCTGTGGCGTACCGCCGACAAGGCCGCCGATGCCGCCGAAGCGATGAAAGTGACTGCCCAGCATCTGAAGGAGCTGGGCGTGATCGACCGAATCGTTGCCGAGCCGCTGGGCGGCGCGCATCGCGATCCCAAGGTAGCGATTCGCGCGCTGGGCGATGCGATCGAATCGGCGCTCAAGGATCTCGACGGCGGTTCGCCCGAAGGGCTGCGTCAGGCGCGCCGCGCCAAATTCCTGGCGATGGGTCGCCTCTGAGCCTCCCGGCGCGCGGTTCGCGGCCCAAGGTTTCGAGCATATAAAAAAGCGGCGGAGCCGAAGCCCCGCCGCCAGTCGTTCGCGTAGAATCTTGAAAAGCCTAGAGACTAGGTGCTCTTCATGTTCGACGAAACGTTGTTGAAGGTGTTCTTCAGATTGTTGCCCAGGCCCTGCATCGCAGCAATGGCGGCAACGGCGATCAGAGCAGCGATCAGACCATATTCGATGGCGGTCGCGCCCTTGCTGTTCTTCAGGAAATTACGAATCTTCTGCATGTCCGGTCTCCAGTGTTTCATGAAACTTCAGTCACCCGGCCGCACCGGAGAACCGGTTCGGCAGATCGGACGGTAGGTGTCGGAGGTTGAAAAAGGCTTAAACGGACTTACTGGGAAGCCCGGACGACCTTTTCCGACACATTGTTCCACATGCCGGTGGTGACATCGGCGAGCGCCGTGAGGCTGGCAATCAGCGCGAGGACGATCAGCGCCAGGATGAATCCATATTCCACCGCGCTTGCCCCACGGCAGTCGCGCGTCAGCCGGATCAGTGTCGCGGCGAGCTTACGCATCGCTGGTTTCTTTAACTCGCATCTCTACAAGAGGTAGCGATTCTTCCTTAATGAAGTGCGTAACGTGTCCCTTGTAACAACCCCGCCCTCCTCCCTGCTTTTCGTTGTCGCAGCGGCCCTGGTCGATGGCGACGGGCGCGTGCTGGTGCAGCAGCGGCCGCCCGGCAAACCCATGGCCGGCTTGTGGGAATTTCCGGGCGGCAAGGTCGAACCCAGCGAAGTTCCGGAAGCCGCGCTGGCCCGCGAACTGACCGAGGAACTGGGGATCGCGGTGGAGACGGCGTGTCTCGCTCCCGCGACCTTCGCCAGCGAGCCGCTTGGCGACCGGCATCTGTTGCTGCTGCTTTACGCACTACGCAAATGGTCCGGGATGCCGCAGGCAAAACATGCCAGCGCGCTGAAATGGGTTCGTCCGCTCGACCTCCATGCACTGGAAATGCCGCCGGCAGACAAGCCGCTGATCGGCCTGCTCGAAGCGCTGATTTGAATCGCTTTGACCATGTCGCCGCGACCGCGACAATAGAAAGCGGGACGCTTTGAAGGCTTGAAATTCGCGTCTTTCCTTGCTCGATTATTGGCAGGGGAGGGCTGATCAGGGACCGATGCGCATTTTGGGCGCAGGAAGCATTTGATAAATTGTCGAATTTATTTCTGGCCCGGCCAGGCACTGCCGACTCCGGATTCCGGTTTCCTGAATCTCTCCTCGAAAATGGCAAGACAGACCCCGTTGGGGGCGAAGGAGAGGTTGTCGTGAGCAAGGAAAATCCGACCGCAGGCGAATTGCGCGAATCCGAAGCAAAGTTGGCCAAAATGCAGAAGATCGGTCGCTGGCTGCTCGGGGGCGCGGTGCTCGGCTGGCTGCTGTTTTTCTACAAAATGTCCCAGACGTCGGAAATGGCGCTGCGCTATTCCGATTCGGCCAAGGAAGAGATCGGAACCTGGTCTCTTGTGCTGACCGTGTGGACGCTGATCGCGCTGGGTATGGTCGTGCTGTCGAAGAAATTCGCGAAAATCGTCGGGGGCATGAAGGACGGGCGCAAGGAAGCACTCCGCGCCCAGCTCGCCTCGGCGGATGATAACCAGCGCGCGCAGATCGAAAGCGAATTGCGCGAACTGGGCGCCTGAGATCGGAAGCGGGACAGAGCGGGGGCGCCGCTCTGTCCCCGAATGCGGTCAGTCCCTGGCTTTCAATGCGTCTGCCAGCGATGTCGTCGCGCTGCCGCGACGGGCGGGTTTGGGCTGGCTCGGATCGGGCGCCCATCCGGTCAGATAGACGATATCGAATCGCTCCGCCGTGCGTCCGTCCGCATCCGCCTGCCGGGCGAAGGCCTCGGCGGCACGCGCCACCGTATCGCGGCGCAGCGGCGGCGTGCCCGGCAACAGGTTGGTCGCCGCCATGCCGCGCAGGTCGCGCAACAGATTGCCGAGGCCGGCATAGCGCACGGTCAGCGTTTCGACATCCGCCACCGGCAGCGCAAAGCCCGCACGCGACAGCAGGTCGCCTGCCGCACGGACGTCGATTCGCGGATGGAACCGCGCCACGGGGCGCTCGCCCTCTGCCTCCAGAAAGGCGCGTCGCAGCATCGCCAGACTATCCCCGCCCAGAAACGCTCCCAGAAACAGCCCATCGGGCCGCAGCGCGCGCCGCGCCAGCGCCAGCGCGCCCGGCACGTCGTTCACCTGATCGAGCACGCCCATCGAAACGATCAGGTCGAAGCTGCCATCGGGGAAATTGGGTCGATCCTCGTCGGCCTGCAGGCCCCCCGTCATCGCCGCGAAGCGCCCGCCGGCATCGATTCGCGTGATCCGCGCGCCGGGCAGCGTGAAGGCGCCGCTGAAACTGCCCAGATCGAGCACGTCGCGAAATTCGCGTTTTACGTCATCCAGCCGCTCGGCAATCCCGTCGAGCATATGCGCGCGGAGGAAATCGAATTCGGCATAGCCGGGGGCGGCACGGTCGCGGCGGCGGCGGCGCAGCGCGCGGTCAAAGATTTCGGGCGGAGTCATCGTGCGCGCTTGTGCAGGCTCGCGCGGGCGGCGACAAGGTGGTCATGGTCTCGCTCGCACCGCTTGCCCGGATTGCCGATCTCGCGCTGCCGCCGCGCTGCCCCGGCTGTTCGGCGGTGACCCGCACCGATCATGATTTTTGTGGCCCCTGCTGGGCGCAATTGCGCTTTCTGGGCGAACCCTGGTGCGCCACCTGCCATGCGCCGTTCGAATATGATCTGGGGCCGGGTGCGCAGTGCGGGCGATGCCTCGCCGATCCGCCGCCGCATGACGGCATCCGCGCGGCGGTCGCCTATGGCGATATCGCGCGGAACGTTGCGCTGAAGCTCAAATATGGTGGGCGGATGGCGGCTGCCGATACGATGGCGCAGGCGATGGCCCGGCTGATGCCTGCCGATGCGGATTTGCTGATCCCCGTGCCGCTCCATCGCTGGCGGCTGTGGCGGCGGGGTTATAACCAGTCGCTGCTGATCGCGCAGGCCTTGCGCCGGGCGAGCGGCGTGCCGGTGGCGCGCGACCTGCTGGTGCGCAGCAAGGCGACTCCGGTGCTGCGCGGCATGACTCCGCGCGAACGCCGCAAGGCAGTGGCGGGGGCATTCGCGCTGGCGGCAGGGGCGAAAGAAGCGGTGTCAGGAAAGCGCATCCTGCTGGTCGACGATGTCCATACCAGCGGCGCGACATCGGAAGCATGCGCGCGCCTGCTCAAGCGTGCCGGGGCGGCGCAGGTGATCCTTTTATGCTGGGCGCGCGTTCTTCCCGGCGAAGCCGCCGATTGACAAGCGACGCGGCGCACCACAACTCGGGAAACGATATGGCTAAAGTCGAAATCTACACCAAGGCATTTTGCCCCTATTGCTCGCGCGCGAAGAATCTTCTCGGCAGCAAGGGCGCGGAATATGAGGAGTTTGACATCACCATGGGCGGCCCCAAACGCCAGGAGATGCTCGATCGCGCCAATGGCGGCACCACGGTCCCCCAGATATTCATCGACGGAACGCATGTCGGCGGCTCGGATGAGCTGGCGGCACTGGAGCGCGACGGCAAGCTGGACGCGATGCTGAACGCATGAGCCGCGCTGCGATTCTCCAGATGACCAGCGGGATCGATCCCGCCGCCAATGCGACGGTCATGACCGACGCGATGGCGCAGGCGGCGGGGGAGGGCGCGGCGATGCTCTTCACGCCCGAAATGTCGGGCCTGCTCGACCGCAATCGCAAGCGCGCCGCTGCGCATCTGGCGCAGGAGGCGGATGACCGGGTGCTCGCCGCGATGCGCAACGCGGCGGCCCGGCACGGCATCTGGGCGCATATCGGATCCCTCGCATTGCTGCGCGAGGACGGAAAACTCGCCAATCGCGGTTTCGTGATCGACGGCAGCGGGGAAATCCGCGCCCGATACGACAAGATGCATCTGTTCGACGTCGATTTGCCGACCGGGGAAAGCTGGCGCGAATCCGCTGTCTATACCGGTGGCGACCGCCCGGTGCTGGTCGATACGCCGCTGGGGCGCCTTGGTCTCGCCATCTGCTATGATCTGCGGTTTCCGGACCTGTTTCGCGCGTTGAGCAATGCCGGGGCGACGCTGTTCGCGCTGCCCGCGGCGTTCACGCGACCCACGGGCGCGGCGCATTGGCATGTGCTGCTGCGTGCCCGCGCGATCGAGGCGGCGGCGTTCGTGATTGCAGCGGCGCAGACCGGCGAGCATGAGGATGGCCGCGCCACCTATGGTCATTCGCTGGCCGTCGATCCCTGGGGCGAAATGCTGCTCGACATGGGCGAGGCGCCGGGTGTCGGCTTTGCCGAAATCGACCAGAGCCGCGTCGCCGATGCCCGTGCGCGGGTGCCGGTATTGCAGCATCGCCGCGCGATTCCCGAAGTCGAAACGCTGTGATCGTCTTCGATCTCAAATGCGGGCAGGGGCATGTGTTCGAAGCATGGTTCGGATCGAGCGCAGCCTTTGAGGATCAGAAGGCCCGGGGCATGCTCGCCTGCCCGATGTGCGGCGACGGCGATGTCGGCAAGGCGCTGATGGCGCCCAATGTCGGCACCAAGGGCAATCGCAAAACGGATAGCAGCGCACCGGTGCCACCGCCCGTTTCCGCCACACCTGACGCGAAGCCATCGCCGCCGGTCGAGGCACCGTCGCCCGAGTTGGTAAAGGCCGCGCTTGCCGCGCTCGCGCAGATGCAGGCGAAAGCGCTCGAAAATTCGCAATGGGTGGGCAAGAGCTTCGCCACCCGCGCCCGCGCGATGCACGCCGGCGAAGAGGATCGCGCGCCGATCCATGGCCAGGCCACGGCAGAGGAAGCGCGCGAGATGATCGAGGATGGGCTCCCGATCGCGCCGCTGCCCTTTCCCGTGGTGCCGCCCGAGGCGCGCAATTAAACCCGCGCATTGCGGTGTCGACGACTGCGCTTTCCGCGTTGACCCGCCCCGCGCGCAAATCTACCCACGCAACCCGTGTCCCGGTAGCTCAGTAGGATAGAGCAGCAGATTCCTAATCTGGAGGTCGGAGGTTCGAATCCTCTCCGGGACACCAACCGCCAGCCGCTGCCGGCATGTTCGGGATCAAGCGGCCAACCGCCATGGAGGGGATACGCCATGAAGCGTTTTGCCTGCACTATCGCCCTGATCGCGTCGAATCTTGCTCCCGCTTATGTCCACGCCCAAACAGCCCAGCCGGTCGTGACGATCGAAAATGGCGAACTTCGCGGTCAGATCGAGGACGGTGTCGAAAGCTGGAAGGGGATCCCCTTCGCCGCGCCGCCGGTCGGGCGTTTCCGCTGGCGCGCGCCGCAGCCGATGGCTGACTGGCAGGGTGTGCGCGATGCGACGGCCTATGCGTCCGATTGCATGCAGGAGCCGTTCCCCAGCGACGCGGCACCGCTCGGCACCACGCCGGCCGAGGATTGTCTGTACGCCAATGTGTGGAAGCCTGCGGATGCGACGGGCAAGCTGCCGGTGGTCGTGTGGATTTATGGCGGCGGCTTTGTGAACGGCGGTGCTTCTCCGCCCACTTATGCCGGTGCCAATATGGCGAAGAAGGGCGTGCTTTTCTTCAGCTTCAATTATCGCGTCGGTCGGTTCGGCACCTTTGCGCTGCCCCAGATGACCGGCGAGAATCTCTATGACGGGCGGCTCGGCAATTTCGGCACGATGGACCAGATCGCGGCGCTGAAATGGGTGCAGCGGAATATCGCTGCGTTCGGCGGCGATCCCGACAATGTGACGATCATCGGCGAAAGCGCCGGGGGCATGTCGGTGCATCAGCTCGTCACGTCGCCACTCGCCCGCGGCTTGTTTGACAAGGCAGTGATCATGTCGGGCGGGACAGGGCGGTCGGATGACGTGCCTTCCACCGAGGAAGTCGAGGCGATCAGCGCCAATTTCGCGCGCCAGCACGGCATCGATCCCGAAGCCGACGATGCGATGGACAAGCTGCGCGCGTTGAGCGCGCAGGATGTCACCGACGGGCTCAATCTCGCCACCATGTCGGAGCCGGGACCCAAGACGTTCTCGCGTCCCTTTGTCGACGGCACGGTCAATGTCGATATGGGCGCGGCCTATGACAGCGGCGATTTTGCGCAGGTGCCGATGCTGATCGGCGCGACGAGCGCGGATATCGGCGGCAGGACCGGCTATATGGTCGCGGGCGCGCGCCAGGCTTCGGCGGCGATTGCCGATCATGGCGTGCCGGTGTGGGAATATCGCTTTTCCTATGTCGCCGGGTCGCTCGACTGGGATGGCGCCTATCACGCCAGCGACATCCCCTATTTCTTCGACAATGCCGCGATCAAATATGGCGATGCCACCACTGCCACGGACCGGGCGGTCGGCGACAGGATCAGCGATTATCTGGTGAATTTCGCCAAGACCGGCGATCCGAACGGTGCCGGGCTGCCGCAATGGCCGCGTTATGCGCGCGACACCGACCTGTTGATGGATTTCAACCGGGAAGGCGACGCGGTCGCCGGGCCGGATCCCTGGGGCGCGGAAATCGACGCCGCGCAATAATCGGGCGCGCGAAACGCCCCGACAACCCGGGGAGCCGGCGGTGCCGGCTCCCGCCGGCCGTCAGCTCATGTGGTTGCTGAGATACTTGTTCATTTCGAACATGGTCACCTTGTCGCGGCCGAAGATCGGCTTCAGCTTCGCGTCGGCGATGATTTCGCGCTTGTTCTCCGGGTTCTGCAGATTGTGTTTCTTGATGTATTCCCACATCTTGCTCACCACTTCGCTGCGCGGCAGCGGGGCGCTTCCCGTGATTTCCGCGAGCTGCGGCGAGGGAGTCACCGGCTTGGCAATGCCGCCGCGCGCGCCGCTGGTTTTGGTAGCCATATCCTTCTCCTTCCATGCCCCGTTGAAAATGTCGGGGCCTATCCCTGAATAGCGCTTCGGGCTTGTGGGAAGCCTCGCAGCCCTGTTCGCTATGAACGATGTACTGTGCTTCTTGGCAAGATGCACGTACCCGATGGCGTTTTGTGCCGCGCTGTGTCCATCCTGCCAAGCCCGGTCCGATGAAGCGTTTTGCGGTACGGCTTGTCCGCGCGGTCTGGCCGCGCGCGGTCCCGCCCGTGCAAAACCTGATCGATGCTGAATCGAAAGCGCGGCAGGCAGGATTGGTTGCGCTGCCGCCGCATTTCGTCGCGCATCTGCGTCGCCTGATCGAAGCGGCGCGGTAGGCCGGGGCGGATTCCCGTGCTAACACTATCCGCAAGCGGGAAAGGGAGGTGTGAATATGCGCGTTTGGGGGTTGTTGGTGGTCCTGTTGCCGGGAAGCCTGGCGCTCGCCGGTTGCGGCGGAAATGGGGGCACGACCGGGACGAATTATTCGGATACGCCGCCGATGGCCGAGATCGTTGCGACGCCGAATGAGACGCCCAGTCCAACGCCGACCCCGACGCCCAGCCCGCAAAATGCCATGACGATGGTGGATCCTGCGGACACGCTTCCCGCCGATGTTATCGCCTTCAAGCAAAAACGCGACGCGTGCGAACGCTGGATGGACGAGGAAGGCACCGATGCGGACCGCAAGAAGGAAATCGCCGACGGCATTTCCGAAAACTGCACCGGCACCGATGCCGCTCTGGCCGCATTGAAGGAAAAACATGCGGGCGAAATCGACGTGCAGCGCGCGCTCGCTCAATATGACAGCGATATCGAATAAGCCTTTTCAGGCCGCGCGGCGGATTTCCACAAATCCTTCGAAGGTTGCGCGCACATCTTCGGAAGCGCGCGCCACCAGCGCACGGATGCGATGCAGAAACGCGTCGAGATCGTCGGCGCTCGTGCGATGCGCCATATCCCAGTCGCCGAATTCGCGCTGACTGGTGATGCGTCGTGACAGGATCACGATCGCGCGATGGCGCGGATCTGCCTGGATCCGGGCGAACGCGGCTTCGACTGCTTCCTCCGGCCCTTCTAGCGCCTGAAGAAAGCGCTGGCCGTCCGAATATAGCAGGCCCGTAATGTCGTCGCGCGCGTTCAGCCGCCGGGCGACCGCCAGGATCGCCTCAGGCGCCACCGGCGCGGCGGCGGGATTGACGCTGCTGACATACACGAGTTGCAACATGATCCTCTCCGGTCGTTCGTTCTACATTGTAGAGGACAATCTATCGTTAAGCAGGCTTAACACTGCCCGTCTGGACATATGCTGAACCATCGGCCATATCCTCGCCCTATGACGCGCACCGGACTTCTGCTCGGACTTCGACTTATCCGCCCTTAGAGGTGCGGACCGTCCTGCCACGCGCGCCTCTAAGGGCTTCTTCGACCTGAACTTCCCCGCACTCCCCGGTACGGACGGGAGTGCTGAAGAGAGACCTGACGAGATGTTACGCGATCCGAGCACCAAGTACCGACCGTTTCCGCAAGTGAACCTGCCCGGCCGCCAATGGCCCAGTCGCACGATCACCCGGCCGCCGCGCTGGCTGTCGACCGATCTGCGCGACGGCAATCAGGCGCTGATCGACCCGATGAACGGGGAGAAAAAAACGCGCTTTTTCGACCTGCTGGTGAAGGTTGGTCTCAAGGAAATCGAAGTCGGTTTCCCCTCGGCCGGCCAGACCGAATTCGATTTCATCTCCGGCCTGGTTCAGCAGGATCGGATTCCCGACGATGTGATCGTGCAGGTGCTCACCCAATCGCGGCAGGATCTGATCGAGCGCAGCTTCGAAAGCCTGAAGGGCGCGAGACAGGCAATCGTGCATCTCTATAATGCGGTCAGCCCGGCATGGCGGCGGATCGTGTTCAACATGAGCCGCGAGGAAGTACGCGAAATCGCGATCAACGGTGCCAAGGTGCTGCGCGACGAAGCGGCCAAGCAGCCGGACACCGACTGGCATTTCGAATATTCGCCCGAAACCTTCTCCACCGCCGAGCTCGATTTCTCGGTCGAGGTTTGCGAGGCGGTGATGGATATTCTTCGCCCGACGCCCGATCATCCGCTGATCCTCAACCTGCCGGCGACGGTCGAGGCGGCGACGCCGAACATCTATGCCGACCAGATCGAGTGGTTCTGTCGCAATATCCGCAATCGTGAGGCACTGGTGATCAGCCTGCACCCCCATAATGATCGCGGCACCGGCGTTGCGGCGGCGGAACTGGGTCTGATGGCAGGCGCCGATCGCCTCGAAGGCTGTCTGTTCGGCAATGGCGAGCGAACCGGCAATTGCGATCTCGTTACCGTCGCGCTCAACATGTACACGCAGGGCGTCGATCCCGGCCTCGACTTCTCGGACATCGACGAAGTCATCCGGACGGTCGAATATTGCAACCAGTTGCCGGTGCATCAACGCCATCCCTATGCCGGCGAACTGGTGTTCACGGCATTTTCGGGCAGCCATCAGGACGCGATCAAAAAGGGCTTTGCCGCGCAGGAAGCGCGCAATGATCAGATGTGGGATGTGCCCTATCTGCCGATCGACCCTGCCGATCTGGGACGCAGCTATGAAGCCGTCATCCGCGTCAATTCACAGAGCGGGAAGGGCGGCGTCGCCTGGGTGCTCGAACAGGATCGCGGGCTCAAACTGCCCAAGCGGATGCAGGCGGAGTTTTCCAAGGACGTCCAGCGTCTGGCCGACGAAACCAGCCGCGAACTCAACGCTGCGGACATCAGCAAGCTGTTCGACCAGGTCTATCTCCCCGGCGAGGGGGACCGCTTCACGCTGGTCGATTATGAAGAAAGCGGTACGGCGGGCCAGCGCGTGTTCGTCGGGCGCGTCGCTATCGACGGCGAGGAACGCTCCATCAGCGGCAAGGGCAATGGTCTTATTTCGGGCGTGATCGCCGCGCTGGCGGATTCGACCGGCCCCAACCTGGATGTGGTCGATTATTCCGAACATGCGATCGGCGCGGGTTCGGACGCGCAGGCCGCCGCCTATGTCGAATGTCGTACCGAGGACGGGCGCACGGTGTTCGGCGTCGGGATCGATGCGGACATTGCGACGGCATCGGTGCGGGCAGTGCTGAGCGCGGCGAACCGGGCACGCTCGCTCGGCTGATCTTCCGGCGTAATCGAACGTTTAGCTGCGCGCTTCGGTGCGCAGCGCGACAAAGCCTTCGATCGTCGCACGCACGGCCGGTGCCGCCGATTGGGTGAGATTGCGGACGCGATCGGCGAAGTCGCCGTGGCCGGCCCGATCGTAATGCGCCATTTCCCATGGCCCGAATTCGCGTTCCGCAATCGTGCGTCTGGAAAGCACCACCATTGCGCGATGGCGCGGATCGGACTGGATGCGGGCAAGCGTCGCCTCAACCTTTTCCAGCGGGCCTTCCATCGCCTGCAGGAAGCGCTTGCCATCGGCGAACAACATGCCGGTGATCCCGTCGCGTCCATTGTTGCGGCGTGCCTTTGCCAGCATCGCGGTCGGGTCGATCTCGACGCCCGGCGTCAGGCTGCTGACATATACGATCTGAAGAAGAGCCTTCTCGCTCACCATATGCGTCCCATGGCGATATGCCTTAGGGGCAAAGCGGTTAACGAAGCTTTAGGTGTACTCCCAAGGGGGTGACGCTAGCTGAGCGCACACGCCGCAATATGTTGCGCGCGCAGCGGACCGGGCAGGTGACCCATGGCGGTTCCGGGCAGATTGCGCAGTTCCTGCGAAAAGGCGAGCAATTGCTCGCGCCGGCGGATGATGCCCAGATCGCGCATCCGGCGGATGGCGAAGCAATCGGCATTCGATTCGCTGTTCATCGGGCCAAGCGCGTGGTGCGCGCATTCATGGGCGAACCAAAATACCGCGACCAGATCCGAATATCGGGCCATCACATCGGGATTGAGCACGATATAAGGCTGGCCGACATATCGGCTGGCGATGCCGACATCGTCGAGCGCCGGATCGCTGAAGATGGCGACATATTGTCCGTTGCCATAGGCGCGGCAGTTCATCGGAACTCCGCGCACGGAAACCTGATATTGCGGGCCGATCGCATAGCGGCTGAGCTGCTGGGCGGAGGCGGGTGGCGCCCAGGCCGTCGCGCATAGCGCGGCCAGTGCCGCCAATCCCCGCCAGAACGACGATGCGTGAATATCCATGCGTGCATTCCCCCGAATTGCGTTGGTGCCGGTATCGCGCGGACCAGCTTTCGCCAGGCTGAACCTGTTTCGTTTATGAAACCACTGCAATCCTCTGCAGCGACATTTTTCCGTCATCAAACAGCCCGGCAAATTGCGCTGCCGAAAATCGTACAAGGCCTTTCCGGTTTTCATTGCGGGGGTGAAATCGTGGTCCTATTCTCCTCCCAAGAGATACAGAGATGAACTTCCTGCTTTCAGATTCGAACCTGCCGTTTGCGGTTGCGCTTTCGGTGCTGGTGTTGCTCGCCCTGGTGCAGCTTGTCGGACTTGGCGATTTGCTGGGCGACGCCGATGCGGATGTCGATGTCGACGTTGATGCAGAGGCTGACCTTGGTTTTGCCGGCGGACTGGCCAGCGTGATCGGCTTTGGCCGTTTGCCGTTGCTGATCTGGCTGTCGCTGTTGCTGGCGGTGTTCGCGCTGCTGGGGCTGGGCGGACAGCAGGCAATGCTGGGCTTTACCGGCGACACCATGCCCGCACTGCCCGCAGCAGGGCTGGCCGCACTGGCTGCGTTTCCGCTGACCGGAGCGCTTGCCCGTCCGCTGGCGCGCATCCTGCCGCATGACGAGACGTCGGCGGTGGGCATCGACAGCCTGATCGCGAAGAGAGGTTATATCGAGATCGGCCGCGCAACCCGCGGCTCGCCGGCGCGCGCCGCCGTCGGCGATCGTTTCGGTACCATCCATCATGTGATGGTCGAACCGAATGAGGACGGCGAGGTGCTGGAATCCGGCGCGGAAGTGCTGCTCGTGCGGCGCGACGGCGACATATTCTATGCCATTGCTGTGGAAGCGCGGCCGTTCTGAGCCTGCGCGAAAAGGAGTGAGATGGAAAATCTGACTACGATCGGCATCATTGCCGGTTCGATCCTTGCGTTCATTCTGGTGCTCGCGATCACGATCACGCGTCTCTACAAGCGCGCGACCAAGGAAATCGGCTTCGTCCGCACGGGTTTCGGCGGCGAAAAGGTGGTGATGAACGGCGGCGCGATGGTGCTGCCGGTCTTTCACGAAACCATGCCGGTCAACATGAACACGGTCCGCCTTGCGGTGGAGCGCAAGAATGGCGACGCGCTGATCACGCTCGATCGGCTGCGCATCGATGTGAAGGCGGAATTCTACGTCCGCGTCCGTCCCGATGCCGGCGCGATTGCGATGGCGGCGCAGACGCTCGGCATGCGCACCATGCAGCCTGAGGCGCTGAAGGATCTGGTCGAAGGCAAGTTCGTCGACGCGCTGCGCTCGGTCGCGGCGGGGATGACGATGAACCAGCTGCACGAACAACGCGCGGATTTCGTGCAGAAGGTGCAGCAGGTGTCTTCGTCCGATCTGGCGATGAACGGGCTGGAGCTGGAAAGCGTGTCGCTGACCGGGCTCGACCAGACGTCGATCGAGCATTTCAACGCCAACAATGCGTTCGATGCCGAGGGTCTGACCAAGCTGACCGAGCAGATCGAGCTGCGCAAGAAAGCGCGCAACGACATCGAGCAGGAAACGCGCGTCCAGATCGAGACCAAGAACCTCGAGGCCGACAAGCGCAGCTTCGAAATCAGCCGCGACAATGAATTCGCCCGGTTGGAACAGGAACGCGAAGTCGAGATGCGCCGCGCCGCACAGGCTGCCGAAATTGCCCGCGAACAGGCGGTCCGCAATCAGGAAGCCGAAGCCGCGCGGATCGAAGCCAAGCGGCTGGTCGACAGCCAGCAGATCGACGCCGATCGCGTGATCAAGGAAGCGCGGATTGCGCAGGAACAGGCCGTCGAGCTCGCCCGTCAGGAACAGCAGATCGCGATCCAGAACAAGAGCCGCGACGAAAGCCAGGCCAGGGCCGAAGCCGACGAAGCCCGCGCCAAGGCGGTCGCCGCCGAGGAACAGGTTGCCACCGCGCGCCAGACCGAGGTTGCCGAACGCGACAAGCGGATCGAACTGATCGAAGCGGCCAAGGCCGCCGAACGCGATGCGATCCGCATCAAGGTCGACGCCGAGGCCGAACGCGACGCCGCGACCAACCGGGCCGAAGCGGCACGGCTGGAAGCGCAGGGCGAGGCCGAAGCGGAGAAGCTGCGCGCCGAGGCTGCCCGGGTGCGGTTCGAAGTCGAAGCGGCGGGGCAACGCGCGGTCAACGAAGCAGCGAACATCCTGTCTTCGGATCAGGTGTCGCTGCAGACCAAGCTCGCGCTGCTCAAGGTGCTGCCGGACCTCGTCCGCGAAAGCGCCAAGCCATTGCAAGCGATCGATTCGATCAAGATCGTCCAGGTCGATGGCCTGCGCAGCGGCGGCGAAGGCACGACGATGCGCGTGCCGACCGGCGGCGGCTCGGGCAACCTTGCCAGCGACGCAGTCAGCGCCGCGCTCGCCTATCGCGCGCAGGCGCCGGTGATCGACGGACTAATGAAGGAACTCGGCCTCGACGGCAGCTCGCTCGACAATCTGGTCAAGGGCGGCGGCGAAGCGGGCGGACTGGCAGCACCGGTCGCGCAAAAGCCCGCACAGGCTAAGCCGGAAGCGCCCAAGGCTGCCGCACCGGCTGAAGAGGGCGCAAAAGCCGACTGACGATGATCCCTGCGGCGGTGCTCAATAAATGTGCCGCCGCAGGTCGATATGCTTGCGCGGCGTGGCGTGGTGCGGCGTTCAGCGCGCCCGCACGATCTCACAGCCGATCCGCGCATCGGGATAGACGTCGAGCTTGGTCGAGCGCACCCGCACGCTGACGACGCGACTGTCGCGCAGCGCCAGTGCGGCGACTGCCTCGCAGAACACTTCCTGCAGTTCGAAATGGCGCCCGGAGGCGAGTTCCCGGATCCCCAGCCTCAGAAAATCATAATCCACTACGGCGTCGATCCGGTCTTCGGGCACGTTCGGATAGGCGCATTCCATCGCCACGGTCACCGACACGCGCTGCGGCGCCGCGCGCTCATGGTCGTGGATGCCCATGCCCATGGTCACTTCCAGCCCTTCGAGCAGGATGGTGTAGCGTTTCTCAGCCATCGGGGCGCTCGCGCGTATTGAACATGACGTCGCCGTCGGAGCGGACGAGATGCTGGCCGCAATCGACGAAGATGTTCTGGCCGGTAATGCTACGGCTTTCCAGCAGCAGCGCGACCGTGGTCGCGATATCCTCGACAGCCACGCGACGGCGCAGCAGATTTTCGCCGCAGGTCTGCGCGAACTCCTCCTCGCTCTGGTCGAGGCTGGGCAGCGTGAGGCCCGGCGACACCGCGTTGACGCGAATGCGCGGGCTGAGCGCCTGAGCAAGCATTTCCGTGGCGCCGGCCAGTGCGACTTTCGAGCAGCTATAGGTGAAGAAGTCGGGATTGAGATTGCCGACCTTCTGGTCGAGCAGATTGATCACCGCCCCTTCGCTGAGGTCCGGTTGGGCCGCAAGCGCGGACGCGAGCGCCACCGGTGCACCCAGATTGACTCGCATATGCGTGTCGAGCAGCGCAAAGTCGGTCAGCGCGTGGGTATCCCATGCGAACAGCGAGGCGTTGTTCACCAGACCGGTTATCGGCCCGCCCAGTCCTTCGCGCGCTGCCGCGATCAGGGCAGGGGCCGTGCCGGCGTGCTCCAGATCGCCCTGAACGACGCAGGCGGTGCCGCCCGCATTGCGAATGTCCATCGCCATGGCTTCAGCGTCTTCGGGCGATGCATGGTGATGCACGGCCACGGCCCATTGGTGCGCGCCCAGATTGCGGGCGATCGCCGCGCCGATTCGCCGCGATGCGCCGGTGACGAGAACGCGACGGTCCATCGCGATCAATATCCCATCAGCTTGAGCACTTCGGCACGGCTGCGCTCATCGTCGCGGAACACGCCCATCATCCGGCTGGTGACCATGCCGACACCGGGCGTGCGCACCCCGCGCGCCGTCATGCAGGCATGCGTCGCTTCGATCACCACGGCGACGCCGACCGGGTTCAGATGGTGCCAGATGCAATCGGCAACTTCGGCAGTCAGCCGTTCCTGAACCTGCAGCCGCCGGGCAAATCCGTGCAGCACGCGCGCCAGCTTGGAAATGCCGACGACATGGTCCTTGGGCAGATAGGCGATGCTCGCCTTGCCGATAATCGGCGCCATGTGATGTTCGCAATGCGACTGAAACGGAATGTCGTTGAGCAGCACGATTTCGTCATAGCCGCCGACTTCCTCGAACACGCGGCTCAGATGGTGCGCGGGATCATCGTCATATCCCTGGCAATATTCCTTCCACGCACGCGCCACGCGCTTGGGCGTATCGAGCAGCCCTTCGCGATCTGGATCGTCGCCGGTCCAGCGGATCAGCGTCCGGATCGCTTCGCTGACTTCTTCGGGAACCGGGATCTTGCCGGGCTCCGCAATGATATCGCCGTCGTCGGGTTCGTCGTCATGATCGTACATGCGGTCAGGCTCTTCCTCTTTCTAGATAACGGTAAGCGGCGATTGCCGCGCCGGTTCCCAAATCCGTTTCCGTTGACGCGGGGAAAGCGGCAGCGTTAGTTGCTCCACGGGCAAAAGCAAATGCCGGAACCGGCGCAGATCGGTGCGGCAAAGGGGGCAATATGCGTGTGATCGGGTGGGCGATGGTGGCTGCGATGCCTCTTTTCGTTGCCGCTCCGCTGCATGCGCAGCAACGCGACGACCCGGCCGAAACGGATGCGGAAACCATCCTGGTATCGGCGACGGGACGGCGAGCCTATCTGGAACATTTGCCGGACGCGGCAACGGTGCTGAATTCGCCCATGCTCGGCGCGTCGGGCGTCACCGATCTGCGTGATGTGGAACGGCTGACGCCCAGTCTTCAGGCGACCAGCGGCCAGTCGTCTGCGACCGGAACCGCCTTCGCGATCCGCGGTGTCACTACTGCCGGCGACAATCCGGGATTCGAACCGGCCGTCGGCATCTATATCGACGGGGTGTTGCGGTCGCGGGCAGGCACCGCGCTTGGCGATCTTCCGCCGCTTGAACGCGTAGAGGTGCTGCGCGGACCGCAGGGGACGTTGTTCGGTCGCAACACCACTGCGGGCGCGATCGCCGTTTTCACGGCACAGCCCGAATTCCGCTGGGGCGGCCATGGCGAGGTGCAGTTCGGCAATTACGATCTTTTCGCGGCGCGCGCAGGCGTGACGGGGCCGGTCAGCGATACGCTGGCGCTGCGGATCGATGCGGGGCGCCGGCGGCGTGACGGCTATATTCGGGACGCCAATTCCGATCGCGCGATCAACGATCTCGATCGCTGGAATCTGCGCGGACAGGCGCTGTTCGTTTCAGGACCGCTGCGCTTTCGCCTGATCGGCGAATATGCCGAAACGCGTGAGCAATGCTGCGGCGTCGCGAGGGTTTCCGGTGGAGCGTTCGCCCCTGCGATTGACGCCATTTCGGCGGGGCAGGGGCTGGTCGGCATCCATGACGGCCCGGCGAGCGACCGGGCGGAGGCCGTCTCCCCCGGCCGCGATTATGGCGAGCGCGTGCGCGACGGCGGCATTTCGGGACAATTGAACTGGGATCTGGGCGGAGCCACGCTGACCAGCATCACCGCGTGGCGCGACTGGCGCGTGACGCGCAATCAGGACATCGATTATTCGGGCATCGATCGCGCCTATCGCGACGGATTTTCGAGCGAGATCCGTGACTTTACGCAGGAAGTGCGGTTGCAGGGCGCGGCCGCGGGTGGTGCGATCGACTGGCTGATCGGCGGGTTCTTCCTCGATCAGCGGCTGCGCGAAACCGATACGGTGCGTCTGGGCAGCGACGGCAACCGCTATGTCGATGCCGTGCTGGCGAGCCAGCTTGGCGCGCCACCGCCGCAGGGGATCGGCATTCCCGCGCAATTTTATGGCAGCTATCCGGTGCCGACGCTGACAGAGGTCGGCGCGGCGCTTCAGGGGCTTGCGCCGCTGCCGCCCGGTGCGATGCCGTTGTTTGGCCAGCTTCTCTATCTGCAAAGCCCCGCGCTGCAGGCCGCTGCCCCGCCCGGATCGGCACTGTTTGATTATCTGAACAGCCCGCTTGCCGGGTCGGTGGCGGGGCAGGGTAATCAGGACGATCGCTACCGTGTCGATACGCGCGCGATCGCCTTATTCACCCATGACATCGTTCATTTGACCGATCACGTGTCGCTGACGCTCGGGCTGCGCTGGGATCATGAACGGAAACGGATGACGGCGCGGGTCGCAAATGACACCGGTGGGTGCGCATTCTTCACTGACGCCGATCCGCGTGCGGCGCTCTATCGACAGGCTATCCGCGCGGCAGACCCGGATCTGTATGAAGGGCTGTTCCTGCTCGCCTGCAATCCGGCAGTGAATACCGAGTTCAATGGCGATTATGCCGATCGACGCAGCGACGATCGTGTGTCGGGCACTGCCCGGCTGGCATGGCAGGCCGATCCGCGACTGTTGCTCTATGCTGGCTTTTCGCGCGGTGTAAAATCCGGCGGCTATAATCTCGATCAGTCGGGGTTCGATACTGCGGTTCTGGGTGGAAACGGGCCGCAGGCAAGCGATCTCGCCTTCGGGCCGGAGCATGTCGATGCTTGGGAGGCGGGCATCAAGATCAGCCCGTCGCCGGCCTTTGCATTCAACCTTGCCGCTTATGTGATGGATATCCACGATGCGCAGGCGCTGGTGTTCGGCGGCACCAGCTTTTCGGTGCTCAACGTGGATTCCGAAACGGCGAAGGGCGTCGAGGCGGAGGCCATACTGCGCCCCGCACCGGCGCTGTCACTGCGACTGGGCTATGCGTGGATGGACACGCGCTATGATGAGGAAAATGATTTTTCCGGCACGCCGCTCGCGGGTCTGGAGGGCGCGCGTGTGCTCAATCAGCCCGCGCAGGTCGTGACGGTCGCGGCCAGCTGGCGCCCGTCGCTGGGCGGAACATTGCGCGGGCTGTTGCACATCGACACGCGCTATCAGAGTGCGGTTGAGATTGACGGCTATGATCGCCTGACGGGGCGGGGCGTGGTGCGCAATCCGGCCTATGCGCTGGTCAACGCCCGGATCGGCATCGGCAGCGACGATGGCCGCTGGGGTATCGCTCTGCTCGTCGAGAACCTGACCGACACCTATTATCACGTCACCGGTCTGGCGATCCCCGAACAACCGGGGGCCTATGCCGGCTTTCCCGGTCCGCCACGTTTCTGGGGCGTCGCACTGCGTTCTGGGTTCTAGGCCTCGTTACCGCGCGAACAGCGCATCGAGCGGGCTTTTTGGGAGGAACCAGAAAATCGCCACCAACGCTGCACAGCCAAGGCCCAGCAAAGGCGTGATCAGGGTGAGCGGAATACCCGCCGCATAGACGATCGTCGCCGCGACGCCCTTGCGCATGGTGCTCCGGTGATATGCGACGCTCGCCTCGCCCTGCGCGCCGGTTCGCCGGATCACGCGCTGCAGCCACATATATGCAAGCGAGGGCATCAGCATCACCGTCATGTAAAACAGCGTCGCATCGCGGCTGAAGGCATGTTCGCCGAGATAGGCCGTTGCGAAGGGAACCAGCGAAAGCGCGAAAAGCAGCGCGATGTTCGACCAGATCAGCGCATTGGTTACGCGCCGCGCATGGCTGAAAAGCCGATGATGGTTGGCCCAATAGACCGCGACATAGATATAGCTCAGCACATAGGCGGTGAAGACCGGCCATAGCGCGAGAAGATGCTCCCACCCGGTTTCTTCGGGAGCCCGCATTTCCAACACCATGATCGTGATGACGATCGCGATCACGCCATCGGAAAACGCCTCAACCCGTTTCGCGCCTTCGCGATTTTCTTCCCATTCGGTGCCGTCCTGCATGTCGATGCCCCCTTGCCCGGTTCAGGCAAGGGAGCACGGAAAAGCCGGATCGGGCAAGCGGGTAGTTATTGCTTTGCGAACGCGGCGACGATTTCCAGATCGACTTCGTCGGACACGACCGGAACGGCATAACCCAGGCCGAAATCGCTGCGCTTGATCGTCGTTTCGGCAGTGAAGCCGATATTGAGCTGCTTGTTCATCGGATTGTCGCCGGCGCCGAAGAATTCGGCTTCCAGCGTCACCGGCCTGGTCACGCCGTGCAGCGTCAGATTGCCGGTGATGACGGCGTCGGTGCCGTCCACCGATACAGACGTCGAAACGAAGCGCGCGGTGGGGAATTCGGCGACATTGAAGAAATCGGCGCTGTGCAGATGGTGCGTGAACGCTTCCAGATGCGTGGTCGATTTGGCCATGTCGAATGTCACATCGACGCTGGCGTCTTCGGGCTTGGCCGGATCGATCGTCAGCGTGCCGGTGGCATTGGCGAAAATGCCTTCGAGCGGAGTCACGCCCATGTGATTGACGGTCCAGCGCGCAAAAGTGTGGGCGCTATCCACGTCATATGTCCCTGCCACGACGCGCGAAACGTCGGCGGCGCCCGGGAGCCCGGCGTCCTGGGGGGCAAGTAGCGGTGCGGCGGCAAGCGGCGCGGCGGCGGCGAAGACGATGGCGGCGATTATGGTCGGCGTACGCATGGCAAATTCTCCCGTGAATGCGCTGGGGTGCGATCAGGCGGGAAATTGGGCCAGCCGGGGGCATACTGCAATAGCGGTTACAGGAATGTAACGGCAGGAAATGCCGTCAACGAACTGTTTTCAAAAGGAAAAGAAATGCGCCCGCCCACGTGCAGTACCGCAGGGCGGGCGCAATTCGCGTCAGTTCTTTTCTTTGTCGACCAGCTTGTTCGCGCCGATCCACGGCATCATCGCCCGCAGCTCGCTGCCGACCTTTTCGATCGGATGCGCTTCGGCGGCCTTGCGGCTGGCCTTGAGTTCGGGCTGGCCCGCGCGATTGTCGAGCACGAAATTCTTGACGAAGCGGCCCGACTGGATGTCGGCCAGAACGCGCTTCATCTCGGCCTTGGTCTCCTCGGTGATGATGCGCGGGCCGGTGGTGATGTCGCCATATTCGGCGGTGTTGCTGATCGAATAGCGCATGTTCGCAATGCCGCCTTCATAGAGCAGGTCGACGATCAGCTTGGTCTCGTGCAGGCATTCGAAATAGGCCATTTCGGGGGCATAGCCGGCCTCGACCAGCGTTTCGAAACCCGCCTGGATCAGATGGGTGATGCCGCCGCACAGCACGGCCTGTTCGCCGAACAGGTCGGTTTCGCATTCTTCGCGGAAATTGGTTTCGATGATGCCCGAACGGCCACCGCCCACGCCCGAGGCATAAGCGAGCGCGATGTCGTGCGCATTGCCGGTCGCGTCCTGATCGATCGCGATCAGACAGGGGACGCCGCCGCCGCGCTTATATTCGCTGCGCACCGTGTGGCCCGGGCCCTTGGGCGCGATCATGATGACGTCGATATCGGCGGGCGGCTCGATCAGGCCGAAATGCACGTTGAGGCCGTGCGCGAAGGCAAGCGCCGCGCCGGGCTTCATCTTGCCCTTGAGGTCATCGTTCCAGATCGCGGCCTGATGCTCGTCCGGCGCCAGGATCATGACGATATCGGCCCAGGCGGCCGCTTCCGAATTGGTCATCACCTTGAAGCCCGCATCCTCGGCCTTCTTTGCGGTTGCCGAACCGGCACGGAGCGCGATCGCGACTTCCTTGACGCCGCTGTCGCGCAGATTCTGCGCATGGGCATGGCCCTGGCTGCCATAGCCGACAATCGCGATCTTCTTGTCGGTGATCAGATTGATGTCGGCGTCACGATCGTAATAGACACGCATTTCGTTTCATTCCCTTCCGATATGCCGTCATGCTGAACTCGTTTCAGCATCCACCGTGCAACAAGCGAGGACGTTGCCGCTGGAAAAGTGGACCCTGAACCAAGTTCAGGGTGACGAATGAATATGACTCTCCGGCCCTAGGCCGCTTCCTTCCCCCGGGCGATGGCGGCGACGCCGGTACGGGCAACCTCGACCAGCCCGACTTCGCGCATCAGTTCGAGGAACTTGTCGATCTTCTCGGTCCCGCCGGTCACTTCGAACACGAANCTGGAGATGGTCGCNTCGACCACGCGCGCGCGATAGACTTCGGCNAGGCGCAGCGCCTCGATCCGGTGATCGCCGGTGCCGACGACCTTTACCAGCGCCAGTTCNCGCTCGACATGTTCGCCATGGACGGACAGGTCGGTCACNTTGTGCACCGGCACCAGCCGGTCGAGCTGGGCGATGATCTGNTCCATNACCGGTGCCGAGGCATGGGTGACGATCGTAAGGCGGCTGACGAGATCGTCGTCGGTGATTTCCGACACGGTGAGCGACGAAATATTATAGCCGCGCGCCGTGAACATCCCCGCGATCCGCGCGAGAATGCCCGGTTCGTTATCGACGATCACCGAGAGCGTGTGCCGCTCGACGCTTTCTTCCTTGATATGCATGATTCAGCGAGTCCGATCGATTGCTTCAAGCCAGTCGAACCAAAGGGCGTCGTCGGTTGGGTTGCCCTGAGGGTCGAGCGACATATCGCTTCTCAGGCCGGCTATTCCGTCCTGAACACGATACCGATTTTCCTGCCACTGTTTGTCGAGAAAAGCAGCAAACGCATCGAAGGCTCGTCCGAGCGTGATTTGTTCCTCCGAGCGGGGTGGGGGAGTGCCCTGGGCGCGATACGCTGTGTCCATCACACCAGCGCCTTCGCTTCGTCGTCCATTTCGCCCGACACCTCGGCGCCGCCGAGCAGCATCTCGGTATGCGCCGCGCCCGACGGAATCATCGGGAAGCAGTTGGCGAGTTTCGCCACGCGGCAATCGACCAGCACCGGCCCGTCATAGCCAAGCATTTCGTCGATGCCGGGCTGGAGTTCCTGCATCCCTTCGATGCGGATGCCCTTCCACCCATAGGCCTCCGCCAGCTTCACGAAATCAGGCAGCGCATCGCTGTAACTCTCTGAATAGCGGCTGGAATAGGTCAGTTCCTGCCACTGGCGGACCATGCCCATATATTCATTGTTCAAAATGAACAGCTTGACCGGCAGGCGATACTGGATCGCCGTGCCCAGCTCCTGAATGTTCATCTGGATGCTGGCTTCACCGGCAATATCGATCACCAGCGCGTCGGGATGGCCGAGCTGCGCGCCGATCGCCGCGGGAAGGCCATAGCCCATCGTGCCGAGGCCGCCGCTGGTCAGCCACTTGTTCGGATCGTCGAAACCGAAATGCTGCGCCGCCCACATCTGATGCTGGCCGACTTCGGTCGTGATGATCGGATTGCGGTCCTTGGTTGCTTCCCACAGCGCCCGGATCGCGCGCTGCGGCATGATCACGCCGTCCTTGCCGTCATCGAAATCCAGGCTGCGCACCGCGCGCCAGCCGTCGATGCGGTTCCACCATTCGGTGAGGTCCGCAGCCTGATGCCCGCGCGTTTTCCACAGGTCGATCATCGCCTGCATTGCCGCACCCGCATCGCCGATGATGGCCAGATCGACGCGAACATTCTTGTTCACGCTCGACCGGTCGATATCGATATGCACCTTCTTGGCATGCGGCGCGAAGGCATCGAGCCGACCCGTCACGCGATCATCGAAGCGCGATCCGATCGCAACGATCAGATCGGCCTTGTTCATCGCCAGATTGGCTTCATAGGTGCCGTGCATGCCCAGCATCCCCAACCATTGCGGCGAGGAAGCAGGGAAGGCGCCCAGACCCATCAGCGTCGACGTGACCGGCGCACCGGTGAGTGCCGCCAGCTCGCGCAGATATTCCGAAGCCTTCGGACCCGAATTGATGATGCCGCCGCCGGTATAGAGGATCGGCCGTTCGGCCGCCGCCAGCATTTCGATCACCGCCTCGATACCTTCCGGATCAGGCTGGGTGACGGGACGATAGGTGGCGCGGGTCACCGGTGCCGAAGGATCGGCGGCGGGCGCGGTCGCGACCTGAACATTCTTCGGAATGTCGATCAGCACCGGGCCGGGGCGGCCCGATGTGGCGATATGGAACGCCTCGCGGATCACCGGGGCGATGCGGCCCGGCGCCTTCACCAGATAATTATGCTTGGTGCAGTGGCGGGTGATGCCGATCGTGTCGGCTTCCTGAAATGCGTCGGTGCCGATCAGCTGCGTCGCCACCTGTCCGGTGATGACGACCATCGGGATCGAATCCATCAGCGCGTCGGTGATGCCGGTCACGGCATTGGTCGCGCCCGGGCCGCTGGTCACCAGCACCACGCCCGGCTTTCCGGTCGCGCGGGCATAGCCCTCTGCTGCGTGGGTCGCGGCCTGTTCGTGGCGCACCAGGATGTGCTTGATTTTATCCTGCTGGAACAGCGCGTCATAGATCGGAAGGACCGCCCCGCCCGGATAGCCGAATACGACTTCCACACCGAGATCCGTCAGGGTCTCGATCAGAATGTCTGCTCCGCTCTTCTCGGTCACGTAGGTCCTCCTTCAGGCGCGTGCGCCATAGCACCGCCGAAGGGGCGCTGCTAGTCGCACGAAAAGTGCAGGTCAAGGCTTAAATGAGTAATTTAGTTTCAAATATGTGAAGCAAGTCGTTTGTTTCTGTCTCGCTTTCGCGGGCCCATTCAACCGGAGGCTGGTTCCGAAACCAGGTATATTGCCGCTTGGCATATTGGCGCGTCGCCGCCTGCGCGCGTTCGATCGCCTCGTCGCGGGTGAGCGCACCCGACAGCCACGCTCCGATTTCTGCGACGCCGATGGCGCGGCGTACCGGCGCATTGGCGGCTATGTCGGTGCGGGCGCAAAGCGCGCGGACTTCCTCGATGGCGCCCTGTTCGAGCATCAGGCCAAACCGCCGGTCGCAGCGGGCGCGCAGCCATTCGCGATCGGGAAGCAGAACCATGGCGCTGAGCTGCACCCCCTTGCCGATGCCGCCGACCCGCTCGGCCTGCCATTCGGCGAGGGGCCGACCGGTCGAGCGCACGACTTCCAGCGCGCGGGCGATCCGGGTGGTGTCGGTCGGGCGCAGCCGCTCCGCCGCCTGCGGGTCGGCCCGTTCCAGCGCCGCATAGGCCTCCGCCACCGGCAGCGCACGCACTTCCTTGCGGATATCGGCGTCGATTTCCGGCACCGGTGCGATCCCCTCGAGCAGCGTGCGCATATAAAGGCCGGTGCCACCGACCAGAATCGGCAGCCTGTCATCGGCGTGCGCATGGACTATCTCCTGGCGCGCCTCGGCTGCCCAGCGCGCGGCGGAATACTCGTCGGCGCCATCGATATGGCCGAACAGCCGGTGCGGCGCGCGGGCAAGCTCTCCGTCATCGGGCCGCGCCGAAAGCACGCGCAGATCGGCATAGACCTGCGCGCTGTCGGCATTGATCACGACGCCGCGATGCTTTTCCGCGAGCGCCACCGCCAGAGCGGACTTGCCGCTGGCGGTCGGCCCTGCGATGAGCGCCAGCGGCGGGAGGTCAGCCAAGATATCCTCCAGTCCGTTCGCGCTGAGCCTGTCGAAGCGCTGTTCTGCCTTTCGCCACGCGCGCAGAAGAAGAACAGCCCTTCGACAAGCTCAGGGCAAGTGGGTTTTTCGCAATAATCCGGTTACGAGGCCATATGTTCATCGCCACGCTTATAGCATCCGAAAGCCTGACCGCGGGCGACATTTCGTCTGCGGCCGATCGGCTTGCCAATGCGGGATGTGCGCCGGGCGAGGCGTGCTGGATCGACGCGGATGAAGCGGCGGATCTGTCCTTTGCCACCGATCCTGCGGCGGCGCGGCTGGCGCTGGAGGACGTGTTTCCGGGCGTTGATGTGATCGTTCAGCCTGCCGAAGGGCGCGAAAAGAAGCTGATCGTTGCCGACATGGATTCGACGATGATCACCGTCGAATGCATCGACGAACTCGCCGATTATGCGGGCATCAAGGCGCAGATCGCCGAAGTCACCGAACGCGCGATGCGCGGCGAACTCGATTTTGCCGAAGCGCTCGACGCGCGGGTGGCGCTGCTCAGGGGGCTGGACGAAAGCGCGATCGATCGCTGCCTTGCCGAACGGGTGCGCCTGTCGCCGGGCGCGGAGACGCTGGTGAAGACAATGCGCTCGCGTGGCGCGACGGCAGTGCTGGTATCGGGTGGCTTCACCCGCTTTGCCGGGCCGGTGGGAGAGAAGCTCGGCTTCAACCGCGTCATCGCCAATGCGCTTCTGGTCGCGGACGGGAAACTG
>PAOI01000012.1 GCA_002707985.1 Sphingomonas sp. | reverse complement strand
CCTGTTCGTCAATTTCGTCAGCCAGCCCGACATCGCCGATCTGACGCATGAGCAGGCGGGCCGTTATCTGACGTTCCTCTGGGGCGGCATGATGGTCGGGCGCTTTGCCGGATCGGCGATCATGCAGAAGATCCCCGCCGAGACCGTGCTGGCTGCATTCTCGGTCGGCGCGTTCGTGGTGATGCTGGTGACGGTGTTCACTACCGGACCGGTTGCGATGTGGGCGCTGATCCTGGTCGGCCTGTTCCACTCGATCATGTTCCCGACGATCTTCACGCTCGGCATCAAGGGGCTGGGACCGCTGACCGAAGAAGGTTCGGGGCTCTTGATCATGGCGATTGCCGGCGGGGCGCTGGTGGTGGTGCAGGGCTGGCTGGCCGACGAATACGGTCTTCAGCTGTCGTTCCTGCTCACCGCGGCATGCGAACTCTATATCCTCTTCTACGCGCTCTGGGGCGCCAGGGTGACCCAACCGCTACCCGACCCCAAGGCGGTTCCGGATCAGGGCTGACGTTGCGATCCATGTCGGAAACAGCCGCCTATATTGCCGTCGATTGGGGCACGACCAACCGTCGTATATGGGCTGTCGCGGCCTCGGGGTACGTCGTTGCGGCTGCGCATGACGATCATGGTGTGCTGGCAGTGACACCCGGCACCTGGGCGCAGGAGATCGCGGAGATGCGCGATCGTTTCGGTGCCCTGCCGGTTCTCGCCGCAGGGATGGTCGGTTCCGATCGCGGGTGGTGTTCGGTGCCTTATGTCGGCCTGCCGACCGCGATAGCCACGCTTGCCAGCGGGGTCGTTCGCCCTGCCGAGGACGTTGCGATCATCCCGGGCGTTGCGCGCACAGCAGCAGAGCGTCCGGACGTCATGCGCGGCGAGGAGATTCAACTGCTCGGTGCGATCGCAGCCGGCGTGGCGCCCGGCGATGCGATCTTCTGTCAGCCGGGCACGCATAACAAATGGATGACGGCCTATGGTGGCCAGATCGTCGATTTCACGACTGCGATGACCGGCGAGTTGTTCGCGTTGCTGCGCGGCGGCGGCGTGCTGATGGGGATGCTCGATGCACCGGTGGCGGACGGCCCGGCGTTTCGGCAGGGTCTCGAGCGGGGAATCGGCGCTGTCGATCTGATCGCGGCGCTGTTTGAAGTGCGCGCTCGCGTGTTGCTGGGCGCGCTGGCGGGCGAGGATGCTGCATCCTTTGCCAGCGGCGTCCTGATCGGCTCGGATGTCGGCGCTCGCAGGGAACTGCCGGGACATTCGGTGTATCTGCTGGCAAGTGGCCCGCTTGCCGGGCTGTATGCAGCCGCGATCGAAACCGTCGGCGCCAGGCCGGTCCTGATCGACGGCGAGCAGGCATTCCGTTCGGGCATCCACGCCTTGTGGGAGAAGTTGCAATGAATCCTGACGCCTTTTCGCGAGCTTTTGCCCGGTGCCCGCTCATTGCCATCCTGCGCGGCCTGACACCGGGCGAAGCGATCGACATTGGCGATGCCCTGGTCGATGCCGGCATCGCGATCATCGAGGTTCCGCTCAATTCTCCCGATCCGCTGGAAAGCATCGCGTTGCTGGCCGATCGGTTTGCGGGCAGGGCGGTGATCGGTGCCGGTACGGTGCTCAGTGTCGCGGATGTTCATGCCGTTGCCGCTGCGGGTGGCCAGCTGATCGTGTCACCCAACACCGACGCTGCCGTGATCCGGGCAACCGTTGAAGCCGGGCTGACCTCTGCGCCGGGATATTACACCGCCAGCGAAGCATTCGCGGCGATTGCGGCCGGTGCGCATGCGCTCAAGCTGTTTCCCGCAGACGGCGCGGTGCCGGCGATGCTCAAGGCGCAACGCGCAGTGCTGCCTCCCTCCACGCCGGTTGTCGCGGTCGGCGGTATCACGCCCGACAATATGGCGGTGTGGCGCGCGGCGGGCGCCGACGGGTTCGGCCTTGGTTCAAATCTGTATCGACCCGGCAAGTCCGCTGCCGATGTGGCGACCGATGCCCGCCGCTATCTCGAAGCGCTCGCGGAAACAGGATGACTTTCCAACGCCTTGTCCAGCAGTTTTCNTTNGCCGACGGCNTCNGGACCCNGNCGGGNGATCGNTTCGAAATNNNAGNCNNTCNCTTTGNNNTGCNGNTGNGCAATCCGCTAGAAATCGCNCCGGAAATGCCGGTGACGGTGCGCGCNCTATGAGCGCTCCGGTGCGACTGGCGCCGCTCCGGCTGGTCGCCGACGCGTTTCTGAAGGGGCGTCAGATTCGCGTCGCGCCTTTTGCATGACCTAGAACAGCGCGGACAAAGGATCGTCGTCAACGTCGATGACGGCAGTGTCGATTGTGTCTTCCAGATCCGGGCCGCCGCATATTTCATCATGAATGCGCCGCTCGCTATCCATGGTGTAACCGCGGCGAAGCTCCGCAAAGGGGGCTGGGTCGAAGGCGCCTTCGCTATCCTTTGTATCCACCGCCGCTTCCATCGCCANCAGCGCCGCGTCCCATTCCGCAATGACCTCGCCCAGGCTTTGCGCCGACATGGCGGCGCGTCGCAGGATCGCGAGCGCACCCGGACCATGTTTGGTCAGCGCTGCCGCATGGCCGCGCATTTCCTCGCTCACTGCTTCGATTCGAGCGATCGTTTCCATCGTCGCGCCGTCCAGCCGCGCCAGTTCCCCGCCCTGATCCCCGCGTCCGGATATCGCCGCCGCAAATTCGGCTCCGTCGGCAAGGAGGCGGCGCACACGCGCCGTGGCGGTCTCGGTACGCATGGCNAGTTCGCGCAGCTGNTGCGTGATCACCATCATCGCGCGNCCCTCCGCACCNAGCCGGTTGCACTGGGCCGCCATGTTGAAGCTGAGGACGCGGATCTGTCGTTCGATCCGGTCGATCGTGACGAGTTGCCCGACCATGTCTTCCATGGCGGCGGCCACGGCCTGTGCCAGACGATCCGCCTCGCCGTGAACGGAGCGAAAGTCGGCGAACAGGCTGCGNACCTTGCGCAAGTCCGTCAGCATGCCGGCAAGCGTATCGCCGCTNCTNGCGGTCAATGCCCGNGCCTGGGCATCGCCGTCCACCAGCACGCGATCGGTATCGTNCGCCAGCTGCGGTAGCGATTCAGCGATGAACCGGGTGCGATCGCGATACTCGCCNATTGCGTCACGCAGCTGCGCCCCTGCCAGCTGGCACAGCTTCGCCNTCGTTGCNGCGCGCTGCGACATTTCGTCGATATTGTNGCTCTGGGCGATTTCGGCCAGCGTTTCGAGACCGCGTTCGACATGCTCGATACGCTGACGGGTTATGTCGCCGACCTGCATCGCCGAAACGACATCGGCGACGCGCGTGGCAATGCGGCGGGTCACCGCGCCATTCTCGGAAAGCTGACGACCGCCGGACAGACGATAGCGCGCGATTGCTTCGGCATGCTCCGTGAACCGGGACTGGACGTGCTCGAGCGTATCGGCATGCGCCGCCGCGAAACGGGCTCCGGCTGCNGTCGCGCTNGACAACTGATCGATGAGTGCGGCGCGGGAATGGGCGAAGGTGGAGATNCCGTCGATCGCATTGTGCGCCAGCGCGATCATGTCGCCGGTAAATGCTTTCAGCCCATCGTCTTCGCTGGAAACTTCGGCGGAAAGGATGCCGGCATTTGCCGATATGATTTCGAGTAGCAGCATGACCCTGCGCAGCTCCGCCAGCGGATCGGCCATGCCGGCGGCCATCTGCCGCAGTCGGTCAATCGCNGCGTCCTCGCCGAAATCGCTCCCCGAGATTCGCGCCAGTTCATGCGAGATCGATGCAAGGCTGGCTTCGGCCTGCGCGAATTGCTCACCATCGAGCGCACCCGGCAGACCTTCATGCGCGGCCGAAACCGCGTTGAGGCTCATCGTGCATTCGATCAGGCTGTCGCCTGTNGCCGAAAAGCTGCTTTCGATCGTGGAGCGCGTTTCCGCGAGNCCGGCGCGGAGACCGAACGCAAGCGAGCCCAGCGGGTCCATTGCAACCGCATCAGCNGCCGGGAATGTCTCGTTCTTCATCGCTGGTTCAATCCTGATCGGGCCGCGAANTCGGTTATTTCCCTGGCGAGCCTGTGGAGNGGCGCGACCNTTGCTGCCGCGCCCAGATCGATCGCGGCCTTGGGCATGCCGAACACNACGCACGAGGCTTCGTCCTGCGCGACGGTAAGCGCACCGGCCTTGCGCATTTCGAGCAGCCCCTGCGCGCCGTCATCGCCCATGCCGGTCATCAATATGCCCAGCGCGGCTGAACCGGCCGTCTGTGCCGCCGATCGGAACAGCACGTCTACCGAAGGGCGATGGCGCGAAACACGCGGGCCGTCCTTGATCACGATACGATAGCTGCTGCCGATGCGTTCGAGCATCATGTGGCGATTGCCGGGAGCGATCAGCACCTGGCCGGGAATCACCGCATCGCCATTCGCGGCCTCCTTGATATGCGGCGCACACAGGCCGTCGAGACGCGCGGAAAAGGCGGCGGTGAATTTTTCCGGCATATGTTGCACGATCACCGTTGCGGGACACGCCTGTGGCAGCGCCATCAGCACTTCGCGCAGCGCCTCTGTGCCGCCGGTCGACGCGCCGATGCATACGATCGGTCCGGTCGATCCTGTCGGCGCGCGCCGCAACGGCTGCGACGGCAACACGGCATCGGCGGTGAGCTTCTTTTCGATCTTGACCGGCGCGGGCGCCACACGGGCGCGGCCCGGTCGCGCCTGCGCGGCGGCGCGCGCGACGTCGCAGATATGGACGGTCGCCTCACGCAACGCCTGCGCGGTGTCGACCCGCGGTTTGGTGATGACATCGACTGCGCCCGCCTCAAGCGCCGCCACCATCGCGCTCGACCCGTCTTCGGTGAGCGTCGAGCAGATCACGACCGGGATCGGTCGCTGCGTCATCAGCTTTCGCAGAAAGGTGAGGCCGTCCATCTTCGGCATTTCGATGTCGAGGATGATGGCATCGGGCACTTCGTCGCGGATACGCTTTGCCGCCGCATAGGGATCGGACGCGACGCCCATCACTTCGAGCGCGGGATCGCTCGCGATGATCGCGCTGAGCGCCTGACGCACCGCCGCCGAATCGTCGACGATGAGGATGCGCTTCTTGCGCCCTACGACTGGAGGGAAATCGAGACCCACCGCATCACCCTCCTATTTCATGTCCTTGCGAAACACCGCGCTCGCCACCTGGCGAAGGCCCATGCGGGTTCCGATCATCGATTCCGAATGGCCGAGCATGAGATGCCCGCCCGGCCGCAAATGGCTCCATAACCGCGTCACGACAGCTTCCTGCACGTCGGACTCGAAATAGATCAGCACGTTGCGCACGAAGATGATGTCGACGTCGCGATCGACGGGATAACTCTCGTCCATCAGGTTCATCTGCATGAAATTGCAGCGTTTGCGCAGTTCCGGCACGATGCGCGCACGACCGGCCTCGCCGATGCCGCCATCGAGCATGACATAGCGCCGCCGCAGCTCCGGCGGGACCGGCGCTATCATCGCGCGCGGATAGATTGCGCGACGCGCGCTATCGAGCATTGCAGTCGAAATGTCGGTGCCGAGGATCGCATAGCGCAGGTTCGGATATTTCTGCGCCTGCTCGGCCATGACCATCGCCATGGTATACGCCTCGGCACCGTTCGAACTCGCCGCGCTCCACAGCTTTATCGGCCGCTTTGCTGCGGCCCCGGCCGCCAATTCAGGGATGATCCGTTCCTCGAGAAAGCGGAAATGCCCCGACTCCCGGAAAAAGTCGGTCTTGTTCGTCGTCACGACGTCCACGACATGCTGGAACTCACGTTCCATCCCGCCCTTTTCGAACAGATACTCGCAATATTCGCCGACCGTCGCGAAGCCGGCCAACGCAGCACGGCGTCGCAGACGCCCTTCCAGCATGACGCGCTTCGTCGAAGGCAGCTTGATACCGGTATGTGCGCTGACAATACCCGCGATCCGCGCGAAGTTCCGCTCGCTGAGTGCCGAGGTCTCCGACGCGGATCGCAGATCCGAACGCTTCATGACGATAGTCATCGTGGTGCGGTCGCTTTCCTTCAGGCAGCCAGCTGAGAGCCGTCGGAGACGGCGGACATCTGCTGCACGGAAAAGAGCCGGTCGATATCGAGCAACGTTACGAACGCGCCGTTGCGCCGCCCCAGACCGACCACGCAACTGGTCTTCCACGCCGGCCCGGCGACAGGCGCCGGGTCGAGCGCGCCGTCATCGTCAAGCACGGTCACTTCGAACACGCGATCGGTCTTCAGGCCGACGGTGATTTCGCCCCGATCGGGCGTGACCACGGTCAGCACGACAATGCGCGTATTCTCGCTGTCCTCTCCCGTCTCGAAGCCGAGCTGCGCGCGCAGATCGAACACCGAAACACTGTGGTTGCGCACGTCGATCACGCCCAGAAACCCTTCGGGCGCGTGCGGCATGCGGGAAATCTGGCGGTTTTCCAGAATTTCCCGCACCCGCTCGACGGGGAGGGCGAAAATCTCGCCCGCCACGCCCATGGTTACATATTGTGCCGTGTCGGCCATCTTGCGGGCTCCTCGTCAGGCCGCGTCGCGGTTCCGGGTGAACTGGCGATCGAGATCGTCGCCCCCGTCATCCAGATCGAGGTCGAAACCGCCGGATCCGCGCGTGCTCATGGTCGCGGTCTTAAGCCGTGCGTGCATCTGGCCGACCGGGTTGCGGGCCGTGCCGGCGCCGCGCGCCTGCGGCTGTGCCTGCTGGTTGGTGTCGAGCCGGAAGAAGCTGATCGCGCTCGCCAGCTGATCGGCCTGGCTCGACAATTCCTCGGCGGTCGACGACATTTCCTCTGCAGCCGAAGTGTTCTGCTGAGTCACCTTGTCGAGCTGCTGGATCGCCTGATTGATCTGGGCAGCACCGGCATTCTGTTCGTTGCTGGCGCCAGCGATCTCCGCGACCAGTTCGGCGGTCTTGCGGATGTCCGGAACCAGCTTGGTGAGCATTTCGCCCGCGCTCTGTGCTGCCTTGACCGTATTGCCCGAGAGGCCGGAAATTTCCTGCGCGGCGGCCTGGCTGCGCTCAGCCAGCTTGCGGACTTCTGCGGCGACGACCGCAAAGCCGCGCCCATGTTCGCCCGCCCGCGCAGCTTCGACCGCCGCGTTGAGCGCCAGCAAATCGGTCTGACGTGCGATTTCCTGGACGATCATGATCTTCTCGGCGATCGTTTCCATCGCAACCACGGCCTCGGCAACCGCCTTGCCGGAGACTTCCGCGTTGGCCGACGACTGGCGTGCGATTTCTTCCGTCTGGGCGGCGTTATCCGCGCTCTGCTTGATGTTGGCGGCCATCTCCTCGATCGAGCTCGATGCTTCTTCGGTCGATGCCGCCTGTTCGGTTGCGCCCTGCGACAGCTGCTCGGCACCCGCCGCCATCTGTTCGCTGCCCGAGGCGACGTTGCGCGCCGCGCCGGAAACCTCGCTGATGACGTCCTTCAGCTTCGCAACCATGTCGCGCGTGCCGGCAAGCAGGCTGTGGTTGTCGTTCGGCTTGGTGTTGACGTCGACGGTCAGATTACCGGCGGCGACTTCGCGCATCACATCACGGGCATAGTCCGGCTCGCCGCCGATCTGCTTCAGGATGCCGCGCGTCACCAGCAGTGCTGCGGCGAAACCGACCAGCAGGGCGACAATCATGATCGCCACGAAGAGATTGCGCGCATTGCTATAGGCAACATCGCCGTCGCTGCTGGCCTGTTGGCCGCCATCGACGTTGAGCTTCACCAGGGCCAGCAGGTCGTTCGAATAGTCGTCGTACAGCGTTGCGGTATCGAACAGCAGCTTGGTCGCCGCTTCGTTCTGATTCTGTCGCGACAGTCCGATGAACTGGTTATGCTGTTCCATATAGCGCGCGAATTTGTCGGCAAAGCGATCGTAGATCGAGCGTTCTTCGGGTGAGGAGATCAGCTTCTCATAGGCGGCTCGCCGCTCCTTGAGGCCGCTCATTATTTCCTCGATCGACGCTTCGGCAGCTCGCATCGCGTCGCCGTCCGTCGACACGACGTGACGGAACTCCTGAACCCGCAAATCCGATGTCGCGGTGTTGATGCGATGGATCGCGTCGATGCTCGGCATCCAGTTGGTGGCGATGATCGTCGACTGATTGTTGATCGTGCTCATCTTCATGATGCCGACCACGCCCAATATGGCGGTCAGCAACAGGATGGCGGAAAAAGCCGCCGCCAGTTTCAGCTTGAGGGTCATCTTCATGGCTTTGCCTTATGGGTAGGGTTTGGGGTTCAGTTGGCTTCGGTGGCCAGGGAGCCGAGATGCTCGGCGAAAATCCGGGCGATGTTCGGCAGGATCACGAAATCGCCGGCATGACGGGCGATCCCGAGCAGGAATTCCGGTCGCCAGCGCATCCCGACCTGGGGTGCTTCCTCGACCGTCACATCTTCCAGATCGCAGACGTCGAGGACCTTGTCGGCGAGGATGCCGAGGATATTCTCCTCGCCGTCGAGAAGTGTCTCGATGACGATGATCCGCGTATCCTCGTCCGGGGCGGGGCGTTCCATGCCGAACGTCACGCGCAGATCGGCGAGCGGCACCACGCGGCCACGCACGTTGATCAGGCCGTTGGCAAAGGCCGGCGCATTCGGCACGCGCGTAATCGGCGGCATATCGAGTATCTCGCGCACAGTCTCTGCGTCGATCGCGAAGACTTCACGTTGCAGGGCAAAGGTCAGGGCGCGGCGGGTTCCGGCGCCGGTCGCCGTGCCGGCTTCGATCGCAATGTCGCTCATGCTGCTATTCCGAGATGGCGGCCGGCGGCGCGGCGCTGCTGCTGTTCGGCGGAGCTGACAAGCTGCGCCACGTCGAGGATCAGTGCGACTTCGCCATCCCCCAGGATCGTCGCGCCCGAAAAGGTGCCGATGCCGGCATGGAGCCGCGACAGCGATTTGATGACGGTCTGGGCGTTGCCGATGATTTGATCGACCACCAGCCCCACCCGCTGGTCGCCGGAACCGACGATCACCACTTTCTGGTGCAGGTCGGGCGGAGCATCGGTGCCGAACAGGTCGCGCAGCCGCAGATACGGAACCAGCGTGCCGCGCACGTCGAGGAAGTTGCGTCCGCTCCCACCCGAAACTTCGGATGCGGGCAGCTCGAGGCATTCCTCGACCGCCGACAGCGGTATCGCATAGCGGCCGTCACCGACACGAACCAGCATGCCTTCAACGATCGCCAGCGTCAGCGGCAGGCGCAGGGTTGCCTTTGTCCCCTCGCCCGCCTTGCTGGTCAATTCGATCGAGCCACGCAATCCTTCGATCGCGCGCTTGACCACGTCCATGCCGACGCCCCGACCCGAAACCGAAGTGATTTCCTGCGCGGTCGAGAAACCGGGATGGAAGATATACTGGAACAGTTCATGGTCCGAGAGCTTGGCGTCGGGGGCGATCAGCCCGGCCTCCTCCGCCTTTGCGCGGATCCGCGCGGCATTCAGCCCGGCACCATCGTCCGAGACCGAGATCGCGACTTCAGCGCCCGAATGGACGGCAGTCAGCCGCACCGTCCCGCATTCGGATTTGCCGCCGGCCCGACGCGCGTCGGGCAGCTCCATCCCGTGATCGACCGCGTTGCGAATAATATGAACCAGGGGATCGGCCAGCCGTTCGACCATCGTCTTGTCGAGTTCGGTCTCTTCGCCGCTGGTAACGAATTCGACCTGCTTGCCCAGATCGCTGGCAAGGTCGTGAACCAGGCGGCGGAAACGACCGAACAGGCTGCCGATCGGCACCATCCGCACGCTCATCGTCGTGTCGCGCAGCGTCGCTGCAAGCCGCTCGATTTCCTCGGCCACCGCGGTCAGGCCGACATCCTGACTGCCGCTCGCGATTTGGGAAAGCCGCGCCTGGGCGATCACCAGCTCACCCACACAATCCATCAGTTCGTCGAGCCGTTCCGCAGCGACGCGCAGCGATGCGCTGGCTTTCGCAGCCGGGGCCCGCGCACTGGACGATGCCTCCACCGCACCGGCCCCGGGGGCCGGTTCCGATGGCGATGCGGCGGGGTTATCTGCGGACGTGATCGGTTCGATCGACAGCTCCATCGCATCGCGCAGGAACAGGAACACGTCCTCGATCGCATCTTTCGAGACATCGGCGCGGAGCGTCACGTCCCAGGCGAGGTGGCAACCAAGCGGATCCAGTCCGTCGAGCGGTGGCACGTTATCGTCAAGCGCCACGATGTCGCACGGGCCAAGCTCGCGCAGCTCATCGAGAAGCAGCATCGGGTTGGTGCCCATCGCAATCGCGTCAGCGGGAAGCTGAAAGCGCACATGCCACCCGGTTGCGCCGGATGCCGGCGCGCCGCTTTCACTCTGTTCAGCGACGGCCATCGACGGCGCGCTTTCGCCGCCGCCATCGGCGACGAGCGCGCGCAGTGCGATCAGGATGGGCGTGCCGGCAGCGGCATGCTCGCCAGGCTCGGCGACCAACAGCTGGACATGGTCCTTGGCGTTGAGTGCGATGCGGACCAGTTCCTCACTGATCGGCGCCAGCCCCTTGCGCACGCGATCGAACGCCGTTTCGAATTCGTGGACGAATTCGGCCACTTCATCGAAGCCGAACATGCTGCCCGAGCCCTTGAGCGTGTGCAGCGCGCGAAATGCGCTGTCGACCAGATCGCGATCGCCATGGTTCTGGGAAAGGTCCAGCAGCGCCTGTTCGAGCGCCTCGAGCAAGTCGCGCGCTTCCTGGCGGAAGGTGTCGGCAGGATCGGAGCGGTTCATGCGCCGACAACCTTGCGCATGATTGCGAGCATCTGATCCTGCTTGAACGGCTTCACCAGCCAGCCCGTTGCCCCGGCGGCGCGCGCCTCGGCCTTCAAACCGTCATCGGATTCGGTCGTGAGGAAGATGATGGGAACGCCGGCGCTGGACGGGTGCGCGCGATACTTCCGGATGAAGTCGAGACCGTTCATCACCGGCATGTTGAGATCGGTGATCACCGCGTTGACGCGGTTGCCGGTCGCCTTGGCATAGCCGTCGGCGCCGTCGCACGCTTCCAGTACCTGATAACCGGCAGTGGAGAGCGTCAACGCCACCATCTGTCGCACCGATGGGGAATCGTCGATCGTCAAAATCGTTTTGCTCATGCCGGTTGCGTCCCTTTGTTCAGCATGTCGGCCCAGACCTGCTCGCGCGCGCTGCGCGGGGCACCGTCGGGGCCCAGCAGCCCTGCGCGCACCAGCGCTTGCTCGAGCGTGCCGCCACGGTCGGCGAGGATGGAAATTTGATTGTTCGCACGTTCGGCGCTTCGCTGTGCGGCGATCAGCAGCTGCAGGCCGGAAACATCGATCTCACCCGCTTCACGAAGGTCGATCGTCATGGCGTCACCGCCCTGGACCAGTGTGGCCAGTGCGGCGGCGGTTTCGCGAATTTCGGTGACAGTCAGCGCGCCTTCAGGCGGACAAAAACTGCTTGGTGTCTGCACGTTGGCGTCCCGCTTGGAGAAGGTTAACAATATGCCTTTGGGGAAAAGGCTATTCTGACCTAATCATAGAATGCGGTCGGGCGTTGCGTGCCTTTTCGCCCATTTTTTCTCCGCACGATGGCGCGGGAATTTTCCGCCTCCGCTGTTATGCTGCGAAGGACCGATGGCATATCTCACCCGCTGGCGGATGCTACGCGCCGAACGCAGCCTGTCGCGCGGCGACGCCGTCGGGACAGTCGCCCGCTCGCTAGGGTATGAATCGGAAAGCGCGTTCAGCACTGCCTATAAGCGCGTCATGGGCACCACGCCCCGCCGGCGCGCGCGTTCGACGGTCCTCACGCCCCAGCGCTAGCCAGGCGGGGACCAGCGCGCTGAGGAGCGGCCCGGCGGCTTCTGAAACTGTCGGTCGTGCAGCGGCCTAAAGGGCGCCATGACACGCCGCACTGGTCAGAAGCCAGTGTCGACGCCAAGGCGCACGACCATGAGCGACGCCGGGGGCAGGCCTCAGGGCCATCGGCGACGATCAACTCGCTTTTTGCGGTTGACTCGCATTAGCATCGTAAATAGTCGCCCCTGACAACTCTGCGGGGGAATTCATGAAGATCAATTGGCTGCTGTCGACATCGCTGCTCATCGCATTGGCAAGTCCGGCGCGGGTGGCTGCGCAGAATGCGACGCCGGCGGAGGAAGAAGCGGAAGAAATCATCGTCATCGGCGAGAAGGTTGCCCGCAGCCTGCAGGAAACGACGGCGTCGGTCGGCGTGGTGACCGCGGACCGTATCGAAGACGAGAATATCCTCACCGTCCAGGAAATCTACCAGCGCACGGCCAATGTCTCCGAAACCTATGGCGCCTCCGGCTTCTCGATCCGCGGCATCGATCAGCGCGGCGTCTCTGGCGGTGGGGACGCGGCGACGGCCACCGTGTTCGTCGATGGCGCACCGGTTCAGCAGGATATTCTCTCCAACGGCCCGACGGATATGTGGGACGTCGCCCAGGTCGAGATTTTTCGGGGCCCGCAATCGACGATTCAGGGCCTCAACGCGCTCGCCGGGGCGGTACATATCCGCACCCAGGATCCGACCTTCGACTGGCATGTGAAAGGCCGGGCGCTGATATCCTCGTTCGACACCACGCAGTTCGCCATAGCCGGCGGCGGAGCATTGGTGGCGAACGAACTGGCGTTTCGCATCTCCGCCGAGAAGCGCGATTCCGATGGGTATGTTTACAACACCACGCGCGATGCCCCGGAAAACCCCGTCGACTCGCTTTCGCTGCGCGGCAAGCTGCTCTGGGAGCCCTCGGCCCTGCCGGGGCTGGAGGCACGGCTGAATTATCATCATTTCGAAACCAGGGGCGGCTATCTGTTCGTCTATGTCGACCGGTCGAACGGCGACTATTTCGAAACGCGGACGAACCCCTCCGATTATCCCAACAGCAGCGATGTCGATAATGACCAGGTGACGCTCGACCTGCGGTACAATCTCGGGCGCGGCTTCTCGCTCACTGCGCTCGGCACATGGACCGACACGGATTTCGTTCGGAAATATGACGGCGATTCTACGGCGGAAAGCAGGGCCTATAGCGATATCGATGGCGGGTCGAAGACCTTCACCCAGGAACTGCGCCTCAATTATGAAGGCGATCGGCTGAGCGGGCTGGTCGGACTTTTCTATTATAATCGCGATCAGTACCGGCGGTCGCATCAGATCTCACTGGTGCCGACCCCCGAAAGCACGATCATCAATGCGCTGACGCCCAGCCTCGGCGCGGCGACGGCGCAGCAGGTCGCGGCGATCTATACTGCTGCGCTGCCGAATATAACGGTCGACTATAGCTCGGATTTTCCGACCAAGGTCCAAACCATGGCGATATTCGCCGATGCACGTTATCGCCTGACCGACCGGCTCTCGCTGATCGGTGGCTTCCGCTACGATCATGAGCGCAACCAGATCGGCGGCGAGGCGGTTGCCAGCTTCGTCGGCACCTTGCCAGACGCATCGCTTTACCCAGCGCCGCTGGATGGCGCGATCACAGCACTGAATGGGTTCGTGCTCGGTCTCGTCGATGACGCAAATGGCTCCACGCCCGTTGGAACGCGTACCTTTGACGCATTTCTGCCAAAGGGCGGAGTCGAAATGGCATGGACTCCCGACCTGTCGACCGCGTTCGTTGTGCAGCGGGGCTATCGTTCGGGCGGCAGCAGCTTCAATACTGCGCGGTCGCAGCTCTTCGCCTATGACCCGGAATTCACCTGGAACTATGAGCTTTCCTTGCGCTCGGCCTGGCTGAACGGGCGGCTGACCGTCAACGCCAACGCGTTCTACATCGACTGGAGAGAGCAGCAGACCACCGCCAATTTCGGCAACGGCACCTATGACACGCACACGGTCAATGCCGGAAAGTCGCACCTCTATGGGTTCGAAATCGAAGTGGCGCATCGCGTCTCCCCGGCATTCGACTGGTATGCGAGTGCCGGTCACACCCGCACCAAATTCGATGAATTCGTGACGGACATCGGCTCGGTCACCGACCTTTCGGGGCTGGAGTTTCCCTATGCGCCGCGATGGACGCTGTCGGGTGGTGCCAATGTGCGATTTGCAGGTGGTTTCAACGCCAATGTCAACGCGAGCTATCGCAGCCCGGTCATGACCGATGTTGCGATCCCCCAGACGGACGGCCGCGTCGGTGCCCGCACGCTCGTCAACGCGCGGATCGGCTATGCCGCCGATCATTGGAGCCTGTCGCTGTTCGCCAACAACCTCTTCAACGAGAAATACGATCAATACGTCAATGCTTTCACCGGCTTTGCGATCATTGGCGCACCCCGCAGCATCGGCGTGGCTCTGGAGGCCGGGTTTTGAATGACGGTGGACTTCTGGTCGCGGTGCCGGCGATCATCCTCGGCGGCCTGGCTGGTGCAGGGTCGCTGCGCCGCGCATGGCGGGGCAAGGCGAACAAGGCACTCTGGCGCTGGCTGGGTCTGACGCTCATTGCCGCAACCCTGCTCTGGCCGGCATGGGTGCTGGGCCCGGCGCGCGGTCCCTTTCTGGCCGTCTCGCTCCTCTCCGTCACAGCGCTCGGCCTCGTTGCCTCGGGCTACACGCACCGTCCCGCCCGCGCGGCGCGCGGCGCGCGTAAAGGGCTCGCGCCCGAGCCGGCCGAGCGCGCGCCCAGCCTGTGGCGGACGACGTTGCGCTGGTCGCTTGCCGGTCCGATCGGCATGATCGCCGCGATGGCGCTGGGGATCAGTTATACGGTCTGGGCTCCCGGCGCCATCCAGACACGGCTGCTGATCGGCGGCCTGATCGTCCCGCTGGCCTGGGGCAGCGCAATGGCCTGGACGCTTGCCGACAACCGCATTCTGCGCGCCGCGGCAGTTCTGTCGGGCACGGCGATCGCCGGTTTCGGGGCGGCCATGCTGAAGGGGCTGACATGACCACAAGCAACAGGAATGGGAAGCGCGCGGGCTTTCCATCGCCGGATCTGGTGCGTGCGGTACTCAAGGGGCATAGCGGCCTGGGTCTCGCTTTTGCCGGACTGCTCTATCTGGTGTGCCTGACCGGCACGATATCGGTGTTCGCCAACGAATTTTACCGCTGGGAAAACCCGCGTGCCGAACGCATGGAAACCCTTTCCGCGGACGCCGTGCAGACCGCCTATCGCGCTGCGATGGCGCGCACCGAAGGCGCCGTCGAACACGTCTTCATCCTCATGCCCGGCCCCGACCGGCCATGGCCGACCGTTCGGGTTGACGCCGAGGACGGCACGCGGACGACCTGGATTGCCGACAGCGCCGGGCGCATTACCGGAGAACTGCGCGAAAGCTGGACGCATTTTCTGACGCGGCTCCATATCAACCTCCATTTGCCGCAAAGCTGGGGGATCTTCATTGTCGGGCTCAGCGGCGTCGCGCTGCTCTCATCGCTGATCTCCGGATTGCTGGCGCATCCGCGCATCTTTCGCGATGCCTTCCATCTGCGGATCGGCGGGTCGCGGCGGTTGCAGGAAGCGGATCTTCACAACCGAATAGGCGTGTGGGCGTTGCCTTTCCACGTCACGGTTTCGCTGACCGGCGCGTTGCTGGGCCTGAGCACCGTCATCATCGGTGCGATCGGCCTCGCTGTGTTTCAGGGCGATACCGCCAAAGTCTATGCCCTTTTCACGCCGCCGCATCCGCCGGAGGACAGCCGCCCGGCACCGCCGATCGACCTGCGGCCGCTGTTCGCCAGCGTGGCCGAGCAGGCACCGGGCGGACGAATCAGCTATCTCGTTGTCGAACATCCGACCGAGCAAGGTGCGGCGGTGATGTTCGACGTGGCACGCGACACATCGCGTATCGCCAACAGCGATAGCTATGCCTTCGATCGCGCGGGCGATCTCTACTACGAGCAGCAGGCTGCGCAGAACAATCTCGGTCAGCGGATATTGGGATCGCTGGGGCCGCTCCATTTCGGCTGGTTCGGCGGCGGTATCGTCAAAATCGCCTATGCGCTGCTGGGTCTTGGCCTCACCTATCTCGCGGTGGGCGGAGTCAATATCTGGCTTGCCCGCCGACGCGACAAGGGCCGCCCGGCGCCGGGCTGGGAGCGTGTCTGGGCCGCGACGATATGGGGGCAGCCGCTCGCGCTAACCTGTGCGGCGATCAGCGCGCTGTTCACGCCCGCAGCGACCCTGCCGATCTGGATCTGGGCAACGGTCAGCCTTGCAGCTCTAGGCGCTGCGACGATCCTTTCGCCGGCAAGTCTGTCGAAAATTGGCCGTGCCGGAACGGGCGGGCTGCTGATCCTGCTGGGAATCGGGCACGCCGTCCTGTCCGGCGCCAATGACGGCATGGCCATGATCGTCGACGGGGCGCTTGTCCTGATCGGCATGGGCCTGCTGGCCGTGCCGGCGCGATCGATCTGGATAGCGTCGGCAAGCCAGCGCCGCTGATTCACGCGCGGCCCGCTCAGGCTCTTGGCAGCCGCACCTCGAACGTGCTGCCTTCGCCGGGAGCGCTATTCTCGAGGGAAATCTGGCCGCCATGCATTTCGACCAGTTCCTTGACCAGCGCCAGACCGATGCCCAGACCGTCGCCGACGATGCCAAGCGATGAATCGGCCTGACCGAAAATCTCGAAGATTCGGGTCTGCTGATCCGGCGCGATGCCGATGCCGGTGTCGCGGACCGCGATGATCGCCTGAGTCTCGGTTCCGGATATCGTGACGGTTATCCGCCCGCCCGCCGGCGTGTAGCGCGCGGCATTGCCGACCAGATTGCTCACGATCTGAATTATTCTGGCGGGATCGGCTTCGAGGAGGATCTCCTCGTCGGGCATTTCGACGTCGAGCCTGTGTCCCGCCGCCTCGATCGCCAGGCTGTTGAGCGTCAGCGCCTGTGGCAGGATGTTGTGCAGCGAGAGCGTTTCCTTGCGCAGCGAAATCTTGCCCTGCTCGATCCGCGCAATATCCAGAAGATCGTCCACCAGCCGCGAAACATGGCTGATATTCTGTCGCATCGCCGCCCGCACCTCATCGGCATTTGCCCGGCGATTGTCGCGCTCGAGAATGTTGAGCCCGGAGGAAAGCACCATCAGCGGATTGCGCAGTTCATGCCCCAGCACCGCCAGAAAGCGGTTCTTCTGCTGATCGGCGACCTGAAGCGCCGAGGTAAGGGTAGCGAGTTCGTCGCGCTGGGCGGCGATCTGGCGACGCTGATCGTATAGGTCGATGAAAACAGCCGCCTTCGATCGCAGAATATCCGCTTCGATCGGTTTCTGGATGAAGTCGACTGCACCGGCTTCATAGCCACGGAAGCGTCGTGTGGAATCACCCGTTCCGGCGGTCACGAAAATGATCGGGATATGCCGCGACCGTTCGTTGGCGCGCATGAATTCGGCAAGCTCGAATCCGTCCATCCCGGGCATCTGCACGTCGAGCAGCGCCAGCGCATAGTCATGCTGCAGCATCAGTTCGAGCGCTTCCTCGCCGCTGCGGGCGGTGTGGAACGCCAATCCGTCGCGCTTGAGTAACGCTTCGAGCGCGAGCAGATTCTCGGCCAGATCGTCGACCAGCAGCAGGTTGATGGTGGGTTCGGGCACCGTCATTGAGTCACCGTCTTTGCAAGATGCGCCGCGATTTCATCGAGCGTCATAACCATCGCCCCCCGGCACGCATCCGCCGCGGCGACCGGCATTGCCGCGACTTCGGCTTCGTCGGGATTTTGCACGATGGCGGTGCCGCCCGCCGCGCGTATCGCCTGCAATCCGGCTGCGCCGTCATTATTGGCGCCGGTCAGCACGATTCCCGTCAGCGCCGCTCCATAGGCATCGGCGGCGCTTTCGAACAACACGTCGATTGCCGGACGCGAATGATTGACCGGTTCCTCGGTCGAAAGTGCGAGCGCACCCTCTGCCTCGACCAGCAGATGATAGTCGGGCGGCGCGAAATAGACGGTCCCCGACGTCAGCGGTTCCTTGTCCTCGGCTTCCTTCACGCGCATCCGACACTTGCGGTCGAACAATGCGACCAGCGCATTGTCCTTTCGCGGCGGAATATGGACCACCACGACGACCGGCAGCGGAAAATCCGCCGGCAGATCGGGCAGGATATGCGAGAGCGCCTGTACGCCGCCCGCCGAAGCACCGATTGCGACCAGCCCCTGCGTCATCGCGATTTTCTCCGATAGATACGTTCCTCGCGCACGAACTCGGAGAACCGGTCGGCCAGGGCGGAAAAACGCAGACTTTCCTTGGACCCGATGCCCAGGAAGCCACGCCGTGCCAGTGATTCCGCGAACAGGCCGACGACGCGATCTTGCAGTTCACGATCGAAATAAATCAAGACATTACGGCAGGATATCAGGTGCATTTCGCCGAATGCCGCGTCGGTGACAAGGCTGTGGTCGGAAAACACGGTTCGTGCGCGCAGCGACTGATCGAACACCGCGCGCCCGTAATCGGCGGTGTAATATTCCGACAGCGAATACCGGCCGCCCGATTGCTGATAGTTTTCCGTGAACAGCCGCACGCGGTCCAGCGAATAGACGCCAGCTTTGGCAGCCTTCAGCGCGCCGGGGTTGATGTCGGTGGCGTAGAAGATGGTCTTTTCCGCCAGCCCTTCTTCGCGGAACAGGATCGCGAGCGAATAGAGTTCCTCGCCATGGCTGCATCCGGCCACCCATATTTTCAGCGAGGGGTACGTGTGCAGATGCGGGATCACCTTCTCGCGCAGCGCGCGGTAATAGGCCGGATCGCGAAACATCTCGCTCACCTGCACCGTCAGATAATTGAGCAGGTTGGGCAGCATCGTTTCGTCATGCAGCACGGCGGATTGCAAAGCCGAAATGCTGTCGAAGCCGAGTTGCTTCTGCGCCTGAAGCAATCGACGCTTGATCGAAGCGCGCGCGTAATGGCGGAAATCATAATGATAATGGTGATAAAGCGCATCCAGCAGCAGCTGGATCTCTAATTCCTCGACGGGCTCGCTCATTACCGGGGCATCCACACCCGGACCAGCGACAGCAGCTTGTCGACGTCGATCGGCTTGGCCATGTAATCATTGGCGCCGGCATCGATACACTTCTGCTGATCATCGGGCATCGCCTTGGCGGTGAGCATGATGATCGGCAATTTGCGCCATTGCGGATTGTCGCGAATGGCGCGCGCCGCAGTCAGGCCGTCCATCACCGGCATCATCACGTCCATCAGCACCAGATCGATCGCATTTTCGGGATCGGTTGCAGCCGCCTGAAGCGCGTCCAGCGCCTCCTGACCGTTGCGTGCGATACGGGTCAGCGCGCCGCGCGGTTCGAGCACGCTGGTGAGCGAATAAACGTTACGCACGTCATCTTCGACGATCAGGATACGCCGTCCTTCCAGCGCGGCGTCGCGATGCCGGGCCTTCTCGATCATCTGCCGCTGTTCGGGCGGAAGTTCGGACACCACCCGGTGGAGGAACAGCGAAACCTCGTCCAGCAACCGTTCGGGCGATTTCGCGCCCTTGATGATGATCGAACTGGAATAGCGGCGCAGGCGCTGTTCCTCATCGGCCGAAAGGTCGCGCCCGGTATAGACGATGACCGGCGGCAGCGGCTCGTGGACATCTTCGCTGAGCGTTTCGAGCAACGAGAAGCCCGAGGCGTCGGGCAGCGAGAGGTCGAGGACCATGCAGTCATAGCCGCCCTCGCGAAGCTCTGCGAGGCACTCCGCGGCAGTGCCGACACCGACGGTTTCGACATCCTGCGACCGCAGCAGATTGCCTACCGCCTCACGCTGAACCGCGTCGTCCTCGACAATCAACACGCGCCGCATGCGTGCCGACAGTTTTTCCTGCAGTCCGGCAAGCACTTCGGCCAGCTGTTCGCGTGGCGCGGGCTTGCCGAGAAAGCCGACTGCGCCGAGCGCCAGCACGGTGTTGCTCTGGTCTTCGCCCGATACGACATGGATCGGAATATGCCGGGTTTCGTCCTGATGCTTCAGCCGGTCGAGCACGGTAAGTCCGGACTGATCGGGCAATCCGATGTCGAGCACGATCGCGCTTGGCTGATATTCGCGGGCAAGGTCGATCGCATCCTGCGCGGTTCCCGCAACGATGCACTGGAACCCCATTTCGCGCGAAAGATCGCAAATGATCGACGCGAATGTGGAATCGTCCTCGATTACCAGCAACAGCCGCTTGCCCTCGGCAAGCGCATCGCGATCGTCTTCCACCGTCGAGGACGGTGCTGCCGCTCTTGGCGTTTTATCCCGTAACGGCTTTTCCGGCACCATGATCGCTGCGGGAACCTGCGGTACGACTTCCCTCGCCGCGACCTTGCCGGGATCATAGGCGAGGGGGATTGCGACGAAAAAGGTGCTGCCCTTGCCGACTTCGCTTTCGAGACGGATCGAACCGCCCAACAGGCGTACCAGTTCGCGCGAAATCGACAGGCCAAGCCCGGTCCCGCCGAATCTGCGGCTGATCGTGCCGTCGGCCTGCTGAAACGCTTCGAAAATCGCGTCGCGCTGTTGGGGCGGAATGCCGATGCCGGTGTCGGAAACGGCCAGTTCCAGCATCTCGTCCTTTACCGGTCCGATCGAAAGCCCGACGCGTCCCTGTTCGGTGAACTTGATCGCGTTGGACAGGAGATTCTTGAGCACCTGCTCCAGCCGCAACCGATCGGTTTCGATCGACCGGGGCGCGCCGGGCGCCAGAGTGATGTCCAGATCGAGCCCGCGTTCCTTTGCCAGCTGCTCGAACAGCTTGCGCATGTCCGCGGCCAGCCGTTCGGTCGCCACCGGCGCCGCTTCGATCTCGACATGCCCCGCCTCGATCTTCGACAGGTCGAGAATGTCGTTGATGAGCGTCAGCAGGTCGTTCCCCGACGATTCGATGGTGCGGGCGAATTTGATCTGCTCTTCGGACAGGTTGCCGTTCGGGTTGTCGGCCAGCAATTTGGACAGGATCAACAGCGAGTTGAGCGGCGTGCGCAACTCATGGCTCATATTCGCAAGGAAATCGGATTTATACTGGCTGGCCTGTTCCAACTCGCGCGTCTTCAGCTGAAGCGTGCCGGCTGCGCGCGCCAGCTCGTCGCGCTGGTTTTCCAGCGTCTGCGCCTGTTCTTCGAGCTGGCTGTTGGTTTGTTCCAGCTCGACCTGCTGCAATTCCAGCCGCGCCTGCGATTCCTTGAGCGCGTTGCCCTGTTCCTCCAGTTCCTCGTTCGAAACGCGCAGTTCCTCGCTTTGCGCCTGCAATTCGCCGGCCTGGCGCTGGGTTTCTTCCAGCGCGTCCTGCAGCTTTTCGCGGAAACGCGCCGAGCGCAGCGCGATGCCGATCGCGCCCGCGGTGCTTTCGAGCAATTCGGGCACCTTATCGTCGATCTCGTCGAAAAACCCCAGTTCGATGACGCCGTTGACGATTCCATCCACCTGACAGGGCGCAATCAGCAAATGACGCGGCACATCGCTGCCGAACGCCGAGCCGATGGTGATATAGCCGGGCGGAACGTCCCGGAGCATGGTTGCATGNCCNTCGCGCGCAACCTTGCCCAGCAATCCGTCGCCGCGTTCGAACGTTTCCGGCACATCGGCAGTTGCCGGGACGCCAAGCGTCGCAGCGCGGTGGAACGTCCCGGCCTCGCCCTTGAACATCGCGCCGGCATGAGCGTGGGTGACCTCCGCCAGGAATGTGAGGATGGCAGAGGCCAGCTGCGGGACCGTCTTGTCCCCCCGCATCGCCTCTGACAGGCCGACCTGAGCGGCCTGCAGCCANCTNTGGCGTTCGCGGCTGCGGCTGGTTCGCAAACCCAGAATGAAAATGGTGAGCGTCAATGCGATGCCGATCAGGCTGGTTGTGACTGCACTGATCACCGCCTTGCGCGATGCCGCCGCCAGCGCGGCTTCGCGCTCCTGTCGCGTTTCCAGTTCTCCTCGCTGCAANACCNCCATCTGGGCGCGAATGGCATCCATNGCCGCTTTGCCGCGGTCGCTGGTAACCTCCGCTATCGCCGCTTCGAGCCCGCGATCGCGGCGCAGTTCAATGACCTGCGCCATTTCGCGCAACTTGATCTCGACCGCGCTTCTCAGCTTCTCGAAGGTTTCGCTGCGCAGGCTGTCCCCCTGCGTGTCGCGTTCCAGAACCTCAAGCCGACGGCGCAGGTCGGCCACGCCATCGACATAGGGTTCGAGATAGGCTTCCTCGCCCGTCAGAAGATANCCGCGCTGCCCGGTTTCGGCGTCCAGCGCAGAGGTCAGGACATCGTCCAGCGTCGTCAGGACATCATGCGTATCGCGAATCTTGGCGTCGCTTTGCCGCATCTCCTGCAGGTTCGAAAAGGTGATGGCCGCNGTGACGAGGAAAAATCCGACGCCCAGCACGATGCCGCCGATCGACCACCACGTCGTGGCATCACGCAGGTTGCGCGCGCTGAAAAGTCTCTTCAATTTGGATACCTTACAAAAGCAGCCGGGGTGAAATAGCAGGCGGCCTGTTCTATTCAATCGCTATCCGGCGTTGGNAGGCAGGCGCNTNGTGNAGCGAGNGGGCACGGCTTTGCNCCGGTNGGNGATAGAANCCCCCNGNGAGGGGTGAGGCNGGGGCATCGCCGACTCNCCNGAGCGGCAGCGTCGCCGGCCCGCATCCGGATATCGTGAAATCCTTGCCGGTCATGGCTGAANGCAGCATGCAGGACGCNGCTTANNCCCGCCGTNCCGCNCGCTTTCAGGCGATAAGCAAACGATATTGACAGCGCGACGAGTCTGTATATTAAAAGCGTTGACACCGGTTACCTGAAGACGGGAGCCAGCTGTCCGGCGAAGTAATTCGCTGCTGTCCGTTTTCGCCGGGGGCGATCGGGCAAATTGGCGGAACGGGGGAGGTCGCAATAGGAAACAGCGCGCCATCAGTGCGAATGGCCGTTTTTCGGCAAATTCTTGAAAAAAACAGAATCGCTGACCGGGNGTANCCTGCAACGCAGGCGCGCCCGCATTGCATCATAGATTTCGACTATTGTTGATACCGGTGTCAAAACGCTCGAAGCTCGCGCTGCAAAGTGCCGGTTTCGAAATCGACCACGCCGGTTACAAGTCGATCGAACGGGAGAAGGTCATGTCTGAAGTGCAGAAGGGGGCCCGCGCCATGCGGGTGGGGATTCGTTCGTTATTGACGGCATCGGTTGCGGTGCTCGCAGTGGGCAGCGCCTATGCCCAACAGGCGGGCAATGCGCAGGATGCCGCGCAGGACGACAGCCAGTATGAAGAAATCGTCGTCACCGGTTTCCGCGCCTCGCTCGAGGAAGGGCAGGATAACAAGCGCAACGCGCCGAANGTCATCGAAAGCATCGTGGCGGAAGATATCGCCAAGCTGCCCGATCTGAACGTCGCCGAAACGCTGCAGCGCATNCCGGGNGTNGCCGTNTCGCGCGAAGGNGGNGANGGCCGCAACATCACGNTNCGCGGTTTCGCGCCCGATTTCACGCGCACCACGCTGAACGGCATGGAAGTGCCNGCATCGAGCGACGGGCTTGATTCNGGCGGCTTTACGCTGAACGCCGGACGCGCATTCGACTTCCACCTGTTCGCGTCGGAATTGTTCACGCGCATCGACGTACAGAAGTCGCAGCGCGCCTCGATCGAGGAAGGCGGCATCGCCGGCACCGTCGATCTCTATTCGGCCAAGCCGCTCGATTACGATAAGCCGGTGATCGTGNTGTCGGCGCAGGCCGGCTATAATTCGCAGACCGAAAAGGTCGATCCGCGCTTCACGGCCCTGGTCAGCGACACGTTCGCCGACGGCACCCTGGGCGTGCTTTTGTCGGCCGCCTATTCCAAGCGCACGGTGCAGCAGCAGGGTTTCGGCACGGTCCGCTGGACGTCGCCCTATGCCAATGGCGATTCCTGGGCCGATACCAATCCCACGGTAATCGGAACGGTCGACGGCAGCTGNGGCGCCGCCGATCCGCTNGANTGCCTGTGGGCGCCGCGCCTGCCGCGNGCCGATTATTTCGGCAACGATCAGGAACGTATCGGNCTTGCCGGATCGATNCAGTTCAAGCCGAGCGACAGCTTTGAAGTGACGCTCGACGTGCTCCATTCGGAGCTCGACAATGATCGCTACAGCTACAACTCGATGGAGTGGCTGCTGACCCATGGCGATCCGGGCAATTATACCGGCCAGACGCCGCTGGAGTTCGTGGTGGGCCCCGACGGGCGCCAGATCGTCGCCGCCAAGTTCGACGACGTCACTTCCTGGTATGAAAGCCGTCACCAGACGTCGAAGTCGAAGTTCAACCAGGTCGTGCTGTCGACCGATTTCCAGTTCACCGACCGGCTGAAGGGCGATGCCATGGTCGGCTGGGCGCGCGATAGCGCCGATCGCTACGAACTGCGTTTCTATGCGCGGTCCAACCCGCATTATTATGCCTATGATTTCCGCGACAACCCGCTGGTCGCCGCGGTCGATTACGGCTCGTTCGATCCCAATGATCCCAACAGCTTCGTCAATGCGACGACTGCGGCGCATCGGACCAACGATGTCGACAAGGAAAATGTGACCGCAAAGGGCAATTTGTCGTTTGAAATGGGCCGCGCCACGATCCTTGCCGGCGGCGCGTTCAGCGATCGTACTGTCCGCTATCGCGAAGCATCGGGATCGGCCGCCGACTTCGCACCGCAAAACTATCTGATGCCTTTCCCGATTTCGACCTTTGGAAACGGGATTGGTTCACCCGGCCTCGTGCCGTTCGCCGTGATCGATTTCAACAAGATCGATTCGAGCGTTCTGACGCCGGGCTTCACCGAGAATGTCGGTGCCGGATGGGATGTGGGTGAGCGCACCGCCGCCGGCTATATCGAAGTGCTGGGCAGCGTCGATGTCGGCGGTATGGAGCTGCGCTATGATGCCGGCGTCCGCTATGTGAAGACGATGGTTCGGTCGAGCGCAGTGGTCAGCGGTACCCCGGTCAAGGTGACCAATGATTATGACAACTGGTTGCCGTCGGCGAACCTGGCGCTGAACATCACGCCGTCGATCGTCGCCCGCGCCGCCTATGCCCGCAGCATGACGCGGCCCAGCCTGGGATCGCTCAATATTGCCGGGCCGCAGTTCGGCTATACCACCCGGACGGTCAGCAATATCGGCAACCCCAATCTGAAGCCGTATGAATCGAACGATCTCGATTTCTCGCTTGAATGGTACACGCCGGGCGGCGGCCTGATCGCGGTCGGATATTTCAACAAGGATATCGTCCGGTCGCTGAATACCCAGATCATCACCCAGATGATCGACCCGGTCTACTGGCCGGCAATCTATGCCGATCCGCAATATGATCCGTCCTACAATGCCGATCCGGCGGTGGTGCCCTATACCTTCTCGATCCCCGTCAACAACGAGGACGGAAACTCGGTCAAGGGCGTCGAAGTCACGCTGAACCAGCCCTTCACCTTCCTGCCCGGCGCGCTGCAATATTTCGGTATCGCGGCAAACTATACCCATGTGTCGGCGCGGGATTCGACCGGGCTTTCGCCCAATTCGTACAACGCCACGGTCTATTATGATCACAGCGATTTCGGGGCGCGCGTTTCGGTGAACAAGCGCGACGATTATCTGCTGTCCCAGCCTGGCGGCAATGGCCATGTGCAGGAACGCAAATATGGCCCCACGCATGTCGACTTCTCGGCTTTCTACAACATCACCGATCAATTTACGGTGACGCTGGAAGGCATCAACATCACCAACGAGAAGGAAGTCATCTATGGGACGGGTGAGGGCGATCAGTACCTGTTCCGCGAATATAGCCGCACCGGCGCGCAGTGGTTCCTTGGCCTGCGCTTCACCTATTGACCCTGTGATCGGGCGCTTTCCTTCGCGGGAAGCGCCCGACGCTGCGCCGCGCTCCCCGCGCATGCGCCGCATCGGCTGGCGCGGGGCAGTGGGGCTGGCGCTTGGCCTGCTGGTCGCCGGCTGCGCCACGCCAGAGGCGGCAAAAGCGCCCGCCAGCGCTTCGGACAGTGGAACGGTGCCGTTCGACCTTTCCTACACGATCTCCAGCCGGTTCGCGCAGAACCGCGCCGAGCATCCCGACTATCGCCTGCCCGAGGTCGCGATGTCCGACGGCCGACGCCTGTTGTTCGAACGTCTGTACCGGCAAGTCGACACGCGCGAACTGCACCTCGACCTGTTTCTTCCCGCCGTTTCTGCAACGCCCGCGCAAACGATCGTGCTGGTCCATGGCGGTGCATGGCGATCGGGGGACAAGTCCAATTTCTATGCCATTGCCGACCATCTGTCGCGCGCTGGCTATGCGGTTGCGCTGCCCGCTTTCCGGCTGGCGCCACAAGCGGCCTATCCGGCCGGGCTGACCGATATCAATGCCGCGATCACATGGCTGCGCGACAATGCGGCAACGCTTGGCCTCGACCCGAACCGAATCGCGATCGGCGGCGAATCCTCGGGCGGGCAGATGGCGGCGTTGGTCGCCTATAGTTGCGGCACTCCGCTATTCTCCGCCGATGATCAGCCGGCCCCCGCGGTCCGCGCGCTGATCGATATCGACGGCGTGCTCGACTTCACGACGCCGCTTGCGCTTGCCAACGAAAACCGCGCGGGCGTGGACTCGCCTGCTGCCAAATGGCTCGGCGGGTCATGGGAGCAGATCCCGGACCGTTGGCGCGAAGCGAGCGCGGCGACGCATCTCAGTCCCGCCGCGCCGCCGACGCTGGTGATCAGCGGCGAAGCCCCGCGCTTCACGGCGGGATGGGACGCGGTGCAGCCTGCGCTCAATCTCTGGGGCATCGCCAATGCCCAAGTGCATTTCGCGGGACAGCCGCACACCTTCTGGTTGTTCGAACCCTATGCCGGCCAGGTTGCAGATGCGATCGACGGCTTTCTGAAGCGCCAGGATGTCGCGGCGGCCCGCCCCTGCGTCCGCGCTACCGGAGACACGCAATGAAACCGATCCTCGCCACCCTGATTGCCGCGCTGGCGCTGGCCGGATGTGCCAGCGCTTCGCGCGTCGTGCCAGGTCAGGCAGCGGCACCGAACCAGATGCTGACCTTCGAAGTTCGCAAGCAATGCCACGCCGCGCCGCGCTGCTTCGAAACTGTGCAGGGCGCCGTCGACGCGGCCGCAGCCATCCCGGACACGGTGCCGGTCGCGATCCGGGTCGGCGCAGGCGATTTCAACGAGCGGGTCGAGATCAGGCGCGGCAATCTGACGATGACCGGGGCCGGACGCGACGCAACGCGACTGCATAATGATCTGGTCGCTGAAAATGCCGGCAAATATCATCGCAACAACTGGGGCACAGCCGGATCGGCGACCCTGACGCTCGACGGCGACCGAATCGATGTGCGTGCGATGACGATCGAGAACAGCTTCGATTATCTCGCCAACGACGCGTTGCCCGAAGACGACCCGCGCAAGATCGGAAATTCGCAGGCCCTGGCGGTGCTGCTCGACATTCACAGCGACCGCGTCGCGTTCGAGGATGTCGCGCTGCTCGGCTATCAGGACACGATCTTCGCCAATGGCGCGCGCGCCTATTTCCACAACGGGCTGATCGCGGGGAATGTCGATTTCATCTTCGGCAACGGCCAGTTGCTGATCGAGGATAGCGAGCTGCGGACGTGCCGTCGGGCGGGCGACGACAATGACCATGGCTTCCAATCCTTCCTGCTCGCGCCCTCCACGCCGATTCAGCAGGCGATCGGGCTGGTGGTCTATCATTCCCGTCTGACGCGCGAAGCGGGCGTGCCGGATTCCAGCGTGGCGCTGGCGCGGCCATGGCATCCGACCACGCGCTTCCCCGATGGCCGCTATGCCGATCCCGATGCAGTCGGGCAGGCGATGTTCATCGACTGCTATATGGACGCGCATATCCATCCCGATCACTGGGCCAGCATGCCCGGAACCGCGCGCGACGGCACCAAGACCGATATTTTCCAGCCCCAGGATTCGCGCTTTTACGAAAGCGGTTCGCACGGCCCGGGCGCGCGGCATCGCGACATCGGCATCACCTGGCGCCCGGAGCTGTCGATCGATCAGATCCGTGCGCGGTTGTTCGAGGGCTGGCAGCGCTGAATATCGCGGGCGACAAACGTGTCGCCTGTTCAATTCTGCGATTTTGACTCGGGTCAAACCATGCTGACCCGGGGCGGATTATTCCGGTGCCATGGCAAACTGCCCGGAGTATTCGTGATGCCCTCGTCCGGTCCGTTCTGGATTTCCCCAGCCGATATCGACATCGATCATCAGGTGCAGGAGGCGCTGTGCCATGATCTGGAGCGTGTCGCCGATGCCTTGCCGGGACTGCCGACGCCCGACAAAGTACGTCGGCTGGCCGAGCGCGTCGATCGCGTCGTCGAGGAACATTTTCCGCGTGCCGAAGCGCTTTTTGCCAGCATGCCGGATTCCGAGCGGCCGACCGAGCAGGAACTGCGCCGCCTGCGTAACATGCACACGATGGATGCCGTCCATGGCGAGGATCTGATCGACATCATGTGGGATCGGGTGTGCGATCGCTCCACCGGCAGCCAGAATGATCTGGCCTATATGCTGCGCTGTTTTTTCGACGGATGCCGCCGTGCCATCGCTTACAAGGAATCGCTATTGGCGAGGGGACAGCGGATGCCGGTCAATCCGGATCGGCAATCGCCGCAAGCCGCTCGCGAGAAAGGATCGTGCAGGAACGATCGCCTTTCTCCAGTGCAATCACGCCGTCTTTTCGCAGCCGGGTGAGCTGACGGCTCACCGTCTCGATGGTGAGGCCAAGATAGTCGGCCATTTCGCCGCGGCTGATCGGCAATGCGATTTCGCTGGCGCCATCGTCTTCGTCGACACCCATGCGTTCCGACACTTCGAGCAGGAAGCTGGCGATGCGCTCGACCGCATTCTTCCTGCCGAGCGCGAGAATGCGATTCTGCGCGTCGTTGAGCGATTCCATCGTCCGCTCGAGCAGCTTGCGTTCCACCGCGCGATGCTCATCGAGCGTCCGTTGGAACGGACCGCGCGGGAAAAGGCAGAGATCGGTTTCGCCGACCGCCGTGATCGTCAGCGGCGCGTCCTGCGCAAAGGGCTGGCCGACGAAATCGCCCGGATAGAGCAGGCCGACAATCTGTTCGCGGCCATCGGGCGTCGAGGCGGTCACCTTCACTGCGCCGGAAACGATATTGGCGCAGAGCGAATTGGGGTCGCCTGACCAGGTGACGACCTGACCCGCCGGAAACGTCTTGCGGCGGGCGATGTCGCTCAGCGCATGAAGCTCATCGTCGCGCATCGCACTGCACAGGGACGTATCGCGCACCAGACACTCGGCACAGCGGGAAGGCAGATTAGACATAGAGGGGCATATCGCCCGCCCGTCGCCGGATGTAAATCAGCGATCTTCGGGTTCGTCTTCGTCGCCGTCTTCCCAGGCGCAGCGCATACAGGCGGCGTGACATCCCCCGGCGCAATCGGAACGCCGCTCGCCATTGCCGCGGATCGGGATGTGCATCACGCCATTCATCCCGCAAATAGAGACGCTTATGGTCCGGGCGCCGGCCTGAACCGGGAAGGCGGAAAGCAACGGCAGAACGGCCGTCATCGCCGCAGCCGTCAGCGCGGTTTTCCCTGCCCAGCGCCGTTCAGACAGCATTGCTGAACCGCACGCCGCTATTGTGCCGATAGGGATCGAGTGTCGCTGCCACAGTGCGCGCATAAGGAAGCGATTCGGGCGCCAGCGTCAACCGCGTGGCCTCCCACGCGATCAGCTTCCGTTCGGCATAGGGCGTCAGCCGCTCGCGAATTGCTGCAAGATCGGGGAGGGGGCCAAGCTCCGCCGAACCGACGCACAGCAATTGTTCGATTGCCGCGCCCCGCAACCTGTCGAGCGTGCCGCGATGGAGGCCGCGCGCCGTCGCCAGCGTTCCGTTGCCGATCCGCAGATGCCATCGGCCGGCGTTCTTCTCATTCTGCAGCAGCGCGCCGGGGAAGGCGCTGATCGCCGATGCGCCGAGGCCGATCAATATGTCGGACGGGTCTTCGGTAAAGCCCTGGAAATTGCGGCGCAGCGTGCCGTTGCGTGCTGCGACGGCAAGCGCGTCATGGGGCAGCGCGAAATGATCGAAGCCGACCGCTTCATATCCCGCAGATGTGAGCAGGCCATGCGACAGGATCGCCTGATCGAACCGCGTCTGCGCATCGGGCAAGGCGCTGGCATCGATCTGGCGCTGGCGCGGCAGAAGGTGGGGGACATGGGCATAGCCGAACACCGCCAGCCGTTCGGGACGAAGCGCGATCGCCTGTTCGATCGAATCGCGCAGTAGCGCCGCCGACTGGCCCGGCAGGCCGTACATCAGGTCGAAATTGAGCGAATCGACACCCGCACCGCGCAGCAGCGACACCGTGCGCGCAATATGTTCGGCGGGCTGGACACGACCGATCGCGGCCTGAATTTCCGGCGAGAAGGTCTGTACGCCCAGACTCGCACGCGTAACGCCCTGACGCCACATCGCCTCTGCCCAGGGAGCATCGAAACCGCGCGGATCCAGCTCGACCGAAAGCACTGCGTCGCTGCAGGCAAAGGCATCGCGCACCCGACTGGCAAGCGCTTCGAACTGTTCGGGCGACAGCGCATTGGGGCTGCCGCCGCCGAACGCGACGCGCGTGACCCGGCCATGCCCGCGCAGATGATGCGCGATCAGGTCGATTTCCTCGCCCAGCCGATGGACATAGGCGGCAAGCCGGCCCGAACGATTGGCTGCGCCGGTATTGCATCCGCAATACCAGCAGACCTCATGGCAATAGGGAATGTGCAGATAGAGCGAGAGCGGCGCGTCGATATCGACCGCGGCCAGCGTGCTTGCCAGATCGGCGGGGCCGACCGAGTCGCCGAACTCCGCCGCGGTCGGAAAGCTCGTGTAACGCGGTACGGGCGTCGCCAGCAATTCGGGGTGATAGCTCCACATGCCCGCTTCCCTAACGAACCGCCCGCGCGAGGCGTTTGACGCCGGTCAAGCCGGAGTTTGAGCAGTCTCAAGGCCGCTGGTTCGGCTCGGGTTCAAAGGCTCCTCACCGACTTGATACGGAGATACGAAATGAAAGGGTTGATTCCGGTTTCGCTGCTGGCGGCTACGATGTTCGCCGCACCTGCCGCCGCGCAGGATCAGGGCATCGGCGCCGGAGACGTGCTGTTGCGCGTTCGCGGCATCGTTGTGGCTCCCAATGAGGACTCGGGAAGCATTCTTCCGGCATTTCCGGGCGAGGGCGTTTCGGTGGACAATGCCGTCATGCCGGAAATCGATTTCACCTATATGGCGACCGACAATGTCGGTTTCGAACTGATCGCGTCGACCACCAAGCATACCGCCTCGGGCGTTACCGGCACGACCGGTTCGGTGGGCGAACTCGCCAAGACCTGGGTGCTGCCGCCGACGCTGACCGCGCAATATCACTTCAATCCGAAGGGTGCGATCCGCCCCTATATCGGTGCGGGCATCAACTACACCATCTTCTGGAATGAAGAAGCAACACCGGCCCTTGAAAGCGCCGTCGGACCGACCTCGGTCAAGATGGACGACAGCTTCGGCTGGGCCGCGCAGGTGGGCATCGACATCGATATCACGCCGAAGGTCTTTCTGAACCTCGATGTCAAATATATCGACATGGATACGACTGCGCACATCGATACCACGGCTGCCGGCATGCAGAATGTCGATATCGACCTCGATCCGCTGGTGTTCGGCATCGGTTTCGGCATTCGCCTCTAATATCCGCGGGGGCGGTCCCCGCGTCACCATCTCTCCCCTCAGGGCCGGTGCAAACCGGCCCACTTTTTTTGTCTGCAGAAGCGGCGCGGGCAGGGGGAGGGGAAGCGCGCTGCGAAGGTCGCGAGATCAGGCGTTGCTGTCCTGGTCGGCCTGCGTATCTTCGGGACGATCGTCATCGATCAGGATACGCATCGCCGCACCGTCGAGATCGTCGAACTGGCCGCTTCTGGCTGCCCAGAAAAAGGCTGCGACGCCGAGCCCGCCCAGAAACAGGGCAATCGGGATCAGAATGACAAGGCCGTTCACCGCGCCGCTCCGCGCAGGCGCAGGGCGTTGGCGACGACGATCAGCGACGATCCCGACATGGCGGCGGCTGCGATCAGCGGGGTTACAAACCCGGCAATCGCCAGCGGTACGGCAAACATGTTGTAGAGGATCGCCAGCGCGAAATTCTGCTTCACCACGGCCATCGTCCGGCGCGCGGCGGCAACTGCAATCGGCACCGGCATCAGCCCGTCGCCCAGGAATACGATATCCGCAGCCTGTCGTCCGACATCGGTCGCGCTCGATGGCGCCATCGACACTGAAGCCGCACGCAGGGCAGGGCCGTCATTGAGGCCATCGCCGATCATCAGCACATGGTGGCCGGCAGCTTCGCGTTCGCGGATTTCCGCGACCTTGTCCTCGGGGCGCATCCGCGCCTTGCCTTCGATGCCGAGCTGCGCCGCGAGTTTCTCCACCGGCCCTGCGGCGTCACCGGACAATATGGTGCAGGCCATGCCCATGCGCCGCAGCCGCGCGATCGCGGCCGGGGCGTCGGCGCGTGCCTTGTCCTCGGTCACGATGTCGTGGATCGCACCATTTCCCAGCCGGAACGCCGCGCGCGAACCATCGCCCGCATCCGCGCCGATCCAGTCCGGATGGCCGAGCATCGCTTCCTGCCCGCTCACAATGCCGCGCACGCCCTTCCCGGGGACTTCCTCCAGGTTACGCGCATCTGCCGCTTCGACATCGTCGCCCAGCGTGCAGACGATTGCGCGCGAGGTGGGGTGGTTGCTCGCCCGCGCCAGTGCTAGCAGCGCGCTGCGTTCCGCCATGTCTTCGGGCAGGCCCGAGGTTACCAGTGGGCGGCCGATCGTGATCGTGCCGGTCTTGTCGAACAACGCCATATCGGCGCGCGCGAGCCGTTCGAGCCCCGAACCGTCCTTCACCATGATCCCCTTGCGCATCATCGCGCCGGTCACGACCACCTGCGAAATCGGCACGGCGAGGCCAAGCGCGCAGGGGCAGGTGATGATCAGCACCGCGATCGCTGTCGTGATCGATGCGTGGAGCCCCATGCCCGCGATCATCCACCCGGCGAAGGTGAGCAACGCGAGCGAATGGACGGAGGGGGCATAGAGCCGCGCCGCGCGATCGGCGATGCGCGTATAGCGCGACTTGCCCTGACCCGCGCTTTCCATCAGCCGGGCGATTTCGGCGATGGTCGTATCCTGACCGACATCGGTGATCCTGACCGTCAGCGGTGCGGAAAGGTTGATGGTTCCGGCCAGAACCTCGCTGCCTTCCTGCACCGGCTCCGCATCGCTTTCGCCAGTGACGAGCGAGCGATCGATGTCGCTTTCGCCCGACAGGACGATGCCGTCCGCCGCGATCCGTTCGCCCGCCGCCACCAGCAGCGTCATCTTCGGCGCCAGTTCGTCGATCGCACGGCGGCTGGTGGTGCCGTCCTTTGCCAGCACCAGCGCGTCATTGGGCAGGCGGCGCAGCAGCGCGGTGATCCCGTCCTGCGCCTTTTGCCGCATGACGCTGTCGAGGAAGCGCCCGCCGAGCAGGAAGAAGATCAGCATCAGCGCGCCGTCGAAATAGGCGTGGACGCCGCCGGTGGCGGTTTCATAGACGCTGAGCGCGAGTGCCAGCACGATGCCGATGGAAATCGGCACGTCCATATTGGTGCGTGCTCGCTTCAACGCGCTCCAGGCGCTCTGGAAGAAGGTTTGTCCGGAATAGGCGGCAGCCGGAATTGCGATCAGCGCCGAGATCCAGTGGAACATGCCGCGTGTTGCGCCATCCGCGCCGGACCATACCGACACCGACAGCAGCATGACGTTCATCGCCGCAAAGCCCGCGACGGCCAGCGCGAGCACCAGCTTGCGGCTTTCGTCGCTGATTCCGGCGGGGCGTTCGCCCTGTGCCTCATGCGCTTCGAACCCCAGCGCGCGAATGCGCTCGGCAATCGCTTCGGCGTCGATGTCGCCAAGGTGCGCGACTTTTACCTGGCGCGTCGTGAAATTGACGCGCGCGCTGGCAATGTCCGGCTGCGCAGCCAGGCCATGCTCGATCTTGGCGATGCAGCCGGCGCAGCGCATCCCCTCGACCGCAAAGGTCGATGTGGTCAGCGGTTCGGACTGCTCCGCGGATGCCGGTGCATTCAAATCCGGACCTCGTCATCGAAATAGGCAGTGTCGCCTGCCGACTTTGCCGTGATGCGCAATTCCCAGCGGCCTTCTGGCAGCTTGTGGTCGGTGACATAACCACGGCTGGCCGCATCCCAGCGCATCACGAATGTGCGTTCGGGCGCGTGGCCGAAGGGATGGCGTGCGCGCACCGCCACATCGGCGCCGCCGATCGTTTCGCCCGCGCGCTGCAGCATCACGGTCAGCGTGCCGTCCTTCGCCACCAGCGGTGCGGCCTTCCAGCCGGCCGCAGCCTGTTTGCGGCCCGCCTCGATCCACTGGTCATAATGCTGGCTGGCGACATAGGGATTATCGACGGTCACCCCGCCAAAACCGCGGATCGCACTGGTCGCCATGATGACGTTGACCGAAATGATCACGCCGAACATCACGAACATGACGCCGAGCATATGCCAGCCGGTGAACCGTTTGATCATCGCGAACCCTCCGGGCGTTCGAAGAAACTCTTGTCGGTTGCGCTCGCCATGTCCTGATCCAGCGCGCGGACAGTGAAGTTCACGTCGGTACGCTGCGGGCCATTTCCGGGCGCGGCGACGAAAATCTGAGTCTTCGCCACCTTGTCGGCGGGAACCTGGAGCCGGACGGAGCGAGTCGCCTGCTCGCGGCTGCCCGCTTCGTTCCACAACACGCCGTCGATCCCGTCAATGCTGATCTCCACGGTGCGCGGGCGCGCTTCCATGTTGCGGACCTTGATCGTGTAGGTGTTGCGGATGCTGCCATCGGCAAGGCGGACCCAGAGCGGATTGCGCGTCTGGAGCACATCGATCCCGATCCGGTCGCGGTTGCCGAGCACGAACAACATGCCCAGCCCGACGCCGCACCAGAGCAGGAAATAGATCAGCGTGCGGGGGCGCAGCAGCCGCTTCTTTGCCGAAACGGGTGGCTTGCCTTCGCGGATCAGCGCTTCGTCGGCAGCGGTGGCATAGCCGATCAGTTTGGGCTCGCGGCCGACCTTTTCCATGATCTCGTCGCAGGCATCGATACACAGGCCGCAGGTAATGCAGCCGATCTGCGGTCCTTCGCGAATGTCGATGCCGGTCGGGCACACCGCGACGCAGGCATTGCAATCGATACAGTCGCCGACCTTTTCGCCATTGGCCAGATCGGTAAGCGGCGCATGCGAGCGCTTCAGGCCGTGCGTGCGTGGTTCGCCGCGCCAGTATTTATAGGTAACGCCGAGCGACTTTTCGTCCATCATCGCGCCCTGGATGCGCGGCCAGGGGCACATATAGATGCACACCTGCTCGCGCATGAATCCGCCGAGCGTGAAGGTGGTGAAAGTAAGGATGCCGACCGCAGCATAGGCCGCGAACGGCGCAGTGCCGTGGATGAAATCCATGAACAATGTCGGGGCGTCGGCGAAATACCAGATCCACGCGCCGCCGGTGGCGGCCGCGATATAGAGCCAGATCGCGTATTTCAGCGCCCGCTTGCCGATTTTCTTTGGCGTCCAGGGCGCCTTGTCCAGGCGGATCTGGGCATTGCGGTCACCCTCGACCAGCCGTTCGACATGGACGAACAGGTCGGTCCAGACAGTCTGCGGGCAGGCATAGCCGCACCAGGCGCGACCCACCGCCGACGTGACGAGGAACAGGCCGATTGCCGCCATGACCAGCAGGCCGACGACATAATAGAATTCGTTCGGCCAGATCTCGATCGAGAACATGTAGAAGCGGCGGTTGGCCAGATCGATCAGGACGGCCTGATCGGGGGCGTAAGGCCCCCGATCCCATCGCAGCCATGGCGTGACGTAATAAATCGTCAGCGTCACTGCCATGATGATCCATTTCAGGCGGCGGAACGTGCCATCCACCTTGCGCGGAAAGACCTTTTTCCGCGCTTCGAAGAACTTCTGTTCCGCTCCGGTCAGATCACTCGGCGACGACATTGCCCGCACTTTCGTCAGGTGCCGGAGCCGCTTCCGGTTCCGCCCCGACCTGGGAGGTAGGCAGGCCTTCGCCACCGCCCAGCGAGTGGACATAGGCTGCCAGCATCTTGATCGTCACCGGATCGAGGCGATTGCCCCATGCCGGCATGATGCCATAGCGCGAGTTGGTCACGGTTTCGGTGATCGTGTTGCGGTCGCCGCCATAGAGCCAGATGGCGTCGGTCAGGTTCGGCGCACCGAACTGGCGATCGCCCTTGGCATCGGCGCCGTGGCAGACCGCGCAATTATTGGCGAAGACCGTCCGGCCGCGCTGCGCGGATTCGCTCGCCGGCTCCTGTTTCGAAGCAAAGCGGACATAGGAAACCACGTCCTGAATCTCTTGCGAAGAGAGCAGCCCGTCGCGACCGAACGCCGGCATTTGGGACATGCGGGTCTGATCGTCGCCCGGCTGGCGGACGCCATGGATCAACGTCTGCTGGATCGTGGCGATATCGCCGCCCCACAGCCAGTCATCGTCATTCAGATTGGGATATCCCTTGCTGCCCGCCGCACCCGATCCGTGGCACTGGACGCAGTTGACGATGAACGCCGAGTGTCCGCCCTGAATCGCCGTTTCCATCAACTGAGGATTCTGGGCCAGCTGTTCGATCGGCGTGCTGGCCAATGCGGCCATCACCGGTGCGCGTTCCGCCTGCTTTTCGGCCAGCTTCTTCTCAAGCTCGCCATGGCTCGACCAGCCGAGCACGCCAGCGGTAGCACGGTCGATCATCGGCCAGGCGGGGTAGAGGATCGTATAGACGATCGCGAATACCACGGTGGCGTAGAAGATGATCAGCCACCAGCGCGGCATCGGCGTATCGAGTTCCTCGATGCCGTCCCATTCGTGACCGACGGTTTGCGTGCCGGTCGGTTCGTCGATGCGCTTGTTGTCAGCCATTGTCGTTCTCGTCTTCGAAAATGCTTTGGGCGGCGCGGCGGTTCGCCTCGCGGTTGCGCGGCAGGAAGGCCCAGCCGATCAGCGACAGGAAGACTGCGGTCATGATGACCAGTCCCCAGCTGTCGGCGAATTCACGCAGAAAATGGTAGTTCATTGCGCTACCTCCTGCGGAATTGCGGTTTCGAAATCGACCTGCGTGCCAAGTCCCTGAAGATAGGCGACCAGCGCGTCCATTTCGGTCAACCGGGTCGGGTCGCCGTCAAAGTCGCGCGACTGCGCCTTGGGGTAGCGCGCAGTGACTGCGGCGGTATCGCCTTCGCCGCTGCCCTGCGCGATCGCATCCGCCTGAGCGTTCGCAATCGCTTCGTCGCTATAGGGAACACCGACCCGGCGCAGCGCGGCAAGATGTTCGCCAAGCTTGGTGGTGTCGAGATCGGCCCGCGCGAGGAAGCCATATTTCGGCATGATCGATTCGGGTACGACCGATTGCGGGTTCTTCAGATGCTGGACGTGCCATTCATCCGAATAGCGGCCGCCGACGCGCGCCAGATCCGGCCCGGTCCGCTCCGACCCCCATTGGAACGGGTGGTCGTACATGCTTTCCGCCGCCAGGCTGTAATGGCCATAGCGTTCCTTCTCGTCCGGGAAGGGGCGGACCATCTGGCTGTGACAGCCATAGCAGCCTTCGCGGATATAGATGTCACGCCCGGCCAGCTCGAGCGGCGTATAGGGTCGCACGCCTTCGACATGCGCGACCGTCGACTGGATCCAGAACAACGGCGCGATTTCCACAATGCCGCCGATCGCGACGGTGACGAGTGCGCACACCCCGAGCAGGGTCACGTTGCGCTCAAGCTTCTTATGCTTTTCTGCCCATTTGGCCATGATCGTTATCCTTATTCGGCAGGGGCGACATTGGCGGCGGCCGGCGCCGGCAGCGGACGATCCTTGGAGGGATCGAACGCGGCGTCGGTCAGCGGGGCTTCGTCACGAAGCTTGCCGGCGATGGTCATCCAGATGTTCCAGACCATGATCAGCGCGCCGGCGAGATAGAGCAGGCCACCACCCCAGCGGATCAGATAATAGGGGTGCAGCGCAGCCACGACTTCGGCGAAGGAATAGACCAGGTAGCCATTGTCCCCATATTCGCGCCACATCAGCCCCTGGGTGACGCCCGCAACCCACATCGAAGCGGCGTAGAGGACGATGCCCAAAGTCGCGCACCAGAAGTGCCAGTTGACCATCCGCAGCGAGTAGAGGCGCGTGCGGCCCCACAGGCGCGGCACCATGTAATAAAGCGCGCCGAAGGTGATCATGCCGTTCCAGCCCAGAGCGCCGGAATGGACGTGGCCGATGGTCCAGTTGGTATAGTGCGACAGCGAATTGACGGCCTTGATCGACATCATCGGCCCTTCGAAAGTCGACATGCCGTAAAAGGCGAGCGCGAACACCATCATGCGGATGATCGGATCTGTGCGGATCTTGTCCCATGCCCCGTTCAGCGTCATCAGGCCGTTGATCATGCCGCCCCAGCTGGGCATCCACAGCATCACCGAGAAGACCATGCCCAGCGTCTGCGCCCAATCGGGCAGCGCAGTGTAATGAAGGTGGTGCGGACCCGCCCAGATATAGAGGAAGATCAGCGACCAGAAGTGCACGATCGACAGGCGATAGCTGTAGACCGGGCGCTCGGCCTGTTTCGGCACGAAATAATACATCATGCCCAGGAAGCCGGCGGTCAGGAAGAATCCGACCGCGTTATGCCCGTACCACCATTGCGTCAGCGCATCCTGCACGCCCGAAAAGGCGGCATAGGATTTGGAGCCGAGCAGCGACACCGGCATCGACAGGTTGTTGACGAGGTGCAGCATCGCGATCGTGATGATGAACGCGAGATAGAACCAGTTGGCGACATAGATATGCGGTTCGGCCCGGCGGAAGAGCGTGCCCGCGAAGACAACCAGATAGGCGACCCAGACGATCGTCAGCCAGATGTCGACATACCATTCGGGCTCGGCATATTCCTTGCCCTCGGTCACGCCCATCAGATAGCCGGTCGCCGCCAGCACGATGAATAGCTGATAGCCCCAAAAGACGAAGCGGGCGAGGCTGGGCATGAACAGGCTGGCGCGGCAGGTGCGCTGGACGATGTAAAAGCTCGTCGCGATCAGCGCATTGCCGCCGAACGCGAAAATCACGGCCGAGGTATGCAGCGGACGCAGCCGACCGAAATTGAGATAGGGCTCGAGATTGAGCCAGGGAAAGGTCAGCTGCGCAGCGATGAACACGCCGACGAGAAACCCGACTACGCCCCAGAAAACGGTTGCGATCGTGCCCCAGCGGATGACTTCGTCATAATATACGTCGCGGCGGCTGTCGGTGAAGGCGCGTTTTTCCTCGCTGCCGACTCGGCCGATGGAGACCCATGCCGCGATCAGCGCGGCGATTGCGAATATCCCCATATGCACAGCGAAAGGGGCATCCGCCGCCATCGCCGAAGCGAAAAGGCAGGCGAACCCCAGCAGTGTCCATCCGCCGGCGCGGATTGCGGTGTTTTCCATAACTACCCCGATCAATAACCCTGTCAGCGTGCCTATGGGCGCGAGCGCCCGGCTGACTCTTGATCAGCGTCAAATAACGATCACCGCAACTCCGGAAAGTTATCGAGGGTGAGCACGCACCAACGGCTTTCTGCCGATGATGCGCGCTCTTTTTCCCGCTCTGCGGTATCAGCGCAGCCGGTTGCCCTCGGCATCCCACACTTCGACACTGCCCAGATCGAGCGCGCGGATGCCGGCTTCGATCTTCGAAAGATCGCCGACGATCACCCAGGTCATCGCGTCGGGATGGAGCGTAGCTGCCGCCTCGCCGATGGTTGCCGGAGTCAGCGCGGCATAACGGTCGGGAAGGGTGGTGATCCATTCATAGGGATGCTCAAACCGGTCGACGAAGCGGAGATATCCGACCATCGCGCTGCTCGTTTCGAACTGATCGGGCAGGGTTAGCACCTGTCCGCGCACATAGAGGTTCAGTTCTTCGGGCGTCACGGGCCGTTGGCCGGTGATGCCGTGCAGCTCCTTGCGAATTTCGCCCAGCGCTTCGACGGTCTTGTCGGTCTGGACGCTGGTGGCGATCGTGAATACCTGAGGTCCGCGCCCGCCGCCGATGCCGCTGCCGGCGCCATAGGTCCAGCCCTTGTCCTCACGCAGGTTCATGTTGAGCCGCGCAGTAAAGCCGCCGCCCAGCACGCCGTTCATCGCATCGAGATCGAAATTGGCCGGATCGAGCCCGTTGGGCATGATCTGACCGACGCGGACCACCGACTGGATCGCGCCGGGCTTGTCCACCAGCACGATGCGCGGCGCGGTCTGCGCGGCGACCGGCGCCAGCATCTTGGTGCCGAGCGGCGTTTCGGGTGGCTGCCAGTCGCCGAAATTGCGCTCCAGCGTGGCGATCAGCGTATCGAAATCGACATCGCCCGCCGCATAGATCACGCCATTGTCCGGGCGGACCCACGCATCGTGAAACTGCTGGACATCCTCGCGGCTGTAGGAAGCGATATTGTCCGCGCGACCGGCAAGCGGAGCGCCATAGGCGTGATCGGGCCCGTAGAGCAGATAGTTGTAGACGCTGCCCGCAATGCTGTCGGGATTGGCCTGTGCCTGGCGCACCCCGTTGAGTGCGTTCTGGCGATCGCGTTCCAGATCCTCTTCGCGGAAACCGGGGTGACGGATCATATCCGCCCACAGCGCCACCGTGTCGTCGAGCGAACGGAGCAGCGCCGAAGCCGCAAAATTGGTCGTATCCGAATCGCCATAGGCATTCAGCCGCGCGCCGAGCATTTCGCTACGCTCGGCAAATTCGCTGCCGGTCAGGCTTTCGGTGCCGTCGCTCATCATGCCGAGCATGAAGCCCTGAAGCCCCGGCTTGGCCGATTGATCGGCTGCGCCGCCGGCATCGAACGAAGCAACCAGCTCCACCGTCGGGGTGCCGGTCTTGTGCGAGAATACGACCCGGATTCCGTTGGACAGCGTCGCTTCGCGCCGTTCGGGCAGGACGAGCGGGGGCGTCGGCCCCGGCGGCGGCAATTGCGTGCGATCGGCGCCGTCGGCAACTGCATTATACTGGCCGAACGGCGTCACCGTCAGACGATAATTGGGACGGGTCAGCCAGCTGTCGGCTGCCTGTTTCACTGCATCGGCGGTCAGCGCGGCATATTCGGCGTCATCCTCGGCATAGGCGCCGGGACTGCCGGAAAAGACCGTGCCTCCCGCCAGCGTCATCACGCGCACGAACAGCATTTCGCGTGCGCGGACATTGTCCGCATAATAGATGTTCTTGTACCGCTCGAGCTCGGCGGCGGTCGGCCCTTTGGCCAGAAACGCGTCCAGCTCGCGCTGGATCACGGCTTCGACCACGGAAGGATCGACGTCCGGCTTCAACCGGACTTCGATGTTGAAGATACCGGCGATCGCCGCGCTCTGATAACTGACATTGACGTTGGTCGCATAGGCATTGTCGATTACCAGCGCCTGCGTCAGCCGCGACAGGCGGCCGCGCCCGAGAATGGCCGATGTCATGCGCAGCGGCGCGCTTTCGTCGGTGTTGGAGCCCGGCACCGGCCAGCTCCACGAAATTGCCGTCTGCGGCACATTGTCCTGCACCGTTTCCGATTTCACCCGGTCGAGTGTCGGCACCCATGCTTCCATCCGCGACACCGGTTCGCCGGGGGGCACGCTGCCGAAATATCGGGTCATCAGATCACGCGCCTGATCGACCGTCACGTCGCCCGCCAGCGCGACCACGGCATTGGTCGCGCCATAATAGCGACGGAACCAGCCCCGCACGTCCTCAAGCGAGGCCGCGTCCAGATCCTCCATCGAACCGATCGTCTGGTGGTAATAGGGATGGTTGACCGGGAACAGGCCGTGCGCCTGCATTTCCGGCATCATCGCATAAGGACGGTTTTCATAAGTGCGCTTTTCGTTCTGGACGACGGCGCGCTGCTCATCGAGCTTCGCCTGGCTGACCGCGCCGAGCAGATAGCCCATCCGGTCGCTTTCCAGCCACAGCACGCGTTCGAGCGCGCCGGTGGGCACGATTTCGTAATAATAGGTCTGGTCGAGCGAGGTCGCACCGTTGACGCCGGAAACGCCCACTTCCTGAAGCGGCGGCATATATTCGTCGTCCCGATGTTCCGATCCGTTGAACATCAGATGTTCGAACAGATGGGCAAAGCCGGTCTTGCCGTCGGGCTCGTTCATCGATCCCACATGATACCAGACGGCGACCGCCACCTTCGGCACCGAATGATCCTCATGCACGACAACGCGAAGCCCGTTGGGCAGCGTGAATTGCTGATAGGGGATCGCGGCGTCCTGGGCGGCGGAGGGCGGAGACGCAGCATCCTGCGCAGACTGTGCCTGTGCGACCGGGCTGAGAATAACCGCCGCGCCGGCGAGCAGTAGCGTCATCATCTTCATGGCTGTCCGATGTCCTTGCAAGCGTACAAAAAAGCCGGCGCAGCAGGATCGCTGCCGCGCCGACGGTAGTTTTGGTGGGTCAGAAGGTGGCCGAGACGCCGAGCTTGAAGCTGCGGCCGCCGAGGTAGCTGGAGCTCGAATAGAATTTCCGGTCGTCACCCAGCGAATAGGCGACGTCGGGCGATCCGGTGCCCTTCAGCAGATTGGCGCCTTCCACGAAGATGCGGAACTGCCCGAAGCTCGGGCGGAGATAATATTCGGCGCGGAAGTCGAGCGACTGCGCATCCTCTGCATAGAAGCTGAGGCCGCGCGGATAGAAGGTGCTGAGCGCACGCGACTGATACCCATAGGTGAGCGTCGCATCGATATCATATTTGTTATAGGTGAGCGCGACCGTTCCCGAATGTTTGGGCGACGACGAATAGGGCACGCCCGAAAATTCGAAGATGTTGTTGTTGGGATCGGTATAGGCCCAGCTGTAGCGATCGACGCGCGAGCTGTGCGTATAGGTATAGTTGGCGAAGATGCCGAAGCCGCTCAGCACGCCGGGCAGGAAATCGAACCGGCGTTCGGCCTGCACTTCGACACCCCAGAGTTCGGCCACATCGTCGCTGTTCGACGGCGTCGATCCGGTGATGAAGAAATTCTCCGGATGCGCCGGATCGAAATAGGGCGGGCCGTTGAAATAGGGGTGATCGGGCAGCGTCACTGCGTCCAGATTGGCCGCACCGTTGCTGATGTTCGACTGAAGCAGATTCTCGGTCCGCTTGTAGAAGCCGCTCAGCTTGAAGATGCCGATACCCGAATAATATTCGGCGCTCAGATCGAAATTATGCGTGGTGGCAGGCTTCAGATCGGGATTGCCGCTGTTGATCTGCAGGATCGGCTTGGTGCCCTGCGGCCCCGGGATCGGGAAATTGATGAAGGCGATCCGGGTTTCGTCCGAAAGCTGCGAAACCGACGGACGCGCCACCGACATGAAATAGCCGCCGCGGAAGATCAGGTCGTCGCTTTCGCGATAATTGAACAATACGCGCGGAAGAAATTCGTTCGTCGTGCCGGATTCGGTGACCAGCCGGGAAAATTCGTTCTGGAAGATGATGTCGTTGCCGATGCCGCCGCCATTTTCGGGCAGGATCGGACCCGTATAGACCGGGAATACGAGATTGCGTGCTTCCAGCTTGACCCGATTGTAGCGAACGCCGCCGATGATCTCGAGCTTTCCGAATTTCAGCTTCGACTGGACATAGGCCGCGAAATTGGTTTCGCGGGTCATTTCCTGATCCTGGCCGGGCACCGGCGCGATCGGATTGATCGTCAGCGGCGTGTTCCCGGCGATGCTGTCGATATGGTCGACGAAATATTTGAGCGAATCTTCGCCAACCACCGTGAAGCCGGGCACGTCGAGGCCGATGCGCGAAAGATCGGACGGGACGAATTCCAGGCCGACAGCGGTGGCAAGCACGTTGCCGCCGATCTGCGAGCGGCTATGGTCGGTGTGGAATTCGGCACGCTCGTAAAATGCGCCGACTTCGATATAGCTGAGGAATCCGGCATCGGGCTGCCAGCGGACGCTGCCCTTTGCAGTGTAGCGATCGTTGCTACCGGTCCAGCTGTCGATCTGACCGCTGTTGTTCTGGATGGTGAAGCTCGACGGATCGTTGATCAGCGCCCAGCCCTGCTGAGTCAGGAGCGGCAGGGGAATGCCGTCGCCGGTGCGCGGACCCCATGCCGAAATGATATATCCGGTTTCGGGATCGACCGCTTCGGGCAGGAAATAGCTGGCCTGCGCATCGATCGCAGTGCCGTTTGCCGCCGTTCCGAGCTGAAGCGTGTTGGAAAAATCGCGCGGATCGGTGCGCTCGCCATGCGCATAGCCGGCTGTATAGTTGAATTCGAACGCACCGATATTGGTCTTGCCGTTGAAGGCATAGGTTTCGGTGATGTTCTTGACGTCCGGGCTATAGGAATAGCTTTGCGATCGCGAGATTGCGCCGTTGTCCGGCGACAGGTCAACGCTGAGTTCCGGTCCGTCATATCCGCCGGGAAGGTCGCTATATTCCGATGCCACGCTGAAGCTGTCGGAGAGAGAGAAGATCGTCTGGCTCGATTCCGCGCGCTGCACGTCGAACTTCAGATTGGTGTGATCGGCGACCTGCCATTCGGCGGATATCGTCGCCGTCAGATTTTCGCTTTCGATATGCGAAAATCGCGTGCCGAGCGACGTCACATATGCCTGATCGGCGCCATCGACGAAGGGGAAGGTCGCATAGGGATCGAGCTCTTCGGTGCTTTCATAGGTGGGCAGGCCATTCTCATCGAGCGGCAGCGCNCGNCCGGTGCGCAAATTGGTGCCNTAGCCGACCGTGCGCAGATCCTGTTTGCGATACTGGACCGAAACGCTGACNCNGAAATTGNTGCCGAAGGTGCCGGCGAGCGTACCCGACGCCAGGAAATCGTCGTTGAANTCNCGACCNGTCGTGCCGGCTTCGACNAGNATATTGGCGTAGCGGCGCGGGCGATTGAGCGGCGACATCGTCTCGATCTCGATCAGGCCGCCGGTNCCGGCGCTGTCATGGCTGGGCANCAGCGTCTTGTTGACCGTGATGCTGCTGACCGAATCGGCGAGCAGNTTGGAAAGNTCCGCNGAACGATCGAGGCCGTTGCCNACCGGCAGNTTGAGCCCGTTGAGCTTGACCTGGTTCATGTCGGGTTCGAAGCCGCGCACGATGACATTGCTGCCGTCGCCGGTCGCCGAATCGCGCTGAAACGAAACGCCCGGCACGCGGCGCAGCGCTTCGGAAAAAGTCGTGCCGGTGAAATTGCCGAGATCGTCGGCCGAGATGATATCGGCGCTGTTGTCGGCGGTGCGCTGCTGGTTGAGCGCGTTGGCGCGCGCGCTGCGCGACCCATAGACGACGATCTCTGCGCCATCCGTATCGATCGCCGGATTGAGCGCCAGATCGACCTGCGAGCGGGAGCCGTCCGACACCGTCACCGTTTCGGTGCGCAGTTCATAGCCGAGGAACGAGATTTCGAGCGTGTAGGTGCCTGCGGCGACATCGGGAAAGCGAAAATTGCCGAATTCGTCGACGCTGGTGGTGGCGCCGGTCTCTGCAATGCGGACCAGCGCGCCGGTCATCACGGTGACGCCGTCAGGGCCGGTGACATGGCCGGAAAGCGTGCCCGTTCCCTGCTGGCGAACCGACTGACGCGCGGCCGACGCGGTGACCACGAACGAACCGCCGTTGGTGGTGCCCAGCGTCAGGCCCGATCCGGCGAGCAACGTCTGATAGGCATTGCGCGCGCTGAAGCTGCCGTTCAGCGGAGGGGCGATCTTGCCGCGCACCATGGTGCCGGTGAACACTATGTTGGTGTCGGTTTTGGCGGCGACGGCGCGGAGCGACGTTTCGAGCGATTGGGCCGGAATATTGAAGCTGTAGAGTGCCTGAGCCTGTGCCGCCGGCATCACGATCATGCTTGCCGTCGCGGCAAGCGCTGCCATCGTCGTTCTGGACATTATTTCCCCCTTATTGCGGAGCGCGACCCCGTTCGGCTCCAAAAGGGTAGACGATGCCGCAGCGTAAAACCGACATCGCGGCGACATAAAAATGCAATCGCGTGGCGTTCAGCGCGATAAACGAAGCGTGTCGCCGTCCTTTTCGACATGAAGGCCGTGGAGCTGCGCCACCGCCTCGGCAAATTCGGGCGTGTCGTTGGTCGCGAAAACGCCGGACACCGGCAGCGCAGCGACGTGCGGGTCGGTGACTTCCAGTTGCGGGCCGCCATAGCGATTGAGTTCCGCCACTGCCGATGCAAGCGGCGTTTCGCGGAATATCGCCTGACCGCGGCGCCAGGCGGTTGCCGCCTCGATCGATTCGGGTTCGATGATCGCCGGGCCTTCCGCAGGCGCGGTCAGCCGCTCGCCCGGCGAAAGCTCTGCGGCAGGCACCGGCGTGCGCCCCCGCTGCGGCGGCGCCGTGTCGCTGACGGCGACCTTGCCCTTGATCAGCGTGACGACCACGGAATCGCCGTTGCGGCGCACTATAAAGACCGTGCCGATCGCCCGTACCTGCATATCCCCTGCGGTAACGATGAAGGGACGGTCGGCATCGGGTGCGACTTCGAACATCGCCTCGCCGCGGTCCAGCCGGACGCTGCGCGTGGCGGTGCTGAAATCGACATCCAGCCGGCTGTCGGTGTTGAGCACGATGCGGCTGCCGTCGTTCAGCGTCGCAGTGCGCTGTTCGCCGCGTTCGGTGGAATAGCCGGGAGAGGCGCCGAACGTCGCGAGCACGCCTCCTGCGAGCAGGACCACCAGCAGCGCGACAAGCGCAAATGCCGCCTGCTTTCTCCGCGGACGGGGTTCCGGCTCGGCCGGGAATCGCGCCCGTGCGTCCTTCTCGGCTTCGCTGCAGAGAGCGGCACCGGGCAGCATCGCCCAGATTTCGGTCGCGCGTTCGAACGCATCGACATGCGCCGGATCGGCCTGAAGCCATTGCTGCAGCCCGGCTTCGGCACCTTCGGTTTCGCCGCTTTGAAGCCGCGCGACCCAGGCCGCCGCTTCCGCGTCCACCGCGTTGTCGAGGAACCCGCCGCTTACCACTGTGCCATCCATTCCATCAGCATCAGCGTGGCACGGGCGACCTGTTTTTCAACCGCCGCCACGCTCATATCCTCGCTGCGCGCGATTTCCGCATAGCTCATATTTTCGAGCCGCCGTTTGAGCAGGATGCGACGGCTGCGTTCCGAAAGACGATCGAGCCCGCCTGCCAGATGGCGCAGCCGCGCCTGTTGTTCGACGATCTGAGCGGGGCCGGGGGTCGCATCGGCGATGTTCTGGAAATCGTCGATGTCCGACAGGCCCATGCGCGCGGCGCGGCGCTGGCGATCGATCGAAAGATTGACCGCCGCGGTGATCAGCAACGCTTCCTGCGAACGCGCGACATGCGTCCGCTGATATTGTTCGACCTTCAGAAACGCGTCCTGCACCAATTCTTCCGCATCCTGTTCGGAGATACCCCGCCGCAATACGGCACGTCTGGCCTTTTCGAGCATCTCGGCGAGCGTCGGCATCGTTTGAAGCAGACCTCAGCTAGCAAGACGATCCGGCACGGCGAATCCGACATGGATTTGCGCGCAGGGGGACGGGGTCGGGCACATCGGGCCCATAGTGGCAGCGAAAAGCCATGATGCAAGACGACGATGCTGCGCATGCAAAACGATCCGTCCCTTCGCGAAACGGCAAGGTCGCAAGGGCGCCGGTCAGAGGCATTGTTCGAACGCGCTGCACCCATAGTATATCGCGACGGCGATCAGCGTGAAGAAGAGTACCGGCACGATCACCAGTGCGGCGATGGCGCGAATGCGCCCGTGCCCGGGTATGATCGCAAGCCCGGCGCCGCCCATTGCGGTTGCGATCAGAAGGATGGGCAGGTCCCAGCCGCCATAGCCATCCGCCTGTCGCGTCAGATGCATCAGGATCAGCAATGTGAAGAAGGGCAGCACGAGCAGCATCGTGACGCCCAGCGCTGTCCGGCCGCGGCGCGAAAGCGGCGCGGTCACGCTGCTGCTTTCACCTTTGCCACGCCGCCCAGCGAATTGGGGCCCGCGCTGACGATATCGACCGTCACCATATCGCCGATCTGCGCATGGGTTTCGAGATGTACCGATTGCAGCCAGGGCGACTTGCCGATCATCTGACCCGCATGGCGGCCCTTGCGTTCGATCAGCACGTCGCAGGACTTGCCGACCGTCGCTTCGTTGAATGCCTGCTGGTGGACATTGAGCGCCGCCTGCAGCCGCTGGAGCCTCTCGCTGGCGACATCGTCGGGGATGAAGTCGTCGACCATTTCCGCCGCCGGGGTGCCGGGCCGGGGGGAGTATTTGAAGCTGAAACACTGGGCGTAACATACTTCGTCGACCAGGCTCAGCGTCTCTTCGAACTCGGCGTCGGTTTCGCCGGGGAAGCCGACGATGAAATCGCCCGACAGCGCGATATCGGGCCGCGCGGCGCGGACGCGGTCAAGGATGCGGAGATAGGAATCGCGGCTGTGGCTGCGGTTCATGGCTTTGAGCACGCGGTCGCTGCCCGCCTGAACCGGCAAGTGGAGGAAGGGCATCAGCTTTTCGACATGTGCGTGTGCGTCGATCAGGCCTTGCGTCATGTCATTGGGATGGCTGGTGGTGTAGCGGATGCGCTCCAGCCCGGCGACCTTGTCGAGCGCCATGATCAAATGCTCCAGCCCCTGATCGCCGTCGCTCCATGCGTTGACGTTCTGGCCCAGCAGCGTGATTTCGCGCGCTCCGGTATCGACCAGCGCCTTTGCCTCATCAACCAGCGCGTCGAAACCGCGGCTGACTTCGGCGCCGCGGGTATAGGGGACGACGCAATAGGTGCAGAATTTGTCGCACCCTTCCTGCACCGTCAGGAACGCGGTCGGGCCGACCTTGCGCCGTGCGGGCAGCGCGCCGAACTTGGCGATGGCGGGCATGTCGGTGTCGAGGCTCGCCTGTCCCTTGGCAGCATCGGCGACGAGTTGCGGCAGGTTGTGATAGGCCTGCGGGCCGACCACCACGTCCACCTTGGCGCGGCGGATAATCTCCTCGCCCTCGGCCTGTGCCACGCAACCGGCGATGGCGATCATCGGCTTGTCCCGGCCCAATTCAGCCGCGCCTTTGCGCAGGCGGCCGATTTCGGAATAGACTTTCTCGGTCGCCTTTTCGCGAATGTGGCAGGTGTTGAGCACCACCAGATCGGCGGCGTTGGGATCATCGGACGCAGTCAGCCCCTGCGCGGCCATCAGTTCGGCCATGCGCTCGCCGTCATAGACATTCATCTGACAGCCATAGGACTTTACGTGATATGTTTTGGGATCGGTCATTTGGCGGCGGGCTATAGCGGAACCTGGCAATGAGGAAAATGGGGAGCCGAGTGACAAATCTCGTCCGAATTGCGCCTGTCATCGCGGGACTGCTTATCGTCGGAATATCCACGGGTCCGTTGGAAGCGCAAAGTTCATCGCGACCTGATCTATGCCTGCCCGGCCCTTGGGTTTTAACCGGGACCATCGCACTCGACGCCGATCAGCGGGCAATTCTGGATAGTGTCACTCGTAACGCGGCCTTTTGCGATACGGCGCGAATAATCGTCATCGGCTATCCCACCACATCTGACGACGCTCTCGATGCCGACGTGATGCGCGTGGTGAGATATCTGGAATATCGAGGAATAGATTCTCTGCGCCTGTTGCCGCGCGTGATGGGGGCGCCGGCATCCGAACCTTTCCAAGGCACGGCGAGACGCATAGAAATTCGTGTTGCCGGATAAAGTGAGTTTCGGCTCGGGCTAAGATTCTGCCTGCGGCGTGGCCTCGCCGCGCCGTCCCGCCCACCAGTCATGGCCGACAAATTCCTCCGGCGGGCTGCCGGTGCGTTCCTCGAACGCTTCGCTGATCCGGCGTTTGGCTTCCGCCGCCAGCGCCTTGCGCGTCGGGAAGTCGCGCGGATGGAAGGGATCGAGGAATACGCAGCGGACGCCGAAGCTGCCCTTGTTCGACAGGACGCGGATCGCATTGTCCTTGCCCGCTTCCTCGCCGATCCATGCCAGATTGCGTCCGCGCGCATCGTAGACGAGCAGGATCGGCTGAACCATCACGCCCGGCGGCGGGGGTTCGAGCACTTTGAGCAGCGGCGATTTGAACGGGAGCAGCGATGCGCCGTCGGTCGTGGTTCCCTCGGGAAAGACCGTCACGGCCCAATTGTCGTGAAACGCCTCGCGCAGCTGGTTGATCTGATCGGCAACGCGCAGCCGTTCGTTGCGTGCGACATAGACGGTGCGGTTGAGGCTGGCGAGCCAGCCGACAATCGGCGCGTTCTGCAACTCGGCCTTGGCGACAAAGGCGCTGCCGCTACCTCCGGCGATGGCCAATATGTCGATCCAGCTGATATGATTGGCGATATAGAATACGTCGCGCTTCAGCGGCACGCCGATTGTTTTGACGCGCGCGCCGCAAATCCGCGCGGCGGCGCCAAGAAACAAACGCGGCCAGGGCGAGGGAAGGCGAAACAGCCGAAACAGATAATGGAGCAGAACCGTCGGGATCAGCGCGACCACCAGCATCGCGACGCGCAGCCACAACCTGCACCAGCCGATCAGGCTCACCGGCGGCGGATTGCCCTGCGCGGCAGCGTGAAGCCTTTCGTCCGGGGTCATGCCCATCGGACTTAGCCCTTGCGGTCTAGGGAGACGCCGTAAAGTTCCATACGATGGTCAACGAGGCGGAAGCCGAGCCGTTCCGCAATCTGCTTCTGCAGCAGCTCCAGCTCGGGATCGACGAATTCGATCACCTTGCCGGTTTCGACATCGATCAGATGATCGTGATGTGCCTCGGGCGCGGGCTCATAGCGCGCACGCCCGTCGCCGAAATCGTGACGGTCGAGAATGCCGGCCTCTTCGAACAGGCGCACGGTGCGATACACTGTCGCAATCGAAATGCCCGAATCGATGGCGGACGCGCGTTCATACACCTTCTCGACATCGGGATGGTCCTCGGCGTCGGAAAGCACGCGCGCAATCACCTTGCGCTGCTCGGTAATCCGCAGCCCCTTTTCGTGGCACAGCGCCTCAAGATCGATCCGTCGCCCCATGGTTTCGAAATGGCTTCCTGATGGAGAAAGGTCAATGGCGTAAAGGCATAACCGGTGTGTTGTCTGCCGTCATGCGAAAGCCCGCCGACGCCATCGCGCCGACGGGCTCGCAAAAAATCGCTTTCGCCGGGATCAGCGCTTGCGGCGCTTGGTGCCCAGGCCGATCTTCTTCGCCAGCGTGCGGCGCTGTTCGGCGTAATTCGGGGCGACCATCGGATAATCGGCCGGGAGATTCCACTTGGCGCGATATTGTTCCGGGGTCATCTGATAATGCGTCATCAGATGCCGCTTGAGCATCTTCAGCTTCTTACCGTCCTCGAGGCACACAATATAGTCCGGCTTGACCGAAGCGCGGATCGAAACCGCCGGTTCCTGCTTCACTTCGGGCTCGGCTGCTTCCGTGGAGAGACCGGAAAGCGCGCCGTGCACGTTCTGAATGAGCAGCGGCAGGTCAGACACGGCGACGCTGTTGTTCGACACATGCGCGGCGACAATATCGGCCGTCAGCGTGACCAGCGTTTCGTTCAGTTCAGTTTGCGATTCCATCATAATCCTTTCGACCCGGATTGTTCATTTTTATTTTGTGCCACTTATGGGCCCTATCACTCCATTTTCGATCAAATGCAATAGCCGTTTTTGATGAAATGACGAAACGAGTGAGTAATAAACACCGATGTAAAGATTCCAGCGTCAGGTCAGCGAGCGGCCAAAGGTCTGCGCATCGAAGGATTCACCGGTGTTTCCACGGTAATAGTTTGGCCGTTCGCCGATTTTGATGAAGCCCTGGCTGCTATATAGGCGCGCGGCAGGGTTATCGACACGCATTTCTAAATATAGGTTAATCGCGCCGCGTGACTGCGCCTCTGCAATAACCGAGCGAAGCAAGGTCCCGCCGATGCCTTTGCCGCGCAATTTGGGACGGGTGGCAAGCAACAGCAGCTCGGCTTCGTCGGCACTGGCGCGCGACAGGGCGAAACCGGCGACGATATCGTTGCGCTCGGCCAGCGTAAGCCAGACGCCGGGAAGCGAAAACATGCCGGTACATTGCGCCGCGGTCCATGCTTCGCCGAAACGCGGATCGAATGCTTCGGCCATGATCGCCGCCACGGTCGGAATATCGCCCATCCCGCCCGGGCGCAGCGTCGTGATGTTGAGCGCCGACTTCACCCCGCGCCCTGCGGCTTTGCGTCCGGAGCGCGGCCATAGATCGGGCGCGCCGGCAATTGCCGGGCCTCAGCCGGGAGCAGCAGCGCATCAGCGGCGCGGGGGAGTGCTTCGCGCGCGTCATACTGCGGATCGAGCGCCAGCAATCGGGGAACACCGCTGCCGATGGCAGGCAGGCCGCCACACGCCGCCAGCGCCTCTTGCGGATATAGCGAGCGCAACGGAGTCGTCATGGTTAACGGGGCCGGGCTGAACAACTGCAGGAAGACCTGACCATGCCCGCCCTCAAGCACCACTGCAAGTTGCGTACAGCCGGGATCGTCGCGAAAGGCGGCAGCGGCAACGAGCGCCAGCGAACTATAGCCGCTGACCGGCACGTTCCAGCCGATACCCAGGCCGATCGCGGCAGCCAGCCCGACGCGCACGCCGGTAAAGCTGCCCGGGCCGCAATCGACCAGAATGCGATCCGCGCGACCGCCATCTGGCAAGTCGCCGATCATCGGCACCAGTCGTTCGGCATGGCCGCGCCCGACGACTTCGTGATGCGCAGCGATTACGGCGTCACCGGCGATCAGCGCGACCGAGCATGCGGCGGTCGCGGTTTCGATCACCAGCGTGCGCGACGCATCATTCGACGCGATTGAACTGCTCGAATTCGGGTCGGGGGAGTCGTTCGAAGATGGTGCTGGGGTCGCCATGGCCGAAGGTCGAAATGAAGTTGGACTTCACATGGGGCTGATCGGGGAAGAAGGCTTCGTCAACCTTGGCGTTGTCGAAACCCGACATCGGGCCGGTATCGAAGCCCAGTGCGCGCGCCGCCATGATGAAATAGGCGCCCTGAAGCGAGCTGTTGCGGAAGGCGTGATCCTTGCGCAGGTCCAGATTGCCGTCGAACCAGCTTTTTGCGTCGGTATGCGGGAACAGCCAGGGCAGATGCTCATGAAAGTCCCAGTCCATCGCAATGATGACCGAGGCAGGGGCCTTGCGGATCTTGTCGCCATTGGTACCGGAGCTCAGCGCGGCAAGCTTGTCCTTACCTTCCTGACTGGTGATCCAGACGAACCGAGCCGATTGCTGATTTGCGGACGTCGGTCCCATCTTGATCAGATCATAGATGCGGCGGATATCGGCTTCGGTGACGGGATCGTCGGTATATCCGTTATAGGTGCGTGCGGTACGGAACAGCGTGTCGAGCGCTGCATCGTCGAGCGGCTTACCCAAGATCATTTCCTTCCAGTTTGCGGCCCGGCAAATGGGCGGGATGTTTTCGGCATATGGGCGGGATCAGACCGCGCGAACCTCGGTCACTTCCGGGACATAGTGGCGCAGCAGCTGTTCGATGCCGTTCTTCAATGTCGCGGTGGACGAGGGGCATCCGGCGCAGGCGCCCTGCATCTGCAAATAGACCTTGCCCTGATCGAAACCGCGATAGACGATGTCGCCGCCGTCATTGGCGACGGCAGGGCGCACGCGCGTGTCGATCAGATCGCGAATCTGGGCGACGATGTCCGCGTCGGCGGGATCGTCTTCGAAGTCTGCGGCTTCGGGCGGAACGCTGATCCCCGCGGCGGTGCCCGGTCGAAACAGCGGCATGCCCGCGGCGAAATGATCGAGCAGGATCGCAAGCACATCAGGTTTCAGATCGCGCCATTCGGCACCCGGTCCTGCAGTCACCGAAATAAAGTCGCGGCCGAAGAACACGCCGGTAACGTCGCCAAGGCCGAACAACGTTTCGGCGAGCGGCGAAGCTTCGGCTTCTTCCGGCGTCGCGAAATCGCGCGTGCCGTTTTCCATGACGGTACGGCCGGGCAGGAATTTGAGCGTGGCCGGATTGGGTGTCGGTTCGGTTTCGATCAACATCCCGCCCATGTGGCGCGCGCAGGTGAGCGGATCAAGGGTCACCGGGCCGCTGTCAGGCTCGATTTCCATTGTATTCCGTGGCGCTTTTGAAGAAATCCAACGATCTCAAGGCCGGATCGTCAGATATCGAGCTGGTTCATCGCCGCGTTCCAGTTCAGCACATTGGCGCGGGCTTCCTGGACGAAGGCGGAGCGGCGCAGGATCGCGAGGAATTTCTCCGAAACCCACTTGCCCGGATTGCGCAGCGGGCGCTTGAACTGAATCAGCAGCACCACGCGCGTTCCGACGGTGTCGTTCCACACTTCATGGTCATAGGTATCGTCGAAGACGAGTGTTTCGCCTTCGCTCCAGCGCACGACCCGTTCGCCGATGCGCATGCGCACATCCCCGTCGCGCGGTACGATCAGCCCGAGATGGCAAGTGACCAGCCCCTTGGTAACGCCGCGATGCGCGGGGATATGCGTGCCCGGCGACAGGATCGAGAAGAACGCGCTGTTGAGATCGGGGATCTGTTCCACGATCGACGCGGTCACCGGGCATTGGGCGATATTTTCCTCGATGCCGTAACCATAGCCCCACAGGAAGAAGCTGCGCCAACGGTTCATCGGCGCAATCGCACGGTGATCGGGCGAAATGCTGGCGAGCGAGGGTGCTTCGCGGCCCGAAACCAGCGCCGCGGCGACGGCTTCGTCGCGGATTTTCTCCCAATTGTCGCGCAGCAGCGCGGTCCATGCGAAATCGCGAACGTTGAGAACCGGATCGTTGGGAATCAGCGAGGAACGCGAAATGATCGCATCGAAAAAGCCGCGCAGATGCTTGCCGACGCGGATGACCAGGGGACGACCGCGTTCGCCGCGGAGCGGCTCCTGACCGCCCGAACCATCCGACGCGCGGACGATGCCGGACGCCGTCAGTGGCTCGTTGCGATTGGCGGGCTCGCCGGATTGCGGCCACATTCCGTCATGGTCGGTTTTCGATCTTGCACCCACGGTTCGACTCGTTCCGACCTCCCGGAATGGTTTCGACTCACCAGAAATTGCTGCCCACAGCGCCACTGCCGCGCCAACTGGCCGTGTCGAGGAAGTCAGACATAGTCGTCACTTTGGTCTAAATGATGGCGCCTATCGGGCGGGCTGCAGTGCGAGCGAGACGAAACGCAGCATTTCCACACTGGCGGTCGATCGGGGCGGGGGCTAGAACCGGGGAATGATCTCACGTTCGCGCGTATTGCGTTTCGCCTTCGCTTTCCTCGCCCTTGCGCCGCTTCCCGCGCTCTCGCAGCAGGCTCCTTCCACCGCTCAGACGACACAGGACAGCGGCGACACGCCCTGGCTTTTCATCGGCAGCGATGTTCCGCAGGATCCTTCCTGGCATTTCGGCGTGCTGCCCAACGGCGTGCGGTATGCCGTTCACCGCAACGGCGTGCCGCCGGGGCAGGTATCGATCCGCGTCCGCATCGACGCCGGATCGCTGATGGAACAGGATGACGAACGGGGGTTCGCGCATCTGCTCGAACATCTCAGCTTTCGCGGATCGGTTTATGTTCCCGACGGTGAGTCGAAGCGGGTCTGGCAACGGCTGGGCGTGACGTTCGGGTCGGACAGCAATGCGTCCACGACCTTTACCGAGACCGTGTACAAGCTCGACCTGCCCAATGCCGATCGCGCCGGGCTGGACGAGAGCATGCACATCCTGTCGGGAATGATGGCATCGCCGACGATCACACAGGAATCGCTGGATGCCGAGCGGCCGGTGGTACTTGCCGAGCAGCGCGAACAGCCCGGGCCGCAGGTGCGGCTGCAGGACGCGATGCTGTCGCTGATGTTTGCCGGACAGCCGCTCGCCGAACGCGATCCGATCGGTACTGTCGCGACGCTGACCGGTGCATCTCCCGCCGCTGTAAAGGCGTTCCACGATCGCTGGTATCGCCCCGAACGCGCGGTGGTGGTGATGGTCGGCGACATGGACCCGGCCATCCTTGAGGAGATGGTGGTCAAGCATTTCTCCGGCTGGCAGGGCGTCGGTCCGGCACCCGAAAACCCCGATTTCGGCCAGCCTGACGCAGCGCATCCGGTGAGTGCCGCGATTGTCGAACCATCGATCCCGCCGCTGGTGACGATGGCGGTAGTGCGTCCCTGGACGGTGTTTCAGGACACCGTGATCTTCAATCAGGAGCGGATGGTCGACCTGATCGCGATCCGCATCCTCAACCGTCGCATGGAATCGCGCGCGCGCTCGGGCGCCAGCTTTATCGCGGCGGGTGCCAGCCTTGACGATGTCGCGCGATCGGCAAATGTGACGACGATCCGCGTGCTTCCGGTCGGCAACGATTGGCAAACGGCGCTGGCCGATGTGCGCAGCATTCTCGCCGATGCGATGGCCGAACCGCCGACCCAGGCGGAGATCGACCGCGAGGTTGCAGAGATCGACGCCGCCATGCGCAACAGCATCGCCACCGAACCGGTGGAAGCGGCCGCGACGCAGGCGGACGACATGATCCATGCCGTCGATATCAACGAAACCAGCACCAATGCGGAAGGAAGCTATTCGATCTTCCGCGGCGCGGTGGATGGCGGGATGTTCACACCCGAAGCGATCCAGCAGGCATCGTCGCGTGTGTTTCAGGGCGTGGCGACGCGGGCGCTGGTCAATGTTCACACGCCCGACGACAGTGTCGTTCCCGCGCTTGCCGCCGCGATCACTGCCGATGTGCGGGCGGGCTCGCGGCGCGATGCACTGGCGGACGTATCGTTCGACGATCTGCCTTCGCTCGGCAAGGCGGGCAGTGTCGTTTCGCGCCGGACAGTCGTGACTCAGCCCGAGGTCGAGCAAGTCGATTACAACAACGGCGTCCGGTTGATCGTGCATTCGAACCCGTCCGAGGTGAGCAAGGTCTATGTCCGCGTGCGGTTCGGCGGCGGGCTCAGCTCGCTTCCCTCCGATCGTCAGACACCGGCCTGGGCGGGCGACCTTGCACTGATGGCGAGCGGTATCGGTCCGTTCGGACAGGAAGAGCTCGATGCCGTCACCGGTCAGCGCCAGATCGGCCTCGATTTCGAAACCGCCGACGACGCATTCGTCTTCTCCGGTCAGACGACTGCCGAAGACCTGAAGGATCAGCTGCTGCTGTTCGCGGAGAAACTGGCGCATCCCTCCTGGGATCCCAATCCGGTGATCCGCGCCCGTGCCGTGTTGCTGTCGGGCTATGCGGGGCTGTCGGCGTCGGCCGATGCAGTGCTTTCGCGCGATCTGGACCGGCTGATGCGGGGCGATGATCCGCGCTGGGGCGTGCCGTCTCGCGAAGAGATCGAAGCGCTGACGCCCGAGGCATTCCGCGCCTTTTGGGAGCCGATCCTGCGCCAGGGGCCGATCGAAGTCGAGTTATTCGGCGATGTCGATCGCGAGGAAGCGATCAAGGCAGTCGGCGAGACGTTCGGTGCGCTGCCGCGTCGCGAAGCCGCCGACACCGTGAACCCGGTGACGTTCGCCGCGCATAACGATGTGCCGGTGACGCGCTATCACACCGGCCAGCCCAATCAGGCCGCGGCGGTCATCGCCTGGCCAACGGGCGGCGGCAGCGCGGGGATCACGGAAAGTCGCAAGCTGGAAATCCTGGCGGCGGTTTTCCGCGACCGTTTCCTCGATCGGCTGCGCAGTCAGGCGGGGCTCAGCTATTCGCCGACGGTGCTCAGCCAGTGGCCGGTGGGTATGAACGCGGGCGGCAGTGTGCTCGCGCTGGCGCTGGTGCCGCCGGACAAGACCGACGTCTTCTTCGATATTGCGCGCGAAATCGCGGCCGATCTGGTCGCCAATCCGATCGGCTATGACGAAATGCGCCGCGCCGTGGTGCCGTTGTCCCAGACGATCCTGCGCCGTTCGACGGGCAACATGTTCTGGATGGATCTGGTCGAAGGGGGAAGCAGCGATCCGGCGCGCTATGCCGCAGTGGACACGCTGGCGCCCGATTATGTGCGCACGACTCCTGCGGACCTGCAGGCGCTGGCTGCGAAATATCTCGATCCGGCCAAAGACTGGACGATGGTGGTGCTGCCGCAGCAACAGGCACAGGGCGACGGCGCGGCGGGTTCGACCGCCGGCGCCGGTCGCTGACGCCGGTTTCGGTTGCGGTCAGCCGCCGTACAGGCCGTTGAGCCGGTCGCCATAGACCTGTCGCAGGATATGGCGGCGGATCTTGAGCGAAGGCGTAAGCTGTTCGTTCTCGATCGCGAAGGGTTCGTCCGCAAGGATGAAGCGCCGGACGCGCTCGATCTGTGACAGTTCCTTGTTGACGCGTTCGACTGCGCGACCCAGCGCGGCGCGATATTCCAGGTCGCTGTTGACCGAGGCGGCGTCGCATTTGACGCCCGTCGCCGCGCACCATTCCTGAGTCCATTCGGGATCGGGAACGATCACGGCGGTCATATAAGGTTTGCGGTCGCCGAAGATCATCGCCTGCATGATTTCGGGCTGCAGCGTCAGCATGCCCTCCACCTTTTGCGGGGCGACATTGTCGCCCTTGTCGTTGACGATGATGTCTTTCTTGCGGTCGGTGATCTGGATGCGGCCCTGATTATCGATCTGGCCGATGTCGCCGGTATGGAGCCAGCCGTCCTTCAGCACGCGGCGCGTTTCTTCCTCGTTGCGCCAATATCCGTGCATGACGAGTTCGCCGCGCACCAGGATCTCGCCATCCTCCGCAATGCGTACTTCGACACCCTTTAGCGGCGGGCCGACCGTGTCGTGCTTGAGGCCCGCCTTTGGCCGGTTGCACGATATCACCGGTGCGGCTTCGGTCTGGCCATAGCCCTGAAGGAAGGTGAGGCCGAGCGAATCGAAGAAGGTGCCGACTTCGGGATTGAGCGGGGCGCCGCCCGAAACCATCGCCTTGATCCGCCCGCCGAAACGCTTGGAGATTTTGGGCTTGAGCGTGGCNTNGAGNAGCAAATTCATCGGCNGATCGATCAGNGNCACGCCGCCCGCCGCTTTCTTGGCGCCGATCGCAACCGCGCGGTCGAGCAGATAGCTCGAAAGACCGCCCTGTTTCTCGATCGCCTTGGTGATCCGGGTGCGGAGCACTTCGAACAGGCGCGGGACGACGACCATGATCGTCGGGCGCGTTTCCTCGATGTTCGACGCGAGTTTTTCGAGGCCCTCGGAATAATAAATCTGCGCACCCAGCGCGATGGGGAAATGCTGGCCCCCGGTATGTTCATAGGCATGGCTGAGCGGGAGGAAGGAGAGGAAGACTTCGTCGTCCCAGCCGAAATCNTCTTCGATCAGCGAACAACAGCCTTCGCAATTGTGCAGNATNGCGCCGTGATGCTGCATCACNCCNCGCGGNGCGCCGCCGGTGCCGCTGGTATAGATGATGCAGGCCAGGTCCTCGCGCTTGAACGTCGCGCGCGCGGCGACCGCATCGGGATCGGCCGGATGGTCTGCAATCAGCTTGTGCCACTGATGATATTCCATGCTGCCCGACTGGCTGGCGCGCATTTCGTCGATCGCGATCACGATCCGGGCCGAGGATGAGCGGACCGCCGCCGGCATCAGCGTGCGGGCGAGCTTCATATTCGAAACGATGACGGCGCAGGCGCCGGAGTTTTCGATGATATGGACGTGATCGCGTTCGGTATTGGTGGTGTAGGTCGGCACCGTGACACAGCCGGCGGCCATGATNGCCAGGTCGCTGATGCACCATTCGGGGCGGTTTTCCGAAACNAGCATCACGCGCTCGCCGCGACGCAATCCCATCGCCTGCAGCGCAGTGGCGAGCCCGGCNACCTGCCGTGCCGCTTCGGCCCANCTGGTCGCNACCCATNTNCCGTCCTTCTTGGCCCAGAGGAACGGGGCGTCGCCCTTTTCCTTCGCGCGTTTGAAGAACATGGTGACCAGATTGTCGAAATGTTCGAGCTGCCTTTTCATTCGGTCGTCCTATCCCCTGACGATCGTCCCGGTCTGACGCCGGGCGCAAGTTTCCGACCCTAGTGACTCGCCGATGCAAGCGCCAGCGCCGTAGCGGCATGGACGCTCATGCCGTGCCTCGTTATGCCGGTTAGACGCAGTGCGGCGCAGTTGGTTCAAAGCGAAAGGGAGATTTGCCGGTGATCGAGCGAGAGAAATCGCGTCGGAGCCGCCNGTTTTCGCCGCTGCGCCGGCTGANGGGGCTCTTCCTGGCACTGGCGATTTCGGCCTGCGCGCCTCAGCATCAGGCNGTCACCCCGACCGNNGCCCCTGTGGCGCAAGCGGATTCGGAGGCGCCGCGCCGTATCTTCGTCGCCGCCGCCAATCCCATTGCGGTCGAGACCGGCCTGGCGGTGATGCGTCGCGGCGGCAGCGCAGTGGATGCGGCGATTGCGATGCAGGCGGTGCTGGGGCTGGTCGAGCCGCAAAGCTCCAGCGTCGCGGGCGGGGCGTTCCTCACTTATTATGACGCGGCGTCGCGCAAGGTCAGCGTCTATGACGGGCGNGAAGTGGCGCCTGCCGGTGCGACGCCGGCGCTGTTCCTCGATGACAAGGGCGACCCGCTGCCNTTCNCCACGGCGCTGCTCAGCGGGCGGGCGACGGGCGTGCCGGGCGTGCTGCGGATGCTGAAGCTGGCGCATGANGANCATGGCGCGCTGGCNTGGAGCGGCCTGTTCGGCGATGCCGAGCGGATCGCGCGCGAAGGCTTTACGGTGTCGCCGCGCCTCGCCAACTTCATTCACGGCAGCTTCCCGCAAACCGGCGAACGGGATTTTCTCGCCTATTTCACCGGGTCGGACGGCAAGCTGCTGAGTGCCGGAGACCGGCTGCGCAATCCGGCCTATGCCGATTTCATTGCGCGGCTGGCCGCACAGGGGCCGGACGCGCTCTATACCGGGCCGACCGCCGAGCGGATCGTGGCGCGCACGCATGACGGCGCACTGGCNAGCAGCATGACGCTCGACGATCTGGCGTCCTATCGACCGATCAAGCGCGAGGCGCTGTGCCGCAACTGGCGCGTCTATCTGGTCTGCGTGCCGCCGCCGCCGTCGAGTGGCGTTGCGCTGCTGCAATTGCTCGGCATGCTCGAACATACCGATATCGCCAGCCGCGGCCCGAATGATCCGCAGGCATGGTTCCTGTTCGCGGAGGCGAGCCGCCTGATGTACGCTGATCGCGATCGCTATGTCGGCGATACGGCGTTCGTGGACGTTCCGATCGCGGGGCTGCTCGACCCGGACTATATCGCGCGCCGGGCGGCGATGATCGGGGATCATGCCGGGCCGCCGCCTCAGCCGGGCACGCCGCCGGGGGCGCAACTGGCGGGTGTCGACCGGACGCTGGAGCCCACCGGCACCTCGCATTTCATCGTCCGCGATGCCGACGGCAATGTCGTGTCGATGACGACGACGGTCGAATCGATCTTCGGCACCGGGCGGATGGTCGACGGGTTTTTCCTCAACAACCAGCTGACCGACTTTTCCTTTGCACCGGTCGATGATGAGGGGCGGCCGGTTGCCAATGCCGTTGCGGCGGGCAAGCGGCCGCGTTCGACGATGACGCCGCTGATCATGCTCGATTCGCAGGGGCGTTTTGCCGGCGCGCTGGGATCTGCCGGTGGCACATCGATCCTTGCCTATGTCGGCAAATCGATGATCGGTGCCGTCGATTGGGGGCTGTCGATGCAGGACGCGCTGGCGCTGCCCAACCTGATTGCGCGGGGGCCGGTCTTTTATGGCGAAGTCACCAAATTCTCGCCGGCGCTTGAGGACGGTCTTGCCGCGCGCGGGATCGTGCTGCGTCCCGGCCAGGGCGAGGATTCGGGACTGCAGGGGGTGATCGTGCGCGATGGCCGCTTCGACGGCGGCTATGATCCGCGCCGCGAGGGACGCGCGATTACCGAGGAATTGCCCTAAAGGTCGGCGCCGACGGCTTCGGCGATATTGGCGAAGCCGTCGCGCTGCAGCAGCGCGGAAAGATCGCGCAGGATGCGGCGGGGCAATCCTGCGCCGCCATAGACCAGCGCCGAATAGACCTGAACCAGACTGGCCCCCGCACGGATACGCGCATAGGCCTCGGCTCCGCTGTCGATCCCTCCTGCCGAAATCAGCGGTAATTGCCCGCCGGTTGCCGAACGCGCGTCGCGCAGGGCGCGCCGGGCGAGAGGCGCCAGCGGCGCACCCGAAAGCCCGCCCGATTCGCCGCCTGCTGCGCTGCGCAGGCTTTCGGGTCGCGAAATGGTGGTGTTGGAAACGATCAGCGCGTCGACATGATGGTCGATCGCCGCAGCGACGACCGATTCGATCGCCTTTGCATCCAGATCGGGTGCGATTTTGAGGAAGAACGGGCGTTTGCTGCCATCGGGAAGCTGCCGTGCGGCATCGCATTCCGCGAGCAATTCATCGATCGCCGGGCGCGATTGCAAGTCGCGCAGTCCCGGCGTGTTGGGCGAGCTGACGTTGATCGTCAGATAATCGGCGAGCGGCGCTGCACGCGACACGCCGAGCGCATAGTCCGCGATCGCCCGATCCCCGGCGACCGAATCCTTGTTCGCGCCGACATTGATCCCGAGTACGCCATGCCGCTTCCGCAAAGCGGCGACGCGGTTCAGCGCAGCATCCAGCCCGTCATTGTTGAAGCCCATGCGGTTGATCACTGCCGCGTCTTCGGTCAGGCGAAATAGGCGCGGGCGGGGATTTCCCGGCTGCGCGCGCGGCGTGAGCGTACCGATCTCGACCGATCCGAAGCCGAGCGCGAAAAGGCCCGGCACGGCGTCGCCGTTCTTGTCGAGCCCTGCAGCCAGACCCACGGGATTGGCAAAATCGATTCCGGCCACACGTGTCGAAAGCGCTGCGTCAGAGGTTCGACTGCCGGCAAACGGAGTCCCGACGATGCCCCATGCACGCAGCGCGGCGATGGCGGCGCGATGCGCGGTTTCGGCGTTTGCGGCGAACAGAAGAGAGCGTCCGGGATAATGCATGGCGCGGCTTATGCACTGCCCGCGATTGGGTTCAAAGCGGTGGCATCGAACGGCTTGTCGATTCCGTACAATACTTTGTGAAGTCTTTGGTTTATAAGCAATCCTGCGACCCGAGGGGTTCCGCTTAACGGGGGGACCCTTTTTCTCAGGGCCCGGTCGATTCGTCGACCGGGCCCCCTTTTTGTCCGCATGCTGCCGCGCCTTTCGCTCTCCGACGAATTTTGCCTATGATAACAATGCTTGTCATTTGCATGAGTCGAGTAAGTGGGCAGGCATCTGAGAAGGGGGTCTCAGAGCATGGCGACTGTTCCGAAACGGGCGCGGGATATGGACGATACGACGCCTCGGCATGTGGTGGGGCATGGGCGCGGCAATGCCGGTCGCGCGCGGATCGACGTGCCCGAACTGATCTATATGCCCGCCACCGGGCCGCTGATGCCGCTGGTCGAAAGCTATTATCTCTATCGCTATGACGCCAAGGTCATCGACGGCGTTGAACGTGTCGATACCGGCCAGATCCGTTTCATGCTGAAGGGCGAGGGCGAGATGACATTCTCGTCCGGGCATCGCGAAGCGTCGTTGCCGGTGATGGTCAACGGGCCGGGCGCGGCCGCGGCCCGCTATCGTGTCGCGGGACCGTTTCACTGTTTCGGCGTTTCGCTGCGCCCGATCGGATGGCGCTCGCTGATCCAGATACCGGCGAACCGAGTCAGCGAGACCGCGCTCGACGCTGATTCTATTTTCGACAACGAAGCGACACCCCTGCTCGCGCCGCTGCGCAATGCGCAATCGCTTGAGGAAATGGTCGCGATCGTCGAGCCGATGTTGTTGCGGCATCGGCATCGCGTGCCGGAGGCGCATCTGGCGCTGTGCCGCGCGGTGCGCGAATGGGGTGCCAGCGAGGCGCTGGGCGTCGAGGCGCTCTATGCGATGGTGCCGATGTCGCAGCGTCAGGCGACGCGGCTGTGCAACGAATATTTCGGCGGTCCGCCAAAGCTGCTCGAACGGAAATTTCGCGCGATCCGGGCGGCGATGCGTATCTATCAGGGCGCGCCGCCGGCGGTGGCGGCCGCGCCCTTTTTCGACCAGTCGCACATGATTCACGAGGTGAAGCATTTCACCGGCCATACGCCGACATCGCTGCGCGAAGCGATCGACCCGGTGCTGGCCAGCACGCTCGACAACGAAACCTTTCACATCCTGCCCGAAGTTTTTCCCGAATCGGTTGACCCGGGCGGTTCGTGAGCCCATGTGCCAATCGGAACGAAATAGTCCGATTGGAAAATGCGCCTTTCGAGCCTTGCCGATTATGCCGTCGTGACGATGGCCGCCGCCGCCCGCCATTGCGGGGGGATGGCGCGCGTCAACGCGACATCGCTGGCAGAGGAAACCGGATTGCCGCTGCCCACCGTGCAGAAGCTGGTGAGCAAGATGTCGTCGGCTGGGCTGATCGAAAGCTCGCGCGGGACCGGAGGCGGATTCCGCCTGTCACGTCCGCCGCGCGCGATCACGCTGGCCGATATTGTCGAGGCGATCGAGGGACCGATCGCGCTCACTGCCTGTGTCGATCACGGAAAGGCGGATTGTGCGGTCGAAGCCAGTTGCCATGTGAAGCCGCACTGGAACGTCGTGAACACGGTGGTGCGCGACGCGCTGGCAGCGGTCTCGCTGGCGGATCTGGCCGCATCGATGCCCGACAGGACTGCCCCCGAATATCATGGTGTCGTTGCCGATCAGGGCGCGGCACTGGAAGGAACACGCTGAGATGGCCACCAAGAACGCAGAGGCACTCGCCGCCGCGAACAAGAAATATGAATGGGGCTTCTCGTCCGACGTCGAACAGGATTTCGCGCCCAAGGGGCTGAACGAGGACACGGTCCGGTTCATCAGCGCCAAGAAGGGTGAGCCCGAATGGATGCTCGACTGGCGGCTGAAGGCGTATCGCGCATGGCTGGAAATGACGCCGCCCGACTGGGCGAAGCTCGATATTCCGCCGATCGATTATCAGGACGCTTATTATTACGCCGAGCCGAAGGCGAAGAAGACGATCGAGAGCCTCGACGAACTCGATCCCGAAATCCGGCGCACCTATGAAAAGCTGGGCATTCCGATCGAGGAGCAGAAAGTGCTCGCCGGCGTGGAAGGCGCGCGCAAGGTTGCGGTCGACGCGGTGTTCGACAGCGTTTCGGTGGCCACCACCTTCCGCAAGGAGCTGGAGGAAGCGGGCGTTATCTTCCTGTCGATCAGCGAGGCGATCAGGAAGCACCCCGATCTGGTGAAGAAGTGGCTGGGCAAGGTGGTGCCCCAGCGCGACAATTATTTCGCGGCTTTGAACTGCGCGGTCTTTTCCGACGGCACCTTCGTCTACATTCCCGAAGGCGTGCGCTGCCCGATGGAGCTGTCGACCTATTTCCGGATCAACGCCGAGAATACCGGCCAGTTCGAACGCACCCTGATCGTCGCCGACAAGGGCAGCTATGTCAGCTATCTGGAAGGCTGCACCGCGCCGATGCGCGATGAAAACCAGCTGCACGCAGCGGTGGTCGAACTGGTCGCGCTCGACGATGCCGAGGTCAAATATTCGACGGTGCAGAACTGGTATCCGGGCGACGAGAACGGCGTTGGCGGTATCTATAATTTCGTCACGAAGCGCGCTTTGTGTCAGGGCAAGAACAGCAAGGTCAGCTGGACCCAGGTGGAAACCGGCAGCGCGATCACCTGGAAATATCCCAGCTGCGTGCTGAACGGCGAAAACTCGGTCGGCGAATTTTACTCGGTCGCGGTCACCAATGGCCGGCAACAGGCCGATACCGGGACCAAGATGATCCATAACGGCAGGAACAGCCGTTCGACGATCATCTCCAAGGGGATTTCGGCCGGACGCAGCGACAATACCTATCGCGGCCTCGTCCGCGTCGGCCCCAATGCGGAAAATGTCCGCAACTTCACGCAATGCGACAGCCTGCTGCTCGGCGATCAGTGCGGCGCACACACTGTGCCCTATATCGAAGTGAAGAACCCCTCGGCGCAGATCGAGCATGAAGCGACGACGTCGAAAATCTCCGACGACCAGCTGTTCTATGCGCTCCAGCGCGGGCTGGATGAAGAAGCGGCAGTGGCGCTGATCGTCAACGGCTTTGCCAAGGAAGTGCTGCAGCAACTGCCGATGGAATTTGCCGTCGAGGCGCAGAAACTGCTGGGGATCAGCCTTGAGGGGAGTGTGGGTTGATGGGGAAGATCGGAGTTTCGGCAGTACGGCATTTGGCGTTGTTGGGGGCGTCATTCGCGCTCGTTGCCAGTCACACGCCTCCTCGCGATGATCACGAAGGCGTGAGGATGGAGAACATGATGGAATATCTCGGCGCAACGGGTCACGCGACTTGCTTGCGTTCCGAAATCCAGACTGTTTCCGAAAACAGGGCGGCGCTTGCTGCTGCTATCAGGGCAGCTGTGGATAAGTGCCGGGACCACACAAGGTCCCTGTTCGACGGAGCCAAGATGAATGGGAGCAGCTTTCCGCTACCGATGATCCAGCAAGCGATGCGCATGCGGCGGAAGGTGGAGGACTATCTGCTTCCAAAAATCGAGGCGCTACCGGCAGATCCGCGTCCTCTCAAAGATCGAATGCACTTTGTTCTCGTCGAGCCTGACGGAAACGCGACAGAGGCATTTGCGGTGGGTGACGATAATTCCTCGGAGCAGATCAACGTGCCTGAAGTTTCGTGCCTTACAGTGCGCTTCGGGTAAGTGGGAATGACTACGCCCGTGATCCTGTCTGTTGCCCGCACCCGCGGCGGTAATGCGCATTCGCTAATGCTTCTTGCACTGGCGGCGCTGCTTTCCATTTGCTGCCGTCCGGCGGCAATAGCACAGGATGCGAGCGCAGTTGCGCCTGCCGAAGACGAAGAAGTCTATGAAGAGATCGTGGTTCAGACCCGCGCGGGGCTGGCGGCGCTTGTCTTCGATCGCGGTCCCGACGGGCGGCTTTATAATTGCCGGCTGTTCAAGACCAGCGGCGTGGACACGGTCGATGCCGAGGCATGCGACAATTTCCGCGATTGCACGATCGATGATGACGGCAACACGCATTGTCGTGAAGAAGCCGTACCCGTGGTCGCGCCGATCCTGCTCGATACGCGTCCGAACAGCGCGTCGATTGCGAACCGGCTGGCCAAACCGGACATCGACCTGCTCGAACCCGAACCGGTAACCGACGACGTCGGCCCGGGGCAGCGGCGCACCAACACGGACGATCCCAATCGTCTGGGCAAACTGCCGCCGCCGCCGACCGATCCGACGCGTAGCGGCACGGTGATCACCTTCGGCACGCCACAGCCGGATGATCGGCGATGATCCGCCCCACACCCCATTCCTGCTTTTTCGAGATTTGACCGATGCTGAAAATTGAAAACCTCCACGCCGAAATCGACGGCAAGGAAATCCTCAAGGGGCTGAGCCTCGAAGTTGCGACCGGCGAAGTGCATGCGATCATGGGCCCCAACGGCGCGGGCAAATCGACGCTCGGCTATGTGCTGGGCGGGCGCGACGGATATGAAGTCACCCAAGGGTCGGTGAGCTTCGACGGGCAGGATCTGCTCGAGCTTGCGCCCTATGAGCGCGCGGCGGCCGGGCTGTTCCTCGGCTTTCAATATCCGGTCGAAATTCCCGGCATTTCGAACGTCCAGTTTCTGCGCGAGGCGCTGAACAGCCAGCGCCGCGCGCGCGACGAAGCACCGCTTTCCGGTGCGGAGTTCCTGAAGCTCGCCCGCGCACAGGCCGATGCGCTGGGGATGCATCAGGATATGCTGAAACGCCCGGTCAATGTCGGCTTTTCGGGCGGCGAAAAGAAGCGCAACGAAATGGTGCAGATGGGCATTCTCGCGCCCAAATTCGCGATCCTCGACGAAACCGATTCCGGGCTCGACATCGACGCGCTGAAGGCGGTCGGCGACGGGATCAACCGGATCATGCGCGCACCCGACAAATCGGTGCTGCTGATCACCCATTATCAGCGGCTGCTCGATTATGTGCAGCCCGACAAGGTGCATGTGCTCGCCGACGGCAAGATCGTCCGTTCGGGCGGTCCCGAGCTGGCGCAGGAGCTGGAACGCGAAGGCTATGGGGCGCTGGCGGCATGATGCTGATCGGCCTTTTGCTTTTCGCCACGCCGGTGCAGGCCGCTCCGGCGCAGGACGTGCCGCCGCTGGGCAATGAGGAAATTGTCGTCATCGCCGAACGGCTGCGCAGCATTTCGGCCAATGTCGGGCGCGACCGCGAAGGGCGCTTCCATTGCTCGCTGTCGGGAACGACGGGCAGCCCGCGTCTTGACGACCGGCTGTGCCGCGCCGCCACCGATTGCGTGCGTCGCGTCGGCGGTGAGGATGCGGCGGTGCGGGCATGCCTTGAATCGCGCAAGCCGCGTCTGCTGCGTCAATTGCGCCGCGAAATGGAGCGCGAACGATGAGCGCGGCGCTGGAACTCCCCACCCGCAAGCGCGAAGCGTGGCGCTGGTCGGACATGGATGCGCTCCATGCCGCCGCGAATATGCCTGCGGGCGATCCCGGCGCTGACCCGGCGACGCTGTTCCTCGATATCGAGGGGCCGCGGCTGTTGTTTGTCGACGGCATGTTCGAGCCTGCGCACAGCCGACCGGATGGCGTTGCGGTCAGCCCGTTCGAAGCGGCGAGCGATCATCCGCTCGGCGCGCTGGCGAGCGGCGAGGGTTGGACGCTGACGCTGGAGCGCGGCGCTGCGCGCGGCGATATCCAGATCGTCCATGTTTCGACCGGCGGCGAGAATCACGTGCCCGCCCGCATCCTGCTGGGCGAGGATGCCACTGCGAGCGTGATCGAAACCTATGCCGGGCGCGGCTGGGCCAACCGGCTTTGCCAGATCGGGCTGAAGCGCGGCGCGCGACTGATGCGATCGGTGCGCCTGCTCCAGCGCGAGGGCTTTGTTTCGATCCGCGACGAAGCCGATGTCGCCGAAGCGGCGAGCCTGGTTTCGGTATTTCTGGGTGCCGGCGGCATGGGCAGCCGGATCGATGGCGCGATCACGCTGGCCGGACCGGGCGCCTATGGCGAAATGGGCGGCGCGCTGCTGACGCGCGGCGACCAGCGGCAGGAAGCGGCAGTCGTGCTGCGCCATGCCCAACCCGAAGGGACCAGCCGCCAGATCTGGCGCGCCGTGGCGGCGGACCGTTCGACCGCCAGCCTTGCCGCACGCGCCGAAGTGGTGCGGCATGCGCAGAAGACCGATGGCGTACAATCGCTGCGCGGATTGCTGCTCGACCGTACCGCAACGGTAAATCTGAAGCCCGAGCTCGAGATTTTCGCCGATGATGTGAAGTGCGCGCACGGCGCCACCGTGGGCGAACTCGACAAGCGGGCGCTCTTCTACCTCGAAAGCCGCGGCCTGCCGGAAGCGCGGGCGCGCGGATTGCTGACCCGCGCGTTCGTTGCCGATGCGATCGACCGGATCGGCGAGGAATCGGTGCGCGAAGCATTTCTGGCCGATGCCGACGCGTGGCTGGGAGAGGCGTTGTGAGCGAGCCCCACACGCTTCGTCATGCTGAACCTGTTTCAGCATCCACCACGCGGCTGGGCGCTGTTGGTGCGGTTCCTGCCGGAGCCGGGGGGTCCGCACACGCGGTACGGTGGACCCTGAAACGAGTTCAGGGTGACGAGATTTGTGGGGAGGGCCTGCGCGGATGACGACCACCACCGATACGCGCGCGCTGGACCTGCTCGCCGATTTCCCGGCAATCCCCGAAGGCTGGGCCTATCTCGACACGGCGGCCACTGCGCAGAAGCCGAAGCCGGTGCTCGATGCGATCGCGCGGGGCTATGGCGAAACCTATGCCACGGTGCATCGCGGCGTGTATCAGCGTTCGGCGGATATGACGCTCGCCTATGAAGCTGCGCGGGCGCGGACGGCGAAATTCCTCGGTGCGGCGAGTGCCGACGAAATCGTCTTCGTGCGCGGCGCGACCGAAGCGATCAATCTGGTCGCCGAAAGTTGGGGCGGTTCGCAGCTGAAGGCCGGGGACCGCATTCTCCTCAGCCAGCTGGAGCATCATTCGAACATCGTGCCGTGGCAGATGGTGGCGCAGCGCGTCGGCGCGCATATCGATGTCGTGCCGATGACCGACGATCAGGCGATCGACCTCGACGCGATGGCGGCGATGCTGACCGATCGGCACAAGCTGGTCGCGCTGGCGCATGTTTCGAACGTGACCGGGGCGATCCTCGATGCAAAGCGCGCTGCGGAACTGGCGCATGGCGTCGGCGCGAAGCTGTTGCTCGACGGATGTCAGGCCGTGCCGCGGATCGCCGTCGATGTGGCTGCGCTCGATTGCGATTTCTATGTCTTCTCGGGACACAAGCTCTACGGGCCGACCGGCATCGGTGCGCTCTGGGCGCGCAGCGATATCCTCGAAGCAATGCCCCCCTGGCAGGGTGGCGGATCGATGATCGACCGCGTGACGTTCGAAAAGACGACCTATGCCCCGCCGCCGGGCCGGTTCGAGGCAGGGACGCCGCACATCGTCGGCGCGCTGGGGCTGCATGCGGCGATCGATTATGTCGATGGCATCGGGCTCGATCGCATTCATGCGCATGAAGCGGCACTGGTTGCCGAAGCGCGCGAGAAGCTGTCGGCGATCAACAGCGTGCGGGTGTTCGGACCGGAGGAATCGGCCGGCATCGTCAGTTTCGCGGTCGAGGGGGTGCATCCCCATGACATCGCCACCATATTGGATGAAGGCCGCGTGGCGATCCGCGCCGGCCATCATTGCGCCCAGCCGCTGATGGATGCGCTGGGCGTTCCCGCGACGGCGCGGGCGAGTTTCGGAGCCTATAACAACGCACGGGACGTCGCGGCGCTGGTCGCCGGGGTGGAACGCGTGACACGGATATTCGGGTGAATTTGATGGACGAAGACCGGAAGATCGTGACCGAGGAAGTCGAGGCCGTGGCGCCGCCGCCGCGCGCCCGCGTGGACGATGCGGCTGACGCAAGCGCGCGCGAGACGTTCGAGCGCAAGCGCGACTATCTCGAAGGCTTTCTCTCGCAAAAGCCCGCGGCCCAGTCGGTCGGCGAGCCGGGGGGCGAAACCTATGAAGCGATCATCGCGGCGCTCAAGGAAATCTATGACCCGGAAATTCCGGTGAACATTTATGATCTGGGCCTGATCTATGGCGTCGAAGTGACCGACGATGGTCATGCCGCCGTGACGATGACGCTGACGACGCCGCATTGCCCGGTCGCCGAATCGATGCCGGGCGAAGTTGAATTGCGCGTCGGGTCGGTTCCCGGTGTCGGCCATGCCGAAGTCAATCTGGTGTGGGACCCGCCCTGGGATCCGGGAAAGATGAGCGACGAGGCGAAGCTCGAGCTGGGCATGTTGTAAATATGGCTTCCCGGCGACGAACCATGCCGGGAACGAAGGAAGCGAAGATGACCGAGACGAAAACCCGCGCACGTCCCGCTGCGATCATTCTGACTCCCGCCGCCGAGGCGCGGATTGCGGAGCTGATGTCGCGCGCGCCGGAGGGAGCTGTGGGCGTCAAGCTGTCGACGCCGCGTCGCGGTTGCTCAGGCCTCGCCTATTCGGTCGATTATGTAACGCAGGCCAATCCGATCGATGAGCGGATCGAAACGCCCGGCGGCACTTTCTTCGTCGATGCCGGATCGATCCTCTATCTGATCGGATCGACGATGGATTGGGTGGAAGACGATTTCACCGCCGGATTCACCTTCGAAAACCCGAACGCCAAGGGCGCGTGCGGTTGCGGGGAAAGCTTTACCGTCTGACCCCGTCAGATCTGCGGCAACGGTCCGGAGAGCAATTTCCCGAGCGCATCGAGCGCCGTTTCCCAGCGCGCCTTTTGCGTCGCGCAGGCGCTATCGTCGGGAAAGCCGAAATGGACGAGGCTGAGTTCGGTTTCGCTGTCGCCAAGCGGAAGCAATTGTACGACCACGCGCTGCTGCGCCGGATCGTCGCAACACCAGCTGAATTCGAGCAATTCGTTCGTCGTCGCGCCGGAAAACACGCCCCATTCCTCCGCCGCGTCGCCATTGGCGCGGACCGAATCGATCAGGAAATTGCCGCCGATGCGGGCATTGAGCTGCGCCATCGGCACGCGCCCGCCTTCGCCGGCCCACCAGCGCGTTAGCAGGTGCGGCATTGTCCACGCGGAATAGACGATATCGGCAGAAACGGGATAGCGCCGCAGCAACGTCAGTCGCAGCGCCGCCGCCATCAGCAGCAGTGCGCTTTTTGCAAGTGTCGCCGGCAATCGTGGGCCAGGGCAGCGCAATCCATCATGCACTGCACTATCCCTTCGCAACTGCACAATCGCAAGAAGATTTTGTGACTCATCCCATCCCATTGCTGTGGCGTATCCTTGCAGGATGTTCCCTAAGGGCTTCTTGCACTGGCGCCGTGCGCTAAAGGTCGCGACGATAAGGGGAAATGAATGTTCGATCGTAGTCTAGGCCTAGGCGCCACTTCGCTGGCGCGGCGACAACAGCCCTCGTCGGTTCTCCCCGGCGGATGCAATCGCTGATGCTGGCGCGCCTCTTTGCATGGTTCGAACCGTTTGTCGGCGCATTGCTGGCGACGGTGCTGCTTGCCAGCCTGTTGCCTCCGCGCGGCACGTGGGTGCCGGTCTTCGATGTTGCGGCCAATGCGGCGATCGTGCTGCTCTTCTTCCTTCATGGCGCGAAATTGTCGCGCGAGGCGCTGCTCGCCGGCGCGCGCAACTGGCGCCTGCACCTTGCCGTGATGGTGGCGGTGTTTGTCCTGTTCCCGCTGTTCGGGTTGGCGGTGAGCAGCCTTCCCTTCGTTGCCGCACCGATCGCCGCCGGACTGCTGTTCCTCACGCTGCTGCCCTCTACGGTACAATCGTCGATCGCCTTTACGTCGATCGCGGGCGGCAATGTTGCCGCCGCGGTGTGCAGCGCCTCCTTTTCCAATATGGCCGGTATCTTCGTCACGCCTGCGCTTGTCGCGCTGCTGATGGCGAATATGGTCGGCGGACAGGGCGGCGTCTCGATGGAGGCGATCGAGACGATCCTGCTCCAACTGCTCGTTCCCTTTGCGGCCGGACATATGCTGCGTCCATGGATCGGCGCCTTCGTGGCGCGCAATCGCCGGATGATCGGCTTGGTCGATCGCGGCAGCATTTTGCTGGTCGTCTATACCGCGTTCGGCGCGGCGGTGGTCGCGGGCTTGTGGCAGCAGCTGTCGGCGAGCGATCTGGGCATATTGATCCTGATCTGCCTCGTCCTTCTTGCCGTCGTCCTTATGGTCAATTGGGGGTTGGGCCGGGCGCTCGGTTTCCCGCGGGAGGACGCGATCGTGCTCCTGTTCTGCGGATCGAAGAAAAGCCTGGCAACTGGCGTGCCGATGGCAGGCGTGCTGTTCGCCCCGGCGCAGGTGGGCATGATCCTGCTACCCGTGATGATCTTTCATCAGGTTCAGCTGATCGCCTGCGCAATGATTGCCAGGCACTACGCGGCGCAAGCCGGACCGGAGGAGTAGCTTCCACCGGGCGATTCGTTTTCGCTATCGGAAAAATGGTGCCCAGGGGCGGGATCGAACCACCGACACTGCGATTTTCAGTCGCATGCTCTACCAACTGAGCTACCTGGGCATTCCGAGCGGAACCGCTGGAAGGGCCGCCTCCTAGTCGCGATTCTCAGGCGTGTCCAGCCCAGTTTGTGCTTCGGGATCGACCGGCTCGCCGGGAATGCGATAGCCCTCGCCCAGCCATTGCAGCAAATCGCGATCCTTGCAGCCGCGGCTGCAAAAGGGCTTGGTATCGGGAGCGGCGGGATTGCCGCATACGGGGCAGGTGTCGCGTCGCGTCATCGTCGGTCATCTTGCTCCAGAAATTGCGTTCTTCCGCCGCTGCGGCGATGCAGCTCGGCAACCCAGCCGGGCTCGCGCATCAGCCGATCGAAAAGCGGCCTCGCCAATATATGGGTAGTGGGGGCGGGCGGGGGAAGCCGCTCGAGCATGCGCAGTTCGGCGCGTACCGCTGCGCCCGCCGGATCGGCGGCAAGCAGCTCAGGCAGCGAAGCGCGCGCGCGTCGGCGAACGATCTGCAGGAAGCCGAAACCGTTGACTGCGGTGCGCTCAAACGGTTGGGGCAGCGCCGCGTCGATTGCTTCGGCGACGGCGTTGCGGGCTGCCTTGCCGCTTAGCGTCGGAAAGTCGATGCCGATCGAGCCGCCGATGCCGTGGCGGACGATTGCCTCGGCAACGGCCTGCGCAGCGGCGATCGCCAGCGGCTCCAGCGGCCCGGATCCATCAACATCGAACAGAGTCATCGCGGGCGTCACCCACATGCGCAACGCGCCGCCGGGGAATGCGATTTCGCCTGTGCGCGCTTCCTCGAGCGTTTCCGACCAGCCTGCCGCTTCCAGCCGATCCGGCTCGTGCGCGTGACATCGGCGCACCGAAATGCCGCTGGCGGTGATTCGCGCGAGCAGATCCGGGCCGGGCGCGGCGGTTGCGTCGCCATCGGCGGGCACTGCCTTGGCCAGTTTGGCGCGGCCGGGTTCGGGAATCGGCTCGCGAACGATGCGCACCATCAGGCCGGCGCCCTCGGTAATGCCGCGCGGCAAGGGCGTGCACAGCGCTTCTTCGCCGCTTGCCAGCGCCACCTTGCCGCTCGTGCGGTCGATCAGCCGTGCAGACGCCACGGTATCGACACGCGGGCCCGTGCCTTCGGGTTCGAAGCGCAGCTTGATGATCGCGCCGTCCTCAACCAGCGCGGCGCGCGCTTCGCCGATCCCGGCTTCGTACAGCCACTCAGCCAAGCGGCCAGCCCGCCGCGATCAGCAAGGCGCGCGTTTCGAACAGCGGCAGCCCGACGACCCCCGAATGGCTGCCCGCCAGATAGCGCACCAGCCCGGCTGCGCGCCCCTGAATCGCATAGCCGCCGGCCTTGCCGGTGCCTTCGCCGCTGGCGATATAGGCTTGGATTTCGGCTTCGCTCAGCCGCTTGAAGGTGACGATCGTATCGGCAAGCCGCGTACGTGCCGTGCCTGTCCGGTCGATCACGCACACCGCCGACAGGCAATGGTGCCGCCGCCCGGAAAGGAGCTGCAGCATCGCGCGATGATCGGCGTCATCTTCGGGTTTGTTGAGAATGCGGCGCCCGACCGCGATGGTCGTATCGCCGGCAAGGACGATTTCGTCCGCATCGCGCGACACCGCGCGGGCCTTTTCCTCGGCGAGCCGCAGCGCATAGACGCGCGGCAATTCGCCGGGACGTGGATCTTCGTCGATGTCGGGAGTCGCAATGCGATCCGGCGTGACGCCCAGCTGGCCGAGCAGATCGCGGCGGCGCGGACTGGTCGAGGCGAGGACGAGCTTCATCGGCGCTGGAACCTCGCCCAACGCTTACTTGAAGCGATAGGTGATCCGACCCTTGGTCAGGTCATAGGGCGTCAGTTCGACGAGCACTTCGTCGCCCACCAGCACGCGGATGCGGTTCTTGCGCATCTTGCCGGCGGTGTGGCCGAGAATCTCATGATCGTTCTCAAGCCGAACGCGGAACATGGCGTTGGGCAGAAGCTCAACGACCGTGCCACGCATTTCAAGCAGTTCTTCCTTGGCCAAAAAATACCTCACATGCTGGGCTCAGGCGCGGGAGCCTTTACTCCGGCGCGTGCAAAAAGAAAAGCGGGGGATCGGTCGCAACAAGCCGACCGCGCAACGCATCATATATGGCAACGATGCCGCGCGCGGACAAGCACGGCATGGGCCGTAGCGGCAATAGGCAGGTTTTGCGATGAATTCGGGGGTGACAGGCCTGCCCACTCGTCCCTAAAGACCGCCGCAATCAGAAAGAGAGAAAATCATGGCCGATAATGCGAGCGTGCAGTTTTCCGAGCGCGAGGCGCTGCTGTTCCATTCCGATCCCAAGCCCGGAAAGCTGGAGATCGTCGCCTCCAAGCCGATGGCGACGCAGCGCGATCTGGCGCTGGCCTATTCGCCGGGCGTCGCGGTCCCGGTGCGCGCAATCGCGGCGGATCCGGCAACGGCCTATGATTACACGGCCAAGGGCAATCTCGTTGCAGTGATCTCCAACGGCACGGCCATTCTGGGTCTCGGTAATCTGGGCGCGCTCGCATCCAAGCCGGTGATGGAAGGCAAAGCGGTGCTGTTCAAGCGGTTCGCCGATGTCGACGCGATGGATCTGGAACTCGCGACCGAGGATGTCGAAAAATTCATTTCGGCAGTCGAGCTGATGGAGCCGAGCTTCGGCGGCATCAATCTGGAAGACATCAAGAGCCCCGAATGTTTCGTGATCGAGCAGACGCTGCGCGAGCGGATGAACATTCCGGTGTTCCATGACGATCAGCACGGCACCGCGATCATCGCCGCCGCCGGCCTGATCAATGCGCTCCACCTGACCGGGCGCGATATCAAGCAGACGCGAGTGGTGATGAACGGGGCAGGAGCCGCGGCCATTGCCTGTGCCGAACTGATCAAGGCGATGGGCCTGCCCAACGATCACCTGCTGATGTGCGATCGCACCGGCGTGATCTATCAGGGCCGCGAGAAAGTGAATCAGTGGCAGTCGGCGCATGCGGTCGAAACCGACCGGCGGACGCTGGGCGAGGCACTGGAAGGCGCCGATGTGTTCATGGGGCTGTCCGCCGCCGGTGCGTTGCCGGTCGAATTTCTGGAGAAGATGGCGCAAAAGCCGATCATCTTCGCGATGGCCAATCCCGATCCGGAAATCACGCCGCCCGAAGCCAAGGCGGCGCGCCCCGATGCGATCATCGCCACCGGCCGGTCGGATTATCCCAATCAGGTCAACAACGTCCTCGGCTTTCCCTTCATCTTTCGCGGCGCGCTCGATGTGCGGGCGACGACGATCAACGATGCGATGAAGGTCGCCGCCGCCGAAGCGCTCGCCAAGCTGGCGCGCCAGCAGGTGCCCGAGGAAGTCGCTGCGGCATATGGGACGCAGCATGTGTTCGGTCCGGACTATATCATCCCGGCGCCGTTCGATCCGCGACTGATGGAAATCGTGCCGGCGGCAGTCGCACAGGCGGCGATGGATTCGGGCGTCGCGACGCGACCGATCGAGGATATGGAAGCCTATCGCCAGACGCTGCGCGGACGGCTCAACCCGACGACTTCGGTGCTGACGCTCGCCTATGAAGGCGCGCGTGCGCATCCCAAGCGCGTGATCTTCGCCGAAGCCGAAGAGGAAGTCGTGCTGCGCGCGGCCATAGCGTTCAAGGATGGCGGCTATGGCACGCCGGTGCTGGTCGGGCGCGAAAGCGTGGCCGATCAGTTGCGCGAACTGGGTGTCGATCCGGAAGAATATGAGCTGCACAACAGCGTCAATTCGCCGCTCGTCCCGGAAATGGTCGATTTCCTGTACAAGCGGCTTCAGCGGCGCGGCTATCTGCACCGCGATATCGAGCGGCTGGTCAATCGCGACCGCAATATTTTCGGCGCGCTGCTGCTGCAACTGGGCAAGGGCGACGCGATGATCACCGGCATCACGCGCACCTATGCCGAAACGATGCGCCAGATCCGTCGCGTCATCGATCCCGCCGAGGGCCGCGTGCCGTTCGGCATCCATGTGCTGGTCGGCCAGTCGCACACCGTGTTCATCGCCGATACGACAGTTAACGAACGCCCGACCGGCGAGGAATTGGCGGCGATTGCCGAAGGTACCGCCGCGGTCGCACGGCGTATGGGGCACGAACCGCGTGTCGCCTTCCTCAGCTATTCGACCTTCGGCAATCCGGAAGGCCAGTGGCTCGACAATATCCGCGCCGCAGTGAAGGTGCTCGACGAGCGCGGGGCCGAATTCGAATATGAAGGCGAAATGGCGCCCGACGTCGCACTCAATCCCAAGCAGATGGCGAATTATCCCTTCGCGCGGCTTTCGGGCCCGGCGAACGTGCTCGTCATGCCGGGGCTTCAGTCGGCCAATATCTCGGCCAAGCTGTTGCGCGAACTGGGCGGCGATTCCACGATCGGCCCGATGCTGATCGGCATGGAAAAGCCGGTTCAGGTTGCCGCGATGACCGCGACTGCCAGCGAACTGGTGACGCTGGCGGTGCTGGCGGCGGGCGGCATCGCCCGCTGACCGATGGGTGGTAGCTAGTTCCGGTCCCGGCTGAGCGATCGGCCGGGCCGGATCATCTGCGCAATACATTCGGGCGGCGCAGTCGAGCCACCGGTCGGCGGCAGCAGCGACTGGCGGATGCGGGTTCGATCGGCGCTCAGGACAATCGAATGTGCCCGGCCGAGCAGATGTTCGACCGGCACCATTCCCAGACCCATGTCCGATTCGGGGAATCGGCTGTCCGCCGAATTGTCGCGATTGTCGCCCATCACGAACACATGGCCGTCGGGCACCACCTGTTCGGGAAAATCATCTCCCGGGCTGGCGCCCAGATCGATGACACAATGGCGCCCCGCTTCACCGGGGAGATGTTCGGTCAGGACGCGCGCTTCGTTCTGCCCCGGATCGCCATAGGTGAACTTGGTGATGGTGCGCTGAAACGTCTGTTCCGCTGCGACGCCGTTGACGATCGGGATGCCGCGACGAACTGCGATGCGATCGCCGCCGATGGCGACGACGCGCTTTATCCAGAACTCGTCCTTCACTGCGATGATGACGATCTCTCCGGGCCTGGGGCTCGGATCGCCGTCCATTTCCGCCAGGATGCCTTCGCGCGGCATCAGCGTGGGGACCATCGAATTGGAAGGAATCCAGAAAACCTGGAAATCGCCCACCACCGTTCGGGCTATCGCGATGCCCGGCAGGTTCGCCGCCAGCAACGCTGCGCCTGTGACGCACGCCGCTCCGACCGCCAATCGTCGCCCGCGCGTCCGGTCCTTCACCATGTAGGATGCCCCCTTGCCCGCACCAAGATTTCCCCGGCGCGGGCAGGCGGTCAATCCTCAATCGATGTCAGGCCTCGATGTTGCTCGTCAGCGTTGCGTTGACGACGCCGCCATCGACGGTGAGTGTATCGCCGACGACATAATCGCCCGCACGGCTGGCGAGGTAGATTGCGGCGGCGGCCATATCCTCCGGCTCGCCGATGCGACCGGCGGGAATGCGCTTTGCAACCGAATCGCCATGATCGCGCGCTGCCTTATTCATGCGCGAGGCAAAGGCGCCGGGCGCGAGCGAGGTCACATTGATATGGTCGCCGACCAGCCGGGCCGACATCCGGCGCGTCAGATGGATCAGCGCCGCCTTCGACGCATGATAGCTATAGGTTTCCCAGCCATTGTTCCGCTGTCCGTCGATCGACGTGATGTTGATCACCTTGGCAGGGCGATCGGCGCTCGCGGAGGCCTTGAGCGCTTCGTAGAGCGCCTGGGTGAGGAAGAAGGGTGACTTCACATTGAGGTCCATCACCTTGTCCCAGCCATCTTCAGGGAAGTCGGCAAATTCCGCGCCCCATGCCGCGCCGGCATTGTTGACCAGAATGTCGAGCCTGCCTTCGCGCTCCATGATCGCGGCGGCGAGCGCCTTGCAGCCTTCGACCGTCGAAACGTCCATAGGCAGCGAAACACAGTTTTCGCCCAGTTCCGCAGCGGTTTCATCGCACGCATCGGCGCTGCGCGAGGAGACATAGACTTTNGCNCCGGAAGCCACGAAGCCTTCGGCGATCATGCGNCCGATGCCGCGCGATCCACCGGTGACCAGCGCGACGCGACCGTCGAGACGAAATAGCTTGCTGACGTCCATCTGCTTCCTGCTCCTACTTTTTGCGGGTGGTCGCGATGCTGCGCGTCCGTGCCCTGAATTCGAATCGATATCCGTTCCGCGCGATCGCTAGCGTTCCTGTCTCTGCTTGCCAAGGNGGGAGCGCCATACCCGTTGTTCCAATTACCNGCGAGTTGACGNCCGGAACNTACCCCCTATCCCTGAATGGAAAAGGGGAGGGGCGCATGCAGGCACGACAGGACGAGGATATTCCGGCATCGGTTCCCCCGGCGCGGCAACTTGGGCGCGCGACGCTGCTTGCCTATGGCTTTGGCGCGGTCGCTTATGGCGTCAAGGATTTCGCCTTTTCGACCTTTCTGCTGCTTTTCTACAATCAGGTGATCGGCCTGCCGGCGTCGCAAGTGGGCTTCGTCATCATGTGCGCGCTGCTGTTCGATGCGTTCGTCGATCCGGCGGTCGGGTTCCTTTCTGACCACACGCGCACGCGCTGGGGGCGGCGGCACCCATGGATGTANGCTTCGGCGATNCCGATCCTGGTCGCGTGGCTGCTCNTGTGGAATCCGCCCGAATGGTCGCANNCGGCCATGCTCGGCTGGGTGTTCGCGATGTCGGTCGTGGTCCGCTCCGCAGTCTCGTCCTACGAAGTGCCGTCGCAGGCGCTCAGCCCCGAACTGACNTCNGATTATGACGAGCGGACGCGGATCATGGCCTATCGNTATCTGTTCGGATGGGCGGGNGGCCTTGGCATGCTGATCGCCTCCTACGGTATCTTCCTTGCGCCCGAGCCGGGNCAGACCAGNGGCNTGCTCAATCGCGAAGGCTATGTCGGTTTCGCGCTNGCGGGCGGGNTGGCGATGCTGGTTGCGATNCTNGTTTCGGCGNTNGGNACNCATCGCGAAATCGCGCGCCTGCCCAATGCCGGGGTAGCGCGGACGACGCTTGCAGGCAGTTTCCGGGAGCTTGCCGAAACGCTGCGCAATCGCGCCTTCGCCATCCTGATGCTCGCGGGCCTTTTCTATTTCACCGCGCAGGGGATCAGCTTCGCGCTGTCCAATTATCTCTACACCTATGTGTGGCTGTTCCACGGCATGGCCTATACGCTGGTCGGGCTGGTGCTGTTCGGCGGCGCGGTGATCGCGTTTCTGATCGCGCCGCGCGTTGCCCGGCGCTTCGGCAAGCCCGATGCGGCATTCGGTTTCATGCTGGCGGCGGCGGTGTTGCTGGCGTCACCCTATGTGCTCAGGCTTGCGGGGCTGTTCCCGCCGCCGTCGTCGCCGATCATGCTGCCGCTGCTGTTCGGGATCTTCACGATCAATTCGGCGTGCGGCATTTCCTCCACCATCCTATTCGCTTCGATGATGGCCGACGTTTCGGAGGATTCGGAAGCGCGGACCGGGCGCCGTTCCGAGGGCGTATTTTTCGCCGGAGCGTTCTTCGTTCAGAAATGCACAAGCGGGCTCGGTATCTTCGCCGCCGGGCTGATCCTGTCGCTCGCGGACTTTCCCGACGGCGCGGAGCAGGGNGCAGTNTCTGAAGCGACGATCGACCGGCTCACTTTCCTGTTCGCCGTCGTGTATTTCGGCCTGGGGTTCGTTGCGNCGCTGCTTTACCGCCGCTTTCCTTTCGGAAGGGCCGAGCATCAGGCGCGGCTGGAGACNCTGGCCGACAAAAGCTGAGGATCGGCANGCGGTTCTGCCGGTTATTACGCTATGATCGTTCGCCCGAACCTGCATTTCGCGCATCGCGAGCGCGTTGCCGGCGCGCTGATCGCGTTGGGCGTCGGAGTGGCGCTGCTCGGCGTGATCTGGGTGGGACTGGCAGTGCGCATATCGCTACCGCTGACCGACAGCCTCGCGCTGTTCGAAGTGCCACAGCCCGTGCCCCCGCCGCCCGAAGATCCTCCGCAGCCGGTCCGCACGCCNTCGGCGGCGCGCGAAGGCGAGGCNGCGCCGCCCGCGCTNCGTGCCCGGCCCAAGCCTGTGGTGGCTCCAACACCGCGCGTTCAGCCGACACCGCCGCCGATNGCNGCGCCTCCGGTCGCGGGCGAAGGCAGCGAGTCCGCCGCCGGGGCNAGCGANCAGNCCGGGCCGGGAACCGGCGCGGCAGGTGNGGGAGAGGGGCTNGGCAGCGGCGGNAGCGGCACCGGGACCGGAAGCGGGATCGCCGTGGCGGCGCGNCGCGTGCGCGGCGCGATTTCGCCGCGCGATTATCCCCGCGAAGCCTCACGGAGCGGCGTTACCGGCAGTGTGACCGTACATCTCGATGTCGATGCGCGCGGGCGCGTGACAGCCTGCCGGGTCGCGCGATCGAGCGGCAGCGCGCTGCTCGACAGCACGACATGCCGTCTTGCGGCCGCGCGGTTCCGCTATGACCCCGCGCGTGATGCGCAGGGCCGTGCGGTCCCGACCATCGCGGGCTATCGACAGGATTGGTGGCTGGAGCCGCGCTGAACGCTATTGGGTATTGGCGAGCGGCGCCATGTCGGACGCATTGACGTCGAGCAGCGCGGCAGCTTCGTTGAGCTCGCGCGCTTCGCTGGCCGTCACGCCGCCCACGCTGTCGTCATCGGACGACCCGCAGGCGGCGAGCAGGCAGGCGAGCATCAACGCCGCTGCCGGACGGGCGCGCATCTCAGTCGACTTCGTCGGCGGCTTCATCGACCGCTTCGTCGGTCGCGTTGGCCACCGTGTCATAGCTGTTCTGGGCCGAATCGAACGCGGCATCTTCCGCTGCGGCAAGATCGTTCACCGCTTCGCCCATCGTGTTGGTATCGCCGGCCATCGCTTCGGATGCCTCGGCGGTTTCGTTCTTGGCGCTCTGGCCGCAAGCCGAAAGTGCCAGCGCGGCCGCTGCCGCGACGGGGATGAGAAGTGCCTTGCGCATGATCGTCCCTTTCGAATGCCGGAGCGGGATCTGTCCCGCCCGCGCAGCGCTATCGGACGGTAGAAGTACGTGCAACTGCGTTGACCCGATATAAAGATATCTTTATATCTATATTGCCATGGTCGCTCCGCTCGAAATCTTCCGCGCTCTTGCCGATCCCACGCGTCTGCGGATGCTGGGGCTGCTGCGTTCGATGGAGCTGTCGGTCGGCGAACTGGCGCAGGTGCTGGGGCAGAGCCAGCCGCGCGTTTCGCGTCATGTGAAGATATTGTGCGACGCCGGGCTCGCCGAACGGCGCAAGGAAGGTAGCTGGGTGTTCGTGGCGCTCGGCGCGCGCGACGTGGTCGATCCGGTGCTCGCGACGTTCGATGCCTGGCGCACGAGCGAGCCCGACCACTGGACCGTGGCGGATGAAGCGCGGCTTGCCGCCGTACGCGCGGATCGCGCTGCCGCAGCGGCGGAGTGGTTCGAGGAACATGCCGGCGAATGGGATGCGATCCGTTCGCTCCACATCGCCGAAAGCGAAGTCGAAGCGGCGATGGCGCGGGTGCTGGGCGATGCCTCGCTCGGGCATCTGATCGATATCGGCACCGGGACCGGCCGGATGCTCGAACTGTTCGGGCCGCAATCGGATCATGCGCTGGGAATCGATCGCAGCTCGGAAATGCTGCGTCTGGCGCGGGTCAAGCTGTCCGAACAGGGATTGAACAACGCCGAATTGCGGCAGGCGGATCTTTATGCGCTGCCGCTCGCCGATGGCGCGGCGGACACGGCGGTGCTGCATCATGTGCTCCATTTCGCGCAGCAGCCGGGCGGCGCGATCGCCGAAGCGGCGCGCGTGCTGAGCGAAGGCGGGCGGTTGCTGATCGCCGATTTCGCGCCGCACGACCGGGAGGAACTGCGCATCCGCGACGCGCATGCGCGGCTGGGCTTTTCGGACGACCAGATACTCGGGTGGTTTGCCGCAAGCGGCATCTCGCCGGTGCAGATCGAAACCCTCGAAGGAGGCGAACTGACAGTGAAATTGTGGCTCGGCCGCAAGACCGGAGAACCGGCCAGAAAAAGGAAAGCGGCATGAACGACAGCATCAACCAGCGCGAGGAAGCGCGCCGCGCGCACGACGCGCCGCTCTTTGCCGACATGGCGGGCGATATCGACGTGTCTTTCGAATTCTTCCCGCCGAAGACGGAGAAGATGGAAGCGACCTTGTGGGATTCGATCCAGGCGCTGGCGCCGCTCGGGCCGCGCTTCGTGTCGGTCACCTATGGCGCGGGCGGTTCGACGCGCGAGCGAACCCATGCCACGGTCGCGCGGATCGCGCGCGAGACGAGCCTTGCCGCCGCAGCGCACCTGACCTGCGTCGAAGCGACGAAGGAAGAAATCGACGCGGTTGCAGAGGAATATTGGACCGCTGGCGTGCGTCATATCGTGGCGCTGCGCGGCGATCCGCCCACGGCGGGCAGCAAATATCAAATGCATCCGGGCGGATATGAAAACGCTGCCGCGCTGGTGGCGGGGTTGCGCAAGCTGCACCCGTTCGAAATCTCGGTCGCCGCCTATCCCGAATGCCACCCGGATTCGGCAGACGAGCAGGCTGACCTCGACAATCTGAAGCGCAAGATCGATGCGGGCGCCAACCGCGCGATCACGCAGTTCTTCTTCGACCCCGACCATTTCTTCCGCTTTCGCGACAAGGCGGCCGCGGCGGGCATCACCGCAGAGATCGTGCCCGGCATCATGCCGGTGATGAACTATGCCAGCGTCGAGCGCATGTCGAAGATGTGCGGGACGCAAGTGCCGTCGTGGATGGGCCGGTTGTTCGAAGGGCTGGACGATCATCCTGAGGCGCGGCAGCTCGTGTCCGCGACGATCGCGGCGGAACTGTGCCGCAAGCTTTATGCAGGCGGCGAGCGCAGCTTCCACTTCTACACGCTCAACCGCGCCGAACTGAGCTACGCGATCTGCCACTTGCTTGGCGTGCGCCCGAAGCCCGGCGCCGAAGCGGCGGCGGCCTGAGCGGAACGGACATCAATCCGTTCGTCCCGAGCGAAGTCGAGGGACGTGCGGCAGGCGGAGCGCGAGCGTGTCTCGACTTCGCTCGACACAAATGGAAATCGAGACATGAACGCACGCGAAAAACTGCTGGCCGAAGCGGCTAGGCGCATTCTGATCACCGATGGCGCCTTCGGTACGGAGATCCAGAACTGGAAGCTCGACGAGGCCGCCTATGCCGGCGATCTGGGCCTGGCGAAGGACCAGAAGGGCAATAACGACATCCTCGCGCTCACCAAGCCCGAGGTGCCGGAGAGCATCCACCGCGCCTATTTCGAAGCAGGCGCGGATATTGCCGAAACCAACACCTTTTCGGCGAACCGGATCAGCCAAGCCGATTATGCCGCCGAACATCTGGTGCGCGAAATCAATGTCGAAAGCGCGAAGATGGCGCGGCGCGTCGCCGATGAGTTCGAAGCGAAGGACGGGCGTCCGCGCTTCGTTGCCGGAGCGATCGGGCCGACCAACAAGACGCTGTCGCTCTCGCCGGACGTCAACGATCCGGGCTTTCGCGAGATCGATTTCGACGAATTGAAGGATGTGTATCGCGAACAGGTCGATGCTCTGATCGAAGGGGGCGCCGACTTCATCCTGATCGAAACCGTGTTCGATACGCTCAACGCCAAGGCGGGGATCATGGCCGTCAGCGACGCCGCTGCCGCGCTGGGTCGCGATGTGCCGATCATGTTGTCGATGACGCTGACCGATCTGTCGGGCCGCAACCTTTCCGGCCACACCGTCGAGGCGTTCTGGCACGCGGTGCGCCATGCGAAGCCGGTGACGATCGGCCTCAATTGCTCGTTCGGCGCCGAACAGCTGCGCCCGCATGTCGCGACGCTGGCCAAGCTCGCCGACACGCTGATCATGGTCTATCCCAATGCCGGGCTGCCCAACGAACTGGGCGAATATGACGAAGCGCCCGAAACGACTGCGTCGCTGGTCGGCAAATGGGCCGAAGCGGGTCAGGTGAATATCCTCGGCGGCTGCTGTGGATCGACGCCCGAACATATCGCGGCGATTGCAAAGGCAGTCGAAGGGCGCGCTCCGCGTCAGTTGCCTGAGGTCGAAGTGCGCACGCGGCTCGCGGGGCTTGAGCCCTTCACCATGGCTGCGTGACATGCACGACGTCGCCGACCTTGCGATCCGGCCAGCGGGACCGGAGGATGCGGATGCGCTGGCCCTGGTGGGCGGCGCGACGTTCCTCGATACCTTTGCAGGACGAATCGACGGCGGTGCCATCGTTGCGCATTGCGCCACCCATCACCGGCCGGAAGCCTATCGCGCGGCGCTGGGTGAAGGTGCGCAGGCCTGGCTCGTCACGATCGAACCGGGCGGCGCACCGGTGGGCTTTGCGCTGGCGACGGCGCCGGATCTTCCCGGATCGCAGCCCGACGACCGCGAATTGCGGCGCATCTATCTGCTGTCGCGCTTCCATGGCAGCGGTATCGCGGCGGCATTGCTCGATACGGTCGTTGCCGGATCGCGCGGGCATGCGCGGCTGATGCTGGGCGTCAAGAACGACAATTATCGCGCGATCGGTTTCTACCGAAAGCACGGTTTCGAAGCCGTGGGCACCCGCAGATTTTGCGTCGGCGGTCGCAGCTATGACGATCTCGTCATGGCGCGCCCGCTCGCTTCCTGAATTCCTCGAATATGAGTCAGTTTATGACCACGAATTCCTCCACCAATTTCGTCAATATCGGCGAACGCACCAACGTCACCGGATCGGCGCGTTTCAAGAAGCTGATCATGGCGGACGATTATGCCGCCGCAGTCGAAGTCGCCCGCCAGCAGGTGGAAAACGGCGCGCAGGTGATCGACGTCAACATGGACGAAGGCCTGCTCGATGCCGAGCGGGCGATGACCACCTTCCTCAAGCTGATCGCCGCGGAACCCGATATCGCGCGGGTGCCGGTGATGATCGACTCGTCGAAATGGGATGTGATCGAAGCCGGCCTGAAATGCGTGTCGGGCAAGCCGATCGTCAATTCGATCAGTATGAAGGAAGGCGAAGCGCCGTTCCTGGAACATGCCCGCAAATGCATGGCCTATGGCGCCGCTGTCGTCGTGATGGCGTTCGACGAAAAGGGGCAGGCCGATACCGAGGACCGCAAGGTCGAAATCTGCCAGCGTGCGTACAAGCTGCTTACCGGCATCGGTTTCCCGCCCGAGGATATCATTTTCGATCCCAATGTCTTCGCCGTCGCCACCGGCATCGAGGAGCATAACAACTACGGCGTCGACTTCATCGAGGCGGTGAAGCGGATCAAGGCGAGCTGCCCGCACGTTCATTTCTCCGGCGGGCTTTCGAACCTGTCGTTCAGCTTTCGCGGCAACGAGCCGGTGCGCCGCGCGATGCATTCGGTGTTCCTCTATTACGCCATCCCCGCCGGGCTCGACATGGCGATCGTCAATGCCGGCCAGCTCGACGTCTATGATACGATCGATCCCGAGTTGCGCACTGCCGTCGAGGACGTGATCCTGAACAAGGATCCGGAGGCCGGCGAACGGCTGGTCCAGCTTGCGGAGAAATATCGCGGCACCGATGCGGTTGCGGAGAAACAGGCGGCCGAATGGCGCGGCTGGGACGTGATCAAGCGGCTGGAACATGCGCTGGTAAAGGGCATCGACGCGCATGTCGTCGACGATACCGAGGAAGCACGCCAGCAGATCGCCGATCGCGGCGGAAAGCCGATCGAAGTGATCGAGGGCCCGTTGATGGACGGCATGAACGTCGTCGGCGACCTGTTCGGATCGGGCAAGATGTTCCTGCCGCAGGTGGTGAAATCGGCGCGCGTGATGAAGAAGGCCGTCGCCCATCTCCTGCCCTTCATCGAAGCGGAGAAGGAAGAGGGCGCCCGGGGCAAGGGCAAGATCATCATGGCGACGGTGAAGGGCGATGTGCACGACATCGGCAAGAACATCGTCGGCGTGGTGCTGCAATGTAACGGGTTCGAGGTCGTCGATCTGGGCGTGATGGTGCCCTGGTCCGATATCCTGAAGGCGGCGAACGAGAATGACGCCGACATGATCGGCCTGTCCGGTCTGATCACGCCCAGCCTCGATGAAATGGTGACGGTCGCCGAGGAAATGCAGACCGCCGAAATGACGATGCCGCTGCTGATCGGGGGCGCGACGACGTCGAAAGTGCACACTGCGCTCAAGATCGCGCCGGCCTATACCGGGCCGGTGATCCATGTACTCGATGCCAGCCGCGCGGTGGGCGTGGCGACAACTCTGGTCAGCCAGACCGGGCGCGACGCCTATGTCACGAAAATCGCCGACGAATATGAAGCGGTGCGGGTTGCGCGCGCGAACAAGGGGCAGAGCGCGCTCGTCAGCCTCGAAACCGCGCGCGACAATAGTTTCGACGCGGATATGAGCCTGAAGCCAAAGCGGCCGATGATGCCGGGGGTGCACGAATTCCGCGACTGGGACCTTGCCGATCTGCGCGGCTATATCGACTGGACGCCGTTCTTCCGCGCCTGGGAACTGGCGGGCGTATATCCCGCGATCCTTGAGGATAAGGTGGTCGGCGAAAGCGCGCGCTCGCTGTTCGCCGATGCGCAGAAGATGCTCGACCAGATCGTCGAGGAACAATGGCTCACCGCGCGCGGCGTTGCGGGCCTGTGGCCGTGCCGCCGCAAGGGCGACGATGTCATCGTCCATGTCACGGATGATGAGCATGTCACGCTCCCGTTCCTGCGTCAGCAGATTCAGAAGCGCGCGGGCCGTGCCAACATGTGCCTTGCCGATTTCATCGATCGCGACGGCGACTGGATCGGCGGCTTCGCGGTGTCGATCCACGGCATCGATCGTCATATCGCGCGGTTCAAGGCCGAGCATGACGATTATCGCGACATCCTGCTCAAGGCGCTGGCCGACCGGCTGGCAGAGGCCTTTGCCGAACGGCTGCACCAATATGTCCGTACTTCGCTCTGGGGCTATGCCGAGGGCGAACAGCTGACCAACGAGGCGCTGATCAAGGAGGAATATCGCGGCATCCGCCCGGCACCGGGCTATCCCGCCTGTCCCGAACACAGCCTGAAACCGATCCTGTTCAAGATGCTCGATGCGCACAAGCGCACGGGCATCAGCCTGACCGAAAGCTTCGCGATGCTGCCGACTGCGGCGGTTTCGGGATTCTATTTCGGCCACCCGCAGGCCGAATATTTCGGTGTCGCCCGGATCGGTCGCGACCAGCTGGAGGAATATGCCGGGCGGCGCGGCGTGAGCATCGAACAGGCCGAGCGCTGGCTGCGACCCAATCTGGATTGATCCGGGCAACCCCATCCCCATCGTCACGCTGAACTTGTTTCAGCGTCCACGGCGGGGCAGGGGCCGGACCGGCATGGTTTGCGGGGCCGTGGATGCTGAAACAAGTTCAGCATGACGGTTGTGGTGGAAAAGGCGCTATCGGACCGTTTGCCGCGCTTCCGCGTTGATCGCGGCGAATGTTGGGAGAGCCCGTCAGATGAAATTCGCCCCTCGCCACCGTGCGTCGCTTGCTGCTCTTGCGCTTGCGGCAATGATCGGCGCGTGCAGCGCGCCGGATAGCGCGACCAGCAACGACACCAGTGCGATTACGCCTGCGCCCTTGCCGGGAGCTGCCGATAACACCACCGCAACCCCGGTCGGTGGCCAGAGCACGCCTGCTGCAAGCGACACTGCTTCCACTGCGTCCGACGGGCCGCTCGCCTGTTCCGCCGACGCCAGCACTGTGGAGGCGCAACGACTGGTGGCGCAGTGCCTGAACGTCTCGCCCGCCACCCATCCGCCGTGCAACGTCGCGAACAGCTGTGCGATGATTCAGGCCGAGATTGCCCGTGGCTGCGCGCTGCTCGACGAGGATGCGGAAAAGGCCGGCTGCACGCCGATCCGCAGCGCGGAGGCAGCGCAGGATGCGATCCGCCGCTATTATTCGGCGATCAACGCGCATGATTATGCCACCGCCTACGCTACCTGGAGCGACAATGGCGAAGCCAGCGGCAAAAGCCTCGACGCCTTTACCCGCGGCTTTGCGCAGACGCGCCACACCGCTGTGATGTTCGGCGATCCGGGCGAAGTCGAAGGAGCGGCAGGATCGGTCTATATCGAACTGCCGGTGACCATCGACGCAGAGCTGAACGACGGCACGCGCCAGAAATTTACCGGTAGCTATACGCTGCGTCAGGTGAACGGGCCCAACGGACCCGGCCCGTCGCAAGGCTGGCATATCGCTTCGGCGAGCCTCAAGGCGGGGTAGTCGGCCACGCACGGGTTGACTAATTTCGATATTTAGCTAAATGTCGACTCATGAGTTCGGTATTTAAAGCTCTTTCCGATCCCACGCGCCGCGCAGTGCTTGAGATGCTGCGCGAAGGGCCGCGCACCGCCGGGGAATTGTCGGCGCAGTTCGCAGTCTCCCGCCCGACCATGTCGGCGCATTTCTCGGTGCTGCGCGAGGCCGGGCTCGTCCGGTCGGAGCGGGACGGCAAGAACATCGTGTATCATCTGCAGATGTCGGTGCTTGAAGACGCGCTGATGACGCTCGCGAACAGCTTCGGACTCGATCTTTCCCGCGCGGGACAACCCGCGACCGGCAACAAGGGGGGCGACGCATGACCATCGACCAGCGCAGGGTGCCGGGACGCGGCACCATTTCCGGCTATATCATCCTCTTCGCGGCACTCGCGTTGATCGTGTTCGGCAAGGAAAGCGGAATGATCGCGTCCGATTTCGCCAAGCGCGGCGTCGGCATCCTGCTGGCACTGATACTGGCGGTGACGGGCAATTTCCTGCCGCAACTGCTCCATCCAGATCGTGGCAACCCGGCGGCAATCCGGGGGCAACGGCGCGCTGGCTGGGGGCTCGTGGTCACCGGCGTCGCGCTTGTCGTGGCACTGATGGCGGTGCCGGGCGACAAGATCGCGCTCTGGACCGGCATCATAGGGCTGGGCGGGCTGACCATCGTGTTTCTCGATGCGCTGCTGCATTCCTTTCCCTTGTCCGACAAGACTCGGCGCGGAGGCGAACTGACAGTCCTAGAACGCAGACATGCCGCCACGCGGATCAGCGCACTGTTCGTCGTTCACGCTATCGGCTGGGCCTTTGCGATGTTCCTCGCTGATTATCTGTGGGGTGATGCAGCCTCGCGCTGGATGGTCATCGCCTTCACCATCGCCAACAGCCTGCTCGCGATCGGCTTCGCCCCCCGCTTCGGCCGCCACGCCCGCGCCTGACCGGCCCGCGCCTGACTGGCATGTGGCGCCGCACGTCCCCTCTGGGCGTGTGGCGGTCGGCATGGCATGGGGAGCGATGCGTCGCATCTGGGCCATCGGGCTGTTTCTCCTCGCGCTCGGCTATGCCGCCATATGGGCGTTCGCGCCGCTCTCGCCGGCATTGCTCGCGCGGCTGTGGTTCCTGCCCGGCATCGGGCTGCTCGGCGCGCTGGTGGCGAATACGTCGGGAACCGGCGGTGGCGTGGTGTTCGTGCCGGTGTTCAATATCCTGCGCGACAGCGGCATCATGGCGCTCGATCGCACGCAGGTGGTCGCTGCCAGCTTCCTGATTCAGAGCTTCGGCATGACGATGGGGGCGCTGCGCTGGAGCACCGGCCTCCATGCCCAGCCGGTCGCCGCGCGCGCTGTGACGCTGCGCGATTTCTGGCGTGTCGTTGCGCTGGTGCTCGCGCTATCGCTGCCGGTGATGCTGGCGACCCAGCGCGTCGCGCGCTTCGATCCGCACGACGTGCTGCTGGCGTTCAAGGGGTTTTCGATCCTGCTCGGCATCGCCGTCATCGCGACGACATGGACCGTCAATCGCAACCGGCCGCCGCGCACCGACATGTTGTCGATCGACCTGCTCGTGCTCGCGGCGCTCGCGGTGCTGGGCGGGTTCGTGACGGCCTTGTTCTCGGTCGGGGTGGGGGAGCTGGTCGCGCTCTATCTCTTCATCCGGCATTATCCGATCGTGCTGTGCACCGGCACCGCCGTGGTGATTTCGGCGGTATCGGTGCTTGCAGGCGCACCGTTTCACATTGTCGAGGGGAATGTGGTCTGGGAAGTCGTGGTGCTGGCCGCGCCCGGCGCGTTGCTGGGCGGATGGCTCGCGCGGCCGCTGGCATTGCGGCTCGGCGCCAACCGGCTGAAGACGCTCGACGGCGGCTGGATTCTGTTGTCGAGCCTCTACCTCATCGCGCTCAATGTCTGAGCGTTACAGTGCCCTGGCCGCAGCCTGCGCGCTCGCCCATGCCCATTGGAAATTATAGCCGCCCAGCCAGCCGGTAACGTCGACTGCCTCGCCGATCGCATAAAGGCCGGGCAGTTTCTTTGCCTCCATCGTCTGCGAGGAGAGTTCGGCCGTGCTGATGCCGCCGATCGTGACTTCGGCCTTGGCAAAACCCTCGGTGCCGGTCGGGCGGAAGCGCCAGTCGCCAAGGCGACGTTCTGCTTCGGCCAGCGCCGCGTCCTTCTGGTTCGCCAGCTCCCCGGTCAGCGCCAGCCGTTCCGCCAGCGCATCGGCCAGCCGGTCGGGCAATTGCCGGGCGAGCAGGCTGCGCATCGTCGCGCGCGGCTGTTCGCGCTTGGCTGCGGTCAGCCAGCCGGTTTGGGCGCGCGGCAGAAAGTCGATCGCGACCTGCTCGCCGTGCCGCCAATAGCTCGATATCTGCAGGATAGCGGGGCCGGACATGCCGCGATGGGTGAAGAGCGCAGCTTCGTCGAACGCCGCCTTGCCGGCCTTTGCCCGCACCGGCGCCGATACGCCTGCCAGATCGCGGAACAGGGCATCGTCCGGCCCCAGCGACAGCGGAACCAGCGCCGGGCGCGGTTCGACCACTTTCAACGCGAAATGCCGCGCGAGATCATAGGCAAAGCCGCTCGCGCCCAGCTTCGGGATCGAAGGACCTCCGG
>PAOI01000011.1 GCA_002707985.1 Sphingomonas sp. | reverse complement strand
CTTCGGGATCGACCCCGCGCGCATCCATCGCAACGCCGCGCAAACGATAGCCCGCATGGTCGGCCAGGGTCCGGATGCCCGGATAGGTCGCGGCTTCGCACAGGATCGTGTCGCCGGGTCGCGCCAGCGCGGTAAAAGCGAGCGCAAGGCCGTGCTGCCCGCCATTGCATTGGATGATTCGGTCGGCGGTCGCGCGCACGATGCCGTGTCGTCGCTTCAGCCAGGACGCCCCGGCTTCGCGAATCGAAACCAAGCCTTCGGGCGGCGCATAATTGACCGCCGTCGCAAGATCGGCGCGCTGGCGCACGCGGGACAGCCCCTCGCCTATCCATCGTTCGGCAGGATCGAGCGGCGGCACATTATGCGCCATGTCGAGCGGGCCGGTGTCATGTGGCGCGGCATGCGGCCTCGCGCGATCGGCGACGAACGAACCCCGGCCCACATGGCTGGAAATGAACCCCCGCCGTTCGGCCTCGACATAGGCGCGGCCGACCGTGCCGACACTCAGCGACATGCGATGTGCCAGATCGCGCTGCGGGGGCAGCCGGTCTCCGGGAACAAGCCGGCCATCGCGCACATCATTTTCCAGCGCGGCGACAAGACGTTCGTACACCGGTGCATTGCCCTTCGATATATCCGGCCGCCATTCCTTCATCGTCACTCTCGCGCTATATTGAACCGGTTCAATATCACATTTGACTCATAGTTCAATGATGCCCATCCCGCGCAGCAGGAGAATGTCATGGACCCGAGTCTGCTTGCCCCGCTTGCGCTATACAGTTTCGTCTGCACGGCGACCCCCGGCCCCAACAACATCATGCTGGCCTCTTCGGGGCTGGTCTTCGGCTTCCGGCGAACCATCCCGCACATCTTCGGGATCAATTTCGGTTGCGCGCTCATGCTGGTACTCAGCGGGCTGGGTCTGGGTGCGCTGTTTGAGGCATGGCCGGTGCTGCGCTGGGCAGTGCGGATCTTCGGCGCCGTCTATCTTGCCTGGCTGGCGGTAAAGCTGTGGCAATCGGAAGGCGTCGAACGCCGCGAGGGCGCGCATCCGCTGACCTTCTGGCAGGGCGCAGCCTTTCAGTTCGTCAATCCCAAGGCCTGGGCGATCACCATGCCCGCCATCGCCAGCTTTACCGTGCCGGGTCGTCCGCTCGCGCTGCAGCTTGGCGTCATCGTCGCGGCGTTCGCCATTGTCGGCCTGCCCTCCATCGCGACCTGGGCGGCGATGGGCGCGGGCGCGCGCGAACTGCTGGAAAGCCGCCGGGCCATGATTGCCTTTGTGCGCGTGATGGCCATTTTGACTGCGATTACCGCCCTGTTGTTTCTGATCTGAAGGAGCACGCGATGAACCGGAAGGACATGGAGGCATTTGCGGCAAACTGGATCGCCAACTGGAATGCTCGCGACCTCGACGCCATTCTCGCCCATTTTGCGGAAGACGCACGTTTCATCAGTCCGCTGGCGGCCGAAGTGACCGGTTCGGCGGTCATCACGGGCAAAGCGGATCTACGCGCCTATTGGTCCAGAGCGCTGGAGGCTTCGACCGACCTGCACTTCACGCTGATCGCCGCCATCTGCGACGTCGAAGCGCAGCTGCTGGGCGTTCATTATATAGCGCGGCGCAATGGCAAGGCCCGACGCGCGCTGGAGATGATGCGTTTCGTGGACGACCGGCAGGTCGAAGGGGAAAGCTTCTACAGCGCGCAGGTGACGACGCTTGCCGAACCGCCGGAAACGTCGCAATGACCCAAAGCTCCAACGAGCACGGCACACCGGACGGGATATCCATGGCGGTTTATGCCATTGCCCGGATATCGATCCACGACCGTGCCCGTTACGACCGCTACGCGACCGTGTTTCTCCCGACACTGGCGCCCTATGGCGGAACGTTGCTTGCTGCGGACGAAGCACCCGTAGCCGTAGAGGGGGTTTTGGATTGCGGGAAAGTGATCCTGCTCAAATTTCCGGATGCACAATCGTTCCGCGCATGGGAATCTTCCCCGGAATATCGCGCAATCGCTGTCGATCGTCGGGAGGCGACGACCGGCACTGTCCTTCTCGTGAAAGCGCTCGCCTGAACGCCGGTCGCGGCCGAACCATCCCCGGCGCGACCATCAGCCCCCAGGCGAGAACACCGACAACCACTCCGGTTGCCGCCGCCATAGCCTGACATGGCCCTTCGACGGCCAGGGTACGCAGGACCAACGCGATGTCGAGCCCGGGGGTGAGGACCAGGAGCCCGGCGGCGAGCAGGAACCCGGCCAGCGCAGCGAAGACGGTCATGCCCTGCCCGCCTCCATGCGCATCAGTGTCTGCTGGCCCGATGCGCAGAGCAGTTCCGCGCCCGCGTGCACGACATGGACTTTGAGGTCGCATACGGTCAGCGTACGCCCTGCGCGCAACACCTCGCCGGTTGCGCGCAGTCGCTCGCCTGCCGCCGGACGGATCAGGTTGAGCTTATATTCGACGGTCAGGACATCCTCGCCATCGCCGAACACCGAATAGGCGGCGTACCCGCCGGCAACATCGGCAATCGCGCCCACCACACCGCCATGAAGGAAACCATTTTGCTGGCACAGATCGGCCCGGAACGGCAGTTCGAGCACCACCGTGCCATGGCTGGCGCTGACCACCCTGGTGCCGATCAGGGCCATGAAACTCTGGCGTGCGAAGCTCTCACGAACCCGTTCGAGCAGATGCGGATCGTCCGGCACATGCATCAGCACGCCCTCGGGATCATGCCGGGATCCACGCGCCGCGACAGTCGCCACGCCAACAGCACGCCGCAAACAGCGACAGGATCGCAATGGCAATTTGCCCAGGGTCTGATGTGCATCCGGTTGCTCCTCGACTTTCATTATTGTATCAAATAGCGAGTCGATCAAATCAAAGATTGCACTGGTTCAATCATGCCACTCCCCTTTCCTCCCCCGGTTCTCCATCTCGACGCGCTGGATCTGCAGGAACATGTCCATGGCGATCGCTATCAGGCACGGATGGCGTCGTTCGCCGCACCGCTGGGCGCTACCATGTTGGGTGGCCGGCTGGTCGTGGTGCCGCCGGGTAAGCGGGCCTGGCCCTTCCACGGCCATCACGCAAATGAGGAGCTGTTCGTGATCCTCTCCGGCAGCGGCCGCTTGCGCTATGCCGATGGCGACCACCCGCTGCAGGCGGGCGATGTTGCGTTGTGCCCCGCCCTCGGCGCGGCAAGTGCGCATCAGATCGTCAACGATGGCGACGTTGACCTGCGCTATCTCGCCATCAGCACGATGAACGAGCCCGACGTGGTCGACTATCCCGACAGCGGCAAGTTCGCGGTCATGGCCGGCACCGCACCCGGCGGCGACAAGGCGAGCCGCTCGGTGGACCATGTCGGACGCTATGCCGATGCAGTCGGATATTGGGACGACGAACCATGAGCTTCGGGCTGGCCGCCGCCGCGACGCCCGGGATCGCGCCTTCCTCCGTCTTTAGCCTGTCGCCGGGCACGCTGGCGGATCCCGCCGGCCGCGCATGGACACCTTTTGCACAAAGCTGGGACGATCTGCCGCGCGATAGCTGGATGGCCGATGGCGGCACCTATCGGCGCAGGCGTTACGCCGCCTTTCGCGTCGCGGGCGCGGAATCGACGCGCCTCCCCCATCGCGCACATTTTCAGGAACGCGACCATAATCCGCTGAACGGCGGCGTCGCACGCTGGTTCGCGCCGATGGCCGAAGCGACGACCGGATCGCCGCTGTTTCGGGCGCTGTTGCGCGACACCGCCGCCCGTATCGCAGATGCCGCTGCGCTGGCCGGGCGCGCATGGATGGTAGAGGCGCATCAATTTCGTATCGAAGCGCTGCCGGGACAGCCCGGCCTGCCGACGCCGGAAGGGATGCACCATGACGGGCGCGACTGGGTGCTGATCCTGCTGGTCGGCGGCGGCGCATATGCCGGCGGCGAGAGCCGGGTTGCGGATGCGTCCGGCGCGTGCCTTTTCGCGCGGCGGCTTACCCGGCCCGGCGAAGCCCTGTTGCTGAACGACCGAAAGGTCCGCCACGAAACCACACCCATCGAAGCGGCAACGCCCGCCACACCCGCATGGCGCGACACGCTGGTCCTTACTTTCACGCAAACATCGGAACGCTGAAGGATCGCAATGGATCGCTTCTTCGTCCTGACCGGCGGCCCGGGATCGGGCAAAACCACCCTGCTCGCCGCGCTGGCCGAACAAGGCTTGCCGCATATGCCGGAGGCCGGGCGCGCCGTGATCCGCGATCAGATGGCCATGGGCGGAACCGCCTTGCCCTGGGAGGATCGCGAAGCATTCGCCGATCGGATGCTCGAACAGGACCTTGCTTCCTATGACGCGGCAATGTCGCGGTCGGGCATATTATTCTTCGATCGCGGGATTCCCGACATCATCGGCTATCGCACGCTGTGCGGGCTGGCGATCCCCGGCGATCTGATGCGTGCGGCACGAACGCGCCGGTACCACCGCCATGTCTTCATCGCCCCGCCCTGGCAGGAAATCTATGCCCGCGATAGGGAGCGCAGACAGGACTGGGCAGAGGCCGTGGATACGCATGACGCGATGCTGCGCGTCTATCGGGACCTGCAATATGTCCCTGTGCCGCTGCCGCTCGCGGCGCCGGATGCGCGTGCGGCGTTCGTGCGGCAGTCGATCGCGCGCTGGGCCGTATAGCAGGGCTATACGACGTCGAGAGCCTCCTCGGTGACGGCATTCCATATCCGCTCGACAAGCGGGCGATTATTTCCCCGCGCCTTATAGAGTTCGATCTGCACTTCGACTTCCCACGGGCCGGGAATTTGTCGCAACATCGGCTCCTCGCCATGCGCCAAGACCGTGGTTTCGGGCAGCCAGGCAACTCCCAGCCCCAGCGTGGCGGCGGTGTGGATACTCTCCGCCAGCGAAGCGCGATATCGGGGCCGCAGCCGCGATCGGAACGGCGCCTGTTCAATCATATCGTTGACCAGTCGCGACAGCATCGCCGTACCCGAATAGGCGATATAGGGGATTGCAGGCCCCGAAGCGGCTTCGAATTTGGGATCCGCGATGCTGGTATGGGCATAGGGAACCAGCCGGTCGCGCCCGATGACTTTTCGGTCGAACGCGGCAAAATCGACTTCCTGCGATCCGGCGGGCAAGGCGTAGCAGAGGAAAAAGTCGGTGCGATGCTCGCTCAGCGATGCGAGATACTCATCGACCGTGCGGGTTTCGGCGATCACCGAGGCTTCGATCGGCCCCACTTTGCCGATCAGCTGCGAAACCAGCGCCGGCACGAAATAGAGCGCCAGCGTGTGCAGCGAGGCAATCGTGATCGCATTCCGGGAGCTGCGCGCCAGGCCTTCGCTCGCTAGTCTGGCGTCATAGGATTGCCGGATGATGTCGCGCGCTGCGGAGGCGAATTCGTGACCCGCCGCGGTCAGCCGGATCGGATGCTGCGACCGATCGAGCAATTCGGCGCCCGCCCATAGTTCGAGCGACTTGATCCGCCGACTGAGCGCCGATTGCGTGATGTGCCGGACCTCCGCCGCGCGGGCAAAGTGTCCCTCTTGAGCAACACACACCAGGTCTTCTAACCATTTCAGGTTCATAAAATCATTTATTATCCGCGCATTGCGTTTTTGTCATCAGGAATCGCCAATTTTGAATTTGCGACCACTTGCCTCTGCGGCGCTAGGTTCCTGCAACGGAATTGCGACTTGCGGATGCAGGACGTTCGAAAATTACGTCGCGGCCGTGACCAAAATCGCCAATCGGGGGGTCGAAAATGAACAGGAAGTTTCTCGTAACATCGTGCGTGGGCGCTTTGGCGGCCGCGATGGTCTCCGCGCCGGCAATGGCTCAGGACGCCGGTGAACCGACACAGACGCTGCCGGACAGCAGCGCCCAGGACAGCAATCAGGATGCTGAAATCGTCGTCACCGGGTCGCGCATCCGGCGCTCCAACGCGACGTCGGCCATTCCGCTTCAGGTGATCGGGCGCCAGTCGATCGACGAAAGCGGCACGGTCGATCTGGCCGAGATCGTCACCGAAATCCCCGGCGTGGATTCGGATCTCTCGCCCGAAACGACCAACACCAGTGTTCAGAATTCGGGCATCAGCACGATCAACCTGCGCCGTCTGGGCAGCAACCGCACGCTGACGCTGATCGACGGCCGCCGCGCGATCTCCAACGCGGGCAACGGCGAGCGCGTCAGCCTGAACACCATTCCTGCAGGCTTCGTCGAATCGATCGAAGTGACGACCGGCGGCGCATCGGCCATTTACGGCTCGGACGCGATCGCGGGCGTCGTCAACATCCTGCTCAAAAAGGATTTCGACGGATTCGAAGCCAATCTGCGCTACGCCAAGCCCGAAGCATCGGGCGAGCGCGAGATGCTCGCCGACCTGACCTGGGGCCACAATTTCGCCAATGGTCGCGGCAACGTCATGCTCGGCTTCAGCTTCGAACATGAAGACCCGATCTATGCCGATGCGACGCGGCCGGATTCGATCCGCCCCGTTGCCTGGGGTCTCCCCGGCGATATCGGCAATTTCAACGACGAAACGGTGCTGCCGGGCTGTGACGCATCGGGCCGCTACTGCATGACGCCGAGCCTTAGCTCCTACATCCCGGGCGGCCGGTTTGAATCGGACGATGCGTGGAACATCGGCGGCGTCTGGTACAATGACAAGTCGCTGCTTCCCAATGACGGCCGCACCGCTGCCGAAGGCTTCGAAACCTATCCGGACGGCTATAATTATCGCCCGGGCCAGACGCTTTCGCCCGAATATGAAATGTGGTCGGGCGCGTTCAAGGCGAATTACGAAGTAACGCCCAGCATCACCTTCGATGTCGGCGCGATGTACACGCTGATCAGCACGCGTGCGCGCAGCTCGTCGGAATCGGCGATCTATGGCGACACCTATGCCGTGCTCGATGCCAACGGCAATGCGCAATATGATAGCAACGGCATTCTAATCGAAGCCGAGCTTCCGCAGATCGCTGCGGACAACCCCTTCATCCCCGCCGCGGTCGAGGAAACCCGTTCCGGCACAGTCAGCTGGTATCGCCGTTTCAACGAGCTTGGCTGGGACGAGAAGGTCAACGATCGCACCACGCTGCGCACCAATTTCGGGCTTTCGGGCAAGGCATGGGGTGACTGGCAGTGGAACGCCTCGGGCACCTACGGCACCTATAAACAGCATCAGCGCGACCTGAACGAAATCGATCTTCAGCATCTCGCCAATGCGCTCGAAGTGACGACGATCGGTGGTCAGGTGGTCTGCGCCGACGCTGCGGCACGGGCAGACGGATGCGTTCCGATCAACATTTTCGGCGAAGGTTCGATCGACAGCGATATGGCGCGCTACATCCGCTACAATGCGGATCTGTGGCAGGAGCGCGAACAGGTTACCGGCCTGCTCAGCGCCAACGGCACTGCGTTCCAGCTTCCCGCCGGACCGCTGAAGGTGGCCGCGGGCATCGAATATCGCCGCGAATATCAGCGCACCTGGGGTCAGGGCGGCGACAAGATCCTCCAGACCACCTCGACCGGCATCCCCGATATCGAAGCGCGTTTCGACGTCATCGAGGCGTTCGCCGAAGCCGATATTCCGATCCTGCGCACGCTTTCGTTGCAGATTGCGGGTCGCGTCGCGGATTATTCCACGGTCGGCACCGTCTATAGCTACAATGTCGGCGGCAGCTTCTATCCCAGCCCCGACATCCGCTTCCGCGCGCAATATTCGCGGTCGCAGCGTGCGCCGACGCTGACCGAGTTCTTCTCGCCGCCGCGCGGCGATTATGACTCGCTCACCGATCCCTGCAACGGGCTGATGCCTGATGGTTCCGGCATCACCGTACCCCCGGGCAGTGGCGCGGCCGCATCGACGATCGCCAACAACTGCCTCGCCGAATCGGGTATCCAGGCCTATTTCGCCGATCCGAACAATGCCGGCCAGGCGTTTTCGAGCAGTGGCAGCGTCTATGGTCCGAACGCGGGCAACACCAATCTGCAGGAAGAGACCGCCGACACCTTTACCGCCGGCGTCGTCCTGACGCCCCGGTTCATTCCGGGCCTGACGCTGATCGTCGATTATTACCAGATCAACGTGAAGGACGCGATCGGGTCGGTTTCGACCCAGCTGACGACCGAGCTCTGCTACACGGCGGACAATTATCCGGACAATCGCTTCTGCGACGTGATCTCGCGCAATCCCGCAAATGGTACGATCCGTCAGGTGATCAACCAGTCGGAAAATCTCGATCGCTACAAGACGGCGGGTATCGACGCGACGTTCGATTATGATTTCGAGCTGCCCGTCGTTCCCGGCAAGTTCGGCGCCAGCGTGATCTACACGCACTATCTCGACGATTCGTACAGCTTTCAGGCGATCGACGGGCTGGAGGAAGTCGATACGCTCGGCCTGATCGGCAATCCGCAGGACGAATTCCGGGCGAAAGTCGGCTGGAGCCATAACGGCCTGCGGCTGACCTGGACGACGCTGTTCAAAAGCGGCGGCGTCGATGACAAGGATGTGGCGCCGGGCGATCCCGCCTATTTCCACATCGGATCGCAGGCGTATCACAATTTCTACATCGGCTATACGCTGCGCAACCGTCCGACGGTGCGCCTCTATGCCGGCGTGAATAACGTGTTCGACGATCTCGGCCCGTTCCTGCCTTCGGGTCTGGACAACGGCAACAGCCGCAACATCGTTTCGTCGCTCAACGATCTGGATGGTCGTGAGTTCTATGTCGGCGCACGTTTCGCCTTCTGACGATCGGACTATCGGAAGCCGCTCCCGTGCGGGGCGGCTTCCTTTCCTTTTCTACTGCACCCGCGAGGGGCCTCCTCGCGAAGGAGCCTGTCCCTTGCGCTTGCTGCTTTCCGCTTCTCTGGTCGCCACCCTTCTCGCCGTCGCGCCTGCTGGCGCGCAGGAACGCCGCCAGTTCGGCGAACATCTGTTCCTGGAAAATGTGCCGCAATCGGTTCTGTACGATGGTCAGGCAGTCGCGGGGCATATGCGCACGCGCAACAGCTATTCGGTGCGCGGATGGACGCATGACGGCAGCGCGCTGCTCTTCTCCTATCGCGGCGATCTCTACCGCCGGTCGAGCGTGAATGCCGACTATGTGCCGGTACTCGATCTGCCCAATTTCAGCCTGTCCAGCGCCAGGCCGGTGTCGGTATGCGGTCGCGACGGATATGTCTTTACGTCGGATCAGGACGGCGACGAATATAGCGCGGTCTATCTGACCGACGGCCGCTCGTTCGATGCGGACAAGATTTCTCCGGGCCGATCGCGCAATGTTTCGCTGATCGTTTCCGACGCGCGCGACCGTGTTGCCTATGCGAGCGCGGAAGCAGGCACCGGCGTCTGGCAGCTGATCACGCAGAAAAGCTGCGCAGGGGAACCCGCCCAGATTCTCTACACCGGCAAAGCGCCCTTCTATCCGGACGATTTCAGTCCCGATGGACGCCACATGCTCGCCAAGGGACCATCGCGAAATGGGGCCCGGCTATCCGAAATCGATCTTGAGACCGGCGTCGAGGAAGTCATCCTGCAGAGCGACGAGGATGTCCGCAACGCAGTCTATTCCGCCGATGGCCGCTATATCTTCTTCACCAGCAACGCCTATTCGAACTTCATCGAACTGATGCGGCTCGACCGCGAAACCGGTGAGCTGATCCCGGTGCTCAGCGATGTCGGCTATGATATCGACGAAATCGCCGTGTCGCCCGACCGGAGCCGCATGGCGGTCTCCTACAATCGTCTTGGCCTGTCGATGATCGTCGTTATCGACATGAACGAGCTCAAGCTGATTGCCGGCCCGTCGGAAAAGTCGCTGGGCGTCGTTGCGGGCATGCAATTCTCGCCCGACGGCGAAAAACTCGCAATGCGGATTTCCCAGCCCGAGGTTCCGTGGCGTTCGGGCCTTTATGATTATCGCAAGGACAGTTTCGAAGTCTGGACCGGCGGATTTGCGCCCAATCAGGCGATCACCTCGCTCGTGCCCGAACTGACCACCTATCCTACATTCGATATGGACGGCGATGCCCCGCGCCGCATTCCGCTGCTTGCCTATCGTCCCTCGACTGCGTCTGCCGAAAAGCCCGCGCCGGTGGTGATCTTTGCCCATGGCGGGCCGGAATCGCAGTCGCGACCCAGCTTCAGCCGCTTCTACCATTATATCGTCACCGAACTGGGCATCGCGGTGCTGCGTCCCAACATTCGCGGCTCGGATGGCTATGGCAAGGCATTCGAGCGGCTCGACGAAACCACGAAGCGCGAAGACGCGATCCGCGATATCGGCGCCTTGCTCGACTGGATCCGCGAACAGCCCGATCTGGATGAATCGCGGGTCGTCATCGCGGGCGGTTCCTATGGCGGCTACGTCTCGCTCGGCTCGCTGGTCGCCTATTCCGACCGGTTGAAGGGCGGCATTTCCCGCTTCGGCGTTGCCGATTTCGCATCGTTCATGGCGAATACCGAGCCGTATCGCGTCGACAATCGCCGCCGCGAATATGGCGATGAGCGCGATCCCGAAATCGCAGCCTTTTTTCAGCGCATCTCGCCGATGCAGAATGCCGACCGGATCACGGTGCCGGTGCTGTTCATTCAAGGCGGCAACGACCCTCGCGTCCCGCAGCAGCAATCCGAAGACATGATCGCGGCGATCCGCGCAAATGGCGTCCGCGTCTCCTATGTCCTCGCCACCGACGAAGGCCATGGGTTCGAAAAGAGCGAGAACAGCCGGATTTCCGACGGCGCTCAGATCGCGTTCCTCCGCGAGATGCTGCTGCAATAGCGCAATTCCCCGCCCGCCCCCGATCGGCTAAAGCCATGCCGGGCGGCGGGCGCCGGGAGTGAATATCGATGTGTGATCGCGATGAAATCGCCGAATGGAACCGTAACGGAAAGCGTGACTGGTCGCTAAACCGCCGCCAGTTCGCCGCCGCCGCTGCGCTGGGCGCGCTGAGCGCGTGCACCACCAGCGAAGCATCGGGCGAATCGCTGGTCGAGGAAATGGTTTCGGTCACTACCCCCGACGGCGTGATGGACGCCTTTGTCGTGCGGCCGGTATCGGGCAAACATCCCGCGGTCATCACCTGGCCGGACATTGCGGGCCTGCGCGATGCATTCAAGCTGATGGCGCGACGCCTGGCGGGTCAGGGCCACACCGTGCTCGTCGCCAATCCCTATTACCGGTCGGTTCCCGCCCCGCAATTTGCGGACTTTGCGGAATTCCTGGCCAATAACGGCTTCGAAACGGTGTCGCCCTGGCGCGACCATCTCACGGCCGATGCGATCATGCGCGATGCCCGCGACATGGTCCGCTGGCTTGATGCCCAGCCCTATGTCGATACCGCGCGCGGCGTCGGCACCAACGGCTATTGCATGGGCGGGCCGTTCACGGTTTTCACTGCCGCCGCGCGGCCCGACCGCGTGCACGGGGCGGCGTCGTTCCATGGCGGCGCCCTGGTCGTGCCGGAAAGCCCGCAGAGCCCGCACACGATGCTCGCCGATACCCAGGCGCGGTATCTGTTCGCCATCGCCCGGAATGACGATCAGAAAGATCCCGGAGTCAAAACGGCGCTTCGTGAGGCAGCGGATTCGGCAGGGCGCCCGGCCGAGATCGAAGTCTATCCCGCCGATCATGGCTGGACCGTTCCCGATTCACCCGCTTATGCAAAGGAACCGGCGGAACGGGCATGGGCACGGATGAGCAGCCTGTTTCAGCCGCTCTGAGCGTCACTTCGCCATCCATTTTCAAATCGTCGCGATGCTCTCGACAGGCGTCGTACCGTCCTGGGCGCCATTTTTTGCGTGCCGAAACTTGCATTACCGCCAATCCCTGCTCTGTTAACCATATTGGTCGCTGACCGAGTCGCGTTGCTTTCTGGGGGGAAGAAATGCTGGTCTGGTTTGCCGCTGCGAATAGTATCGCATCCGCCGCTGTCCCGGTCGCTGCCGCGAATTCGGTTCAGGGATGGATCAGCGTTACGCTCAGCGCGCTCGGCCTGATCGTCGGGGTCGCGCTCGTTGCAACACTGGCCGCCTTTCGCGACCGCTTCCCCAAGCCGGGCAAGCCGCGCGAAAAGGAATTTACGCGCATGCTCTGCGATCAGGTGTGGAAACATACCGATGCGCTGACCAACGCATTCGCGCAGCGCCCCCGCGTCCCACCGTCGGATCTGGTCACGCTCCGCGTCCTCGTACGCACCTTGCGCGAGGATTTGGCCGGACCGGGCAGCTTCGTCGATCAGATGCGCGCCCAGCCGCCTGGCGAGTGGCCGAAATACGGGTTGTTCGGCGCCTTTGCGGCATGGGGAGGCCAAGTAAAGTCGCTCGAATCGCAGCTCGCCGACTTGCAGCAGACGATCAACTATCCGCTCGTGAAGGAATCCGCCGAACCCTATCGCGACGCGATGCTGATCCATCATTTCCAGACCGAACAGGCGATTTTCGCCCGCGCGATCGATCAGTTGCGCAGCCACGCCTTCGATCTGTGCGCCGCCGCGCGCAAGCTGCTCGGTTCGGGGGAAAAGTCCTCGCATGATGAGGAAGGTGAGCATGATCACCCACCCTGCCCCTGCTGCCGTCGCCGCGACGATCATGTCATCATACGCGAAACCGGGGAACTGAAACTTCCGCCGATACCCCCGACACCGGAAAAGCCGACACCCCCGGCTCCTCCTGCGCCTCCGCAGCCTGCATTTCTTTGCGTCTGCGCCGTACCGCAACCGTGTCGGGTGTGTGCCGGCGGCTGCGGGTGCGGCTGCCAATGTTCCGGAGCGCCACAAGGGCACGCGCATGTCCTGCTCCCCGCCGCACCTGCGCCGTCGCCGCCGTCGACCAAATAACCGGGCGTGCGACCGATACCTGCTGACACACGACAAATGGTGCGTCGCGGCATTGAAGCGTTAACTTCTGCACGGTAGCTTTCAGCCGGGGATCGTTGTCCGGGTGGGTAACAAATGGCTGAGTTTTTCGTATTCCTCTACGCGATGGCGACGGGATTCGTCCTGTTGTCGCTGCAACGTAACCAGCGGGAACAACGACCCAATTCGCAGATGGTAACCATGATGGGCTGGGGGCTCTTCTCGCTCTCCTCCACGCTTGCCGTGCTGATGGCCGGGCTTGCCGTCGCAATTGCGATGGGGATGCCGCTTCCGATTGCGAACGCGCCGCTGCTCCCATAAACTGGATCGGTGCCGCTCTATACGATCTTCGGAAAATCGCCTGTCGTCGCAGAGGATGCCTGGGTCGCCCCCAGCGCTGACCTGATCGGCGACGTCCATCTCGGGTCCGGTGCCAGCATCTGGTTCGGCGCAGTCATTCGCGCCGATAACACGCCGATCGTCATCGGTAGGGGCAGCAATGTACAGGACGGGTGCGTTCTCCACAGCGATCCGGGCTTTGCCTGCGCCATCGGCGAGGATTGCACGGTGGGGCATCACGCAGTGCTGCATGGCTGCACGATCGGCGATCGCACGCTGGTCGGCATGGGCGCCACGATCCTGAACGGCGCGGTGATCGGCGAGGATTGCCTGATCGGCGCCGGCGCATTGATTACCGAGGGCAAGCATTTCCCCGCGGGTCATATGATCCTGGGCAGTCCGGCGCGCGCCATCCGCCCGCTCGACGATCAGGCCAAGGCGATGCTCAAGGCATCGTCGGCCCTGTACGCGCATAAACAGGCCGAATATGCGGCCGATCTGAAACCCATCGATTGAGGGGTGCCATGAGCTGGTTCGACTGGTTCCGCCGACTCGTTACACGCTCCGCGCCACTGTCCGGAGCGCAGGAGCCGCCATCGGCTTCGCCCGAACCGGCGGCCGCGCCGCCCCAGCCCCCCCGGCTCGAGCCCGAAAGCGACTGGCAAACCGGCTGCGACGGCGATCTTCTCTGGATGATCGATCGCGACGGCAGGCGGCATCAACTGCCCCTTTCGCAGCTCCACGCCGTAGCAATCGAAACCAACGCCAGCGGCCCCCTGGGCATGGATTTCTGGTGGCTGATCTATGGCCCGGAAGAGGATGTCGCCTTCACCTTTCCGCAGGGCGCCACCGGCGAATCGACCGTGCTCGAACATGTCACTGCCCTGCCCGGTTTCCGACACGATGCGTTTCAGGCCGCGATCCAGTCCACCGACGAGGACACGTTCGTCATCTGGCAACGCCCGTTTCCCTAGGGCGGGTGGCGCCGGAATGGTCAGCCATGACGATTCGCACCGAAACGGCCGGAACCATGGACCGCGCTTGCGCGAGCCGCCGAAGCCGTAACGTCGCCGGGACCGGGATAGACAGCCCTTCCCGTTGCGCTATGAAACGGTCCCATGTCACTGCCACCCATCTTCGATCGCCTGCGCCTGCCGGTCATCGGCTCGCCCATGTTCATCATCTCCGGCCCGGAACTGGTCATCGCCCAGTGCAAGGCGGGAATCGTCGGTTCCTTCCCCGCGCTCAACGCGCGCCCGGATACGAAGCTCGACGAATGGCTGCATCAGATCACCGAAGAGCTGGCCGCGTGGGACCGGGACAATCCCGACACCCCCGCCGCGCCTTTTGCAGTCAACCAGATCGTTCACCGATCGAACCCGCGGCTCGAACATGATGTCGAAGTCTGCGCGCGGTGGAAGGGGCCGATCGTCATCACCTCGCTCGGTGCCCGCCCGGAACTGAACGACGCGGTCCATGGCTGGGGCGGCATCACGCTGCACGATGTGATCGACGACCGGTTCGCGCACAAGGCAATCGAAAAGGGCGCGGACGGCCTGATCCTGGTCGCTACTGGCGCGGGCGGCCATGCCGGAACGCTCAGCCCCTTCGCGCTGGTTTCGGAAGTACGGCAATGGTTCGACGGGCCGATCGCGCTGTCCGGAGCGATCTCGACCGGCGGCGCAGTGCTCGCGGCGCGGGCGATGGGCGCCGATCTCGCCTATATCGGCTCGCCTTTCATCGCGACGACCGAAGCCAATGCGATGGCGGATTACAAACAGGGGATCGTCGACGGCCGCGCCGCCGATATCGTCTATTCCAATCTCTTCACCGGGGTGCACGGCAATTATCTGCGCGCCTCGATCGTCAATGCCGGTCTCGATCCCGACAATCTCCCCGAAAGCGATCCCAGCAAGATGGATTTCGGCGGGGCCAAGGCATGGCGCGACATCTGGGGTTCGGGTCAGGGCATCGGATCGGTCGACGCCGTGGTGCCGGCGGCCGAACGCATCGACCGGCTGCAGCGCGAATATCGCGAGGCATTGGAGCGGATAACCCGCTGAGGCTGGTTCAGAACGAAGCGGCGAGCCGCTGCATCATCGATCGCGCCGGGCTTTCGGCTGCCGGTTCTTCCAGCGCCGAATCGAGCCGGTCGACACGGCGATACAGATCGATGCTCGCTTCGATGATCGTTATCGCCTGAAACGGAAGCGCCGCCAGCGCGTCGGGCTCGCTCTCCGGTGCGGTCCCGAGCCTGCGGGACGGGAGCAGCGCTTCGCGCGGGGCGAGTTCGCCCGCGTCCACCGCGCGCTGAGTCAGCAACCAGGCAATGACATGCATCAGCCGGGTCGTCACCTTAAGCGATTCACAGGAAAAGGCGACGCGGCGAAGCGCATCGAGCGTGTCGCGCTCCTCGCGACCGGTCAGGTCGAAATATGCGCGCGCTTCATCGGCCAGCAGCATCGCCTCGACATAGAGCGAGTCGAGCAGCTTTCGATGAATACGCGTTGCCCCCGGTTCCATCATTCCGATTTGGTGCCACAGCATCGATGGTAACGGAAAGGTTAAATTCCGGCGTTTCGCGTCCCGGAACGGGAGCTTCAGGCGATAATGTCCGGAATCAGCATATCTTCGAGCCGCACGATATCGTCGCGCAGGCGCAGTTTGCGCTTCTTGAGGCGCGCCAGCTGGAGCTGATCGGCGGAACTGGTCGCATGCAGCGCCTCGATCGCGGTGTCGAGATCGCGATGCTCGGTGCGCAGCATTTCGAGTTCGTGGCGGATCTCGCTCTCGTCCATCGCTACCGCCATGCCCCAAGCGACTGCGCATCACAACGGATCATCGCAGGAATCGACACTAACCGTCGATTAGGTGCGAATCGGGTGGCGACAGACGCTGCGAAAAGTGATCTACTCACTATCCCCCACACGCAGAAGGAGGATTGCTTACATGCAAACCGCGCATCTTGAGGCTCTGGAGGCCAAGCACCATGTGCTCGACCAGCGAATCGCCGAGGAAACGCATCGTCCCCTGCCCGATCAGTCGTTGATCAGCGCATTGAAGCGCCAGAAGCTGCGCGTCAAGGAAGAGATGAACCGCTAACTGCGGTTTTCCACAACAAAGATCGGACTATTGGCGGCGGAGCACCCGCTCCGCCGATCCAGCGGAGCGAAACCGCTTGCCCGCGCGCTGCGTAGTCCGGCGCGTTTGCCAGCTAAAAGACGCGCCTGACAGACGCGCCGACCGACTTCGGAATATTTCGGAAAATCGCAGTAGCGCGCCGCGCTTTAGCGGCGCGGAATAATCGGCTTGGCATAGACCGGCGTATGCTGGCCCTTGCCGACCGGCTTGCGCGCCAGCATCGGATCGATCTCGACGTCGAAGGCGATACCGATCCGCCCTTCGGCGCACCATGCGACCTGCCCACGAACCCAGCCGATTCCACGCACATCGATTTCCACTGCCGTGTTGCGCGCCACCGGATGGGGATATTCGGCCATCAGACCGCCCGAGGAAAGGTTGCGCACGCGCACCGGAACCGTCTCGGTACCGCCGGCAAAGCGCAGCTGCGCGCTCAGCATCAGGCTGTCGCGCGAACCCGCACGCTGACTGGCGGCGTCATCCGCCGCGAACGCAGCCAGGGGATCGTTGTGATACTGCTCCATCGCTTATCTCGAACCCGAAGACATGATGCAGGAATAGAGCAGGAACTGATCTCCAAAGCGTTAATTCGACGCTTCCGAAACCGGATTTTTCAGTCTTCGCGCGACACTTTTTCGTTGCGCTCGTGACGCTCCTGCGCCTCGACCGTCATCGTCGCGATCGGCCGTGCTTCCAGCCGGGCGAGCGAAATCGGCTCGCCGGTGACTTCGCAATAGCCATATTCGCCGTCTTCGATCCGCCGCAACGCAGCATCGATCTTCGAAATCAGCTTGCGCTGGCGATCGCGCGTACGCAGTTCGATCGACCAGTCGGTCTCGCTCGACGCACGATCGGTGAGATCGGCTTCGCGCAGCGTATCGGTCTGCAATTGCGTAAGCGTGCCGGCGGCCTCGCGATAAATCGCGTCCTTCCAGCCCTGAAGCTTTTTCCGAAAATAATCGAGTTGCCGCGGATTCATGAACGGTTCGTCGTTCGACGGACGATATCCGTCATCGCCGTCATTGGCCGCCGACGGGAACTCCCGTTCCGGGTTATCGCGCGGATCAAATACCGTAGCCATTCCCCACACTCCACACCGGTTTCCCAGTGGCCTCGCCGCCGGAAGACCGCTCATTGCCCAAGGCGCCTATACGGATGCCCGCTGTATGAAACAAGCTGGCTTTTCAACCGAATCGCCTATCAAATCCCCTGTAATTCAGGGGAAATTAGCCGATGCTGAACATCGCACCCCGTATGAAGTTACGATCCGTTTACCATTACGATTAATAATAGTTAATGAATGCAGAGCTATTTCGTATCGAAACGAAACATTAACCAAACAACATCGGCCCTGATCGTCAAATATACGCCGCTTCCCTGACAAACCATAGTTAATCCACTTGCGATTAATTGTTTGTTCCGGCTTTTAAGAGATTACCAGTCCGCCTTGACCCGGAATTCAGTCCGGGTCCGGTGCAGTAACGGGGAAGTGGGACGTCATGTCGGTTCGGATGGCCTTGGCAAAATTATGCGCTTGCGCATGCGGCGGCGCCATTTTGGGCGGTGGGGCCGTTCATGTGGCGGAAACGGTGCACGACGATCAGATCGCGTCGGTGCAGTCCCAGGCCGATAGCCAGGGCAAGCTGACGCGCCGGACGACGCGCCGAACCGTGACTCGCCCCGAATCCCGTCGCACCGTGCGCACCGAAACCCGGACGGTTCAGCAGAGCTGCCCGCAACCCACGGTCGTCACTGTCACGTCTCAGGGCACGCCGGTTCCCCTGCCCCCCGCATCCTATGCGTCGAGCGGCGAAATCCCGATCGTCTCGGGCACCAGCAGCACCGCCGGCGCGACGGTCGTCGGCGGATCGAGCGGCGGCGGCGGTTTCGCCGGCGGCTTCTTCGCGGGCGGATTCTTCGGCGGCGGCGGCGGATCGAGCGGCGGCATTGTTATTTCCTCGACCTCGAGCAGTTCCGGATCCTCGGGAACCAGTTCGGGATCTAGCGGCATCGACATCGATATCGACGTATCGTCTGGCGGCTCGTCCACCTCGACATCGACCGGCGGTTCCTCGACGTCGAGCGGCAGCGTGAGCAGCACGTCGTCCACCGGCGGATCTTCCTCCTCGACATCGAGCGGCAGCGTCAGCAGCACCTCGTCGACCGGCGGTTCCTCAACTTCGACGGGCGGGTCGTCCACATCGACTTCCTCGGGCGGCAGTTCCGGGGATGTCTCGTCCTCGACCTCTTCGGGCGGCAGCAGCGGCGATGTCTCATCGTCCACCTCCTCTTCGACGTCATCCTCGACCTCGAGCGGCGTTTCGTCGTCCAGCTCGACGTCCAGCGGCGTTTCCAGTTCGTCGTCGACGTCCAGCTCGTCCAACGGTTCGAGCAGCTCGACCTCCAGTTCCTCGAACGGGTCGAGCAGTTCGACGTCGAGCTCGTCCAACGGATCGAGTGGCTGGCATGGGTCGAGCGGCTGGGGTTCCAGCGGCTGGCATGGGTCTTCGGGCCACGGATCAAGCGGCTGGGGTTCGAGCGGCCATGGCGGCAGCTCCAGCCATGGCGGCGGATCGAGCGGTGGCCCCGCCCCGGTTCCCGCCCCGCCGATGGTGCTGTTGTTCGGCGGTGCGGCGGCGGCGCTGGTCGCCCGCAAGCGCCTCGCCAGGCGGAAAGAAGCCGCGACGGCATAATCTGTCGCATCGATTGCGATGAAGAAACGGCGCCCCACCGCATCGGTGGAGCGCCGTTTTCATATCGGCCGCCGAAAGGCTCCGATCATTCGGCGTTCAGCAGCAGCTTCTCGATGTCGGCAATGCTGTGTCCGGTCAGATCCTTGTCCAGCTCGCCGGCAAGCCGCGCCTCGACTTCCTTGTGATAGTTTTTGCGCAATTCGCCCAGCGTCCGCGGCGGCGCCACGACGATCAACGATTCGAAATCATTGTTCAGCGCGCGTTTTTTCAACAGCTCCGCGGTCTGCGCTGCAAAGCGATCCTCTTCCAGCTGATGGAAATCGGTTTCCTGATAGGAACTGCGGCCATGGCCGACGCTTGAGAAAGTCGTGCCCGGCGCATCGGTCGATTGCTCGCGATCGGGCGGGTTATCCTGCTCGCGGACACGCTCGACCTGCAGGTTCGGATAATCGGCATCGCCCTCGTTGCGAAGGAACAACATCTTGCGACCGTCGGCCACGACGACGAATGCCTTGTGCGGAACCTGCATGATTTTTCTCCTTGTTATTGCACTTGTCCCCGATCAACGCACGGCGGGCGCCTGCAGTTTCGGTATATCACCGGGTTGCGCAGTTTCGGTGGCCCGGCCATAGCGCTGGCCATGCACGACATCCGTTTCATCCGCGAAAATCCCGAAGCTTTCGACGCCGGTCTCGCGCGTCGCGGCGCCGATCCGCTGGCCCAGGAACTGATCGCGCTCGACGAGCGCCGCCGCTCGCTGATCACCGAGCTTCAGGCCGGTCAGGCGCGCCGCAACGAAGCGTCGAAGGCGATCGGCGCGGCCAAGGCGAAAAAGGATGAGGAAACCGCCCAGGCGCTGATGGCCGAAGTGTCGGCGCTGAAGGAACGCCTTCCCGCGCTGGAGGCAGAGGAAAAGGCGCTGACCGCCGATCTCGAATCGCGGCTGGCCGCCATCCCCAACCTGCCGCTGGCCGACGTGCCCGATGGCGCGGACGAAGAAGATAATGCACTCGTCGCCACCCATGGCACGCCGACCCAATTCGCCTTTGATGCACGGGAGCATGACGAGATCGGCCCCGCGCTGGGGCTCGATTTCGAAACCGGCGTAAAGCTTGCCGGGGCGCGCTTCACGCTGCTGCGCGGCCCGGTGGCGCGGCTCTATCGCGCGCTGGGGCAGTTCATGCTCACCACGCTCGCGCGCGATCATGGCTATGAACAGGTGATCCCGCCGCTGATGGTCCGGGACGAAGCGATGTTCGGCACTGGACAGCTTCCCAAATTCGCCGAAGACCTGTTCCAGACGACCGATGGGCGCTGGCTGATCCCGACCGCCGAAGTCAGCCTGACCAACATCGTCGCGCAGGAAATCCTTGCCGAAGAGGAACTGCCGCTGCGCTTCACAGCGCTCACCCCCTGTTTCCGTTCCGAAGCGGGTGCGGCGGGTCGCGACACGCGCGGCTTCATCCGCCAGCATCAGTTCGACAAGGTGGAGATGGTCTCGATCACCACGCCCGATCAGTCCGAAGCGGAACATGAGCGGATGACTGGCTGTGCCGAGGATATTCTCAACAAGCTCGGCCTCCCCTTCCGCCGGATGAAGCTGTGCACCGGCGACATGGGCTTTTCGGCGGCGCGCACCTATGATCTGGAAGTATGGTTGCCCGGCCAGAAACGCTATCGCGAGATTTCGAGCTGTTCGACCTGCACCGATTTTCAGGCACGCCGCATGAACGCGCGCTTCCGCGCCGAGGGCGAAAAGGGCACGCGCTTCGTCCACACGCTCAACGGATCGGGCCTCGCGGTCGGACGCACGCTGGTGGCGGTGCTGGAAAACTATCAGAACGAAGACGGCTCGATCACCATACCCGAGGCGTTCCGGCCCTATATCCACGGGCTCGAACGGCTGGAGCCGATGGCGTGAACGCCGCAGGCCACGCCGACCGAGTGGATCATCGCTGATGCGCATCCTGCTGACCAATGATGACGGCTATCACGCGCGCGGGCTCGCCGTGCTGGAAGAAATCGCGGCGGCGTTTTCGGACGATATCTGGGTCGTCGCGCCTGCGGAGGAACAATCGGGGGCCGGCCATTCGCTCACGCTCACCCGGCCGCTGCGTATTCGCAAATTCGCCGAAAAGCGCTTTGCCGTTTCCGGGACGCCCACCGACGCCGTGATGATGGCGCTTGCCAAGATCATGAAGGACAATCCGCCCGACGTGATCCTTTCCGGCGTCAATCGCGGAGCCAACCTCGCCGAGGACGTTACTTATTCCGGCACCGTGTCTGCGGCGATGGAAGGCGCGCTGGCGGGCGTGCGCTCGATCGCGCTCAGCCAGGTCTATTCGCGCGAGGGCATGGGGGAAGCGGTTCCCTTCTCCGCCGCGCGCGAATGGGGCGAACGCGCGATCCGGCCGCTGCTATCGATGGACTGGGCGCCGCGCACGCTGGTTAACGTCAATTTTCCCGCCCTGCCCGCCGATCAGGTTCAGGGAATCCGCGTGGTGACGCAGGGGCTGCGCGATTATGGCCGGCTTCAGATCGTGTCCAATCACGATCCGCGTGGCTTCGAATATCACTGGTTCGCACTCGGCCCTACCGTGGAGACGCCGGCCCACTCTACCGACCTGGAAGCGGTTCGTGACGGACATATTGCCGTCACCCCGCTACATCTGGACCTGACGCATCACGAATCTATCGATATGCTGACCCGGGCCTATCGGTGACATTCGTCTGGGGGGACGCATGGTTCGATTGAGGAATTTGGCGATCACGCTCCCTGCCGCGGCCGCGCTGGCGGGGTGTATTCCGCCGTCTGCGCCGCGCGGACCCGGGAATGTGACACCCACAGCACCGGCGCGTCAGAACAGCGGCGTGCGCACCCTGCCCGCCCCGGCCCCGGCATGGGAATCGCGTCCGGTAACCGCCGACGCACAACTCGTCCCCGCCACCACTTATGTCGTGCGCAGCGGCGATACGCTGCGCGGCATTTCGAACCGCACCGGCGCAGGATCCGAAGCCATTGCCCGCGCCAATGGCCTCCAGCCGCCATTTACCATTTTTCCTAACCAAAGGCTCACCATACCCGGCGGGCGCTACCATACGGTGCATGCCGGCGAGACCGGGATCGCCATCGCGCGAGCCTATGGCGTCGACTGGGGGCGGATCGTTGCGATCAACGACCTGGAGGAGCCCTATGTCCTGCGCACGGGCATGCGGCTGTTGCTTCCCGAAACCGGTAACGAGACGCTCGAGGAGCGCGCCGCGCGGTTCCATGTCGATATCGACGATATCGTCACCGGCGGCGAACCCGCCATCGCCACCAACGAACAGCCGGTTCAGCCGGCCGCATCCTCGGCCCGCGTGCTGCCTTCCGATGCCGCAGTCGCAGAGCCCGCGCATATGCGCGGTTCCTTCGCATGGCCCGCCCATGGTCAGATCATCGGCCGGTTCGGCCCGGGCCAGAGCGGCGAGCGCAATGACGGGATCAAGATTGCGGTGCCGCTCGATTCGTCGATCCTGGCGTCGGCAGACGGCGTGGTCGCCTATGTCGGCAGCGACATTCCCCAGCTTGGCGGCGTCGTGATCCTGAAACATGGCGATGGCTGGACCACTGTCTATGGGCATATCGGCCAGATCCTTGTCCAGCGCGGTCAGGCGGTGCAGCGCGGCCAGACGATCGGACTGTCGGGCGAATCGGGCTTTGTCGATCGCCCGCAGCTGCATTTCGAAATTAGAAAAGGACGTGATCCGGTCGACCCGCTGACGCGTTTACCTCCGGCATAATGGCCCAACCACGTATTCCTGCGACCCTGAAGCGCAAATCGCGGCTCCCCGTCTGGCTCTCGATCGGCTGGCGCGTAATTGGCGTGATGGCGCTGCTCGCACTGGCGATCGGCGTCCATTATTTCGATCGCGAAGGGCTGCGCGACACCTATGACGGGCATGTCAGCTTTCTCGACGTGGTGTATTTCACGGCGATTTCGATCACCACGACCGGCTATGGCGACATCGCTCCGGTAACCGAACAGGCGCGGATGTTCGACGCGCTGGTGGTCACGCCGATCCGTATTTTCGTGGTGCTGCTTTTCGTCGGCACCACCTATAATTTCGTGCTCCGCAGAACCTGGGACAAATGGCGAATGGCGTATATCCAGCGGCACCTTCACGACCATTATATCGTTGCCGGATTCGGCAAGACCGGATCGGACGCAGTCGATGAACTGATCGCACGCGGCGTCGCAGCGGAAAATATCGTCGTCATCGATGGAAGCGCGGAATCGCTGGCAAAGGCCGAGGCATGCGGCTGCGCGATACTTCAGGGCGATGCCACGCGCGATCAGGTGCTGGAGGATGTGAAGATCGGACGCGCCCGCGCGCTGATCGTATCGGCTGGGCGCGACGACACCTCGATCCTCATCACGCTGACGGCGCGGCACCTGTCGAAAACGATTCCGATCAGCGTCACGGTGAAGGCCGATGACAATGAAACGCCCGCCCGCGCGGCAGGCGCCACGACCGTCATCAATCCGGTCAGCTTTGCCGGGCTGTTGCTCGCCGGCTCGTGCACCGGTCCGCACATCGCCGACTATATGATGGACCTCGCCTCGATCAACGGACGGATCGCTTTGTCCGAACGCACGGTCACGCCGCCCGAAATCGGCAAGCCGCTATCTGCGATCACCACCGGCATGGGGATGCGCATCTATCGCGGGGGCCAGCCGTTCAGCTATTGGGAAGACGCCGCCAAAGCGCTCGAACCCGGCGATGTCATTGTCGAAATCGTGCCGCAGGGCGCGGCGCGCGCCAAGCGCGCGACGCAACCCTGAAATCCCGCTGCACCCAGCGGATCAGAATACTGCTTCGAGCACCATCAGCGTCGGATCGTCATTGTCGACTCGCGCGGTGAAGCCCATTTCGCGCTCCAGCTCGATCGCCGAGTGATTTTCCCGCGCCTCGATCGACATCAGCCGTTTGACGCCGCGCCGCATCGCTTCCTCGACCAGGAATGCCAGCATCGTCCAGCCGATGCCCCGCCCCTTACGATCCGAACGGATCGAAATTGCGACTTCGGCGGTGTCCATGGCATTGTCGCAAGCGAGCATCGCCGTCGCGACCAGTTCTCCGGTCGCCTTGTCGAACACAAGGAAGCTCTCGGTACGCCAGTGATCGACACGGGTCATCGCCGCCAGCTGGTCGCGCCCGATATGATCGCGTGCCGACAGAAAGCGGAAGCGGCGATCGTCCGGCGAAACCGATTCGAACAGCGTTTCCAGCGCGGCCTCATCGGATTCGGTCGCGGCGCGCACTTCGATCACCAACCCGGTGCGAGTCGTCAGCTCGACAACATGGTCGAGCGGCTTTTCAGCGGGCGAAGTCATTTCGAAATCTCCAGGTTGCGGTACAAGGCCCCCTCCCCGGCTGTTTAGCGCGAAGCTGCCGTGGCGTCTTGCGCCACGTCAAACGCGCAGCGTTTCGTCGCCTCAGTGCAATGTAGCGCGGGCCGGTAAGTCGGGGGCTGAACGACCTGCGACCGCCTTCGAAGCGCCGATGGTGAAGCGTCCTGCCCTGCCGGTCAGCGAACCCACTTCGGCCAGAAGGTTGCGTGCGGCAGCGGACGTTTCCTCGACCATCGCCGCATTCTGCTGAGTCGAACGGTCCATGTCGCCGATCGCCGAGCTGACTTCGCTGATCGAGCTTGCCTGCACGCGATTGTCCTCGGCAATGCCGCCGAGCAACCGGTGCACCTCGTCGACATTGGTGACGATATCGCTGAGCGCCTCACCAACATTGGTGACCGCCGCCACCGCCGACCCGATATCGGTCTGGGTGACGGTCAGCTGATCGCGGGCGCGCTTCGATTCCTCTTCGGCACGCATCGCAAGCGCCGAAACCAGATCGGCAACGACAGCAAAGCCGCGACCCGCTTCGCCTGCGCGACCGGCCTCCACCGCGGCGTTCATGGCGAGCACGCGCGTCTGGAACGCGATTTTGTCGAGCCCCTCGATCACACTGTCGATGCCCTTGGCACTTTCCGACACGCGGCCCATCGCATCGACGGCGCTTTCGGCCATGGTTCGGCCGCTCGCAACCACCTGAATCGCCGAGTCCGCGCGACCGACCGTGCGGTCGGCGGCCTCCGACGTTGCCTTCAACCGCGCGTCGATTTCGGAAATGGCAGCAGTCGTCTGCTCCAGGCTCGCCGCATTGCCTTCGGTGCGGCGGGCAAGGTCTTCCGAAGCGCCGGCGATTTCCGACGATCCCGTTTGAATGGCTGCGGCGCTCTCGATCACCGTACCGATCAGATCGCGCAGGCTGATCAGCGCGTCGTTGAAGCTGGTTTTGAGCCCGGCAAACGGCCCTTCCAGCCGCGCGGTAATCTCGGTACTCAGATCGCCTTCGGCGAGGCGCGTCAATCCCGCGCCAAGGCTCTCGACGATCAGCTCCGCCTGTTCCTGTTTCGCGGCTTCGGCGGCGTTCAACTGGTTGCGGAACGCAAGCATCGCGCGTGCCATTTCGCCGAGTTCATCCTCGCGATCGGCATAGGGGATTTCGGCCTGCATATCGCCCTCGCCCATGCGCCGCATCGTGCCCGAAAGGCTTTCGACCGGATCGATCATGCGCGCATTGATGGTGCGAAACAGTTTCAGCGCGACACCGATTGCCAGGATCAGAATGATCGCCAGCGCAACCTCGGCAATCATGCCGAGACGGTTGGCCCAGCGAGTGACCTTGGCCGAGTTTTCGGTGATCGCGTCGGACGCCGCGCTCATCGACACTTCGAGTGTGCGGAAATCGTCGAAGAATTTGGGCAGCTGAGCGCTCGCGGTCTGGGGATCGCGCCATGTCTGCTCGAGCAGCGACTTTGCCGACGCCAGATAGGCTTGCATCGGTTCGGCCAGGGCGCCGGTGAACTTCATGACTTCCTTCGATCCGGTATATTCGCGATCGGCGGCAATGCCCTTTTCCAGCTCGGCGCTATGTTCCTCGAAATCCGCCATGATGTCTTCGCGCTTCAGGCCGCTGGCCGGATTTTGCGCCTGAAAGGCGGCAAGCACGTCGCTGCGTACCGCATCGTGCATCATGTCGGCCAATGCGTGATTTCCGTACAGATTGGCGGCGTCTTCCTGTTTGGAAAGTGCGTCCGAAGCCATCAACGCGGCGGCGATGCCGGTGAGTCCGCACAGCAAAATCAGTCCGATCATCACTGCCCGCGCCCGCTTCGCGCCTTCACGCAGCGTCATCTGACCCGTGCTGCCAATCGCGGAAATTTTCATGAAATCGCTCTCTCACTCGCTCGCGTTCGGGGCGCAGCACCAGGGCCGACCCTGATGCGTTCTTCCTATTTTAGGCGGATCGACGGCATCAGGTGGCGCCTACCGGAAATTACCGATGCGCCCGCTAACCCTGCCACGCGCCCTAAAATGCCTTTCAGAGCCCCTTGATGAGGCAATGAAGAGCGAGGCGCCGGGTGACCAAGACGACCAGTACGACGTTCCGCATCGGCGCAATGATCGGCGCCCTGATGCTCGCCCCGGATGCATTGGCACAGGAAAGCAGCGACCCGCTCACCATCGAAGGGCGTTATGTCGTCGATGCCGTCGCTACCGTGGCGGGCGGCGATGATCGCGGTGTGCGCGTGCTGCACGAAGCCGACATCGCACTCACCGCCGATCTGGAGGCGCTGGCGGGCTGGTCGGGCGTCGAGGCCGGGGTTCAGTTGCTCGCCGCCGATGGCAAGCGTCCCAACGATATCGCCGGGACGCTTCAGGGCATCGATAATATCGAAGTCGAAGAGGCCGAGCTGCGCATCTATCAGTTCTGGATCGGCAAAAGCTGGAGCGACCGGTTCGCGGTGCGCGCCGGGCTGCTCGATCTCAATGCCGATTTTTACGCCAACGATCCCGCGGGACTGCTGATCGCACCAGCCTTCGGAATCGGATCGGAACTGGCCGCTACCGGCCCCAATGGTCCATCGATCTTTCCGCAGACCGCATGGACGCTATTCGCTTCGGCGGGTCTCGGCGAAAATGGCTATGTGCAGGGCGCAGTGGTCAACGCGCATTCGGGGATATTGGGCCATGACTCCGATTTCGGCCTGTCGACCCGCGAAGGCGCGTTGCTGATCGCCGAAGCGGGCGTGCGCACGGCTGGAAAGATCGCCATCGGCTATTGGCGCTATACCAATCGCCAGCCCGACATTCGCGAGACGGTCGATCGCGAGCATATCGCGCAGGGCGTCTATCTCCTGGTCGACCGCACCGTTTCCGGCGCGCCCGATGGCGACGGCAATGGCGTCGACCTGTTCGCCCGCGCGGGCCTTTCCGAGGGAAACACCACGCCGTTCCGCGGCGGATTCCAGTTCGGCATGCTCGCACGCGGCGTATTTGCCGGGCGACCGGATTCGCAATTCTCGGTGGGATTCAACACGGGCCTGCTCTCGAACGGCTATCGCGCAGCGCTCGCCACATCCGGCATCGCCTCGGCGGATCGCGAGGACGGGATTGAGATCACCTATGCCGATCGCATCCTGCCGTTCCTGATCGTCCAGCCCGATATGCAATATGTCCGCCGCGCCTTTGCTGAGGATGGCGACCGCGATGTCTGGGTGCTGGGACTGCGTCTGATCGCCGAACTTCCCTGAAGGCACGCGACGCCCGACCGACGGCATCTGTTCAAACGCGTCGCAAATCCCTATGTGGCGCGCCAATCATGGCAACCAAAATCCCCGAATCCCCCAAGGTGGGAATGGTGTCGCTCGGCTGTCCCAAGAATCTGGTCGACAGCGAGCGCATCCTCACCAAGCTGCGTAGCGACGGCTATGGCCTGTCGCCCGATTATGCGGGCGCCGATGTCGTGCTGGTCAACACCTGCGGCTTCCTCGACAGCGCCAAGGAGGAAAGCCTCGAAGCGATCGGCGAGGCAATCAGCGAGAATGGCCGCGTCATCGTCACCGGCTGCATGGGCGATGAAGCCGACAAGATCCGCCAGCGCTTCCCCAACGTGCTCGCGATCACCGGCGCGCATCAATATGAGCAGGTGGTTTCTGCGGTGCACGAAGCCGCGCCCGCCACGCCCTCGCCCTTCGTCGATCTGGTGCCCGAGGCGGGGCTGAAGCTCACCCCGCGCCATTACAGCTATCTGAAGATTTCAGAGGGCTGCAACCATCGCTGCGCCTTCTGCATCATCCCGCAACTGCGCGGCGATCTGGTCAGCCGGCGCCCCGACGCGATCCTGCGCGAAGCCGAAAAGCTGGTCGAGGCGGGCACACAGGAATTGCTTGTGATCAGCCAGGATACCAGCGCCTATGGTGTCGATATCCGCAAGCAGCCGCGCATGTGGAAGGGCAGCGAAGTCGTCCCCCACATGACCGATCTTGCCCGCGAACTCGGCAAGATCGCGCCCTGGGTTCGGCTCCATTATGTCTATCCCTATCCGCATGTCGATCAGGTCATCCCGCTGATGGCCGAGGGGCTGATCCTCCCCTATCTCGACATTCCGTTTCAGCATGCCAGCCGCAACGTGCTGAAGGCGATGAAGCGCCCGGCCAACGAAGCCAAAGTGCTCGAACGGTTGAAGGCATGGCGTGAGATCGCACCCGACCTCACCATCCGCTCGACCTTCGTCGTCGGCTTCCCCGGCGAAACGGAGGAGGATTTCCAGTATCTGCTCGACTGGCTCGATGAAGCGCAGCTCGATCGCGTCGGTGCCTTCCGCTTCGAGCCGGTCGAAGGCGCGGCGGCCAACGCCCTGCCCGATCCGGTGCCGGAAGCGGTCAAGGAAGAACGCTACGCCCGGATCATGGAAAAGACCGCTGCGATCAGCGCCGCCAAGCTTGCCGCAAAGGTGGGCCGCGANATCGANGTNATNATCGATGAAGTCGATGAAGANGGCGGCGCCAATGCCCGCAGCCAGGCCGACGCNCCGGAAATCGACGGCAATGTCTTCCTGCGCGACGCCGGGCATCTGACNCAGGGCCAGATNGTCCGCGTGATGGTCGAGGAAGCCGACGAGCACGACCTGTACGGCGTCCCGCTGGCGAGCTGATGCGGCGCGCGGCATGTCCCGGCTGATCCTGTTCAACAAGCCCTATGACGTGCTGTGTCAGTTCACCGATCGCGGCACCGATACGCCGCGCGCGACTTTGTCGGATTTCATCGATCTGCCCGGCGTCTATCCCGCCGGGCGGCTCGACCGCGACAGCGAATGGCTGCTCGCGCTGACCGATGACGGGCGATTGCAGGCGCGGATCGCCGACCCGAAGTTCAAACTCGCCAAAACCTATCTGGTGCAGGTCGAGGGCGTGCCCGACGCGGCGGCGCTCGAATCGCTTCGCAGGGGCGTCGCGCTCAAGGACGGCATGACGCGTCCCGCGCTCGTCGAAGCGATCGAGCCGCCCGACCTGTGGCCACGCAATCCGCCGGTGCGGTTTCGCAAGACCGTGCCCGATAGCTGGCTGCGCCTCACCATCCGCGAAGGTCGCAACCGTCAGGTGCGGCGGATGACGGCCGCGGTCGGCCTTCCGACGTTGCGCCTCGTCCGCTGGAGCATCGGCGACTGGTCGCTCGATGACATCGCGCCGGGCGAATGGCGCGAGGTTCCGCAACGCTGACGCGCATCGGCGGTTGCCCGGTCCGGATCGGGCTCGCCACCCGAGCCGCGCGGCTAGTCGTTCAGCGGCCGCCCGCCCGGCGCGGGCTGCTCGGTGATCTGCGACGATATGTCCCACAGATCGATGCCGCCATCGACGGCATAGCGATCGATCGCCGCCAGTTCATCGTCGCTGAAATCGAGCCGCTTCACAGCATCGAGGCTGTCGTCGAGCTGCGCCACCGTGCGCGCGCCGATCAGCGCCGAGGTGACGCGCGGGTCGCGCAGCACCCAACTGATCGCCATCTGCGCCATCGTCTGGCCGCGTCCCCGCGCAATTTCGCGCAGGTTGCGCACGCGATCGATATTCTCCGCGCTCAACAGCGATCGCGACAGCGATCCCTGCTTCGCCGCGCGTGCCTCCGCCGGAACGCCGTCCAGATATTTGTCGGTCAGCATCCCCTGCGCCAGCGGCGAAAAGGCAATGCAGCCGACGCCAAGATCGCCGAGCGTATCGAGCAGTCCGCGCTCGACCCAGCGATTGAGCATCGAATAGCTGGGCTGATGGATCAGCAACGGCACTTTATATTCGGTCAGGATCGCCGCCGCCTTGCGCGTCAATTCGGGCGAATGCGACGAAATGCCGATATAGAGCGCCTTGCCCTGTGCATGGATCTGCGCGAGCGCGCCCATCGTCTCCTCCAGCGGCGTTTCGGGATCGACGCGGTGTGAATAGAAGATATCGACATAATCGAGCCCCATCCGCCTGAGGCTCTGATCGCAGCTGGCGATCACATATTTCCTGCTGCCGCCGACATCGCCATAGGGCCCGGGCCACATGTCCCACCCCGCCTTGGTCGACACGATCAGTTCGTCGCGATGGCCGGCGAAGTCCCTGGCCAGCACGCACCCGAAATTCTCCTCCGCCGAGCCATAGGGCGGGCCATAATTGTTCGCGAGATCGAAATGGGTGACGCCGCGATCAAAGGCACGGCGCAGCATCGCGCGACCGGTTTCGAACCTGTCGACCCCACCGAAATTCTGCCACAGCCCCAGGCTGATCGCCGGCAGTTTCAGCCCGCTGCGCCCGCATCGCCGATACGGCATCCGTCCGTCATAACGATCGGCATCGGCAACATAAGGCGGCTCGAACCCCATTCTCTCTCTCCGAACAACAAATCGCCGCGCCTTGTGGCAAAGGCGCGGCGACAAGTCACTTGGCAGTCAGCACGGCTTATTGCGGCAGGGCATAGGCGCCGAGCGAGTCGCCGATCGGCGTCTCCATGAAATGATGCCCGCCGGCCATGATCACCAGATATTGGCGACCATCGACTTCATAGGTCATCGGCGTCGCCTGACCCCCGGCAGGCAGCACGTCCTGCCACACCGTCTTGCCGGTACGGATGTCGATCGCACGGATCAGGTCATCGGTCGCCGCGGCGACAAAGATCAGCCCGCCTGCCGTCACCACCGACCCGCCATTGTTCGGCGTCCCGATCGAGATCGGCAGATAGCTGGGGATGCCGAACGGCCCGTTCTTGCGCGCGGTGCCGAGCGGACGATCCCACAAGGTCTTGCCGGTGCGCATGTCGATCGCACGGATGCCGCCATAGGGAGGCTCCTTGCACAGCAGGCCGGTAAAGGGCAGCCGCCAGCCGGCATTGACGTCGATGGCATAGGGCGCGCCCGCCTGCGGGTCGCCGGCGCCTTCGGCATGGCCGCCCATATTGCCGCCTCGCTCAGCGGCGGCATCGGCCTTTGCTGCGTCCCCCGGTGCGCGCGGTTTCCAGCCCTTGGCATCCGCTTCGGCACGCGGCACCAGCCGGTTATAGTTCGGCATGTCGTTGTAATTCGCGATGATCACGCCGCGCGCCGGGTCGACGGCGATGCCGCCCCAGTCGGTCCCGCCATTATAGCCGGGATATTCGATCCAGCGACGATCGGCGGTCGGCGCGGTATAGAAGCCCTCATAGCTCGCCCGGCGAAACTGGATGCGGCAGACCATCTGGTCGATCGGCGACATGCCCCACATGTCGCGCTCGGTCAGGTCGGGCTTGCGCAGCGTATGCCACAGCGACACCGGCTGCGTCGCCGCACGCTGGTCGGGCTCTACCCCGCCCTGCGGCGCCTTCAACTCGCCTACCTGCGTCAGCGGGCGTCCGGTCCTGCGGTCGAGGACATACAGGTCGCCCTGTTTCGACGGCAGGATCAGCGCGGGCTCGGTCCCGTTACCAGTCGGCCAGTCGATCAATGTCGCCTGTGCGCCCAGATCATAGTCCCACACATCGTTGCGCGACGTCTGAAACCGCCAGCGCGGCTTGCCGGTCTTCACATCGACCGCGACCAGCGACGAAGCGAAGAATTTCTCCGGGGGTTTGCGATCGGTGCTCCAATAATCGACCGAGGCATTGCCCATCGGCAGATAGACGAGCCCCAGCTGATCGTCGCCCGATGCCGTGGTCCACATATTGGGCGTGCCACGCGCAAAAGTCTGGCCTTCGGGGGGCAAACCGGTCCAGTCGGGATTCATCATGTCCCACGCCCAGCGCAATTCGCCGGTAACCGCATCATAGCCGTGGATGACGCCCGACGGCGCTTCCAGCTTCTGCCCGTCGAGCACCTGATGCCCGACGACGATCACGCCATCGACGATGGTCGGCGGCGCCGAAATCGCCACCATGCCGGGGACGACTTCGCCCATTCCCTTCTTGATGTCGACCTGACCGTTCGTACCAAATCCAGAGCATGGCTTGCCGGTGGTCGCATCGACCGCAATCACCCGCCCGTCTAGCGTGCCTTCGATGATCCGCGTCACACAGTCATTGGCAGGCGCGGCCGGCCGGTTTGCGGGCGACTGTGGCGCGCTGCCGCCATTGCCGATGCGCGTGTCGTAATAAACCACCCCGCGGCACGCCGCGGTATAGGGAATCCAGGCATCGGGCACCTGCGGATCATAGCGCCATTTCTCCTTGCCCGTCGTCGGATCGAGCGCGATCAGGATATTCGTCGCCGAGCAAAGATATAGCGTGTCGCCGACCTTGATCGGCGTCGTTTCCGCGCCGTATTTGCCCTCGGCAAAGGCCGTTTTGGGCAAGTCGCCGGTATGCGCGACCCATGCCCGCTTCAGGCTGCCGACATTTTCTGCATTGATCTGCTGCAACGGCGAATAACGCCGCGCGCTCGCCGTACCGCCATAGACGGGCCAGTCTGCGCCGACCTTCATCGGCCCGGTTTCCCCCATCGCCGATGCGGTCGGGGCCGGGATTTGCGCGAACAGGGTGGCAGGCGCATTCGCCGACGCCACCCAGAAATTGACGAGGGTCAGGACCAGCACCGCGGCGACGCCGCCCAATGCGAATTGCCACCGCCCGTCGCGCGTAGAAAGCGTCGCCATCGCCGGCAGCACCAACAGCATCAGCACCACCGGAGCGATGATGCGCGGAACCTGACCCCAGGGATCGGCACCGACTTCCCACCATGCCCAGATAAAGGTCAGCGCGACGATCGCGACATAGACCCAGCCGCCGATCAGCCTGCCGCGAATGAGCTGCACACCGGCAAAGAGCAATCCCGCGCCCGCCAGCAGATAATAAAGCGATCCGCCCAGCACGGCGAGCCAGGCGCCACCGCCCAGCAATGTCAGCCCGATCAGCGCCAATATTGCCCCGACGATGATAGCGACTATGGTCCGGCCGCGCGGCGCAGGAGAATGTTCCTCGATCACCGGGTACATCTCCGGGGCTTCCGCGCGTTCGTCGCTCATGTCTCTGTCTCCTCAGCGTGTCGCGCGGCCAGTTCGGCGCGTCGCGGCTTCAGGCAATGCGGAAACAGGCCGGTCGCGCAGATCGTTCCATGTTGTTTCGAGGAATTTTTTAACCATCGCGCATGCGGCATCGCCGCGAAAGCAACGGCAAAGTCACTGGCCTGACCAGCGCGATGTACGAAGCAGCAACCGCCCGATTGCTCCCGCCGATTTCCACTGCCTCGCCACCGATCGGCTGACGATCGTCTATGGCCCGGACGACATCGCCCGACTTCAGCGTCACACGCCGGATTTCCGAACCGTCAAATTGCCGACGATCGTCTATAATCGTGCGCGCGATCGGGGATATCTGGTCTGGTCGGCGGGATGGACCGGCGGCGCATTCCGGCTGCGGCTGGTGGACGGCGCGTGGCAATTCGACGTGATCAGCAGCTGGATCACCTGATCATCCCGCCCCCACTTGCCACTTCGCCACTAGGCGAAGCCTGTCGGGCGTCCTAGATAGCGCCGCATGACTGATCTCTCGTCGCTGCTTCAGGCCGATCGCGGCCAATCCGCCCGCACCATTCACATTGTCGATCCCAAGGGCTTCGACGCATGGCTTTCCGGGCAACCGCCGCGCGCACGCGCCGCTGCCGCCGCGCAGAAGCTGAAGCCGACCGGCTATGCCAGCGCAATCCTGCCCGGCGATGGTCCGGAGGATTGGTCGGTGGTCACCGTGGTCGCCAATGTCGACAAGCTGTCGCCCTGGTGCCTTGCCAAGCTGGCGGAAACGCTTCCGGAAGGAACCTATCGCGTCGAAGGGCGCGAGCCCGGCACCGCCGCCTATGGCTGGCTGACTGCGCAATACCGGTTCGACAAATACAAGACGTCCGACAAGCCCGCGACCGGGCCGCGCGTCCTGCTCACCGGCGAAGCGGCATCGATTCCCGAAACGCTGCGCCTTGCCGAAGCCACGTTCCTGCTGCGCGATCTGGTCAATACCGGCGCCGACGAAATGGGCCCGGCACAGCTCGAATCGGTCGCCGAAACGCTGGCGAAGAAACATGGCGCCAAGCTGACGGTCACGCGCGGCGATGCGATCGAACAGGGCTATCCGATGATCCACGCGGTCGGCAAAGCCGCCGGAAAGGGTCGCGAGCCGCGCCTGATCGAAATCGAATGGGGCGATGAAAGCCACCCGCGCGTCGCGTTGGTCGGCAAGGGCGTGTGCTTCGATTCGGGCGGGCTCGATATCAAGCCGGCTTCGGGAATGCGCTTGATGAAAAAGGATATGGGCGGCGCGGCAACGGTGCTGGCGCTCGCCGACCTGATCATGGGCGCGAAGCTGCCGGTCCGGCTTCACATGCTCGTTCCCGCCGTCGAAAATTCGGTGTCGGGCGAGGCATTCCGTCCCGGCGACGTGTTGCGCACCCGCAAGGGGCTGACGGTCGAAAACAGCAATACCGATGCCGAGGGCCGGCTGATCCTGGGCGATGCCATCGTCAAGGCGGGCGAAGCCAATCCCGAACTACTGCTCGATTTCGCCACGCTCACCGGCGCGGCGCGCGTGGCACTGGGCGCCGATCTCACTGGCCTGTTCGCCAATGACGAGGCGCTGGCGAAGGACCTGCTCGCGGCGGCAGACAGCGAAGCCGATCCGGCATGGCGCATGCCGCTCTGGGATCCCTATGACGACATGCTCAAATCCGATGTCGCCGATATGGTGAACGCGGCCGAAGGCACGCCGTTCGGCGGCGCGATCACGGCCGCGCTGTTCCTGCGCCGCTTCGTTCCCGAAGGCGTGGCCTGGGCGCATCACGACATTTTCTGCTGGCGTCAGGCGAACAAGCCGGGCCGACCCAAGGGCGCCGACGCGGTCAGCGTGCGCGCCACCTACAAGATGCTCAAGGATCGCTACGGCAGTTGATGCGACTTGCGGGCAGTCTTGCCCGGCGGCATGGATCCCCCATGTGGTATCTATTGCTCAAGGCGGCTTTGTCCGGGGTCCTCATCGCCGTCATTTCCGAAGTGGCGAAGCGCTATCCCGGTTTCGGCGCGCTGATCGCGTCGCTGCCGCTGGTATCGGTGCTCGGCATGTTGTGGCTCTGGCACGACAAGCCCGATCCCGCGAACATGGCGACGCACGCGGAAGCGACGTTCTGGTTCGTGCTGCCCTCGCTGCCGATGTTTCTGCTGATGCCCGCGATGCTGCGCAACGGATGGAGCTTCTGGGCGGCGCTTGTGGCCGGCTGTATCCTGACTATCGCACTCTACGGTCTGATGACGTGGGTTGGCCCGAAACTGGGTCTTCGTCTCTGATGCACGCAAGGGACCGCAAGCATTTGCTCAGTCCCAATGCTCGACGTCCCCCGTAATCTCGACCCAGTCGAGCTTGCGCGCTTCGAACACCGAATATTCGGGCGCCGGAAACGCACCCGGTTCGTCGAACAGGCCGATCGGCAGCGCCGTCACGCCGGGCATCGCATCGATCCAATAGGCAATCGCCACGCCGCAGACGACGCAGAAACGGTGGACAAAACAGCTGCCGCTTTCCGCGACGCACGACCACTCGCGCGTCACGCCTTCGATCGTCACGGCATCATCGGGAAAACGCACCTGCGCGGCAAAAGCGCTGCCGCTGCGCCGCTTGCAATTGCCGCAATGGCAGACGGAAACGCGGATCGGCTCGCCCGCGCAGCTTGCAGTGACTGCCCCGCACCGGCAACGCGCGCGCCACGCCGTCATCCCGCCGCAGCTTCGATGATCGGCACGAATTTCTCCGCCGTCAGGCTCGCTCCGCCGACCAGACCGCCATCGACATCCGAAAGCGCCAGGATCGCGGCGGCATTGCCCGGGTTCATTGAGCCGCCATAAAGGATGCGGATCGTATCGGCGGCATCCGCCCCCGCCAGTTCCTTGACCTTCGCCCGAATCGCGCCGTGCGTCGCGGCGATTTCCGCTTCCGTCGGCGTCTTGCCGGTACCGATCGCCCAGCGCGGTTCATAGGCGATGGTCAGCCAGTCACCATGCGCGTCGCCGGGAATCTCGGCGATCTGGGCGGCCACCACGGCATCGGTCTGGCCCGCGTCGCGCTCTTCCTCGGTTTCGCCGCAGCACAGGATGACGTGCAACCCGGCGGCGCGGGCTGCTGCCGCCTTGGCCCAGGCATCATGGCTGGTTTCATGCTGGTCGGCGCGGCGTTCGCTATGGCCGACGATGACCAGGCTCGCACCCGCTTCCTTCAGCATTTCCGCCGAAATACAGCCGGTATGCGCGCCGCTGCCGCTTTGATGCACGTCCTGCGCGCCGATCGCGAACCCCGGCACGGCCTCGACCGCCCGTGCGATCAAGGTGAAAGGAACGCAAATCGCCACATCGACGCCGGGATTGGCGGCGGCGGCCGCCGCGATCGATTCGATTTCACCGAGCTGGGCCTTCAGCCCGTGCATCTTCCAGTTGCCGGCGGCGAATTTGCGGCGCATGCGGATCTCCCCTTACCTGCAATCGGGACGGCGATAGCAAAGACTGTCCCCTGCACAAGCTTGAAGGGCGGCGCGCAGGGCCCTAAAGCGTCGCGACCACCCCCTCCATCGAACGGCTTTTCATGCTCAGCTTTTTCCGAAACATCACCAAATCGCGCATCGGCCTGATCGTGGTGTTCCTCGTTCTCGGCATCATCGCGCTGGCATTCGCCGCCGGTGACGTGACCGGCATGCGCAGCGTCACCACCGGATCTGGCGCCGTCGTCGCGCGTGTCGGCGATCGCAACATCACCGAGAAAGAGCTGAAGGACCGCGTCCAGATCGCCGTCGACAATCTGCGTCGGCGCGGACAGACGGTGACGGTCGAACAGTTTCTGGCGGCCGGGGGGCTGGAACAGGCGCTCGATCAGCTGATCAATTCGGCCGCGATCGAACAATTCGCACGCGATAACGGCATCATGGTCGGCGATCGGGTGATCGACGGCCAGATTGCCAGCAACACAGCGTTTCAGGGACCGGACGGAAAGTTCGATCAGGCAACCTATCAGGCGCTGCTCGCCCGCGAACGCATTGCCGAGGGCGATCTGCGCGCCGATCTTCGTTCCTCCACCTATATCGACTGGCTGATCGGCCCGGCCTCGAACGCTCAGCAGGCTCCGACGGCGCTGGCGATGCCTTATGCCGCACTGGTGCTCGAAGAACGCAAGGGCGCGCTCGCGTTCATCCCGACCGCCGCGATGGATCCCGGCGCAGCGCCGACCGACGAACAGGTTTCGCAATATTATGAGCAGCACAAGGCGCAGTACACGATCCCCGAACGCCGGGTGATCCGCTACGCGATGGTGTCGCCCGAAACGCTCGGCGATCGCACCAAGCCGACCGAGGCGGAAATCGCCCAGGCCTATCGTGCCGCCGGCAATCGCTTCGCCGCTACCGAAAAGCGCAGCATCGATCAGGTGATCGTCGCCGATCAACAGGCTGCGCAAAAGCTCGCCGATGCGGTGAAGGGCGGCCAGTCGATCGACGCCGCCGCGCGCGCCGCCGGGCTGGAACCCTCTTCGTTCGACGAAACCGAAAAGGCCGAATTCGCCGAGCAGACCTCGCCTGCGGTGGCCGACGCCGCGTTCGGCGCGGCTCAGGGCAGCGTCGTGGGCCCGGTCCAGTCGCCGCTCGGCTGGCACGTACTCCGCGTGAAGTCGGTGGAACAGGTCGCCGCGCAATCGCTCGCTCAGGCGCACGATACGCTGGCCAAGGAAGTCGCCGACAAGAAGCTGGTTGAAGCGCTGGTGGCCGTTCGCGATCAGATCAGCGATTCGATCGCCGATGGCGGCACGTTCCAGGAAGTGCTCTCCGACACCAAGCTTCAGGCGCAGTCGACCGAACCGGTGCTTGCCAATGGCCGCAATCCGGACAAGCCCGACGCCGAACCCGACGCACAGATCGCGCCGCTGGTGCGCGCCGGTTTCCAGATGGACGTCGGTGGCGAACCCCAGATCGTCGCCATCGACGATACGCATTTCGCAGTCGTGACCGTCGGACGCGTCGTTCCCGCGACGCCGCGCCCGCTCAAGGATATTCGCGATGCCGTGGCGCGCGACTATCGCATCGACAAGGGCGTCGCCCAGGCGCGCGAAGTCGCCGCGCAGGTTGTCGAGGCAGTCGCCAAGGGCAAGTCTTTCGAAGACGCGCTCGATGCCACGCGCAAAGTCTATCGCTACGAAAATATCGACGTGTCGCGGGCAGAGCTCGCCCGCGCGCAGCAGCAGATTCCGCCGCAGATCGAATTGCTGTTCTCGATGACGCCGAAAAAGGCGCGACTGATCGAGGCGCCGCAGCGTCAGGGATATTTCGTGGTCTATCTCGACGCGATCGAACAGCATGACCCGCGTAGCCAGCAGGATCTGATCCAGGGCGTGCGGGGCAGCATCGCACGCGGCGTCGGCAACGAATTCGCGCAACAGATGCTCACATCGATCCAGCGCGACCTGGGCGTGAAGCGCAATCAGGACGTGATTGACCGGGTTCGCAAGGACCTGCTCAGCCAGGGTAACTGATCGGCCGATGAACGAAGGGGACGGCGCCGCGCGCGAAGCGCTGAAGGCAGGGCGCCCGGCGCTGTTGTGGACGCGGCTCGTCGCCGACACCGAAACGCCGGTCGCCGCCGCGCTCAAGCTGATCGAGCCGGGGCGCGGCGACTTCCTGCTCGAATCGGTCGAGGGCGGGTCGGTGCGCGGTCGCCACAGTCTGATCGGGCTCGCCCCCGATCTGGTGTTTCGCGCGACCGGCAATGATGCGGCGATCAACCCGCACTGGCTGACCGATCGCGAAGCGTTTGCGTCCTGCGATCAGCCTGCCCTTACGGCGTTGCGCGATCTCGTCGCGCAATGCCGCATGGACGTTCCCACGGCCCTTCCCCGCGCGCTCGCCTGCCTTGTCGGCTATTTCGGCTATGAAACCGTGGGACTGGTGGAAAAACTGCCCCGCCCACCGGCCAATCCGATCGACGTTCCCGACATGATGTTCGTGCGACCCACAGTGCTGCTGGTGATCGATCGGCTCGCCGATGCACTGTTCGTCGTCAGTCCGGTCTGGCCCGGATCGGGCGACGATAATGCCGCGATCACTGCCGCGCACGACCGGATCGACGCGACCGTCGCCCGGCTGAACAGCACGCCGCTACCCGCCCCGGTGCGGATCGACGAGGCACCGAAAATCGCACTCGAACCCGTGCTCCCGCCGGGCCGCTATGCCGAAATGGTGGCCGCAGCGAAGGAATATATCGCTGCGGGCGACATATTTCAGGTTGTGCTGGCCCAGCGTTTCACGGTGCCCTTCGCGCTGCCGCCGTTCGAACTCTATCGCGCGCTGCGCCGCGTGAACCCCTCGCCTTTCCTCTACCATCTCGATCTTCCCGGCTTTGCGCTGACCGGATCGAGCCCCGAAATCCTCGTCCGCGTTCGCGACGGCGAAGTCACGATCCGTCCGATCGCAGGCACCCGCCCGCGCGGCGCGACCGCCGCCGAAGACGCCGCCACCCGTGCGAGCCTGCTCGCCGATCCCAAGGAATGCGCCGAGCATCTGATGCTGCTCGACCTTGGCCGCAACGATGTCGGTCGCGTTGCATCGGCAGGCAGCGTCACCGTCACCGATCGCTATACCGTCGAATTCTACAGCCACGTCATGCACATCGTGTCGAATGTGGTGGGCGCGTTGCGCGACGATCGCGATGCACTCGACGCGCTGTTCGCGGGGTTCCCGGCCGGCACGGTATCGGGCGCGCCAAAGGTTCGCGCGTGTCAGATCATCGCCGAACTGGAGGGCGAAACGCGGGGCGCCTATGCTGGCGGCGTCGGCTATTTCTCGCCCGACGGCTCTATGGACAGCTGCATCGTCCTGCGCACCGCGCTGGTAAAGGACGGCACCATGCATGTTCAGGCGGGTGCCGGCATCGTCGCCGACAGCGACGCCGCCTATGAACAGCGCGAATGCGAAGCCAAGGCCAGCGCCCTGCTCGCCGCCGCACGCGAAGCGCTCACCCGCGCGGCGGAGCCGGGTTTCGGGCAATAGCTGCGAGCCGCGGCTCCGCGCCGTTCAGTTTTCTTCGAAATCCTCTGCGCTGCACGGCTCGCCCTTGAACTCCATCCGCACTGCGACGAACGGTTCGGTCCCGCGATTCCGGATCGCATGCAGCCCTTCCGGCCCGATCGACACGGTCAGCGCAGGCGGCATGGCCGGAGCATCCTTGCTTTCGATCATTACCGGCGCACCATTTTCCAGCTGATAGCTGATATAGGTGATCGGCTGCGGCTGTTCGAAATACATGATGCTCGGCCAGCAATGGAGATGCACCGGCTCGGTCTCGCCCGCCGGGATCACCACGCGCAGCACGCGAACCTTGTCGTCCTCCAGCAATATCTGGTGACTGTCCGGCGCGGCCACCACCGCTTCGTAATTCGGATGGTCCTGAAATGCGGCGGCCAGAAGGAGCAATGTCAGCATGAACTGTCTCCCGAACAGCTGCAATGGCGAATCAACTGCCGGAGCGACTGTGCTTGCGCTTCCGCCCGCCGACAAGCGATTTTCGCGGATCCTGTCGGTTGCGTTCTTGGCAGACGATGCTCCAGCCCATAGGCTCACCCGAAACGACATCGGATATATGGAGGAGGTGATCGTGCTGTTGCTTTCGCTCGGACTGGCGCTTGTACTTCAGGACCATGCGGCCCCGCCCGCTCCGACGCCGATCCATGCCGAACGCTGGATCAGCAGCGAAGATATGCCGCGCGGTGTCGAGCGATTCGAGGAAGCGCGCACCGTGGGCTATGTTCTCGAGGTCGATGCCCAGGGTCAGGTGACGCGCTGTGCAATTTCGCAGCCGACCGATTCATGGCGCCTCGACACCACCACCTGCCGCCTGTTGCGGCAAAGGGCGCAATTCCAGCCGGCCAGAGACGCCGAAGGCAATCCGGTGCCCAGCCTGTATAGGGGCCGCTTCGCCTGGCAATGGAGCCGCTAGGGTATTTGCGACGCCTGCCGTGCAGCTTCGGCGCGTTCCGCCGCCCATTGCTGCATCATCTGCATCGTGCAACCGCTCTGCCCGCCCATGCCGATCGGTGAGCAGCTGCCCGGCAGGCCCGCGCGGTTGGCATCCATCACCGTATCCACCCGGCGCGCCCAGCTGAGGCTGGGGCCGACTTCGGCACGTTCGCGGAATCGTTCGGGGATGCGATAGGGGGAATCGCCGCCTTTGGCGCAAACGACGATTTCATCCGGCGTCGCGGGCGGCGGGCATTTTTCCTCGCCATAGAGCACGACGTTGCGGATGCGCGACGCGGTTTCGCTGTCCTGGTTCGGCGCATCCTGTACCGGCACGTCCTGCGCGAACAGAAAAGCACCCATCAGCGCGAGCGGCACCACACTCATTCCAATCTCCTTGCGTGCCTGCCGTCATGGCGGGCGATGCCCAAGGGATTAGGAAAGCAACCGTACCGCGATATTTCAGAAACAACGGAGCGTGTTTCACGCCTGTAACGCGAACACACCCCGATGTTGCAACGTCAGGGGATGGCGGACTGGCGCTGCTCTTCTTCCAGCCGTTCCTGCGCCCATTGCTGGAGCTGCGCGCGCGTGCAGCCGGATTGGCCGCCCATGCCGATCGGCGAACAGCTTCCCGGCAGGCCGGCGCGGTTCACCTCCTCGACGACTTCCACCCGGCGTACCCAGCTGGAGCTGGCGCCGGTCTGGCTGCGCTCGCGAAATGCCTCGGGAATGCGATAGGGCGAATCGCCGCCCTTGGCGCAAACGACGATTTCGTCGTCCGACTGCGGCGGCGGGCAGCTTTCGTCGCCATAGAGAATGACGTTGCGGATTCGCGACGGTGTATCCTGATTGGCGGCGTTCTGATTGGCGGCGTTCTGAGCCGGCACGTCCTGCACGGGCATCACCATCAGCGCCAGCAGCGAAAACGATACGAAACTCATTCCATCCTCCCAAACAGGTTCGGCATAACCCAATGACGCGGTTCTTGGCCTCGCACTGTGGCGGCGCTAGGGCAAGCGCATGTTTCCCGCTTCGACCGGCAAGCGTCGATTCCCCAGATGGGGACGAATGCTGCTGGTACCAGTTCTGTTGGCGATGATTTCCGCCTGCCATGGGCAGAACCCTGCCGCGCGCGATGGGCAGGCGGCGGTGACGCGCGCCTGCGAATCAGTGACGTTCGAAGGATCTCCCTTCACGGTCTGCCATGCCGAACAGGGCCGCCACCGCATCCGGCTGGTCGATCGCAATGCCGAAGGCGTGCCGATGCGCGACTTTCCGGCACTGGAAGCGCGGCTGGGCAGCGACTGGCCGCGTATCGCCTTCGCGATGAACGCCGGCATGTTCGATCAGAGTGGCGCCCCGATCGGCCTCTATGTCGAGGAAGGCGACGAGACCAAGCCGCTCAACCGGCGCGAGGGGCCGGGCAATTTCCACCTGCTCCCCAACGGGGTCTTCTGGGGCGATGCAAAGGGCTGGCACGTCACCGAAACCGAAGCCTTTGCGAAGGATCGGCCCGATTTCCCCGATTTCGCCACTCAGTCCGGCCCGATGCTGGTGATCGACGGCAAGCTGCATCCCGAATTCGCCGACAATGGCGTATCGCAACTCGTCCGCAACGGCGTCGGCGTCGACAAAAGCGGCGACGCATGGTTCGCGATCAGCGACGCGCCGGTATCGTTCGGCCGGTTCGCGCGGCTGTTCCGCGATCGCCTCCATTGCGACAATGCGCTGTTCCTCGACGGCGCCGTCTCGCGCCTCTGGGATCCGCCGGGCGGACGTCGTCAGGCCGGACTGCCGATCGGACCGATTGTCGTCGTGACGCAGAAGGAGTAGCGCTTCGCCCATGATCCTCGTCATCGACAATTATGACAGCTTCACCTGGAACCTGGTCCATTATCTGATGGAGCTGGGCACCGAAGTGAAGGTGGTGCGCAACGACGCGCTGACCGCCGCCGAAGCGATTGCCAGCAACGCGCAGGCATTCCTCATTTCGCCCGGCCCCTGCACCCCCAACGAAGCAGGAATCAGCCTCGATCTGGTCGCCGCATGCGCCGATACGGGCAAGCCGTTGCTCGGCGTGTGCCTCGGCCATCAGTCGATCGGCCAGCATTTCGGCGGCAAGGTGGTCCGCGGCGGGCTGATGCACGGCAAGACCTGCCCGGTCGATCATGACGGCACCGGCCTGTTCGCCGGCCTTCCCTCGCCCTTCACCGCGACGCGCTATCACTCGCTGATCGTCACCGACATTCCCGACAGCCTGGTGGTCAACGCGACCGCCGATGACGGATCGGTGATGGGCTTTCGCCACGCCGAGCTGCCAATCCATGGCGTGCAGTTCCACCCCGAAAGCATCGCCACCGAACATGGCCATGCGATGCTCGCCAATTTCCTGAAGCTGGCGGGGATCGACGCGAAACAGCTCGCCTGAACGGCGCGGGCGC
>PAOI01000010.1 GCA_002707985.1 Sphingomonas sp. | reverse complement strand
GCTATGATCGCTGTGCCCACACCTTCATGTCCGCCATCTGCATCGCTGCAACCGTCATCTTCTGGCTCAATCAATGAGTCCTGAGCCTAGGAGTTATAGCACCTGTCACCGTAATCCCACGTACGCGTCGACATCACCCTCTGCGGCAGAAAAATTCTTCCGCAAGTCAACCTTACTTATTCTACGATGTAGCCCGACTTTAATAGAAGATCTATTAGAATTTCATCGAGTGCGGAATCTTGTATGGACCCATTCTCGCTATTCGGAGACTGCCAGTTCCATATTATTTGATGAGAAACTGAATCTACATTGGAGAACTCTTCTGCAAATCTCTGAGCAACATCATACTTTGTTAGTGATCTATCACTTCCAAGGTATGATCTGAATACATGAGACGGCTTAGCACCATTCAAGATGTCTGAAAAAACAACCTGGCTCATTTCGGCTTCCTGAAAATTACGGAAACATTTCCAAAAGTCGTCTCTGGGTTGCTCACCTGCGTATAGCCCAGGCGCCCCGCGAGCCTACCAGTCCAGGTATTAGGTCGTGAACCCATAAACGGCGCCGTCGAGGTTTGAGGCAAAATGGGTCAGCGCAAGGACGCAGGCCGCAGGAATATGGCGATATTTCAACGCCTGCCGACGCAGCGCCGGGCCATTTTGGTCAAATCCTCCGGGACGCGGGAACCGGTCCACGACCTAATGGAGGACCTAGCGCCTAGTCGCGAGAGACCGCTTCCACCTCGATCTGGTCGGGCGTCGTTTCCACGATCCGGACGAAGCCGCCCAGTTCGATTGCCTGCGCAAAGCCTAACGTATCCCCGGCCTTGAAAACTCCGACGATGTGGTCGTTGGGGATGCGATCGTCGCGGAAAACCAGCTTCTGGCGCGAATAGCGGTTCATTTCCGCGACGGCCTCGCTGAGCGGGTTTCCGTTGAATTGCAGCCTTCCGACGCGCCAGCTGGTCGCTTGCAGCGGATCGATTGCGGCGACGCTCCAATCGGTATCGTTATGCGCGACCAGTTGCGTGCCCGCTTTCATCTCGGCGCTATGCGGCGGTGCGGATGCGCGCGCGCGCGGACGCGGCAGCTCGGTGACTTCGACGGTACCTTCCGTCACGATGACGATGACTTCGTCGTCCCTCAATTCGACACTGAACGCAGTGCCGGTCGCGCGCACCTGCTTGTTGCCCGCGCGAACCAGGAAGGGGCGGCTGCGATCCTTTGCCACTTCGAACAGGGCGCGACCGCGCTGAAGCGAGACATTGCGCTCGCGATCGCTGATCTGCACCGTAATCGCGCTGTCCGCATCGAGCGTGACGTTGGAACGGTCGGCCAGTACCACCTGGCTGCGCTCCGCCACGCCTGTGCTGAAGTTGCTGGCGGCAATCTGCTGCGGAGCACCGTCGCCCGGATCGCGCAGGAGCAGCGTTGCTGCGCCTACAATCATCACCACGAGCATCGCCGCAACCAGCGCGACGGGGCGCCAATGCTTTCTGGGGGCGTAGCGCGCAAGATCCTCTTCGCGCGCCGCCATGATCCGCGGATCCTGTGCGACGGCACCCGCCATCGCCCAGACCTGCTCCATCGCCAGAATTTCGTCCTCAAGCGCCAGATCGTCGCCGTCATCCGACAGATCAACGGGATCCGGCGCGAACGGATCGGCATAATGCTCCATCACGCGTTGCGCGGCGCGGCGGCGAGCGCTGTCGGGCACCAGGCGGAACCGGCGGATCATTCCTCGCGCTCCAATTGCTCAGCGAGCCGCACCAGCGCCCGATGGATCAACTCTTTCACCGAATCGCGGGAAATTCCCATGCGCTCGGCGATTTCGGGATAGGTCATTTTCTCAAACCGGTGAAATTGGAAGGCCGCGCGCGCCCGCGGCGGCAGTTCCAATATAGCGGCGATCGTCCGCTCATACTGGTCTGCGCCGATCGCTATGCGCTCCGGCGACAGCGTGTCGACGGGGTCGTTCAGGCCGTTGAGCGGCTCGTGCGCGCCCGAAAAGCGGACCTTGTTGTACCGATGCCGCGAGATCAGAACATTCCGCGCGACAGTGAAGATGTAACGGTCGAGATTTTCGATCGGGTGATCGCGCCCCACAGCATGCAGTCGCAGAAACACTTCCTGGACCAGATCTTCCGCCTCGGTTTCACCGACGCGTCGGCTGAAATAGCTGCGCAGCGCGCGGCCATGCCGGGCAATCCAGCTCTCGAGCTCTGGCTGAAGGCGCGGCGCCCTCGCCATTATCGATGCGGCTCCCGCCAGAAGATGGCTGCTGCTGATCGCCATTCCGTTTCCGATGCGCCAATGCGCGGGTTCAGAGGCACTATTGCCTTCGCCCATCTGACGCAGTGCAACATGGATCGGGGGGATAGGTTTTTCGACATATCAGTTTTGTCCACCTGCAGCGGCCGGCGCCGCCACGCTCCAGACCACTGTTTCGCCCGGCTTCAGCCCCGAAGTGATTTCGACGCCCTCGGGCGAAGCGCGACCGACCTGAACCGGGCGCGACCGGGTAGTGCCGCCGCTGCGAACCATCACGCTGGCGGAGGGCCCGCCGCCCTGCAACGCGGCGGCGGGTATCACCAGTGCCGAGGCGGTTTGATAGGTGATCACGGTCACCGTTGCGGACATGCCGATACGAATGCGATCTGCCGTTTCGGGCGATACCGGATCGAGTGCCGCGGTCGCTGTAAAGCGGGTCTGCGCGCCGCCCGCGCCGCTATCGCTCGCCTCCGCCGCGATCGACGCGATCTTGCCGCTTAGCGTCAACGCGGAAAAGCCGGGACCAGACACAGCCACGGGCTGTCCCACGCTCAGGGTGTTTATGTCGGATTCGTCAACCTCGAAGGTGACGGCCAGACCGCCGTCACGCGCAATCGTGCCGATCATTTGTCCGCGCGCGACCCGCGTTCCGGGTTGAATCGGCGCGCCTCCGTCTGTCAGACTCGTAACGGCGGGGCGCACGATGACGCCCCGCGCCGGGGCACGCACAATAGCCTGACGCAGTTGACGTTCCGCCTGACCCAGCCGCGCCCGTGCATTGGCGAGCTCCAGCTGCGCCGCGCGTTGATCAGCAGCGCTGCCTTTCGCCAGCGTCGTCTGCAGTTCATCGCGCGCTGCAGCTGCCGCCGCCCGGCGCGACCGCAATTGCTGCTCCACCCCTTCATATTCGTTGCGCGAGATCAGGCCGCGATCGAGCAGCCCTTTGGCGTCCTCTGCCTGCCCCTGCGCCTGTTCAAGGTCGATCGCGGCAGCGCTGGCCTGTCGCCGCGCCCGCGTGACTTCGGGGCCACTTGCCCAATTCGCGACGTCGCGCGCCGCCTGCCCCGCCTTCAGATAGGCAGCTTCGGCTTCATTGCGCGTCGCCGTGATTTCCAGCGTGTCGAGCGTCAGCAGCACCGCCCCCGCTTCGACGCGACTGCCATAAGCGAAATCGACCGAACGGATTGCGCCGTCGAACGGCGCGACGATGCTGACGGCATTGCCGGGCGCTATCGTACCAGCGAATGCGAGCGTCACGGTGAAGGGTCGCGGCTGAAGCTGCAGACTCTGCTCCGTAGCCGCAACCGGCTCTGCGGCCGGGCGCAGCCACCACCAGCCCAGCGCCAGCACGGCCAGCGCAAGCAGCGCGCTTCGCCAGGGGTGGCTGCGGATCATCGCGACGGGCTTCACTTGTCGCTCCAGTCGATTTTCCAGCTGGCCAGCGTCGCACCGATCTGAAGGTCGAACGAAGTCAGCGCGTTGAGATAGGCGATGGTGGCGGTCAGTTCCTGGATCTCGGCGATGCGCTGATCGTCCTGCAGCGACAGGAGCTGGAAATTGCTCGATCGTCCCGCCGCCAGCTTGGCGCGCTCATTCTCGACGGCCTGACTCGCCAGCTCGCGGAAGCGCCGCGCCGCCTGAAGCTGGCGCCATGCGGTTTCGATGCGTTGCGCGCCTTCATAAACCTGTGCCTCAACACGCTGATCGAGCGTATCGAGTTGCAGCTCTGCCGTGCGCAGCGCGGCGTCGGCCTGAACCTGCACCAGTTCGGGTCCCGGATCGCCCAGCGGAATTGCAAGCTGCAACCCGACCCGCCCGTCCGTCCGGGTGGGCAGCACGCCCAGATAGGCGTCGCGCCCGCCATTGCGCGTCGCCGCCGCGACGACGGACAGATCCCACAGCCGGTTGTTGCGCGCGATGCGCAGCGCCTCCCGCGCGCTTTCCACCGTGCGCTGCTGGCTGAGCAGGTCCATCCGATTATCGCGAGCAAATTCGACTGCAGTGGCGATGTCGATCGGCACATGTTCGGCATCGATCGGATCCGCCGCCACGATGTTGATGCCCGGGTCGATCGCGAGCAGTTCGAGCAGCGCATATTGTGCCGAAACAAGGTCCTGCCGGGTCTGGAACAGGATCACTTCCTGATTTGCGTAATTTGCCTCGCTCTGCACGATATCGGCGGGTGCCATCCGGCCCGCCTCGATCATCGCGCGATTGGTGTCGATCAGCATGCCGGTGCGCCGCAGCGCGATTTCGGCAAGCCGCACCTGTTCCTGCGCCTGTTGCAGCCGGCGATAGGCGAAGATGATCGCGCTGATCGTTTCGGAAATGCTGTTCTTGAGTGCGAGCCGATTGATGGCATCGCCAAGCCGGGCGATCCGCACCGGCGCACGATTCACAGCAACCCCTGCACCGCGCAGCAAGGGTTGCGTGACGACAAGCGTAGCGGTTTCGGTGGAATCGGAACCGCCAAGCCGTTCGCGCCGGTCCCAGACAAAGCCGATCTGTGCGCCCGTCGGCAACAACCAGCTTCCGGTGCCGCTGACGCTTGCCTCGGTAATCGCCGCATCCCCGCTATCGCTGCGATAGACATCGGCGAGCAGATCGAGCCGCGGCGAAAAGCGTCGCTCCGCCGCCGCCAGCGCATAGCGTTGCGCACCGCGATCGATGAATGCTGCACGGATGCTGCGATTGTCCCGCATGCCGATCGCCACTGCCTCGGCCAGCCCGATCGACATGGCTGGCGCATCGCTTGCGGGGCGCACGCTGGACGGCGCCGGCACCGGCGAAAGCGGTCCGGTCACCTGCGCCCGCACAGCGCCACACCAGAGCAACGGCATCGCGGCGATGCACAGCGCCGCCACCATTGCCCGAAGCGACAGCTGCAAACCGCTAGTCAGCACGAAGCACCGTGATCGGATCGAGCCGCGACGCGCTGAGTGCCGGATAGAGGCCGAATACCAGCCCCATCGCCCCGGCCGAAGCCGGGCCGAGCGCGAGCGTCCACGGCGCGATATGAAAATCCCATCCCGACCCGGCGGCGATCGCAAAGCTGACTGCCGCCCCCAGCGCCGATCCCGCCGCGCCACCCACCAGCGTCAGCAATCCGGCTTCGACGAGAAACAATACGACGATATCGTCGGGCGTCGCCCCGGTGGCCGCACGCAGCCCGATTTCGCGCTGGCGCTCCATCACGCTCATCAGCATCACATTCATCACGCCAATGCCGCCGACCAGCAGCGACACCGCACCTATCGCGGTCAGCAACCGGCTATGCACTGCCTTTTGCGCCTGCATCGTCGCCAGGATCGACTGCGCGTCGAGGATCGTTACCGACGTCCCCGGCGAGGCCAGCGCGGCGGTCAACCGTTCGGCCACCGATCTGGCATCGGCGCCCGGACGCAGCGAAATCAACGCGCCATTGGGGCCATCGCCGGGTATGATGCGGCGCGCGCACCCCGGAAGCGTCAGCACCGCCGTATCATATCGCACCGGATCGAGCGTTTCGGGCGCAATCGGCGCCAATATTCCGACGATGGTGAACCCATAATCGCCCAGCAACAACATGCTGCCCGGCACCACGGGAGCGGCCGGCGCGGAGAGCGCCTGGGCCAGCCCGTCGCCGATCACCGCCGATCCGGCGCAGCTTTCCGCCGCGACCAGATGCCGCCCCTGCGCCAGCGGCAACGCGGCGGTTCGCGCCAGCTCGGGCGGCGCGGCGATCGTGTCGGCATCGGCCGACCGTCCGCCGATCCGCGCCTTTGCACGCCCGGTTGCCAGCGGGAGCACCTTCGCTATGGCGCTGTCGCGTTCCGGCAGATCGGCCAGCATCGCGCCGGACAATAAGGGAGGCCGGTCGCCCGTCGGCACTGCGCGGACCAGCAGCATGTCGACGCCCATCTTGGCAAAGAGCTTGAGCGATTCGCGCTGCGCCATATCGCCGCTGTTGAGCATTGCGATGATCGAAGCGGTTCCGATCACGATTCCCAGCAGCGCAAGCGCCGAACGACGCCCTTGCGCGCGCAGATTCTGGAGCGCCTCCAATGCGGTGTCGCGCAAGCGGTCCGCAAAAGAGGGGCGGCCTTGGATCATGCCGCTGCGCGATCCCCTGAACCGCAGATCCGCCCGTCGCGCAGTGCGATCCGGCGCGGGCATGATGCCGCAATCTCCTGATCATGCGTTACCATCAGCACCGTGACGCCCGTTTCGGCATTCACGCTGCGCAGCAACGCCATGATCTCGGCAGCAGTTCTGCTGTCGAGGCTGCCCGTCGGTTCGTCCGCAAGCAGCAGGCGCGGCCCGCCTACCAGCGCGCGGGCAATCGCCACGCGCTGACTCTGGCCGCCCGATAATTGCCCGGGGAGATGCATGCTGCGATCGGAAAGACCGACCCGCGCCAGCATCGTTTCGGCGCGGGCGCGGCGTTCGGCCCGCGGCACACCGCGATATTGCAACGGCAACGCGACATTTTGCCACGCCGTCAGGCGAGGCAACAGTTGAAATGACTGGAAGATAAATCCGATCAGGCGATTGCGCAGCCGGGCCGCCGCGTGCCGGTCGCAATTCTCGGCAGCGACTCCGTCTATGCGCAACTGCCCCGATGTCGGCCGATCGAGCAGCCCGATCAGGTTGAGCAGGCTGCTCTTGCCAGAGCCGGAAGGCCCGACAATCGCACAGAATTCGCCGCCCTCTACCGACAGGTCCACTTTTTCAAGAACCACCAGCGGCAGCCCCGACGACGCATAGCTTTTGGAAACGCCGTCCAGACGCAACATCGACCCTCTCCATAGTCAAAAAAACTAGGAGAGCTGACAATCTTGTCAATAGCCGAAGTAAACCAGCGCGCCTTGTGCAGTGCAGCAAATTATCTGCGCAGCAACCATGATGGCAAGCAGCCATCTTGGATAAGTCAATTTGCTGCATTAGCAAATTACATATCTTTAATTTTCGCAATCCCCCCTGCGCCGCCTCCGAGACGTCTCTCATCCTGCACCGGTTGTTTCGACCGGCTGGTTCGCCGGAATGAAAACAGGGTAAACATGCCCATGTGGAGGGGGAATTTAATGGGAAATCGTACGCTGGCGCTTCGCGGCGCATTGTTGATCGGAGCCGCATTTGTTTGCACGCCGGCAGCTTTCGCCGCGACACCGATACCATCGACAGAAGTCGCATTCCGTATCGAGGCACAACCCCTGGCCGATGCGCTGCGCGACGTGGCCACGCAAAGCGGCGTTTCGATACTGGTCGATGAATCGCTGACCCGCGGGAAAATGGCGCAGCGCTATGTCGCCCCCAGCAGCGTCGACGTGGCGCTCACTACTTTGCTGCGCGGAACGGGGCTGCAATATCGTCGCCGCGGCGCGGTCTACGCCATCGTTCGCGCCAGCCCGCCGCAGGATGCGCGCCAGTCGCAGGACAACGCCACTCAGACAGCATCCGAAGCGCCCGCCGAAATCATCGTGACCGCGCAGAAATTCGAACAGTCGATCCAGGACGTCCCGATCGCGGTTTCGGCGTTTTCGGGGGACGAGCTCGACGCATTGAAGATCGAGACCGGAGGCGAGCTGATGCGCGCCATTCCCAACGTCAATTTCTCCAAGTCCAATTTCTCGGGCTATAATTTCTCGATCCGCGGCGTCGGCACCAAATCGATCTCGGCGAGCAGCGATCCTGCTGTCGCGGTGAGCTTCAACAACACACCGCTGATCCGCAACCGCCTGTTCGAACAGGAATTGTTCGATGTCCAGCGGATCGAAGTGCTGCGCGGACCGCAGGGCACGCTCTATGGCCGCAATGCGACGGGCGGCGTGGTGAATATCATCCCCGCGTTACCGACCCAGGTTTTCGACGCGGAGGTGCAGGCCGAGGTCGGTAGTTATAATACGCGCCGCGTCAGCGGGATGATCAATCTGCCGATCACCGACACGCTCGCGATCCGTGGGGCCGGCGCCTATACCAAGCGCGACGGCTTTGAACATAACACCGTGACGGGCAATGACGTCAACGGACGCGACCTTTGGTCGACCCGCCTCTCGGCATTGTGGGAGCCGGTGGACGGCATTCGCGCCAGCTTCATCTGGCAGCATTTCGAGGAAGACGATAACCGGTCGCGCAGCGGCAAGCAGCTTTGCACCCGCGATCCGGGGCCGACGCAGGTGGGGAGTACGCCTGTAACCTCTGAATATCTTCAGGGGCGACTGAGCCACGGCTGCCTGCCCGGCTCGCTGTTTGAGGACACCGCCTATGGCGTCCCGAACGGGATGAGCTTCCCGCATTTCGGTATCGTTGCCGGGATTGAGATTGGCAGAAGGAACGGCCAGCCCGTTACCGCGATAGATTTGGTCGATCCTTACGCCGGCCTGATTCAATCGCGAGATTTGCGAACGATAGCGACCAGTTACGATCCGGTATTCCGCGCAAAGAACGATGTGTACCAGCTCAACCTGGACGCGGATATCGGCAACGGCCTGACGTTTATATCGCAGACTGCATATTCGCGAGACAATTACTATTCGTCGCAGGATTATAATCGATTTGTTTCGAATCCCGTATTCAACGATTCTTCGGGCCTTACTGACATTCTGGGCGAACCGTTTATTACCGACGGACCGACACCGGGCGGCGTTTTCTACGATCCTCAGCTCGGCGCCTCCACCCGTATGCTTTCGGTGGACATCAGCCAGTCAAAGAACGATCAGTGGAGCCAGGAATTCCGCCTGCAATCGTCCTGGGATGGGAATTTCAATTTCAGCGTCGGTGCAAATTATCTGAATTTTCACTCGCAAGACGACTATTACGTATTCAACAATTTCTTCACCTACATATCGGAATATTTCTACAATCTTGATCAGGTTTTCGGTCCGGGCGTAGCCAACTTTGGAACGAAGGACTGCCAGCCTACCGGCCCGGATGATGCTTCGGCCGATTGTATCTATGTCGACCCCAATTCAATCGACAGCATCAATGGCGATGGTCATAATTATTTCCGTAGCATGAATGTCGTGAAGACCGAGTCCTGGGCCTTGTTCGGCGAGGGATATCTGGACGTCACTTCCCGGGTGCGACTTACGGTGGGCGCTCGCTACACCGACGATGCGAAGACCAGCACGCCGCACCCCAGCCAGTTGTTGCTGACAATTGGCCCGAACCTTGGCTTCTCGACGGGCGGAAGTGCCGCCATCGGCTATCCGGCCGAACCGGACGTGAAGCAACGGTGGCGCCGCTTTACCGGGCGCGCAGTGATCGACTGGAATCCGGAAGTGTCGTTCACCGACGATACGATGATCTACGCATCCTTCTCTCACGGATATAAGGGCGGCGGCACCAATCCGCCGCGCGTCGATTTCGATCCTGATATCGTCCGGCTCCAGCCACTGGCCGAAACATTCGAGCCGGAATCGGTCAATGCCTTTGAAATCGGCATGAAAAACGTGTTTGCCGGGGGACGTGCCGGGATCAACCTCACCGGCTTTTACTACGACTATTCCAACTATCAGGTCTCGCAGATCGTTGATCGCATCGCGCTGAACGAGAATTTCGATACGCGCAGCATGGGGTTGGAATTTGAGGGCTGGTGGCAACCGGCGCACGGGCTGCGCCTCACCGCCAATGTCGGCTATCTGCGCACTCGGATCGCGGATGGCGAAGAATCGATCGACGTCATGAATCGCACCCAGGGCAATGAGGACTGGATGGTAGTGCGCCCTTGGGTTCAGGTGCCCTCCAACTGCGTCGCACCGCGCGAAGCCGTTGAGCGCATTCTTGCTTCACCTCTTTCGGCGGGGCCAGAGGGTGGTCTTGGGGGCCTGGCGCTGGCGGCGCTCTGCACCTCGTCGAATCGCCTTGGCGATTTTGATCCCAACGCGCCGGAAGGGCAGGTCCCCTTTTACCTGCTCTATGGCTTCACCTATGATCCGCTGCTGCCCTATGACCCTAGCCTCAGTCCGATCGGCACGCTGTTCGGCACCGATCCGCGCAGCGGTGCGCCCAATGGCGGGCGCGGTTTTGCCGCGCCGTTGGGCGGCAATGAAATGCCCAATTCGCCGCGCCTGACGATCAACCTCAGCGCGCAATACACCGTGGAAATGGGCGAATGGGAAATGACGCTGCGCGGCGATTATTACCGGCAAAGCGAAAGCTGGGCGCGGGTGTACAACACCGAATATGACCGGCTGAAGGGTTGGGACAATGCCAATCTGGCGATCACGTTCAACAATCGGAGCTGGGATCTGAGTGCCCAGCTTTATGTGAAGAATGTGTTCGACAATACGCCGATCACCGATGCCTTCACCAATTCCGACGATACCGGGCTGACGACCAATGTCTTCACGCTCGATCCGCGCATCGTCGGCTTCCGGTTGACCAAGGGCTTCTGATCCGGATCAGAACAAGGCCGGGCGGCGAAATCCGTCGCCCGGCTTTGTTCAGCTTATTGACATCAATGTCCATTTATATATGAACACTCATGTCAATAAGGAGAGTGTCATGCTCCGCTTTGCTTCCCCATCTTCAACAGCGTCCACCCGGCTTCGCGGTGCCGCCGCCATTGCAGCGATATTGCTGACCAGTCCCGGGGCAACAGCGCTGGCGCAGACTCAGGGCGCCGATGCCATCATTGGCCGGTGGCAAACCGAAAAGGAAAATGGCGTGGTGGAGATTCACCGCTGTGGCGATGCGCTTTGCGGCCGCGTGCTCGACGGCGCACCGCTGCGCGCCAATCCCGATCAGCGCGATGTGCGCAATCCCGATCGCAGCCTGCGCGACCGCCGCGTGCGCGGATTGCGGGTGCTGAGCGGCTTTACCGGCGGCCCAATCCGCTGGACGGGCGGGCCGCTATACGATCCCGAAAGCGGCGACCGCGCCAGTTCGGGCAGTCTTACGCTGGAAAACGCCAATACGCTGAAAGTGAAAGGCTGCATCGTCGGCTTTTTGTGCCGAACCCAGACCTGGCACCGGATACGGTAAGGCGATTCAGCTCCCCGGTCGCGGGCTGATCAGTATCGGCAGCAACTGCGTCACCAATCGACGCAACGCCTTGTCATCCTGATCGAGCATCGGGCGAAGATGGGGTCCGATCACGGCATCGCCAAAGGCGCAAACCGCGATCAGCAGCACCAGCCCGCGAATCCGCTCGTCCGAACCCGCCTCATTGCCTGCGCTGTCCCGCACGGCCGCGACCAGATCGCGTACCGCATCTTTCAGCCCGTCGAACTGATCGAATTCGCGGGCGAGCGCGAGCCAGGCAGCAAGCTGCCCCGCTCCCCCTTCGCCAAAAGCGTCAAATACCCGATCCACGAGCCGTGAGGGTGCCTGCGCGTCGGTATGAAGCCCGCTCACTGCGTCGCTGAGCGCATCGGCGAGATCGCGGACCATATATGCCATCAGCGCCGCCTGAAGCCCTGAGGCCGAACCGAAATGATGGATGACATTGGTGTGCGACATCGCAATGGCGCGGCCGACATTGGCGAGCGTGACGGCGCCAGGCCCGCCCTCGATCAATAACACGCGCGCAGCGGCCAACGCTTCCTCGCGCGCTTCCGCTGCGCTGCGCTTTCGGCGTTTTCGGCGTGGAGCAGTTTCAGCCATTGGCCACAAATACCTTGGTCATGATCGAATCTCTCTCCTGCGCGCAGGCGGCCGGCAGATCAACCTGGGGGCCAGCGCCGTGACCCGCGGAAGCAGAGCTTTGGCACAGTTTTCGTGCGGGCAAGGATCACCATCGGCGCCAGGAACAACCGAAATCCAAATAGCCTGCAAAAACCGCATGCCACAGCATGTTGGATTCAGGCAATTTTTGGCGGTTAATCTCGAATTCATCCAACTTTATTTCGCTATCACTGACATCCGATACCCCCCTCATCTTTCTGTCCTGGCGTCTTACTATTCGGGCAGGGGCATACGCTGCCCATACGAAGCAAGAAAATTGCGAGGAGAGGAAGAATGCTGACGAAAGTAATTTCGAGTGCAATGGTTGCCGCCGGCATGATGGCGGCGTCGCCCGCCTTCGCGGGTCCGGTCACCATCAGCGGAAGCGTGACAGTGAGCAAGGGCATTACGCTCAGCTGTTCGATCAGCGGCGCGGGTTCGTCGAGCACTGCCGGTTCCGGCACCCTCACCAGCCTGTCGCTGAGCGGCGGCACCTTTGGACTGTGCGGCTCGATCAGCTTCACCGGTCTGCCCTATGCCGTAAGCGCCAGCGGTGGAACGCTCACCATCACGGGTGTCGTCGTAACCGCCATCACCGGCAATTGCGCCGGCAATCTGAGCGGCTCTTACAACTCGACAACCGGCGTCGTCACCTTCAACAACGCCACGCTCCCGACCACCTCGGGCGGCAGCGACTGCAAGATCAACGGCTCGGCCACCCTCACCCCGCCGATCTGATCAGAACGCATCATTCCTTCACCACTTTGGCCGGGGGCAACCCCGGCCATTGTTTTGTCGGGGCCATTGCGGCGCAAAAACGCCGGGCCGAGCGTTGATACGCAGCCGCTTGACAGATGCCGCATATATTTACATGAACATTAATGTCTATATCGATAGAGGCAGGGTATGACGATCTGGATTCTCGCATTGCTGGGCATGGGCCTGATCCTGGCATTTGTTCAGTCGCCGGCCTGGCTCTGGCTGGGCGCGCTGGCGCTCTGGGTTGCGGCCGGCAGGATGTGGGTCGGCATCGGGCCGGATGCGACACCGGTGCTGGGGCTCGCGCTGGTGCCGGTGGCATTGCTCGCACTGGTGCCGCTGCGCCGCGCGCTCCTGTCCCGCCCGCTGCTCGGCATATTCCGCAAGATCATGCCCCAGATGAGCCCGACCGAGCAGGCCGCGATCGACGCCGGCACGGTGTGGTGGGATGCGGAAATCTTCGGTGGCGCGCCGCGCTGGCAGCGGCTGCTCGCCACTCCTGCGCCGACGCTGACGGCCGAGGAGCAGCGCTTTCTCGACGAGGATACCGAGCAGCTTTGCGATCTCGCCAATGACTGGGAAAGCACGGCGGTGTGGCAGGATCTGCCGCCGGAAGCATGGAAATTTGCGCGCGAACGCGGCTTTTTGGGGATGATCATTCCCAGGGAACATGGCGGGCTTGGCTTTTCGGCCTATGCGCACAGCCAGGTGATCCAGAAGCTTTCGACGCGCTGTTCGGCGGCGGCGGTATCGGTGATGGTGCCCAATTCGCTCGGCCCGGCGGAATTGCTGCTCCATTACGGCACCGACGCGCAGAAGCGCCATTATCTGCCCCGGTTGGCGCGGGGCGAGGAAATCCCGTGTTTTGCACTAACCAGCCCCTATGCGGGATCGGATGCCGCATCGATCACCGATACCGGCATTGTCTGTCGCGGCATGTGGCAGGGGCGGGAGACGCTCGGCTTCCGGATCAGCTGGAACAAGCGCTACATCACGCTCGCCCCGGTCGCGACGGTGCTGGGTCTCGCCTTCCGGGTCCGCGATCCCGAAGGGCTGCTGGGCGGGGAGGAAGATGTCGGCATCACCTGCGCGCTGATCCCGCGCGAACATCCCGGCGTCGTCATCGGCCGTCGTCACTGGCCGCTCAATGCGGTGTTCCAGAACGGCCCGACATCCGGCGAGGATGTGTTCGTGCCGATGGAGATGGTCATTGGCGGACGCGAACAGGTGGGCAAGGGCTGGCGGATGCTGATGGAATGTCTGGCGGCGGGCCGGGCAATCTCGCTCCCCTCCTCCAATGTCGGCATGTCCAAGCTCGCGACCAGCGGCGTCAGCGCCTATTCGGCATTTCGCCGCCAGTTCAACCTGCCGATCGGCCAGTTCGAAGGCGTGCAGGAGCCGCTCGCCCGGATGGCGGGCCATCTCTATGCAATGGACGCGACCCGGCGGCTCGCCGCGGCTGCGCTCGACATCGGCGAAAAGCCGTCGGTGATTTCGGCAATCGCCAAATATCACGTCACCGAACGTGCGCGGATGGTGGTGAATGACGGGATGGACCTGATCGGCGGCAAGGGCATCTGCATGGGGCCGGGCAATTTCCTCGCCCGCGCCTATCAGCAGATCCCCGTCGCGATCACCGTCGAGGGCGCGAATATCATGACGCGCACGCTGATCATCTTCGGTCAGGGCGCGATACGCTGCCACCCCTATATGCTGACGTTGATGCGATCGGCGCAGGCGCGCGATGGGAAGGCGTTCGACCGCGCGCTGTTCGGCTATTTCGGCTTCGTCGCGCGCAATGCCGTGCGCGCCTTCGCTTTTGCCACGCCGCTTCGCTTGCTGATCGCGGCGCCGCGTGGCGCAGCATCCGAATTGCGACGCTATTATCGCACGGCGACGCAGCTTTCGACTGCACTGGCGCTGGCCAGCGATATTTCGATGGTCACGCTGGGCGGCACGCTGAAGCGCCGCGAGACAGTTACGGGACGGCTGGGCGACATGTTGTCGCAACTGTTCATCCTGTCGGCTGTGCTCAAACGCTATGAGGATGAGGGGCGCCCGACCGACGATTTGCCGTTCGTCCATTGGGCGGCGCGCGATGCGATTGCCCGTGCCGATACCGCGCTGCGCGACGTGATCGCCAATCATCCGAGCCTGGCCGCGCGGATCGCGCTGCGTGTGCTGATCCGCCCCTTTGGTGGCAGCGAGGCGCGCCCCGGCGACCGGATTGACGCCGCCGTCGCCGCACTGGTGCAACAGGATGGCGGCGCGCGCGATCGCCTGCTCGCCGGATCCTGGACGCCGCGCATGGAGGTGGATCCCATCGCCGCCACCCATGTCGCGTTCCGGCTTTACCCCGCTGTCGCCGCGATCGAGCGCCGCCTGCGCCCCGACATACGCGCCGGGCGGATCGCACGCCTGCCGCAGAATTACCGCATGCTCGCCGACTGGGCGCGCGAGGCGGAACAGGCCGGGCTGATCGACGCGCAGGAACGCCAGTCGGTGGTCGATTTCGCCGATCATGCCGATATCGCGATCCAGGTCGACGATTTCCCGCAGGATTTCGGCATGGCGGAAGGTCTTGAACGCTATCAGCAACAGCAAGAGCGCGCTGAGACGATCGAACAGGCGGCAGCCGAATGAGCGACCGCTATCTCGATTTCGCCAACTCCTCGGTCGGTGGCTGGATTGCCGGGTCGCTGGGGCTGCCGCGCCCGGTGCCGCTTGATCGCAATCCGGAGCGGATGGCGCGCGATGCCGTGCTGGTGGAGGTCGGCGCAGGACGGCTGCGGGAAGCATTGGCAAAATGGCTGGAAACCGCGGGCGTGCAACAGGTGGAGAATTCCACCGGCACCTCCTGCGACGCCGTGCTGATCGATGCCACTGGCTGCACCAAACTGGCGCAGGCCGAGGCGCTCTATGCCGCACTACATGCCCAGATCCGCGACATCCGCCCACAGGGGCGCGTCCTGATCTTTGCGACGACGCCCGATACGGCACCGGATATCGAGGCAGCGGCGGTTGCACGCGCAATGGGCGGCTTCATGCGCTCGCTCGCCAAGGAGGCGCGGCGGGCTATTGCGGTCAATCTGGTACAGGTCCCCCGGGACACGGCGCCAGCGCTCGATTCGACGCTGGCCTTCTTCCTCAGCGGCCGCTCCGCCTATGTCTCGGGTCAGGCGGTGCAGGTCGGCGCGGCACCCCAGGCGCCGCCGCCCGCCGGCCGGCGCAACGTGCTCGTTACTGGCGCGGCGCGCGGAATCGGCGCGGCGATTGCCGCCAATTTTGCCCGGCAGGGTGCGCATGTCATTGCGCTCGATATCCCCGCCATGCGCGAGGATCTGGAGCGCGGAGCGCAGGCCAATGGCGGTGCCGCCCTGGCCATCGACATCACCGCTGCCGATGCTCCCGAGCAGATCGCACAGGATGCCGCGGCACGCGGCGGCTATGCCGCGATCATTCACAATGCCGGCATCACGCGCGACAAAACGCTGGCGCGCATGGATGCGGCGCGCTGGAACAGCGTGATGGAGGTCAATCTCCACGCCCCGATGCGGATCACGCAGGCGCTGCTCGATGGCGGCCAGATATCGCAGGGCGGGCGCATTATCGGCGTCGCTTCGATCAGCGGCATCGCCGGCAATGCGGGCCAGACCAACTATGCCTTTTCCAAGGCCGGCGTAATAGGCTGGGTCGAACGGCTCGCCACCGATCTGGCTCCGCGCGGGATCACCGCCAATGCCGTCGCGCCGGGCTTTATCGAAACCCAGATGACCGCCGCCATCCCCTTTGCCATTCGCGAAGCGGGGCGGCGGATGAATTCGATGGGCCAGGGCGGTGCGCCCGAGGATGTTGCCGAAACCATCGCCTGGCTCGCCGATCCGGCAAGCGGCGGAATCAGCGGGCAAGTGGTGCGCGTGTGCGGCCAGAGCCTGTTGGGCGCCTGACCGGCATGGCGCGCCAGGTGATCGAGGTCGGCCGGCCCTTGTCGACCGCGGGCGTCCTGCTCGCCGGGATCAGCACGATCGCCAAACGACCGCATGGGGCGGTACGGCTCCCCGACGTCGAATATGTGCAATCGGATGCCCGGATCGATCCGCAACATCTGGCGGACTATAGCGTGCTCTGCGGTTTCGACTCGCAACAAGGCGTGCCGGTTACCTTTCCGCATATGCTCGCCTTTCCGCTGCATTTGCGGCTGATGATGCGGCGCGACTTTCCCTTTCCGATGGCGGGGCTGGTCCATATCGCCAATCGCATCGTCCAGCATCGCGCCATTCAGCGCGAAGAGCCGCTTGCGGTCCGCGCCTCTTTTGGCGCGCTGATGGCGAATCCACGCGGACAGGCGCTGGCGATCCGCGCCGCGATCTCCGTTGGGGGCGAGCCATTGTGGCAGAGCGAGAGCGTCTATCTGCGCATTGGCGCGCGCGATCCGGTGGGCCCGCCCGTGCCGTTGCTCACGGACGAGCCATCGCGTGTCCGCGAGCGTATTTGCGAAGCGCTGCCCGCATCGCTCGGCCCGCGCTACGCCCGTATTTCGGGGGACCGCAATCCGATCCATATGTCGTCGCTCGGCGCGCGGCTGTTCGGGTTCAAGCGGCGTATCGCGCATGGCATGTGGACCAAGGCGCGCGCCGCCGCGCTGCTGGTCCCGCCGATGACCGATGGCCGCTGCAGCATCGAGGTCAATTTCCGGGCGCCGATCCTGCTGCCGGGCACGGCCTGTTTCGAAGGCGATGCCGATGCCCGCCGCTTTGCCGTGCGCAGCACTGACGGCAATCGGTTGCACCTGATCGGCCAATATAGCCCCAACCCTCCGGAGGATTTCGATGCTTAGTGTCAGCAAGCCACGGCGGGTGGCGATTGTCGGCGGGCGGCGTATTCCGTTCGCGCGATCGAACACTGCCTATGCCGATGCATCCAACCAGCAGATGCTGACCGCCGCGCTCGATGCGCTCGTCACGCGCTTCGATCTGGCGGGCGAACGGATCGGCGAAGTGGCGGCGGGCGCGGTGCTCAAACATTCGCGTGACATCAATCTGACCCGCGAAGCGGTGCTGTCGACAAAGCTGTCGCCCGAAACCCCGGCCTATGATGTGCAGCAGGCATGCGGCACAGGGCTCGAAGCGGCGATCCTGGTCGCCAACAAGATTGCGCTGGGCCAGATCGATGTCGGCATTGCCGGCGGAGTCGATACCACTTCCGATCCGCCCATCGCCGTGAATGAAGGGTTTCGCCGCGCGCTGTTGCGCGCCAATCGCGCGCGATCCACCGGCGCGCGATTGAAGGCACTGGCGGGCATCCGGCCCGGCATGCTCTTCACACCCGCCCTCCCCCGCAATTCAGAGCCGCGCACCGGGCTTTCGATGGGCGAACATTGCGAGGCGATGGCGAAGCGGTGGAACATCGCCCGCGCCGATCAGGACGCACTCGCCGCCGCCAGCCACCGCAACATGGCCGCCGCCTATGATCGCGGCGATTTCGACGATCTGGTCGTCCCGTGGAACGGCCTTTCGCGCGACAATAATCTGCGTCCCGACAGCAGCGTCGAGCGGCTGGCAAAGCTGAAGCCGGTGTTCGACAAGGAACAGGGCACGCTGACCGCCGGCAATTCGACGCCGCTGACCGATGGCGCGGCAGTGGTGCTGCTGGCGAGCGAGGAATGGGCGCGCGCGCGCGATCTGCCGATCCTGGCTTATCTGCGCGCGGGGGAAACGGCGGCGGTGGATTTCGTCGATGGCGAGGAAGGGTTGCTGATGGCGCCCGCCTATGCCGTGCCGCGCATGCTCGCCAAACTCGACCTGACGCTGCAGGATTTCGATTTCTACGAATTGCACGAAGCCTTTGCCGCGCAAGTGCTCTGCACGCTCAAGGCATGGGAGGATGAGAGCTTTGCGCGCGATCGCCTGGGCCTTCGTGCTGCGCCGGGATCGATCGATCGCGGGCGATTGAACGTCAATGGCAGTTCGCTTGCCGCCGGCCATCCCTTTGCCGCTACCGGGGGACGGATATTGGGCACGCTGGCGCAGATGATCGATCGGCGCGGCGGCGGGCGCGGGCTGATTTCGATCTGCGCAGCCGGGGGTCAGGGCGTCGTCGCGGTAGTCGAGAAATGACCGGCGCGCTGGTCGATCAGCGCGAAGCCGACGCACTNTGGGAAGCGCGCTTCTGGACGCGCAGCTATCGCCCCGGTGTNCCCGAACGGATCGACNNCGAGCTCGCGCAAGCCGGATCGATGGCGGAGCTGTTCGAACGCGACGCGGCGCGCTTTGCCGATCGCGAGGGCTTTGTCAGCATGGGCACCGGGCGGACCTATGGCCAGATGCGCGACGATGCGCGGGCCTTTGCCGCCTGGCTTCAGCATATCGGCGTTGCCAAGGGCGATCGGGTCGCGCTGATGATGCCCAATTGCCTGCAATATCCGGTTGCGCTGTTCGGCACCTTGCTGGCGGGCGCGATCGTCGTGAATGTGAACCCGCTTTATACCGCGCGCGAGCTGGAGCATCAGCTGAATGACAGCGGCGCCACGGTGATGGTGGTGATGGACCTGTTCGCCGAAACCTTTGCCGCGGCGCGACAGGACACTGCCGTCCGCCAGGTGATCGTCACATCGATGGGCGACATGCTGGGCCCGATCAAGGGCCGCGCGATCGACCTTTTGATGCGCAAGCGCCGCGCCAGGCTTTCCGGCAAAGATGTCGTGCCGTGGAAATCGGCGATGCGGATCGGGCGCAGCCACCGCTTTTCGCCCGTCGCCGTGGCGCAGGATGATCTGGCGTTCCTGCAATATACCGGCGGCACCACCGGCGTCGCCAAGGGCGCGATGCTGACGCACCGCAATGTGGTGGCCAACGTGCTGCAGGGGCGGGCATGGGCGCTGTCGGGGCTGGACGAAGATGATCCGCCGACCAATGTCACGCTGCTGCCGCTTTACCATGTGTTCTCGCTGACTGCGAATTTGCTGATGTTTTCAGGCGTTGGCGGGCGCAATGTGATGATCGCCAATCCCCGCGACACCGGGCGGGTTGCCTGGATATTGCGGCATGAAAAGATTTCCGGCCTTTCGGGGGTGAACACGCTGTTCGCCAGCCTGCTCGACGATCCCAAATTTTCCCGGCGCGACTTTTCGGGAATGCAGCTTTCCATCGCCGGGGGCATGGCCACCCATGCCGATATCGCCCGCCGCTGGGAAGCAATGACCGGCGCGCCGTTGGTCGAAGGCTATGGCCTTACCGAATGCTCGCCGGTGGTGTGCATCCGTCCGATCGATTTTTCCGCGCCGGAGGTGATGGCGCATAATGGCAGTGTCGGCCTGCCTGTCTCTTCAACCGAAGTGCGCATGCGCCGCGAAGATGGCGGTTGGTGCGATATCGGCGAGCCCGGCGAGCTTTGCGTGCGCGGACCGCAGGTGATGCTCGGCTATTGGGGCAAACCCGATGAAACCGCCGCCGTGCTTTCGGATGACGGCTGGCTGGCGACCGGCGATGTCGGCGTGATGGCGCGCGATGGCGAAGTGCGGCTGGTCGACCGGTTGAAGGACATGATCCTGGTTTCCGGGTTCAACGTCTATCCTTCCGAAATTGAAGGCGTGATCCTCGATCATCCCGATATTTGCGAAGCGGCAGTAGTGGGCGAACCCGATCCGGTGAAGGGCGAGCGCATTGTCGCGGTGGTCTATTCCGAAACGCCCGACCTGACGGCGGAAGCGCTCCGCACCTGGTGCCGCGCGCGGCTGACGGGGTATAAGGTGCCCTCGCGCTTCGAACTGCGCGATGCGCCCCTGCCCAAAAGCGGTGTAGGCAAGATTCTGCGACGGGAATTGCTGTGATGGACGCGGACGTGATTGTCGTTGGCGCGGGGCTCGCCGGGCTGGTCGCTGCGACCGAAGCAGTGGCGGGCGGCGCCTCGGTGATCGTCGTCGATCAGGAACCCGAAGCGAATATCGGCGGCCAGGCATTCTGGTCGCTCGGCGGCCTGTTCCTGGTGGATTCGCCCGAACAGCGGCGGATGGGCATCAGGGACAGCCTCGATCTTGCCATGCAGGATTGGATGGGCACCGCCGGTTTCGACCGCGAAGAGGATCACTGGCCACGCAAATGGGCCGAGGCCTATGTCCGCTTTGCCGCCACCGAAAAGCGGGGCTGGCTACGCAGCAAGGGGCATCGTTTATTCCCCATCGTCGGCTGGGCCGAGCGCGGTGACGGCAGCGCCACCGGCCACGGCAATTCGGTGCCGCGCTTTCACATCACCTGGGGCACCGGGCCGGGCATTGTCGAGCCATTTGCCAAGCTGGCACGCGCGGCAGAGCGCGACGGCAGGCTGCGCTTTTGCTGGCGGCACCGGGTAGACGCGATCGATCTCAGCGGCGGGCGCGTAACCGGCGTTTCGGGGCAGCGCCTCGCCCCCAGCAACTCCGAACGCGGCGTGGCAAGCGGGCGCGCGGAGATTGGGGACTTCCATCTGCGCGCGGCGTCGGTGATCGTCGCGTCGGGCGGGATTGGCGGCGATCTGAATCAGGTGCGCCGGGCATGGCCCGACCGGCTGGGCGCGCCGCCCGAATTCATGGTGCGCGGCGTTCCCGCCCATGTCGACGGGCGGATGATCGATATCACGGCACAGGCGGGCGGGCGCGTCATCAACCCCGATCGCATGTGGCATTATGTGGAGGGGCTGCGAAACTGGAACCCGATCTGGGAAGGCCATGGCATCCGCATTCTGCCCGGCCCCTCTTCGATGTGGTTCGATGCAGCGGGCGACCGGCTGCCTGCGCCGTTCCTGCCCGGCTATGATACGCTCGGCACGCTCCAACATCTGATGCGCGGGCGCAATCCGCATAGCTGGTTCGTGCTGACTCAATCGATCATCCGCAAGGAATTCGCACTGTCCGGATCGGAGCAGAATCCCGACCTTACCGGTCGCAGCTGGCGCAAGACCGCGCGCCGCGCGATCGGGCGAAGCGCGCCCGGCCCGGTCGAAGCGTTCAAGCAGCATGGCGAAGATTTCGTCGTCGCCGATGATCTGAAAACACTGGTCGCGGGGATGAACCGCATTGCTGGCGAACACCCGCTCGACCTTGCCCGGATCGAAGTCGCCATCGCGGCGCGCGACCGCGAACTGGCCAATGGCTTTTCGAAGGATTTTCAGGTGATGGGCATCCATAATGCCCGTCGCGCTCGCCCCGAGCGATTGTTCCGCACCGCGCGCCCGCACCGCATCCTTGATTCGCGCGAAGGGCCGCTGATCGCGGTCCGACTCAACATATTGACGCGAAAGACGCTCGGCGGACTGGAAACCGATCTCGATTCGCGAGTGCAGGGCAGCGACGGAAATCCTGTCCCCGGCCTCTATGCCGCAGGCGAAGCCGCCGGTTTCGGCGGTGGCGGCGTCCATGGCTATCGCGCGCTGGAAGGAACGTTTCTGGGCGGGTGTCTGTTCAGCGGGCGCGTGGCGGGACGGGCAGTGCTGCAGGCCTAGCTGAACCCGCGGCGCTGGACCCGATCTCGGGCCACATCAGGCTTCCTCCCGAGTAGCTGAATATCCTGCGTTACCGGTCCTTGCCGCCGGGATCGCGTTTCACGTCTTCCACATAGTTCCAGACGCGGCTGATCACGACCGAGCCCTCGCCGACTGCACTCGCCACACGCTTGACCGACTGCGCGCGCACGTCGCCGACCGCGAAAATGCCGTCGCCGCTGGTTTCATAAGGATGATCGCGTCCGGCCGCGGCCCCGTCTATTGTATCCACTTTGGTTGACGCCGCTCTCTGAGCTGACAGCACAGGAGCAGCAGGATTGCCGGCGACAGGGCGAATGCGCGCCATTTCGGATGTTTAACCCGCTGGGCAGCCTCGGGTTTTTCTTCATACTCCCGCAGCACGGATATTCCGGTCGAGAGGGGATTTGCCATGAAGATCACCGCAGACATTCGCGTACAACCCGTGAAGTTCACCACCAGTGCTTCGAAGATGGTCGCCGGACACAAAGCTGCATTCGAAGCTGCCGGCGTCAGTGCTCTTCCCCATGCCATGGGCCTGAACGTTCAGGGCGAAGCGGGCACCGTTCTTGGCGTGCTGCGCGAAATTCTCGCCACGATGCACTCCGATGGCCTTGAGCGCGCCTATACCAGCATCACGATCGAATCGCGCGCGGATGCCCCGCCGTCGATCCAGGAGAAGATCAAGTCGATCCAGGCCGCGGGATGACTCCGCCGGCTCCTCCGCGCGTCAGCGGCGGGAGGGCGCAGGGTGAATCCCGATCCTTCCGCAAGCTTCGGCCGCTCCATCCCCGCTTCGGCGTCGAGCTGATCGAGGCGCAAGCCTGTGCGCTCGACGCCGAAGCGGTGGAGCAGGTCCGGGCACTGCTCGCGCAGCATGGCGCTATATTGTTCCGCGGCCAGCAACTGACCGATGAAGCGCATGAGGCCTTTTCGCGCCGGATCGGCACCGGTGCGCTCGAACTCTCCGCCAGGCGTATCTCGCATGGTCGTGCCACGCCCTATGTCAGCCAGCTCACCAATCTGGCGGACGGACGGGGGCGCGCGCTCGGCTTTGGCGGCAACGGGACCGACTTCTGGCATTCGGACCAGGAGTTTCGCGAACGCCCGGCGACACTGGCAACGCTCTATTGCCGGATTCCCGCACCGGTGGGAGGCGAAACCAGTTTTGCGAGTACCGTGGTCGCGAATCTCGGGCTGTCGCCAGACTTGCTCGACCGAATTCGTCCGCTCTGGTCGACGCGCATGCCGGCGCAATCGCATGACAATGTCGACCGTATCGAAGTCGCGCACCCGCTGGTGCTGCGCACGCCATGCGGCGATCGCGAGCTGCTCTATCACAGCGAGAATACAAGGCGCTTTCTGGGCGTCGGCGAGCGGGAAGCTACGATGCTGCGCGCGACGCTGCTCGACGCCATCCTCGCGCCCGCCAACCTTTATTCGCACCGATGGCAGGCCGGCGACCTGCTCCTTTACGACAATACCCAGCTGGTCCATCGCCGCGAGGCCTTTTCCGGCGAGCGCTGGCTTCAGGGGACCAAGATCTTCGGTCCGCCGGACCGGTTCGCCCAACCCGCAGGCATGCGCTGCGGTTTGTCAGAGGAGGCGATTCTTGCAACGGCCTGACCGATCAACGGACATACTCGCGCCCGCGTTGCAGATCACGCCATGGCAAGGCGCGCTCGGCGCGGAGATTTCGGGCATCGACGTGCGCCACGATCTGGACGACCCCGAAACGATGGCACAAATACGCGATGCGCTTCATCGCTATCAGGTGCTGTCGTTCCGCGATCAGGCGCTGACGCCCGACGACCAGGTCGCGTTCGCCGCGCGCTTCGGCGAGATCGATCGCTATCCCTTTGCCGAGCCGCTTCCCGGTCATCCGGCGGTGGTCGCCGTGACGAAGGAGCCGGGCACTGCGCTCAACTTCGGCGGCGTGTGGCACAGCGATTCGCCCTATATGCCGATCCCGCCCCGCGCGACCGTGCTCTATGGCGTCGATATCCCGAGCCAGGGCGGCGATACGATGTTCGCGAACATGTATGCCGCGCATGAGGCACTTTCGCCGGGGATGCGGCGCATGCTGGCCGGGCTGAACGGCGTGTTCTGTGCCTGTTGCGTCCATGGTCCCGGCACCGAAGCCCTGAAGCTGGGCGATGTCGTCCGAATCCGCGATACCGCGCTTGCCGCCGACGAAGTGTTGCATCCGATCGCACGTACCCACCCCGAGACCGGCCGCAAGGCGCTCTATGCCAGCCGCGTCCATGTCCAGCGTTTCGAGGACATGACCGAAACCGAATCCGCGCCGCTGCTCGATTTCCTCGATACGCATGCCTGTCAGCCCGATTTTACTGCGCGCCTGCAATGGCGGCGCGGCACGCTGGTGATTTTCGACAATCGCTGCGTCCAGCATCTCGCGCTGAACGATTATCCAGCCGAACGGCGCGAAGTGCATCGCGTCGTCATCGCCGACGATCGGCGACCGGAATGAGCGCGATGGCGCCCTTCGTCGCGCTGGCGTGCCATGACACGCCCGGTTTCGCGACGCAGGTCCGCGACGCAGTGGAAACGCATCGCGCGGTGCTGCTTACCGGCGGGTCGCCCGGCGGCGATCATGCGACATTCTATCGCCGCATTGCCGAGGAAATCGGCAACTTCCATTTCAAGGACGAAAATCCCGATACCGGTGCGCTCGATCGCACCGGCTGGCTCGACATGCGCTATGATCCCCGGCTCGCCGAGCGCCATCCTTATCGCTACGGCAACGGGCGGATGGGGCTGCATGTCGACGGCAGCTATTCGGATGTCGATTTCGACATCATCTTTTTCTATTGCGAGGCCCCTGCCGATTTCGGCGGCGCCACGACGGTGATCGACGGCGCACGGATCGTCGAATGCCTGCGGCTCTATGACTCGGCACTGCTCGACGAGCTGCTCGTCACACCGGTGATATTCGGCAAGGGTGCGCGTACCCGGACCGAGCATATCCTGCGCATTGTCGACGGGATGGCTCGGCTCAACTGGAACGCCACGCGCGTGGCGCCGGAGAATTCGGCGCAGGTGATCGACATGGCGCAGCGGTTCGATCGCTTCTGCGAACAGGGGCTGGTCGATGGCGGCGTGGTGCGCCAGGTCAGGCTGGAGCGTGGCGACGCATTGTTCCTCCACAACCGCCTGACACTGCATGGCCGCTGTTCTTTCTGGGGCGCGCGCTGCCTGATGAAGGGTGCGATCACACGCGCGCCGGCTTCCCACCCTGTCGGCGCGACCGACGCAATCCCCGCGGCAAAATGATGCGACACGTCGAAAGCCGGACCTCGACCGACGGCAGCGTCAAACTGCTCTGGGAACTGCCCGGCGGCGAATATGTCGAGAGCATTCGCTTTCGCTATGGCGACGGCGAACATGGCTGCATTTCGAGCCAGGCGGGCTGTCCGGTCGCCTGCGCATTTTGCGAGACGGGCCGGGTTCGCCGCCATCGCAACCTCAGCGTCGAACAGATTGTCGATCAGGTGCGCGGCATGGGCACGAAGCTGCGCGTGGTGCAGTTCGCCGGCATGGGCGAACCACTGCTCAATCCCGAAAATGTCGCACAGGCGACTCGCACGATATTGGCGAAGGGGCTGGCGCGCGAAGTGACGCTCACCACGGTCGGCATCGTGCCCGCGATGGAGGCGCTGGCCGATCTGCCACTGGCGCGCCTCAACGTCTCGCTGCACGCCGCCGACGATGCCACGCGCCAGCGGCTGATCCCGGTCGGTCGCAAATATCCGATCCGCGAGGTGATCGCCGCCGCTGTCAGGTATCGCGAGCGGACCGGCAATCCCGTGACGATGAACTATCTGCTGCTGAACGGCGTCAACGACAGCGACGCGGATATTGCGCGCCTTGCCGTCCTGCTCGATCCGGCGATTTTCTCGATCAGGCTCAAGGCATGGAATGCGATTCCGGGCACCGACCTGCGCGCTTCCCCGCCGGAGCGGGTCCGCCAAGTCCTCGACACGCTGCAATGCGCCGGTTTCGCAGCGTCGCTATGCGAAAGCATGGGCGCCGATATCGGCGGCGGCTGCGGACAACTCTCCGCCAGCCGCGGGCCAGCGGTCGGCAGCGCGCCGCTCCCGGTGACGGCATGAGCGCGATCGAACGCGCTGCCGCCGAACGGGCATTGCATGTCGCCGCAGCCAGCTGTTTCGCGCAATATCGCGGCGATCCTTCGCTGGTGCCGTTCGATCCGCAGACGATCCGGGTCGGCCGGGCCGGCGGGCTGCCGTTCGATTCGCTCACCGGCGATGTCGTCAGCGGTTGCCTTCCCGCCGCAAGCATCTGTTACGGCAGCTGCTTTGCCGCACGCGCGGCATTCGAAGCCGGCTATGATTTCGGCGTGCGCGTGCGCAACCGGCTCGACGCGGGACTGATCGAAGCCGATCTCGACGCCCTTCCCGCCGGGCAGGGGCACCTGCGCAACGGGTGGAACAGCGACCCCTCCTGGGCGTGGGATCTGGCGCTCGATCTTGCGCGGATGGTCGTGGCGGCGGGGCGCCATATGGTGTTCATCACCAAGGCGTTTCGCATGCCCTCCCCCACCCAGCTCGATGCGCTGGGCGCGCTCGGTGCCGAGTTCCGCGTCTCGATCAGCGCGTTCGATACAGCGCCGCAGCTGGGCATGCGCACCGGCCTGATCGAAGCGGTCCGCGCCGCGGGAGGAATCGCCGTGCCGCAATTGCTCACCGCGCGCTTCCGGTCGCAGGAAATCAATCGCAAGCAGGACGAGATCGTCGCCTGGTTCGCTGCGCGCGACTATCCGGTTTCGGAGAACAGCCTGCGATTTGCCGCCGGATCGCCGCTGCTCGACCTGATCGATCTCGATGCCTGCGGGCGTGTCGCCAGCACCGACGATCATTGGGCCGGACGCCTCTATCCGGAGCTTCGCGTGCCCACGCTCACTTCGGTACCGCCCGGCTATCGCGGGCTCGAAAGCGGCTTTCTGTCGCGCAACGACCTGAGGATGCTGGAGGCGCTGTGGCGCGATCCGGTGCACACCAATGCCGAAGTGCTTGCCGGAGATACCGTCGACAAGCCGCAGCAATGCGGCGTTTCGGCAGTGCGCGGGCGCGCCTGTGCGGCGGCGGAAGGGTGATCGCGCGATGAAGCGCAATGTGCTGATATCGGTGCCCAACAATAATCCGGGCCATGTCGTCTATCTGCCGACGATCTGGGCCACGCTGAAGACGCATTGCGACCGCTTCCCCGAACTGCGCGAATCGCTGAACTGGCTCGATCCGGTGATTATGAAGGGGGCACCCGCCGATCTGCTCGCACCCTATAACGGCCAGCCCGTCGCGGTGCTCGGGCTCAGCTGCTATTCGTGGAACACCAGCACCAACATGGCGCTCGCCGCCGAAGTGAAGCGTCGCAGTCCGGATTGCATCGTCGTCGCCGGCGGACCCGATCTCGATATCCGCAGCCAGGACTTCTTTGCCCGCTTTCCGATGGTCGACATCGTCGTGCTGCGGGATGGCGAACTCGCCTTCCAGCGCATCCTGGAACAGCTGGCCACGGGCATGCGCGACTGGAACGCCATTCCCGGCCTGGTGCTGCGTCCGTCCGCCGAGGAGCGGGCGAAGGGCCGTGTCGTCCACGAAACCGCTTCCCCCGAACTGCCCCTAACATTCGGCCCGTCGCCATGGCTGGCCAACGCGGCATATCTCGAAGCGCTTATGGCGCGGCTGCGCGCCGAAAATCCGCAGCGTGCGATCGGCATCCCCTGGGAAATCGACCGGGGCTGCCCCTATGCCTGCAGCTTTTGCGACTGGGGATCGAACACGCGCAGCAAGGTCCGCGCGATCGGACTGGACCGCATCCGCGAAGAGGCCGATTGGATCGCGCGCAACCGCATCCAGGTAACCTTCCTCACCGCCGCCAATTTCGGCATCCTGCCGCGCGACGAAGCGATCCTCGATGCGATCGTCGCCGCCAAGGAAGCGCACGGCTTCCCCCGCGTCTTCATATGGAACAACGCCAAGAACCATGTCGATCGCGTGGCGCGGATGAATGCCAAGGCGTTCCGGGCGGGCCTGGTCGATTTCCACATCCTGTCGGTCCAGAGCCTCGACGATGAAGTGCTCGCGGCGATGAACCGCAAACAGATCGACAAGAAGCATCTGATCGCCGTCGCGGCGCGCGCGCGCGAAGAGCGCATACCTTGCGTTGCGCAGCTCATCTTCGGCGGCCCGGCCGACACGCTCGACAAATTTCTGGGGTCGCTGACTGCGCTGATGGAGCTTGGCGTACACGACGAATATGTCGCCTACCCGTTCGACGTTTTGCCCAACGCACCGGCATCGGATCCCGATTATGTCGCGCGCTGGGGCATCCGCACGATCGTGCGCCGCGGCTCGGTCAATAAGCGCAGCACGCGCGAAGACAGTGCCGACGTTTCCAGGACCATCGTCGCCACGCACAGCCACGACGAGGACGAGTTCGTCGAGATGTATGTCCGTGGGCGCCTGTTGATCGCACTTCACAACAGCGGTCTTACCCAGCATCTCGCACGCTATTGGCGGCATCGGCATGACGTGCCCTATGCCGATTTCTATCGCCTGCTGATCGATGCTGTGTTCCTGAACGACGCAAGCGAATGGCACGCGGTCTATCGTCATTGCCGCGACCATATCGCCCGGTTCGTCGGTCCGGACGGCGTCGATATGGTGGAAACGATCACTGTCCCGGAGCTGCCCGACCTCGATTATCAGCTGAGCGTCGAGGAATATGTGCTGTACCGCACGATGGCGGAGATCGACCGTTTCTATGCGGCCGTTCGTGCCGCACTCGATCATGACCATGGCCCCGATCCGCACCTCGACAGCCTGATCGCCTTTCAGCGGGGCGTGATGATCGACCCGGGATATGATCCGGCGGAGGGTCGCGTCGTATCGATCGCGCATGACTGGCCGGCCTGGTTCCGCCAGCTTGAACGCAGCGACGTACAAAGCGTCCCCGCGCAACTGATCGCGGGGGATTTCACGCTGGCGATCGACCGCACCCATTCGGGCAGCCATTTTCAGTATCCGCTCAACTGGCATGGCACCGGGCGCCCGCCTGACGAAGCGATGGCGCTGTGGATCCGTCAGGTCGTCGGGAAACATTATCAGCGCGTCGAACGCGCCTATTTCAAGAATGTCGAGGCGATGCCGCGCCGCGTGGCGGAGACGCAAGACAGCCGGCCCATGGAAGCCGCGCGAGGCACGTGATGCGCCATGCCTATTGGGAAGGCTTTCACTATGTCTCAGGGCGGCTGAGCCCGGAGCAGCAGCACACCGCGATCGAACGGCTGCGCTGCATCGTCTATGAACATAAGGCCTATGGTCCGCGCGCCCGCGCCCGGGATTATACCGGGCCCGATCAGGCGATGCGGCGCGGCTATCGCCAGTTCGGGGTGGCTTATGCCCATCACGGCGGCCGGCGGGATCAGGCGCCACCGATCCCGCCCGAATTCGATGCGCTCGTCGCCGGGCAGCATGCCCTGCTGCCGGCGGGATGGGACTATGACCAGTGCGTCGCGATGCACTATCCGCCCGGAACCGACCTTGGCTGGCATGTCGACGGGCACCGCTTCGGCGCAAGCATCTGCGGAATCAGCTTCGGTGCGCCGGCAGTGATGCAATTCCGTCGCACCGGGCAGGACGCAGTCGCGTATGAAATCCAGCTCGAGCCAGGCTCGGTCTATATATTGAGCGGACCGGCGCGCTGGGACCATGAACATCGCGTGCTTCCGCTCGAGGGCGAGCGCTTCAACCTGACCTATCGTTGCAATCGCGGGGAGTTTGCGGATGTTTCGGTTGCCGCCGAAACGCCGCATCGGCTTCGCGCGATGAAGATCGCCGGGACGCCGGTCGAAGATGTGCTCGGCGCGGCGCGCGGAGGACGGGGAAGTTATGAAGCCAGCCTGTACCGCCGGTTCGCCGGAACGCCACCGACGCCCGAACAGACCGGGCAGCTCATCGCGCTGCTCAAGGCGGAGGCGCTGCCGCCTCCCGCCCATGCGCGCCTGATGCGGCTGGGTGCGAGCACCGACGTGCCGTTCGAAACTGCGTTCGGTTGCGTCGCTGCGGCGACGGCAATGCCTGACGACGAAGCTTTGCGGCGGGCGAATGAACGGCTGCCGGGGCTGACACTGACGAAGGAAATGCTCTGGGGTCTGTTGCTGATCGCCCGCCTCCCTGTGCTGGCGCGTATCTACAAGGACGAGACCGAGCGGACGCCCAATCGCTTCGTCAGCCTGTTCTCCGCCGGTTCCGCCGAGTCCGACAGCGGTATCGGAGAGATCGAAACGGCAGTGAACGCAGCGCCGACCTATATCGACATGATTTTCCTGCTGTTGACGGGGCATGTGCTCACCCCTGCCGAGCGGCGCGTGATCAACGGCGCGATCGTCGTCGGCGCCGAACCCGGCACTGCTGCGGCGAGCACGCTGGCGATGCGGACCATGGCCGAATGCTGTGACGGATCGGTGCAGCACGTCTATCAGGCGTTTCTCGCATCGTTCGGTTTCTTCCATCTCGGCGCGATAACCGGGGCCGCGCTGTTCCTGGAGCAAGCCGCGAAAGCGAACGACATGCACGCCTTTCTCGACGCCTATCTAGGGCGCGCGCGTGGGTGGGCGGGGCGCCGCACCGGTCGCATCGCCGGATTCGGCCACAGCAGTTACCGTCGCGATCCCCGAGCCGCGCTGTTGCTCGCCTGGTGCCGCGACGCCATGCCCGGCGCCCATATCGCCCGTGCGGAACGGCTGAGCGAAATATTGCTCGAGCGCCGCGTGGGCGCGATCAATATGGACGGCGCCAGTGCTGCGATGATCCTTCAGATGGGCGTTCCGCCCTATCTCGCGGCGATGTTCACGCTGATCGCGCGCACCCCGGCGATCGTCGCTCGCTGCAGCGGCCAGGTTGCCGGAAGACCTTGATCGCCCCCGGGACACGCGGACCGCAGCCTCCTCGCAATCAGGGCTGGAACGGCGAAATTCCCGAAAAATGTCGCAGGTCCATGCCTCAGCGGCGTGCGGGACAGCGCATGCGCACCAGATGAGGGCCCTGCGCGGCAATTCATGCTATGCGCACCCCATGAACGAACCTACGACCATCGAACGCGCCTTCGCACTGGCAGAGGGCGGCAGTTGCCGCAGCGTGGCGGACATCCGGCGCGCATTGGTGTCCGAGCGCTTTTCCAACGTCGATGCACACCTTGCCGGAAGCGCGATCAAGAAACAGCTCAACGCGATCCTCGCGCGGGCCGCTGCGTCGCGCGAAAATAGCGCGCCGACAGATCGCTAGACACTGCCGCCCACAGGCCGGACGATGCCCGCCGATACCGCGCCGCCGATCCGCATCGCGTCCGCCCTGATCGACGATGGCGCCGGGCGGATGCTGCTGGTTCGCAAGCGCGGTTCGCGCTTCTTCATGCTCGCGGGCGGCAAGATCGAGCCCGGCGAATCGCCGGAAGCGGCATTGTTGCGCGAATTGCGCGAGGAAATCGGCTTGATCGCGGATCGGCAGGCGCCCCGCTATCTGGGCAGCTTCTCCGCCGAAGCCGCGAACGAACCGGGCCAGCGCGTCGAGGCCGAACTCTATCACCTGCGAATGGGGCCGTCGCGCGTGGACCGCCATGCCGAAATCGCCGAGGCGCGCTGGCTTACCGAATCGGAAGCACGCAGCCTGCCGCTTGCCAATCTGGCACGCGATCACATTCTGCCGATATTCGCGGCGCTGGTGCGCTCGGACCTCGGCTGAGCCCTGCGGGGCCGGCAGTTTTCCGTCCCTCTTTTCGGATGGCGCGACAACGCGTATAGCGCGCGGCATCATGGCATCGTCACCTGTATCCGCGTCCGCGCTATCCATGCCCGCCGACTGGCGCGATTTCCTCGCGCTTACCAAGCCGGGCGTCATGCGCCTTGTAGTCTTTACCGGCCTGTGCGGCATGCTCGCCGCGCCGGTTCAGATCCATCCCGTGCTCGCCTTTACCGCGATCCTGTGCATCGCCATGGGCGCAGGCGGCGCCGCCGCGCTCAACCAATGGTATGAGGCGGATCTCGACGCAAAGATGAAGCGCACCCGCGAACGCCCGCTGCCCGGCGGCCGGATGGAGCGCCAGTCGGCGCTGCATTTCGGCGTCGGCCTGTCGGTCGCGTCGGTGGTGCTGATGTATTTCGCGATCAACCTGCTGTCGGCGGTGATCCTGACGGCATCGATCCTCTATTACGTCGTCATCTATACGGTATGGCTGAAGCGCCGGACACCGCAGAATATCGTGATCGGCGGGGCTGCGGGCGCGTTTCCGCCGCTGATCGGCTGGGCCGCGGCGACGGGTCAGGTCTCGCTGCTGCCGGTGCTGCTGTTCGCGCTCGTGTTCCTGTGGACGCCGCCGCATTTCTGGGCGCTCGCGCTGTTCGTGAAGAGCGATTACGCCAATGCCGGCGTGCCGATGCTGCCGGTTGTCGCGGGCGAGCGGACGACTCGGACCCAGATCGGCCTCTACACCATCCCGATGATCGCCGCCGCGATCGCCCCCTGGGCACTCGGGCTGACCGGCGCGATCTATGGCGTCGCTTCGATCCTGCTCAATCTGGTGTTCGGCGCGCTGGCGCTGGCCGTCACCTTCCGTCGCACCGGCACCAACGATGCGATGAAGCCGGAAAAACGGCTGTTCGCCTGGTCGATCGCCTATCTGTTCCTCATTTTCGGCGCGCTGGTCGCCGACCGGTGGCTGGCATGACCGACAATCGCGACGATGATCTGACTGCGGACCGCGCCAGCGCCCCGACGCCGCCGACCGCCGAGCAGGACGCACGCGAATATGCGACTCAGGTTCGCAGGCGCCAGCATTCGCGCGCGCTGGTGATGGCGCTCGGGCTCGGCGCATTCGTCATCCTGATCTTCGCGATTTCGATCGTGAAGATCGCCGCGGGTGTGGCGCCATGATCAACCGCAAGCTTCGCACCGGGCTGCTGGCGCTGGCTGGCGTTTTCGGGATGACCGGCCTGGGCTTCGCCAGCGTGCCGCTCTATCGCGTCTTCTGTCAGGTCACGGGCCTCAACGGCACCGTCAGCCGCGGGCTTCAGGCGCCGGGCGAGAGCGGGCAGAAGATCGTGATCGGATTCGATTCGAACATCGACCAGCGGCTCGACTGGAGCTTCAAGCCCGAGCGCCGTACCGAAACCATCGATATCGGCGGACGCGATCTGGCCTTTTTCATCGCCACCAACGACAGCGATCAGCCGGTCACCGGGCGTGCGACCTATAACGTCACGCCTGCGCGCGCCGGGAAATATTTCCGCAAGATCCAGTGCTTCTGCTTCACCGAACAGACGCTGCAGCCACACCAGACGGTGCGGATGCCGGTGATCTTCTATGTCGATCCGGCGATCCGCGACGACCCCGACACGGCCGATGTCGAAAAAATCACGCTTTCCTACACATTTTACCCTGTGGATTCCGGTCGAAGCCCGAGCTAGAGGGTTTGCGGAACTTTGCGGCATGGGGCATGTCGCGCCCGCCCCGCGCGGGAACAGATCAAAAGGGACAATCGATGGCCGGAGCCAGGAACCACCAATATCACATCCTCAATCCCAGCCCCTGGCCGCTGATCGGATCGATCGCGGCGCTGGTGATGACGTCCGGTCTTGTCATGTACATGCACGAGATGGCGGGCGGCGCCTGGGTGGCGGGCGCTGGCTTCATCGGCGTGCTGTTCACGATGTTCTCGTGGTGGGTCGACGTTATCAAGGAAGCCAATGGCGGCGATCACACGCCCGTCGTTCAGCTCCACCTGCGCTATGGCATGATCCTGTTCATCGCTTCGGAAGTGATGTTCTTCGTGGGCTGGTTCTGGGCGTGGTTCGATTTCGCGCTCTTCCCCTCGACCGTCGAAGCGGTCGGCGGTCAGTGGCCGCCCAAGGGCATGGAAGTGCTGAATGCGTTCGAACTGCCGCTGCTCAACACTTTCATCCTGCTGCTTTCGGGCACCACGGTCACCTGGGCGCACCATGCGCTGATCCATGGCGATCGCGACGGCCTGAAAAAGGGTCTGTGGCTGACGATCATCCTCGGCATGATCTTCTCCTCGATCCAGGCATATGAATATATCCACGCACCCTTCCCGTTCGCCGCGGCCAGCGACGGTGGATCGAGCTATGGCGGCGCCTTCTACATGGCGACCGGCTTCCACGGCTTCCACGTGCTCGTCGGCACGATCTTCCTGATCGTGAACCTGATCCGCGCGTACAAGGGCGATTTCACGCCGCGCCAGCATTTCGGCTTCGAAGCCGCTGCCTGGTACTGGCATTTCGTCGACGTGGTGTGGCTCTTCCTCTTCGTCTCCATCTATGTCTGGGGCAGCTGGGGCGCGCCGGTCCACGGTGGCTGATCCCACCCCGAAAACACCGGAGCCGGCACCTGTCGACTCCGGTACCAAGGGCAGCTGCCCGCGCTGCGGCGCGGGCACGCTTTTTTCCGGGCCCATCAAATTCGCCGATCGCTGCAGCGAATGCGGGCTCGATTTCACGCAGTTCAATGTCGGCGACGGCCCGGTCGTGTTCCTGACGCTCGGCATCGGCACGCTGGTGACGATCCTGGCGATCGTCGTCGAACTCGGCTTCTCGCCGCCCTTCTGGGTGCATGCGGTGCTGTGGATTCCGCTGACGCTGATCCTCGTCCTGGTGACGCTGCGCTTCGCCAAGGGGCTGCTGCTCGCGCTCGAATATCGCAACAAGGCGGTCGAGGGGCGCATCGCGCACGACGAATAATGCCGCGCCTGCCGATCCTTCCCACCCTGTTCGTCGCGCTTGCCGTCGCCGCGATGATCGCGCTCGGCATCTGGCAGCTCGATCGGCGCGAATGGAAACTGGGCCTGATCGAGCGCTATTCGGGCAATCTCGACAAGCCCGAAATCGCCTTTCCCCGCCCGCCGGTCGGCGAGCAATATCTGTTCCGCCACGCCCATGGCTTTTGCCTGCGCCCGACCGGGTGGCAGACTCGCGCCGGGCACAGCGTCGACGGCACCACCGGCTATCGCCAGATCGCCGAATGCGCGACCGGCGGCGCGGAAGGGCCGGTACTGCTCGTCGATATGGGCGTTACCAGCGATCCCAGGGCACAACCGCAATGGCGCGGCGGCCCGGTGCGCGGCGTGATCGGTGCGGCGCCGGGCAGCGAATCGGTGATCGGATCGGCGCTTTCGGGCAAGACCGCGCCGATATTGCTTATGCTGGTTTCCGATACTCCCGCGCCGGGGCTTCAGGCGACTGAGCCGCCCGATCCGGCCAGCCTGCCCAACAATCACCTCGCCTATGCCGTGCAGTGGTTCCTGTTCGCGGGCGTTGCGGTCATCATCTATCTGCTCGCATTGCGCCGTCGACAGCGCCGGTCGGAAACGCCGAACGAGGCCGCACCCAGGTCCAAGGGCGTAGACTCATAAACGCGGAGCCCCAGCCGTATCGAGACGAGCTGGACCATGGCGAGGAAGTGTTCGGCCAGCTTGTCGTATCGGGTGGCGAGTCTTCAGCGTGGAGAGGAAGCGCTCGATCAGGTTCCGCTCACGATAGAGCCACGTGCTGAAGTACGGCTTTGACCGCCGATTCATCCTGGGCGGGATGTTGGCAAATGCGCATCTCCGGCAGCAAAGGACGAGATAAGCGCCCCGGCTTCAACACGCGTGCTCCTGACGCCACCGCCGCTCGTGAAGCTCTGCCCATCATCGCTCGCCGTATCACGATAGCTGGCGGTCGCCCGGGCGATCGCGAGCTATACAAAGAGCGCGACCTCGCCGAACGATTCTTCAGAAATGGCGAAGCTAAATGTCAGCAGGCCTAGCGTGCAAGCGATGTCCGCAAACCTGGCGGCGTCACAATTGCGGCGAGGATGATACCGTACAGGACCTTGAGGGCGAATGCTTCGCTCCAGCCTATCTCCGCCGCGCCTGTCAGGGCGGCGATTGCCGCAATAGCGGCAGTGCCAATGAGAGCCGACGCCGCCGCAAGTAGCAGCGCACGCAGGATGAGCGATTGTGGCAGGCGCGTTTGGGCGCCGGACGGTCGCACGGTTCCATCGCGTAGTCGTTTCTTTGTGATCGCCCCCGGGACAATGGTCGACATTAGTCCGATCATGAAGGATTGCGGCAGGAAGTCGAAGATCCAGTTACCGATCCCCCAAAGCGGGACCGGCGAAAACCAGACGAATATCAGCAGGAAGAACGCCGCCGAAAGCGCGCCATTTATCATCATGCTGATGAAGGTTTCCCGACGGATGTATTGGGCGTGGCTCATCGCGCAGTTCTCCATACGCTGCCTGTCTCAGGCGCAGCAAAGCTCGACAAATCGGCTGATCTCATCGGCAAGCCGACGATCGGCGGTGCCGATGTGCATGGCCATCGAATAATGGTTGTGACCGCTCGCATAGTGGCAATGCGGAAGCTGCCCGTGGCGCGCCAGTCGGTCATTGAGGAGACCTGTCCATTCGCGCTGGAAGCGCGGCGGGTCGAATTCAGCACAGGCGACAAACAGGGGAAGCCGGGTCGCGGCGACCGCGTCGTGCGGCATGCGCTCCGATGCGAGCGCGGCATCGCCGTAATAGATCGAATCGCGATCTTCGTATTCGGCATAGCCGTAGAGGCCGGAAAGCAGCACGCATCCGCGAACCGCAACGTCGGGCCGGAGCTGGAGCGCGGTCGCCACGTGGACAGCCCCTGCGGACGTCCCGACAAGGACGATGCGGTTCGGATCGCCGCCAAAGTCGGCGGCGTTGGCCATCAGCCAATCGACGGCTGCCAGCACGTCTTCACCACCAGCAGGCCAAGTGTGCGCAGGCGCGAGCCGGTAATTCATCACCGCGCCGAGAAAGCCCTGCTGCGCTGCCCATCGGCCGACCGCACCATTGGGCCAGCCGTCGGCCGCCTTGTCGCCGACACGGAAGCCGCCGCCGTGGACGAACAGCACAATCGGGGCGGGGCTCTCCGGCGCGCCATAGAGGTCCAGCCGGTGCCGCGCGTCGGGTCCGTAGGGCTGGTCCGAAGCGACAGGAGCAAACCGGGCGGCAAGGGCCGTCTGCGCTTCGGCGAACAGCGCCTCGCATGCAGCCAGAACATCCGGGCCGAGATCGGTGCCGATTTCTTCGATTGTTTTCATCACACTTCTCCGGTCTCGAGTTGAGCCATTCGATCGAGCGTCCGGCGAGCGAGCACTGCCGCCTTGTCGATCCGGAGCGGCGCCGGCCTGAGTTCGGAAAATTCATGCGCCCCGATGCGCTGTTGTTGCGTGTCGATCATCGGCTTGTCTTCGGAGTTGAAGACGCGCGCCAGGGCGTCGGTGAAGGCGTCGAACTGCTCCGACGTCGCGTCCTGTTGAGCCATCGACGAAATGTAAAAATAGTGAGTCGAACCCGCCGTCTCAGGCGTGAAGAGATGCAGCATTCGCGATCCGTCCAGTCGACCGTCAAGGTGCGGTCGGCCGGCTCGCCATGGCTTCCGTTGACGAAGGCTAGCCTCAGGTACATCGCGGAAGCCGTTGCCGCTCTAGAGCGCGAAACGTTCGAGGTCGGACGCCACGTGAACCGTGCCGCCGAACTGCGCCTTGACTTCGCGTACATACCGGTCGTTCGCCGTCGGCTCGCTCGATCCACCGCCAGCGATATGCGTGATAACAACCTCCTTCACCCCCGCGTCACGCGCCATCGCGCCGATGTCGGACGTGGTGATGTGATGGGTGCGCAGGTGTGTTTCCATATTGGCCAGATCGCTCGACGAGAGATCGGCCGCGCGGCGGCGGACGTTAGCGATCGTCGCGTCGATGTCGATCAGTTCGGTCACCAGCATGTCGGCTCCTTTCGCCAGCGCAACCACGGCGTCGCTGGGACCGGTATCGCCGGTGTAGACGATGCTCTTGTCAGGCATGTCGAAGCGGAAGGAGAGGGATCGGAAATCACGCGCTTCGGCCGATCCAGCGGGAAAACTGTAGTGCGTGTTGGCCGCCGAGGTGATTTTCATGTCGCCCAGTTCCACGACGCTGCCGTCGTCGAGCTCGACCACACGCACGCTGGCGGCCGGATCGATCGGGATCTCACCGGGAACGCCGAAGCCGGAACGGGCGCTCGGTCGCATGGCGGCGATCAGTCCGTCGACGATCGCCTTCGTTCCGGGGGGGCCGTAGATCGTCAGCGGTTCTTGCGTGCGGGTCTGCAAACGCAAACCGAGCACGCCGTACAGGCCGCCGATGTGATCGAAATGGATGTGACTGATCCACACGCTGCGCAAATTGCGGAAGTTACCGCCCGCGCGCAGGAATGCGGTCGCCGCTCCGTCGCCCGCATCGATCAGATCGAATTGTCCGTTGTGGACGAGCAGGTTTGCCGGCTCGCCGCGGGTGGCGTTCGGCATCGGACCGCCCATCGTGCCCAGCGTGATCCATTCTGTCGCCGAAGCGACAGGTTGCGCTTCGGCTATATGGTCCTGCGCGGCCACCGAAGTGCAAGCAGGCGAAACTGACAGCAGGGCAATGGCGACTGCGGTGTACGTGATCGACTGTTTCATCATGTCATGTCCTGAAAAGATGGGCAGGTCAGAGCGGGATCGCGGTCATATCCGTCCCGAGGATCACCTCGCCCTTGAAGACACTTCGGATGACGGCGACGTCGGCCTCCCCGGCCATGCCGATGTGCGTTAGAACAAGCGTCTTGACCCCCGCTGCAGCCGCCAGCTTGCCGACCTCCAGCGGGGAGAGATGCTCGCGATCCATGTGCCCACGCACAAATGGCGGGACCGCTTCTCGGTCAGCAATGGATGCCATCTCGGATACAAGGATATCGGCTCCCCTCGCGAACTCGGCAACCGCAGCCGATGGTCCGGTATCGCCGGTGAACACGATCGAGCGACCGTGCGTCTCGAAGCGAAACGAATACGACATGTCACTCGCAGCCGCGCTGTCGGGCGCAAGGTCGAAATGCGTGTTACCAATGGCCGAGACCCGGACGTTGCCGTCGTCGAATATCTGCCCGGCAGAATATTCGTGGGCCATGATAAAATCCTCCGGCGTACGGTCGAACCGTTGTTCCGCCATCCGGATTCGGGCATTCGGCGTCATGATCTGCAAGATACCTTTCACCAGATCGGCCGTGCCATGCGGGCCATATATATCGAGATGCTGCCCACGCACCGTCCAGGCGAAAGAGGCGAGGCCCGGCAGACCGGCATAGTGATCGTCGTGCAGGTGCGTCAGGAACACCACCGGGATATCGCGGGGCCCAAGTCCGGCCTTGCCGATTTGAGGGATGATTCCATCGCCAGCGTCGATCAGGTACCGCTTCCCTCCGACCGTAAGCAAGGTTGCGATCCCAGACCGGTCGGGGCGTGCAAGAGGCCCCCCCGCCGTACCCAGGAGCAATAGCCCGTCGGAGGCTGCCTGGTTAGCAGATACTACAGTCGTGCCGACCCTGGCATCCTCCACAGTTGTCGTTGCGCAAGCCGTAGCGAAGACGCAAATGATTGCCAGGAGCGCTCCGCGCGCTATTGCCTTGTTCATACCCTCTCCTCTTTGCTGGCGGATCGGCCGAATGCCCCCCGCCAGCATTTTCCATGACAATCAGAATCGATAGCCGAGGCGTAGTCCGTAAGTCCGGGGCGGACGCAGCGTGGCGACAGAAAAGTTCAGAATCGGTCGATTGCCGGCGCGTGCGAAAATCACCTCATCCTCGATATTGTTGACGAAGGCGGTGATCGACCAGACCTTGTCCGGCCCTTGAAGGGTCAGATAGGCATCGGAAGTCATGAAGGCGCCCTGACGCTCTCCCTCCTGAAAGTTGACGTTGAGATAATAAGACGACGAAAGCGAAGTACGTGCCCCGGCGAGTAGCTCCATGTCGCCGCCCAAAGTAAATGTGTGCTCATAGTTGACGTTAGCGATCCACTTGGGCGACTGGACTGTCGGCTTGCCCGAGCAATCAGTATCGTAGAACCGGGCATTGTTTACGCCCGGATTTGCCAGCCTGCTCCCGGTAACCGTGCAGCCCGTGGGGATCGGCGCGCCGGTGTTGGAAAAGTTTGCCGTCTGCAGCGAGTTGTACTTGCCGTTCAGATACTGCACGTTCGCCGCGATCCGGTCCGCCCAGCTCGGGGCGAACTGCAGTTCAAGCTCTGCCCCGTAGATGCGCGATTTGCCGGCGTTCACGGTTGTTCCGCCTTGCGCGAAAATTCCCGATCCGGTCCGAACCCCGCCAACGAACGTCACCTGCTGGTCCGTATAGTCCCAATAGAATGCTTCCAGGTTGACCTGGAGCCTGTTATCCAGGAACCGGTTCTTGGTGCCGATGGTGTAAGCGGTGAGATTCTCGGGCGCATAGGTGTTATCGGGTGGGCTGGCCAAGAAGAATCCGCCAGTCTTGAAGCCCGTCGCGACATTGGCATAGACCAGCGAGCGCGGTCCCGCGTCCCATTCGACGCCCGCCTTCCAGGTAAATCGTTCAAAAGCGAGAGTACCCAGAACGGGAGGACCGAGCGGGGGATTGATCGCCCCCGGCAGGCCGCCGGCAGCCGAGGCGGTTGTCTGCGACTTGTTTTCGTCCGTATAGCGTCCGCCGGCGACCAGGCGCAGGGTAGGAGCCAGGTCAAAGGTCAGTTGTCCGAAGACGGCCTTTGACTCCGTTTTCAGCCGCGGAACCAAGTGCGACTGGGACAGGTTGCCTTGGGAGAAATTATTATCCGCTTGCTGGTCTTCATTGAAGTAGAAAGCACCCAGGACATAGCGAAGCGGCCCGTCGGTATTGGATGACAAGCGCACTTCAAGCGACATCTGGTCCGAATTGTCCTTCACCTGCGCAAGAAAGCCCGGGAGGTAGCTTCGGTAATTCGCTTCGGTGCGTCGATAGGCCGGGAGGACGGTTAGGGTACCAAAGCCCACATCGCCTTCGATCGTCGCGCTGACCCCGTAGAATTTGTTATCCAGAAAACCGTCGCTTTGCGGGGTGATCACGCATCCGCTGCTTACGAACCCGCCGAAGCCGCCGCAGAAGGGTGGAGCGGGCAATGTCGCTGCGTAGGCCGCGATCGCCGCTGTCGCACGCGGATCAGAACCGCCGATCCGGTCTTCTAGCGGGGGTGCGCTGAAGGTGTCGCTCGGGATGAGGACAAGGCCGGCACCCTTGCCGTGCTGATTGAAATAGTCTGCGACAAGCAGCATCGACCAGTCGTTGCTCGGCTCGATCAGAAGGGAGGCACGGACCGCCTCGCCCTTTTCGTCGTCATAACCGTCCGACAGATAGCCGTCCCGGTCGACAATCTGTGACGCAAGCCTCAGGGCAACCGTGTCGCCGATTGGAATATTGAGCGCGCCTGAAGCTTTCTTGGAATCATAATTGCCGTATTCGAGATTGATGTTGCCGGAGAACTCGCCGAGCTCGGGACGGTTCGGCAGTACGTTGATTGCGCCCCCGGTTGCATTGCGCCCGTAGAGTGTGCCCTGCGGCCCTTTGACAACTTCTACGCGTTGCAAGTCGAAGAACGCGCCGGCCGGTGCGGTCGGGCGGCTTACGAATACACCGTTGAAGTTATAGGCTATGGCATTTTCGGCAAACGAATTGCCAGACTGGGTGCCGACGCCGCGAAGGAAAAAGCTGGTAGTGCCGCCGCTTGGTTGCACCTGCAGCGCCGGCACAAGGCGACCGATACCTGCAGCATCCGTAATACCCGTCTGTACGAGATCATCGCCAGTGATAGCTGAAACAGGGACTGCAGTGCGCTGCAGGCTTTCCTCACGGCGCTGGGCCGTAACAACGATCTCCGCCAGACCATCTCGATCCTGTTCTTCGGAAGAAACCTCCGAGCTCGCTTCCGGCGAGTTCGCGTCTGGATCTGCGTTTTGCGCGTAGGCCGCCTGAGCGGCCAATGCAAACGATGCCACACTGACAAGCGCAGCCGCTTTAAAAATCTTCATTTACCTCTCCCGTATCTATATTATTTGTTATTAATATTTATTTATTTCATAACTCATCAAATACTGGGCTAATCAGCCTTCCAACAGAACCGACGGATACTTCCACCTGATCGCCTGCTTTCAAATACAGAGGCGGGGTGCGCTTATCACCGACACCGCCCGGCGTGCCGCTCGCGATGACGTCGCCGGGCGCGAGCTGGGTGAAGGTGCTGCAATATTCGATGATCGTGGGAATATCCCAGATCATGTCCGAAACCGGCTGATCCTGGACCAGTTCGCCATTTATGCGCGTCTGCACGCGCTGGCTGGCGATGTCGGCAATCTCGTCGCGCGTGACCATTTCGGGCCCGAAGGCGCCGGTGGCCGGAAAGTTCTTGCCCGGCGTGAACTGGATATTGTGGCGCTGCCAGTCGCGCACCGAAACGTCGTTGAAGACCGAGTAACCGGCAACGTGCGCCATGGCATCTTCACGCCGGATGCGGCGACCGCCCTTGCCGATGATCACCGCCAGCTCGCCTTCATAGTCGAAGCGAGTAGATTCTTTGGGCCGGATTACTGGATCGCCGGCGGCTACCAGCGTGTCGGCCCAGCGAGTGAAGATCGCCGGATGTTCCTTTTGCTCGCGGCCCGTCTCGGCGACATGGGTCGCGTAATTGAGGCCAACGCACAGGATCTTGTCCGGATTCGGGATCAGCGGAAGCAGGCGCGTGTCGGCCCGCGGATATGTGGCGGTCGGCTCGAGCTCGGCCAGATCGCCGCCGAGGGCGTCGCGCAACCACGCAGGGCTGCCCTGCGCGCCGAGGTCGTGGACATTGTCGCCATCGACCCGACCGAAGCTGGGGGAGCCGTCGGGGCGGCGGAAGCTGATGTATCGGCTCATTCTTGGTCCTCTCCTGGCCGATGCCGCTCCGGGTTTTGCCGCGATCGCGGCCAGCGCCCCGGCGGCAAGGTGCGTCGGTCAATCGGCAATCGGTTGGGCGTCCCACTCACGGCGAAAACGGAAGCGCTCCTCGGCCTTGCGCAGGCCGGCGAAATCCTTGTCGGACACGCCCCACTGGTCGATGCGCTTTTCCGGCCAGGTCCAGTCCTCGGGCTTGCCGGTGACGTAGTCTTCCGGGACCTTTTCGACGGCCGTGGAATACTCGATCACCGGCCCGAACGGGGCGATGTAATAGGCATAGACATTGTCGCCCGGGCCATGGCGACCGGGCCCCCATGCGGGTGAAAAGCCGTGGTCGCGCATGCAGCCGATGCCGCGCATAACCGAGTCCAGATCTTCCATCTCGAACGCGATGTGATTGAGGCTGGAAAAACCTGCGCGGGCGAACGCGGTCGAATGGTGGCTGTCGTTGCAGCGTACGAACACCATGCCTGCGGTGCGGTCCGACACACGGAAGCCCAAAACCTCCTCCACCGCGTCGCCCGACACCTCCGCGTCGGCCGAATTGAAGACGACGTGGGTCAGGCCCACCGGCATGACCCGCCGGCTTTTCCTCGCGTGTCCCTGGATCGGTTCCACTTCTTCGGCACCGGCAAGAAAACGGAGAATCTCGCCCTCGGGCAATTCGACTTCGACCCCGTGGCCACCGCCGAGATCGTCGGAAGTTACCCGACGCATGGGCCATGCCTTGCCTTCGATGCGCGCGACGATCCCCGAGAGTTCCTGTTCGTCCCCGGTGAAGGTCACCGAGCGGACATATTCCTCACCCGGCTGGAACGACACGAGATAGGGCTGCGCGCCGGATCCCCGAAGATACCGAGTTCCGTTCTTCTCACCCGCTGCGGCGAGGCCCCAAATGTCCTCCATGAAAGCGGCCGCCCCCGCCGGGTCGGGCAGGCTCATCTCGATCGAACGCAGTTTCATTTTTCGTCTCCAAGGCCGGCCGCGGCAATTCCGGCGAGCGCGCACTCCTCGTCGCACTCCCCCGTGTCGCCGCTCACGCCGACAGCGCCGATCACGGCGCTACCCGTCCGCACGAGGACACCTCCCGGCGAAAACGCGATGTCTCCACCGACCGCCGCCGCCACCGACTGGAAGAAAACCGGATTTCCGACGGCGCGCTGCGCGAGCACGCGGGTGTCGGCGCCCATGCCGAGTGCTCCCGTCGCCTTGGCGGCGGCGATGGTGCGGCGGAAATACGTCGCACCGTCCTCGCGGGCGAAAGCGACCGGGTGCCCACCGGCATCGAGCACGATCACGGCAAGCGGCTTTGCATCGCGCGAACGTGCTTCCTTCAGCGTTCCGGCGACGATCGCCTGCGCCTGGGCGAGGGAAAGACCGTTCATGCTGCAATCTCCGAGGGCTGCTGCAAATGGCGCTCGCGCAGATCAAGCAGAGGGGCTGCGGAACCCTGTGCCGAACCGAACACGTAATGATCGGGGCGCACAAGCACGGCATCGACCTTGTACGCGTCGAGCCATGCCAGCACCGCGCCGCTATCGGGCAGATCGGATGCGACTATGCGGCTCACGCCCCGGACATCGCCGCCGATGCTCGCGTCACGAACGAACAAGCGCCATCCGTGGCCGACGAGATCGTCGAGCTTGCGCCCGTCCTTAAGCGCGGGCTGGATAAACCGCTCGCCCGCGCCGGCCGTCCCGGTGGCGACGAAGCCGGCGGAAATGGCGGGAATCAGGTCGGCCGCTGTCTCACCATTTCGACTCGCCGACTGTTCGCGGATCGCCGCATCGCGCGCAGTAGCCTTGGCGCGGTCGAGTTCGCAGATGTATCGACCCGCGCCGACCGCTGCACCAATCACGCCGCGAACATGGGGGTCGCGTTCTGGCTGATAAGTGGCGAGAATCCCCTCATCGGCATGGTTGTTGGCAACGGCGGCCATCTTCCAGGCGAGATTGGCGACGTCGCGCAAACCATGGCACATGCCCTGACCGAAGAACGGCGGCGTCTGGTGCGCGGCATCGCCGGCCAGAAACACGCGGTCCACCTGCCATTGTTCGGCGACCAGCCCGTGGAACCGGTAGGTCGCGGCGCGCACGATCCTGTGCGGCACGTCCTTCATCCATGCGCCGACGAGTTCGCCCACTTTTTCCGGTTGCGACATCACGGCGTCGTCCTCGCCGGGAAGCAGCATGAATTCCCAGCGCCGATGATTGCCGCGCCCCGGCACGACGGTGGCGGGCCGATCAGGATCGCACATCATGACGGAGAGACGCTGAAGATCGACTCCCTCAGGCACCCCGTCGATGGGCGGGAAAGCTACCGGCCCCTCGACTTCGGCATCGACAACCAGCCAGGGCTCTTCGAAATCGAGATCGTCGAGCTTGACGCCAAGAGCCTTGCGAACCGGGCTGCGCGCGCCGTCGCAGGCAATGACCCAGCGGGCCCGCACTTCGTGCGCCTTCTCGCCGTCGGCATAGAACAGCGTGCCGCCCGCCGCGTCCTGCTTCAGCCCGGTGAACTCCGCGCCCAGGCGCAGTTCGATCCGGCCATGGTCCGCAAATGCTTCGCGCAGATGGGATTCGAGCTCGGGCTGGTAGAAGAAGTAATCGTTGGCCCAGCCGAACGGGCGCGGCTTGCCCACCGTGCCCATGTAACGGATCACCCCGTGGTCGGCACCGACGTGCAGGTGGCCATCGGTGGCAATCATGTCGCCTTTCACACGATCGACCACGCCCGCCGACTGGAACAGTCGCATCATCTCGTGGTCGAGATGCACCGCGCGCGGCAGCGGATAATGCTCGATTTCCTTCTCGAGCACCACGACCGACAAGCCCTCACGCCCCAGCATGTTGGCCGCCATCGCGCCCACGGGGCCGCAGCCTACTATCGCCACGTCGAACACAGAGCCCCCCATCAAGCCGCCGGCGCCTTGTAGAGCGCGCCGTCCTTCATGATCATCGACAGCCGGTTCTTGTCCTGCAGGATCGCGACGTCTTCGGTCGGGTCACCGTCGACCAGCAGAAGATCGGCGAGATAGCCCTCCTTCACCTGGCCGACCGGCAGGTCCATCAACTCGCCGCCCAGCTTCGTGGCCGCGGTCAGCGCCTCGGCCGGGGTGTAGCCGAAATGGTCGACGAAGATCTGCAGGTCGCGCGCGTTGCGCCCGTTCGGGTTGAACGGAAAACCATAGTCGCCGCCGATCAGGATCCGGACGCCGCGCGCCTTGAGTTCGGGCACCAACTTGCTTTCGCGCTTTATGCGTTCAGCGGCGCTCGCCTTCATGTGGCTCATGTCGATATGCGGCGGCGGCGTCGCTTCGAGCGCCGCGATCGAAACGCCCGGCGAAGGAGCGTAGAAGGTCGCGTCCTTCGCCGCGACCATCGCATCGGCAGCGGCCTGGTCGGCGTAGGATGCGTGATAGATGATCCGCGCGCCGGCCTTCAGCGCCAGCCGGATCGCTTCGGGATAATAGGCGTGGGTGGCAATCCACAGGCCGGCGTCCCGCGCCGCCTCGCCCGCCGCCTCCATTTCTTCCTCGGTGTAATGTACGTGCTGGGCAGTGCCCGGCTTCAGCGCGTCTTCACCCGACACGACCAGCTTGAGCGAACCAATGCCCTGCTCCTCGCAATAGGCGACGAACTTGCGGATTGCGTCGGGTCCGCGCCCGTTGAACACATCGCCAGTCTCGACGCCCTCCGCCCCTTCGGGGCTGCGCTCGAGCGTGGAGGGAACGAGCCGGGGCCCCGGCGTTTCACCCGCTTCGATTGCTCGGGCAAGTTCCACCTCAATCCCGTCGCCAAGCGCACCAGCCGAATAGGCGCTGGTGAAGCCGTGATCGAGCAGAATACGCGCATTGCGCCACGCCGCCTCTTTCAGCTCCTCGGGCGGCAGAATGAACTGGTGATAGATTTTCTCGACCGACGATGCCCAGGTCAGATGCGCATGGGCCTCGACGAGACCGGGCATAAGCGTGCGACCGCCAGCGTCTATGATGGTATCGGCGTCCTCGCCCGCCAGCGCGTCCTCGCCGAAACCGACTCTCGTGATCTGGTTGCCGTCGACAAGGGCGGACCCGCGCCGCGACGCGGTGCCGGTTCCGTCGAAAATCTGCGCGTCCCTGATTAGGGTTCGCATGTCCACTCTCCCAAGTCTTTTATTAAGACAGGGAATGCCAGACCAAGCCATTAGCTCAAAATACGATTTTCCTTTGAGGCTATCTGCTCAGCTTATGCCTCGACGCAGCACTTCAATGACCCGTGCGGCGAGGGGTGTCAGGTCGATGCCATTCAAGGCTCGAATGCCAATCCGACGCTGGAAGGTAACATCGCGGATTTCGATCGCTCGCAGAACTCCCACCGACAGCTCCGCTTCCACAACGCCGCGCGGAAGGATCGTAACCCGATCCGTCGTGCGGACGATCGACTTGGTCGTCAGCAACGAATCGCAGCGTATCACGTTCGTCGGTTCGGTCACCTGCGCGCCGACGAACAGGCTCGAAATCTGGCGCCGGAAACCACCGCCTTCCCGCGGAAGCACCCAGGGCAGATCGCTTACCTCACTGATCATGATCGAGGATGGCAACCCGTCGTGATTACGTCCCACGATCAAGGAAAAGGGATCCTGTGCCACGGTCCATTCGCGGTAGGCGTCGCCCGGATCGGAGATGCCCGTGGTCACCAGAGCCAGTTCGATTTCGCGTCGCTGCAGCATGTCGGAGAGGACCTGTTCGGAGGCCTCGATCACCGACATCTCAAACGCCTCGCGCATTTGGTCCAGCAGGCGAACCGCGCGCGGCACCAAGCTCACAAGTGCCCCGGGGGTTCCGCCGATCTTGATCGGACCCGAAACGCCTTGCGCGGCGTGCGCCACAACGGCGCGTGCATCATGCAGGAGGTTCGACAGCGCTGCCGCCTTGACGCGCAGAGCCCTGCCTTCCGGTGTCAGCGAAATTCCGTTGGCCTTGCGTTTCAACAAGCTTGAGCCGAGCCGCGCTTCGAGCGAGGCGATCGTCTGTGACACTGAGGGCTGCGATACGCCGAGCGCCCGCGCCGCGGCGCTGATTGAACCCGAAAGGCAGACCTGCTCGAACACGATCAGCGCGCGCGGGTCGAGACCCGCAGACAAGCCGCTCGCAAGACTTGCAGTGGTCACGAGGCTTCACCACCAGGCATCCCGCTTCATCCTACTAGTATGCGGGAAGGTCAAATCGCGCCTGGGCGGGAGCGCCTATTGAGCCCCGGCTATTCAAGTGGTCCTTGGCGGGGTCAGGACCAGCCGTCCTGCGCTTCGAGGCTGGCAGCCAGTTCGCCGATCACCCGATAGCAATCGAGCACCTGCGCGACCGACCCGTTCGGTTCGCGCCCTTCGCGAATCGCTGAGATGAATTCGCGGTCCTGCAGTTCGATGCCATTATTGCTTATCGCAGCGCCGGACAGGTCGATCGGCTCTTCCTTGCCGTTCACCAGGTCGTCGTACCGCGCGATATAGGTGCCGGTGTCGCCAATGTAGCGGAAGAAGGTGCCGAGCGGCCCGTCGTTGTTGAACGAAAGCGCCAGCGTCAGAATCTGGCCGGCTTCGGTCTTGAGCTGGATCGACATGTCCATCGCGATCCCGAGTTCCGGATGCTTCGGCCCCTGAATGGCGTTGGCCACGACAACGCGGCTGCCCGTCATATATTGGAACAGGTCGATCGAGTGCGCGCTGTGGTGCCAAAGCAGGTGATCGGTCCAGCTGCGCGGCTCGCCCTTGGCATTGATGTTCTTCCGGCGGAAGAAGAACGTCTCGATGTCCATCGCCTGGATGGTGAACTCGCCACTGTCGATCCGGTTCTTCACCCACTGGTGGCTGGGATTGAAGCGCCGCGTGTGCCCGACCATGCAGACAAGGCCGGTTTCCTTCTGCTTGGCCATCACTGCTTCGGCGTCCGCCCAGTTGTCGGCGACCGGAATTTCAACCTCGACATGCTTGCCAGCGTCCATCGCCATGATGGCCTGCCGCGCGTGCATCGGAGTGGGTGTGGTCAGGATGACGGCGTCGATATCGTCGCGGGCAAGCGTGGCCGCATAATCGTCCGAAATATCGACGATGCCGTGGGCGTCCGCCAGCTTCGCCGATTCCTCTCGCGAGGCGCTGACGATGGTCACGACATCGACGTCTTCGATGTTCTTCAGGGCAGCGAGATGCTTTTCGCCGAAAGCGCCGGCGCCGACGAGGGCGATGCGAGTCATGCGGTGTCTCCGTTAGGGATCAGGAAATGAGCGATTGCGCCGCGGCATTATTGCCTTCGAGCGTGGGGGAGGGCGGCACCGAGCCATCGACCGGCTCGAGCACGATATGACCAAGTGCGGTGTTGCTGGCGGGCACGTGATAATGGCGATGCAATTCGCGCGTGCTGCGCCCGAGCGCGCCGCGCATGATCAGCCACATGACCATCTCGATGCCCTCGCTGCCGGTTTCACGCAGATATTCGATGTGCGGAACTCGGCGCAGATGATCGCTGTCGCCGACGAGACCGTCGAGGAACGCGGCGTCCCACTCGGGATTGATCAAGCCGGCCCGTGGTCCCTGGAGCTGGTGGCTCATGCCGCCCGTGCCCCAGACCTGTACGTTGAGGTCTTCCGGAAAACTCGCCACGGCACGGGCGATCGCTTCGCCCAGCATCCAGCAGCGGTTGCCCGAGGGCGGCGGATAGGTAACGACGTTGACGGCGAGCGGGATCACGCGGACGGGCCAGGCATCGACTTCGCCGAACATCATCGATAGCGGCACGGTCAACCCGTGGTCGACGTCCATCTCGTTGATGATGGTCATGTCGAATTCGTCGAGGATCAGCGATTGTGCGATGTGCCAGGCGAGGTCCGGATGGCCCACGACCGCGGGCACCGGACGGGCGCCATACCCCTCATCGGCCGGGGCGAAGCGTTCGCCGCACCCGATCGCGAAGGTCGGGATGAACCTCATGTCGAATGCGGACGCATGATCGTTGTATACGAGCAGTATCACGTCGGGCTTTTCCCGAGCGATCCAATGGCGGGTCCACTCGAACCCCGCAAATGCCGGCGCGAAGATCGGCTCTTCGGTCTTGCCGTGGTCGAACGCAAAGCCCAGCACGGGGACGTGGCTGCAACCGATACCGTGAGTGATGCGGGCCATCAGGTGTTGTCCTTGATCGAGCGCAGGCCGACAGGCGAGCGCCCTCCGGCGAGCATCATGGCCTGATAGTCCTCCACGCTCATCCCCGTCATCGTCGAGACCGCCTGAACGAAGCTGAGCCCGTCGGAGGAGAAGACCTTGGCGAGAAAATAGATGTTGCCGCCCAGATCGAGCAGCCGGTTATAGTCGCGGTCCAGCACCGCCTGCCGCTGATCTTCGGTCATCGGCCATTCGGCGAGATAGGCCGCCTCGTCCGCCTTGAACCTCTCGCGGTTCTCCGCCTTCATCAGGCTCATCGCGAACTGGTTGAGCTGATAGCCCTGCCGCGCGCGCTTGGCCGTATAGACGCGCGTGCCGGGAATATCGTCGAATTCGGCGAGGTAGGCGTGGATATCGCTCATGATGCGGTCTCGTTTTGCTGCCGGATCGCCGCCCCGATCACGCGCCGGGCGCGCACGCCGCCCTGATCGATCGAATAGGCGTTGAGTTTCAGGCCGGGGTTGGCCGCGATCGACCGTTGCTGCGCCTCGAGGATTTCCTTGTCTTCGGAAAAGACGCCGCCCTGCTGTGTTCGAAACCGGGCCGTGAACCCCGCATCATCGATGTCGAAATTCCGGGCCATGCCCCAGAAATAGTGATGCGAGCTGTGCGTCTCCGGCGTCATGAAATCGATCACCATCCCGCGAACGCCCTGGTCGTGATGCTCCAACGTCGCGCCCGCGCCCACCGGCGCGACGCCGACGTCGATCATCACCGCCGACGGCAACTGGAATTTGCAGATTTGCCAGCGATCGACGTTGCCGTCCTTCTTCAACGCCCCGCGCCAGAACGGCGGTGCATCAATGTCCGGCATCCAGCGCGACAGATAAACGACATCGCCCTCAGTCCGGCTTTCGAGCGTTGCCTCCATAATTTCGGGCTGGCCGATCGAGCCCGAATGAACGTGTGTCTCGTGAGTCAGGTCCATCAGATTATCGACCATCAGCCGGTAATCGCACGCGACGTGATAATACCCGCCATCATGCACCCAGCCTTCGTCATCGCAAGGCGACAGGTCGGGGATCGAGGAAAGGTCGGCCAGCGCCTTTTCGCCGACCCACACCCAGACGAAACGATACCGCTCGTGCGTGACATAGGTCTCGGCACAGATGCGGGTGTTTACCTTCTCCGACGTCAGCGGCATTTCCTCGGCCACTCCATCCGGTCCGAGCTTCAGGCCGTGATATTTGCAGCGAATGGAATCGCCCTCGCGAATGCCCAATGACAAAGGCAACAAGCGGTGCGGACAGGCATCGCGCATGGCGACGACACTGCGGTCCAGCTTGCGATAAAACATCATCGGCGTGCCGCAGATGGTGCGGGCAAGCGGCTGCCGATCGATCTCGTAATCCCAGGCAGCGACGTACCAGGCGTTCTCGATCCAGGTGACGGGCTTGGTTTCGATGCCGGTCATGTCTCGTTCCATTCGAACGCCAGCGGCGCTTCGCGAAACGCGAACCGGTCGAGATGCTTTTCGATGACCCCGCGCATCCGTTCGGCCTCGGCGGCATCCGCTGTGGTCAGCGCGATATCGATGCCTTTTGCATTCGCCGCGAAGCGGACGCTGGCGGTATCCGAGAACGTGACCTCGCCCGCTTCCTCGGCGAACGCGGCATCGAATTTGTGCGACCAGTGCTTGACCAGTTGCTGGATATAGCGCGCGCCCTTTTCGCACGAAGCATGTCCGGTCACCACGACGCTCATAACCCGCGCGCCTTCAGCATCGCGTCGAGACGAGGGTAGACCCGGCGGGCATTGCCCTCGAAGATCATGCCGCGTTCCTCTTCGCCGATGTCGAGCGCATCGACATAGCGTTTGGTGTCGTCGAAATAGTGGCCGGTCTGCGGATCGATGCCGCGCACCGCGCCGACCATCTCGCTGCCGAACAGGATGTTCTTGTTGGCGATCACCTCGGCCAGCAGATCGATGCCCGGCTGGTGATAGACGCAGGTGTCGAAGAATATGTTGTTCATCAGGTGCTGTTCGATGTCGGGCTGCTTGAGCATGTCGGCCAGCCCGCGATAGCGACCCCAGTGATAGGGCACCGCCCCGCCGCCGTGGGGAATGATCAGCTTGAGGTCGGGGAAACGGCCGAAAAGATCGCCCTGAAGCAGTTGCATGAACGCGACCGTGTCCGCCGCGAGATAGTAGCCGCCGGTCGCATGCATCGCCGGGTTGCAGCTGCCCGAGACGTGGATCATCGCCGGGACCTGAAGCTCGCACATCGCCTCATAGATCGGGAACCAGTATTCGTCGGTCAGCGGGGGGTGGGTAAAGTGGCCACCGCCGGGATCGGGATTGAGGTTGCAGACGACGAAGCCCAACTCCTCGACGCAGCGGCGCAGTTCCTTCACGCTCTCCGACAGGTCGGACTTCGGGCTTTGCGGGAGCATGCAGCCCCCGATGAAGGTGTCGGGGAAAAGCTGGGTAACCCGATATATTAGGTCGTTGCAGCGCCGCGCCCATTCGCTCGCCACAGCCTGGTCGCCGACATGCGGGGCCATGGCGCTGGCACGCGGGGAAAAAATGGTGAAGTCGGCGCCGCGCTCCTTGACCAGCTTGAGCTGGTTGTCCTCAATCGTGCGGCGAATCTCGTCGTCGGGAATCTCGGGATAGGGCGGGCATTCGGTCCCGGCGCGGAAAGCCGCCTTCTGCGCCTCCCGCCATTCGTCGTGCGCCTTGGGCAGGACGGTATAGTGTCCGTGGCAGTCGATAATCAGGCTCATGCCGCGTCCCTCGAGGCGATGCGGGGATTGGCAGCCGCCTGCTGGCGTTGCACGGTCCCGTCGGTCATGACCGGATCGACGCCGAGCGCGCGAAGGGTCCGTGCGGCCTCTTTCATCTCCTCCGCCCGGCGCAAACCATGGGTGGCCATGCGCTCGCGGTTGTAGGCGGCGCGGACCGACCATCTCTGCGGGCTGTCCGATGCGTCGAGCGAAGCGAGAACTTCCTCGGCGACCCCCGCGGCCTCTGCCCCCGCCATCATCTCATCGGTCAGAGCTTCGATTCCCTTGACCATCACGGAGCGGATCATCTTGATCGCAGAGGCCCTCCCGACTTCGGCGCCGACAGTGCGCACATTGGTGAAACCGATACGGCCGAGGGTCTCACAGGCGAATCCGGCATGCGGACCAGAGACGAGAAGCGGCACCGCCATGCGAGCAGGATCGACCGGTGCAAGCACGGCGACATCCACATACCGTCCGCCCGCCGCCTGGATTTCCGCAGCCGCCGCGCGCTTCGTCTCGGGAGCGACCGAGTTCATGTCCAGCCATAGGGCGCCGCTCGCGATATGCGGCGCACCCTGGTGCACAGCCGCAAGCGCGTTCCCGGCCGTCACCAATGAAAGGATGACGTGACTGCCCTCTACGGCCGCGCGGGCGCTTTCCGCCGCGCCTATCCCTGCACGTGCCATAACGGCCCGTCGTGCTGGGTCGATGTCGAAGGCAACCGCCCCGGCACCCCAGCCGGCGGCGCGCGCAAAGGTGCTTGCAGCCTCTCCGAACCCGATGATCGCCATTGGCAAGTCCATGGCCATAAGCTGTGCCGACGACGATTGCCCAGGACCAATGAATAGGACGAACCGGGTATTATTTTCTGCTAATAGTCCTTCGCAACCTCGCGCAGCGCTTCTATGAAAGCCCGCTGCTGGCGCGTCGGATGCCAGTCGCGGCGGGTCGTTATGCCGATCTGGCGGGACACAGGCCTTGGCGGATCGAACGCAACCAGCAACCCTGCATCAATCTCGACCCGCACCTGGTCGGACGACAGCAGCGTGAGGTTGTCGGTCTCAAGCAGGATCTCGCGGATGGCCAGAACCGATCCGCATTCGATCGCGACATGCGGAAGATCGCCAAGCAGCAGCTCCGCCCAAAACCGACGCAGCGGGGTCGACTGCGCTGGCAGGACCCAGGGATAGGCGTGCAGGTCATCCGCCGTGAGAGCGCCGGTTTTACTTAGGGGATGCGATCGGCGCGCTATTATCTTCGGACGATCGACGAACGCCGCCTCGTTCGCCAGATCGTCATGCGCGGTCGCGGGACGCAGCGCGCCGAGCAGGATGTCTATCTCCCCATCGCGCAAAGGTCCGGCGAGTTCGTCGTGACTGCCTTCAATCACTGCGATTTCGCAGTCCGGAAATCCGGCAACGTGTCGCACGATCGCAGCGGGCAGCCAGCGAGCACGGGACAGCGGCATCGCGCCGATCACGATCCGACCCTTTGCGCGCCCTAGCCAGTCGTCAACCTCGGCGACCCCGCTCCGCAGGTCGGCGAGGGCAAGGCGAAATCCGCGTGCCCTTTCGATGCCTTTTCGCGTCAGCGAGACATAGCGCCCCCGCCGTTCGACGAGGCGCTCTCCCAGAGCAAGCTGGAGGTCTCCGACCGCCCGGTGCAGCGAGGCAGGTGCAAGACCGGTGCGCTCGGCTGCGCCCGGATAGCTTCCGGCGGCGGCAACGGCGAGAAAGGCACGGATTTGTGCAGCGGTGACTCGGCGCGAACCGATGCGGTCCAGCGCAGCCCGCACGCGCGGCGCGAGCAGATCGGCAGGCGCCGTCGGGGTCATTCCCCCCGCGCGGCGTTCGAAAAGCCGGCAGCCAAGCTCGCTTTCCAGACGCGCCAGCGCCTGGGTCAGTGCGGATTGAGTCAGATGGACGACGTCAGTCGCACGAGTGACGGAACCGCTGTCGTACACTGCGGCGAACGCAGCGAACTGACGGATATTGGGAAGGGCGTCGCTCACACATGGGGATTAGCATTTTCTTATGCATCGTCCATAGTTCGCGTTGGAGCCTCTGCCGACGCTGTTCCAAACAGCTCTCGGATACAGGAGAGTTATCGTGGGCGTTGTAGTGCAGCAAATCGAGCGGGCCGACCGTGCGGTGATCGACGGCCTCGCGCAGTGCGGGGTTGCGACGGTACACGAAGCGCAGGGGCGCACCGGGTTGCTCGCGAGCTACATGCGGCCCATTTATCCAGGCGCGCGGATTGCCGGGAGCGCAGTGACGATCAGTTCTCCGCCCGGCGACAACTGGATGGTCCATGTCGCGATCGAGCAACTGCAGGTGGGCGATGTCCTGCTGCTCGCCCCGACCTCCCCTTGCGAGGACGGGTATTTCGGCGACCTGCTGGCGACCAGCGCCATGGCGCGCGGATGTCGTGGTCTGATTATCGACGCCGGCGTGCGCGACGTGCGCGACCTTACCGGTATGGGCTTTCCGGTTTGGTCAAAGGCTGTTTTCGCGCAAGGGACGGTCAAGAACACGCTCGGTAGCGTGAACGTGCCTGTGGTCTGCGCTGGCGCGCATGTCGAGGCGGGAGACGTCATCGTTGCCGATGACGACGGGGTGTGCGTGGTGAAGCGCGCCAACGCAGAAACCGTTCTCGAAGCGGCTCGCAATCGTGAAGCGAATGAGAGCGATAAGCGCGAGCGGCTCGCCCAGGGCGAGCTCGGACTCGACATGTACAAGATGCGCGAACGGCTTGAGGCCCAGGGGCTGAAGTACATATGACCTCCTCGCCCTGCATGTGGATGCGCGGCGGCACTTCGAAGGGCGGGTATTTTCTCGCTGACGACCTGCCAGCCAGTCTCGAGGAGCGCGACGCCTTCCTCCTGAGCGTGATGGGGAGCCCCGATCCGCGCCAGATCGACGGCATGGGCGGGGCAGATCCACTGACCAGCAAGGTTGCCATCGTCCGCAAGTCGCTGCGCGAGGGCATCGATGTCGACTATCTGTTCCTGCAGGTCTTCGTAGATCAGGCAATCGTTTCGGACTCGCAGAACTGCGGCAACATCCTGGCGGGCGGCGGCCCATTTGCGATCGAGCGCGAACTCGTCGCAATCACCGGCGACGAGACCCGGGTTACGATCTGGATGGAAAACACAGGCCAGGTCGCGGTCGAGACCGTGCGGACTTCCGGCGGCACCGTTCGCTACGATGGCGACGCGCGGATAGATGGGGTACCGGGCACGCACGCGCCCATCGCGATCGAGTTCCGCGACACCGCCGGGTCAAGCTGCGGCGCGCTGCTGCCCACCGGCAATCCGGTCGACCAGATCGAAGGTGTCGCCTGCACGCTTATCGACAACGGCATGCCCTGCGTGGTGTTCAGGGCCGAGGAAGTGGGCGCGACCGGCTATGAGAGCCGCGAGGAACTGGAGAGCGAGGCGCTCGCCCCGGTTCGCGCAAAAATCGAAGCGATCCGGCTCGCCGCAGGGCCGCTGATGAACCTGGGCGACGTGGCGGAAAAATCGGTGCCCAAAATGACTCTGGTGGCGCCGCCGGCAAATGGTGGGGCAGTGACGACGCGCGTGTTCATTCCCAAGCGCGCCCACGCCTCGATCGGCGTGCTCGGCGCAGTGACTGCGGCGACGGCCTGCCTCGTCGAAGGCTCGCCTGCCGCCGCGGTTGCGGTGGTCCCTGAGGGTCGCCGCAAGACGCTGAGCGTCGAGCATCCGAGCGGCGAGATGACATGTGTCCTCGAAACCGACGAGGATGGCGCGGTGACCAGTGCCGCGCTGCTGCGCACCGCGCGCAAGCTGATGGATGGCATGGTCTTTGGCTGATCGTATCGTCTCCTGGCATCCGGCTCCATCGACGCCGCGCTTCGTGCCGCCGCCCGGCGCGGTTGACGCGCATTGCCACGTGTTCGGCCCGGCCGACCGCTTCCCGTTCAGCGCGAAGGCCAAATATTTGCCCGGCGACGCGACGCCCGAGATGCTGTTTGCCTTGCGCGACAGGCTGGGCTTCAGCCGCAACGTGATCGTGCAGGCGAGCTGCCACGGGACCGACAACAGCGCGACTCTTGACGCGATTGCGAAGTCCAACGGCACGGCACGCGGCGTGGCAGTAGTCGATCCGGCGATTTCGGAGGAAGAACTCGCGGCACTGCACGACGGCGGCATCCGCGGCATCCGGTTCAATTTCCTCAAGCGCCTCGTCGACGACGCGCCGAAGGACAGGTTTCTCGAGGTTGCGCGGCGGCTGCCTGCAGGTTGGCATGTGGTGATCTATTTCGAGGCCGATATCCTTACGGAACTACGCCCGTTCATGGACGCGCTCCCGGTGCCGCTGGTGATCGACCACATGGGCCGACCCGACGTGACACAGGGACCCGACGGCCCCGACATGCGCGCGTTCCGCCGCCTGCTCGACAGCCGACCGGATATTCATTTCAAAGCCACCTGTCCCGACCGCCTTGATCCCGGCGGTGATCCGTGGAACGCCTTTGCGGAGGCGGTTGCGCCGCTCGTCGCCGACTATCCCGACCGTTGCTTGTGGGGGACCGACTGGCCTCATCCCAACATGCAGGACAATCCGCCCGACGACGGGCATCTGGTCGACATGATTCCCCGAATTGCGACCACCGAAGAGCTTCGGCTCAAGCTGCTCGTGGACAATCCGACCCGAATGTATTTCGACTGACATTCCAGGCCGTGAACCCATAAACGACGCCGTCGAGGTTTGAGACAAAATGGCCCGGCGCAAGGAGGCAGGCCGCAGGAATATGCGATATTTCAAGGTCTGCCGACGCAGCGCGAAGCCATTTTGGTCAAATCCCTTCGGGACGCCGGAATGGCTTCCATCTCGGCCCAAAGCGGCCTTGGAAGGGCGCCCAGCCCCCCGGCGGCCGCCTTTGCCCGATATGTTCGCCATTCCGGCGCCTCGGCGGTGCCGTTTATGGGCTCACGACCTAGTTCCTTGCCGCCCGGCGCCCCCGCCGCTAAGCGATCGCCCACCATGCGCTATCAGAGCACCAGAGGCGCCGCGCCATCGCTCGGCTTTCGCGACGTCACGCTGACCGGCCTGGCGGCCGATGGCGGACTCTATATCCCCGAAACCTGGCCGGCCTTTTCCGCCGAAGAGATCGCCGTGCTGCGCGGCCTCTCCTATGTCGAAACCGCCATTCGGGTGATGCTGCCGTTCGTCGGCGAGGATCTGACCGAGGACGAACTGCGCGACCTGTGCACGCGCGCCTATGGCCGCTTTTCGCACGCGGCGGTGACGCCGCTGGTCCAGCTCGATCAGCAGCATTGGCTGCTCGAGCTGTTCCATGGCCCGACGCTGGCGTTCAAGGATGTGGCGCTGCAATTGCTCGGCCGCTTCTTCGAGAAGTTCCTGAAGGGCAGCACGACGCACCTGACGATCGTCGGCGCGACCTCGGGCGATACCGGCAGCGCAGCGATCGATGCAGTTGCCGGGCGCGAAGGCGTCGACATCTTCATGCTCCACCCCAAGGGGCGGGTGAGCGACGTCCAGCGCCGCCAGATGACGACGGTGCTGGCGCCGAACGTCCATAACATCGCGATCGAAGGCAGTTTCGACGACGCACAGGCGCTGGTGAAGGCGATGTTCAACGATCCGGCCTTCTCCGGCCGGTTCCAGCTGTCGGCAGTCAATTCGATCAACTGGGCGCGGCTGATGGCGCAGGTGGTCTATTATTTCTACGCCGCCGTCCGGCTCGGCGCGCCCGAACGCGAAGTTGCCTTCTCCGTCCCCACCGGCAATTTCGGCGACGTCTTCGCGGGCTATGTCGCGGCAAAGATGGGGCTGCCGGTCGCGAAGCTGATCGTCGCGACCAACGTCAACGACATCCTCCACCGCGCGCTTTCCACCGGCGATTATTCGACCGGCACAGTGACGCCCACTGCCGCGCCGTCGATGGACATTCAGGTGAGCTCGAATTTCGAGCGGCTGCTGTTCGATCTGGCGGGCCGCGACGGCAGTGCGATGGCAGACCAGATGCGCGGGGTCGAATCGAGCCGCGCGATGCAGCTCACCAATGCGCAGCGCGACGGCGCGTCCGCGCTGTTCGTCAGCGACCGGGTCGAGCCCGCGCAGATGAGCGAAGCGATGCGCTGGGCCGCGTCCGAGGCTGGTAATGTGATCGATCCGCATACGGCAATCGGCCTAGCCGCCGCGCGCCGTTCCGGCATCGACGCCGCCACGCCGGTAGTGACGCTGGCAACGGCGCATCCGGCGAAGTTCCCCGAAGCGGTCGAGCGGGCCACCGGCAGCCGTGCGTCGCTGCCCGGTCGCGTCGGTGACCTGTTCGAGCGGCAGGAACGTTACGACGTGCTGCCGGGCACGTTCGAAGCGGTCACCGAATATATCGCCGCCCGCGCGGTACCGAAACGCTAAGGACAAGCCGTTTGGGCTGAGCCTGTCGAAGCCCTGTTCTTCTTTCTGATTCGGCCACAGGAAGAACTGCCCTTCGACAAGCTAAGGGCAAACGGGCATTGGAGCGACTATGCAACTGGTCACCCTTACCGGCGAACCCTGGGCCGATTATGGCCTGATCGATTGCGGCCATGGCCGCAAGCTCGAACGCTATGGCGATTATCGCTTCATCCGTCCCGAACCCCAGGCGATGTGGGCGCCGGCGACCGACGATTGGGACGCGCATGCCGAATTCGTCCCCGGTTCGGACGAGGATGGCGGCGGTCGCTGGCAATATCACAAGCCGGTCCCGCGCGAAGGGTGGCCGCTGCGCTGGAAGGAAGTGGCCTTCACGGCGCAGACCACGCCGTTCCGCCATCTCGGCTTCTTCCCCGACATGGCACCGGTATGGGACTGGATGCGCGACCGGCTGGACGGCGCGCAGGAGCCCGAATGCATGAACCTGTTCGGCTATACCGGGGTCGGCACGCTCGCGCTGTCGGCGGCGGGCGCCAAAGTGACGCATGTCGATGCGTCGAAGAAGTCGGTGGCCGAGGGCAAGGCCAATGCCGCGCTTTCGGGCATGGAGGATAATCCGGTCCGATGGATGATCGACGATGCCGCCAAATTCACTGCGCGCGAAGTACGCCGCGGGCGGCGTTATGACGGGATCATCCTCGATCCGCCCAAATGGGGGCGCGGTCCCAATGGCGAAGTGTGGAAGCTGGAGGAAAGCCTGCCGGGGCTGATCGCCGATACGGCGAAGCTGCTCGACGCCAATTCGCGCTTCCTGTTCCTCACGGTCTATGCCGTGCGGATGTCGGCGCTCGCGATCGGTGAACTGGTTCGCCAGCATTTCGCCGATCATGGCGGCGTGGTGGAATGCGGCGAGCTGACCGTGCGCGAGGAATCGCGGGGGCTATTGCTGCCCACCGCGATCTTCGCCCGCTGGAGCCGCGACTGAGGCTCAGCTTTTCACTGCGACCATCGTGAAGCGTGCCGTCGCCGCTTCGCGCCGTTCCCCGGTGAGCAGGTCTTCGGCGATCAGATCAACCGAAACCAGCACCGAATCGATCCCGGCCATCCGCACCCGCGCGACCAGCTCGACCATCTCCGCTTC
>PAOI01000009.1 GCA_002707985.1 Sphingomonas sp. | reverse complement strand
GCCGGGTGCGGGATTGTGTGACGCATGACCGAGTTCGCAATCGGATTGATGCGTTGGGGCGGCTATTGGGGCATCGCCCTGTTGATGTGCCTCGAAAATGTGGTTCCGCCCATCCCTTCCGAAGTGATCATGGGGCTGGGCGGACTGGCGGTGGCGCGCGGCGATATGGCAATGACGCCGCTGATCATCGCCGGCACGTTCGGTACGGTGCTTGGCAATCTCTTCTGGTATGAGGCGGGGCGCCGAATGGGCTATTTGCGGCTCCGCCCGCTGGTGGACCGGTGGGGGCGCTGGCTGACGTTGCATTGGTCCGATGTCGAGCGGCTCAACGCGCATTTCAGCAAGGGTGGCGCGCTCACTGTTTTCCTGTTCCGCTTCCTGCCCACCTTTCGCACGATGATTTCGCTGCCGGCCGGCATGCTTGAAATGCCGCGCACCAAATTCCTGATCTACACGACGCTGGGCAGCGCGATCTGGAATGCGTTTCTCGCCGGAGCGGGCTATTTCCTCGGCCGGAATTTCAGCGAGATCGATCGCTATCTCAATCCGATCGGCATCGCCTTCATCATCCTGCTGGTCGGCGGCTATGTCTGGCGCGTGATCCGCTGGCAGCCGGAAGCTCGGGACGACTAAGGCCGCCCATGACGACCGCGCGGGTCACCCCGCCTACCGTGTCGACGAGGCAACAACTTTGTACCAGATCGCCGGTGTCGATGCGGCCAAACTCACTTTCCCTACTTTCCCTGCGACGGGACGGCTCTATGACGGGTTCGTGCCGGAACGGCGCGGGGACGACAATTTCCTGATCGAACGGGACGAGCCGATGATCGCCGCACGCACATGCGACGGCGCAACCGGACCGGACGGCGGGAAATGCGTTGCCCGAGCAAAATGATGCGGCATGTAGCGAAAGCTGCATGCGTAAGAGTGGGAAAATAGCTCCATGAGCCTGTTTGAGGCGATTCTGCTCGGCCTGTTGCAAGGCCTTACCGAGTTTCTGCCCATCTCCTCAAGCGCGCATCTGCGCATCGCAGGGGAATTGACGGCGGCGGGCGATCCCGGCGCGGCCTTCACTGCGGTCATCCAGATCGGGACCGAGGCCGCGGTGCTGATCTATTTCCGCAAGGATATCTGGCGCATCGCCTCCGCCTGGTTGGCGAGCTTCGTGCCCAGGGCACGCCCGGAGAAATCCGATGTGCGGATGGGGTGGCTGATCATCCTGGGCACCTTGCCGATCGCCGTGCTGGGCCTGTTGTTCAAGGATCTGATCGAAGCGGATCTGCGCAATCTCTATATCACCGCGACCGTGCTGATCGTGTTCGGCCTGCTGCTTGGCGTGGCCGACAGGGTCGGCCGGAAACAGCGCACGCTCGACAAGCTCAGCTGGGGCCACGGCCTTGCGCTCGGCTTTGCACAGGCAATGGCCTTGATCCCCGGCGTTTCGCGCTCGGGCGGCACGATCACTGCGGGCCTGTTGCTGGGCTATACCCGGGAAGCCGCTGCTCGCTATTCGTTCCTGCTGGCAGTGCCGGCGGTTCTCGCTTCAGGTTTTTACGAACTCTACCGCTATTGGCACGAATTCAGCGCCGATATGGCCATGCCGACGATCGTCGCGGCGGTAACGGCGTTCGTGACCGGCTATGTGGTGATCATCGGCTTTCTGAAGCTGGTTTCGACGCGCAGCTATCTGGTGTTCGTCATCTACCGCGTGCTGCTGGGCGGCGCGATCTTCGCGCTGCTGGCAACCGGCACGCTCTCGCCCCTCTGAACGCAAAAAACCCCGCCGCCGACGAATCGGTGGCGGGGCTTTTTTTTGCGTGTCGGAACGTCGATGGCTCAGCCGATCGACTGGCCGGTCTTTTCCCAGTCGGCAAGAAACGCCTTGATCCCGTTATCGGTCAGCGGGTGCTTGACCAGCTGGCGGATCACGGCGGGCGGCGCAGTCATCACATCGGCTCCGATCTTCGCCGCTTCGAGGATATGGATCGGGTGGCGCACGCTGGCGACCAGGATTTCGGTCTCGAAATCATAATTGTCATAGATCAGGCGAATGTCGCTGATCAGCTCCATTCCGTCGAAACCGATATCGTCGTGCCGGCCGACGAACGGCGAAATGAAGGTCGCCCCCGCCTTGGCCGCGAGCAGCGCCTGATTCGCCGAGAAGCAGAGCGTGACATTAACCATCGTGCCGTCGTCTGTCAGCGCCTTGCACGCCTTGAGCCCGTCGATCGTCAGCGGCACCTTCACTGCGACATTATCGGCGATCTTCCGCACCACTTCGGCTTCGCGCATCATCCCTTCGAAATCGAGCGCGACGACTTCGGCCGAAACCGGACCGTCGGTGATTTCACAGATCTCCGCGACGACTTCGAGGAAATCGCGCCCCGCCTTGTGAATCAGCGAGGGGTTAGTGGTCACGCCATCGACCAGGCCGGAAGCGGCCAGATCGCGGATTTCAGCGGTATCGGCAGTGTCGACAAAGAATTTCATGGCAGGCAATCCCGAATGCGAGTTTGCGCGGATCGTTAGCTGCTTGCAGCCTTCGCGTCACCCCGGCACGACGAATGTGACACTAATGTTACAAAGTGCTAGTCGCAGCCGCATTCCCGGTCGGACAGGCACAGCAAATGCGAAGCGGAAAATTGCGGGCGATCACGGCGTCCGGCGTCCTGGCAATTGCGATGGTCGCGACGCCCGCATGGGCTCAGGATAGCGACGCGCAACTCTGGTCGACGACGGCTGTCAGCGTGCCGATCGACAAACCCGTGTCGCTCGACGGCGAACTCGTTCTCCGATTCGGCGATGCCGCGGACGGACTCTACGAATCCGAAGCGGGCGGGTTCGTCACCTTCGCAGTTTCCGATTCGGTGAAGATCGGGTTCGGCTATACGCGCGTCACCAACTATGCCGGCGGCCATGTCACGCGGAGCGAGGATCGCCCGCGCCAACAAATCGAGGCCAGTCTCGGCACGCTGCTCGGCGGCAAGCTCAGCGCGCGCCTGCGAATCGAGGAACGTATCCGAAGCAACGGCAGCGATACCGGCTTTCGCCTGCGCCCCCGGCTCAAATGGAAACTGCCGGTCAGGCGGACGGGCAGCACCGCATTGGTGCTGAGCCATGAGAGCTTTGTCGAACTGAACGACGCCGACTGGGGCCAGGATGCGGGATATCGTCGCATGCGCAACTTCGTCGGGTTCGATTTGGCCCTTGCCGGTCCGGTGCGGGCGGAGCTCGGCTATCTCAACCAATATGGCTTCCGCCCTGCCCGGCGCGACACCATGGATCATGTGCTGTCGATTTCGGTCGCCGCCAAATTCTGATGCCGCGGGGCGCGGGCGGCTCCGGCGCAATCGCGCCATAGCGGCAACGCCAATCTGACTGGTTCGAGGCGATACGCCATTCCAACCGGCGCGCGAATGACGATATTGGAAGCCATGGCTGGAAACCGCGCCCGCGTTATCGTCATGAACAATGCGCTCGGCCCGCTCGATTATCGCGTGCCGCACGGCATGGAGGTCGAGCCGGGGTCGATCGTCATCGCGCCGCTGGGCCCGCGCCAGCTGATCGGCGTCGTCTGGGAACCCGAACGCCTGCCGACCGAAGAGGTCGGCGACAACCGCTTGCGCAATCTGATCGGCGTGGTCGATGCCCCGCCCATTCCCGCTCCGCTGCGCCGGCTGGTCGAATGGACGGCGGATTATTATCTGGCGCCGCTGCCATCGGTGCTGCGCATGTGCCTGTCGTCCAGCGCCGCGCTGGAGGGGTCTCCCACCATCGTCGAATATCGCGCCACCGGCCTGATCCCCAAACGGATGACCGAGCAGCGTGAACAGGCGCTCGAACGGATTGGCGATCGTCAGGGGCTGGTGCGCGAGCTTGCCGCCATCGCCGACGTTTCCGACGCGGTGATCCGCGGGCTGGTCAAGGTGGGCGCGATCGAAGCAGTGATGGTGGAGGCCGACACTCCCTATCCCCTGCCCGACCCCAATTTCGCGCCGCCCGACCTTTCCCCCGATCAGGCATCGGTCGCCAGCATCCTGCGTCAGGCGGTGGGGGCCGAAGCGTTCCAGCCCTTCCTGCTCGACGGGGTCACCGGATCTGGCAAGACCGAAGTCTATTTCGAAGCCATCGCCGCAGCGCTGGCCGCAGGCAAGCAGACGCTGGTGCTGCTTCCCGAAATCGCGCTGACCGAGCCGTTTCTCACACGCTTCACCCGCCGCTTCGGCTGCGAACCTGTCGCCTGGCATTCGGACCTGCGCCAGTCGCAGCGCCGCCGCGCCTGGCGCGCCATTGCCAGCGGCGAAGCAAAAGTAGCGGTCGGCGCGCGATCGGCACTGTTCCTGCCCTATGCCAATCTGGGGCTGATCGTCGTCGATGAGGCGCATGAGACGAGCTTCAAGCAGGAAGAAGGCGTCCATTATCACGCCCGCGACGTGGCAGTGATGCGCGGCCTGTTCGAACAGGCACCGGTGGTGCTGGCAACCGCGACGCCCGCGATAGAAACGCGCCATCAGGTGCAGCTTGGCCGCTATGAGGAACTGAAGCTTCCCGGCAGATACGGCCCTGCCGACCTGCCGCATGTCGAAGCGATCGACATGATTCAGGAGCCGCCCGAACGCGGTCGCTGGCTTGCCCCCCGCCTCGTGAAGGGGATGCAGGCAACGCTGGAGCGCGGCGAGCAGGTGCTGCTCTTCCTCAACCGCCGCGGCTATGCGCCGCTGACGCTTTGCCGCGTGTGCGGGCATCGGTTGCAATGCCCCAATTGTACCGCGTGGATGGTCGAGCATCGCCTGCTCGGGCGGCTCGCCTGTCATCATTGCGGGCACAGCTATCCTACCCCGCACGAATGCCCCGAATGCGAATCGGAAGATTCGCTCGCCGCCTGCGGCCCCGGTGTCGAGCGCGTGGCGGATGAAGTGCGCGAGCTCTTCCCCGATAAGAAGGTAGCAATCGTCACATCGGACACGCTCTGGTCCCCGCAAAAGGCAGCCGAGTTCGTGCAGCGGATGGAACATGGCGATATCGATATCGTCGTCGGCACCCAGCTGGTGACCAAGGGCTATCACTTCCCCAATCTGACGCTGGTCGGCGTGGTCGACGCGGACCTTGGCCTTGGCGGCGGTGATTTGCGGGCTGCCGAGCGCACCTTTCAGCAAATCTGTCAGGTGTCGGGCCGCGCGGGTCGCGGGGAAAAGCCCGGCACGGTGCTGATCCAGACGCATTGCCCCGACGCCGATGTGATGAAGGCGCTGGTGACCGGCGACAGCGACGCCTTTTACGAAGCCGAAACCGAACAGCGGCGCGACGCGCATGCCCCGCCCTTTGGCCGCTATGCCGCGATCATCGTGTCGTCAGAAGACAAGGGCGCGGCAGAGGATGTCGCCCGCCGCATCGGCAAGTCGCGCCCGGAGCTGGAGGAAATGCACGTCTTCGGCCCCGCCCCCGCGCCGCTATCCATGCTGCGCGGCCGCCATCGCTTCCGCCTGCTCGTCCATGCGCGAAGAGCGTTCGACGTGCAGGACGTCATCCGCGAATGGCTCGGTGCGCTGGATTGGCCGGCAAAAGTTCGGGTTGCAGTAGATGTCGACCCGTATAGTTTCCTCTGACGAATCGCACGATACAGGGGGGTAATGTGCGCAAATATTTGGTGATCTTCGCCGTTCTTCTGATTTTCCCGCTTTCCGCACATGCTCAATGGTTCAGAGCCGAAAGCGATCATTTCGTCGTCTATTCGGAAGGTAGCGAGGAATCGCTGCGCAGCTTTGCCACCGAATTGGAAAAATTTGATCGGGGCGTACGTCGGTTGCGCCATCTTCCCGATCCTGAGCCAGGTACGAACCGCGTTACGGTGTATCTGATGACTCCGGGACTGTTCCGCGAAATCCGTTCAAGCCGGAGTGTTGGTGGCTTCTATCGTACCAATCCCTATGGGTCGGTAGCGTTCCTGCCCACCGCAGGCACCGGGCTCCCACCACAGGCCACGCTGTTTCACGAATATACCCACCATATCTATTCGGTGGCATGGTCGAATATCGCCTTTCCCGGCTGGCTGGGCGAAGGTCTGGCGGAATTTCACGCGTCCGCTGAATTCCGCAATGACGGGTCGATGGTTTTCGGCCGCGAACCCTCCTATCGGACGGGTTCGCTTCGTTATCTGACCAACGATCAGATAAGAGCGATGCTGACCAATGATACCGAAGAAAGCGGCGTTGCAATCTATTACACCGGCGGGTGGCTGCTTACCCATTATCTGACGTTCGCTCCGGAACGCGAAGGTCAGCTGATGCAGTATATCGTGGCGCTCAACAGTGCCCAGTCGCTCGAGGAAGCCGCCCGGACCGCATTTGGCGACACGCAACGCTTCGGTAGCGATCTTGCCCGCTATCGCCGTGGGACCAGTCTTCCAGCCGTTGTCGTGCCTGCATCCGATCTTGAGATCGGAGACATCACGATTCGCCCGCTGACCAGCGGCGAGCTGGCCACTATCGGCGCAGCAATTCGTTCACAAAGCGGTGTTGGAGCGGAAGAAGCCGCCAGTATCTATGCCGCCGTCAAGCCGATTGCGGAAAGCTATCCTGACGATGCCGGCGCACAGCGTGTATTCGCAGAAGCAGCATATGATGTCGGCGAATATGGGGATGTGATCGCCGCTGCGGATCGGGCTATCGCTGCCGATCCGACAATGGGCATCGCCTATGCCTATAAGGCGCGGGCGATGATGAACGCTCCCGACAGCTATGCCGATATCGACGATGCCACATGGATCGAAATTCGCCGCGTAATCATCACCGGCCTCAACAAGGAACCGAAAAACGCCGAGCTCCTCTGGCTCTATTATCGCTCCTTTGCCGAAGCCGGCACCGCGCCGCCTCCCCTGGCGGTCCGCCGTCTGTATCAGGCGTTCGGAATCCAACCGCAATTTGCACCGATGCGACTGGCAGCTGCGCACCAATTGCTGGTCGACGGCAACGGCGATGAGGCCCGCGCGCTGCTGCGTCCGCTGGCGTTCAGCGTGCACCGTTCCTCGACGACCGATCGCGCGCGTGCGATCGTCGATGCCATTGATGCCGGCGACCTTGCGAAGGCATTGCAAATTTCCGAAAGCAAGGGGGATGAAGAGGAAGAGGGCAGCGACGAACCCGGAGACGACAATTCGATACTTCCGCTCGCAGCGCCGGGGTTGAACGCAGTGGCAAATTGACCGATGAGTCCCGGCGAATTCGGGTTCGCCGGGGGGATTGATGTGACAAAGCGGCTTCTGCTCCTGCTGGTGCTGCTGCTCGGATGGACCGGCGCTGCCCGGGCCGACGATATTTCGGCAGCGGCCCGGGGTGTTGTCCGGGTGGTTACCATCGCCGTGGTGGATGACGAAGTCGTCGGCTTCGGCCATGGCAGCGGATTTGCCGTCGCGCCCAATCGCATCGTCACCAATGCGCATGTCGTCGATCTCGCGGCGCGCTATCCCGACAATGTCATCATCGGTGTCGTCCCCTCAGAGGGCAATAAAAGCTATCAGGGCCGTCTGATCGCGATCGACACCAGTCGTGACCTGGCGCTGATCGAATTCAGCGGCGTCAATCTGGCACCGCTCACGCTCTACAACGGCCCGGTTCAGGAAGGCGACGCGATGGTTGCGCTCGGCTATCCCGGCAATGTCGATATGGCGACCGCGCGCTCGGCGATGGACTATATCACCCCGCAGGCCCCGGTAAGGTCGCAGGGCAATTTCGCCGGACGCCGGTCGCTTCAGGGAACCAGCGTGCTGCTCCATACCGCCAGCATCGCGCGCGGCAATTCGGGTGGCCCGCTGCTCGATCGCTGCGGGCGCGTGATCGGCGTCAATTCCGCGCAAACGCTGGCGGATCAGGGCGATTCGACTTTTGCCTTCGCAATTTCGGGCGCCGAACTTGCCGCCTTCCTTGCCGAAGCCAAGCAAAGCTACGCCGCAGTCGGCACCAGTTGCACGAGTATCGAGGAAAGCATGGCCGCGGACCGCAACGCGACCGAGCGCGAGCAGGCCGAAGCGGCGGCGCGCGAACGCGAAGCCGCGGCCCACGCCGAAGCCGAGCGACAGGATGCCATTGCCAAAGCCCGCGAGCGCAACGAAGCCGCCCGCGAGAACTTCATGGCCGGTGCCGCAGTGCTGCTCGTGCTCGGCGCGCTGGCGATCGGCGGCGCGGGGATGCTGGTTTCGCGCGGACGTCAGCGTGAAGCGATCTGGGTCGCGGCGGGCGGCGGCGTGCTGATGCTGGGCGCCGCAGCGCTGTTCTTCAGCCGGCCGACCTTTGACGAGGAAAGCATCCTGCCGGTTCCGTCGACAAGCGATTCGGTCTCGGCGATTCCCGCGACGGGCAAGATGGTGTGCCGCTTCGTTCCCGAACGCAGCCGCGTCACCGTATCCGCGATCAACGACGTTCCGCTCGAAATTGATCGCGACGGATGCGTCAACGGACGCACGCAATATGCCGAGAGCGGCGATGACTGGGAGCGCATCCTGGTGCCATCGGAAGAGCAAACGGTTTCGGTGCTCGATTATGATCCGGACACGCGAACCTATACCAACACTCGCTATCTGCTTTCGCAGGCTCAGATGGAGCGTGCCCGCCAGCTGCGGGCCGAGGTTCAGCTGAAGACATGTTCGACCGATCAGGCCGCGCGCGCCAATCTGGCCACGCGCCAGCAGACCATTCGCGGTGCGCTGCCGCAGGAATATAACGAAAAGCTCGTTTATCGCTGCGAGCCCGCGAGCAAGGCTTCGCCCGACGCCGACGAATAGGAGAACATCATGCTGCGCCATCTTCTCACTTTTGCCGCAGCATGCGCCGCAAGCAGTAGCTGCTTCGCGCAGGAAGCGCCCGCCACCTCGCCGCACGTCGCGGTCCCGGCCGTCCCGGTTATGCTCTCCCCGGAACTGGGCGAGCATCGTTCGGGGCGGCTGCTGGTCTTCGCACAGCGAGTCGAGCCCGGCGCCGAGCCGCAGGATTCAGTCGATACGTCGCCGTTCAACCCCAGCGGCACGGCAATCGCCGCACGCGAGGTTTCGGATCTGACACCCGGAACGCAGGCTTTAGTCAGTGCAAGTACCGACGCGTTCCCGACAAGCTTCGCCGATCTCGAGCCCGGCACCTATCGCTTTCAGGCGGTGCTCGATCGCAACCACGACTATAATTACGGCGGTCGCGGCGCGGGCGATTATGTCTCTCCGGTAGTCGAGACGACACTGCCGGGACCAATGCCCGCACTGACGCTTTCGACCGAGCTTCCCGAAGTCGATCTCGAGGCTCGGCTGTCGCGCATGCCGGACGCGATGCGGACGCAATTCGAAACCAATCTGCAGCAGGTGCGCGCGGTGGATTTCGAAAGCCCCTCGCTCACCGCATTTTGGGGCCGCCCGGTCCATATCCGCGGCTGGGTCGCCTTGCCGCCCGGCTATGATCCAGAGGGCAGCGAAACCTATGCCACCGTCTATTCGACCGGCGGGTTCGGCAGCGACCTCGAAAGCGCGCGGTTTTCGGCGGCACGCATGACCGGGATGATGGCCGATGGCGACATTCCGCCGATGATCTGGGTCTATCTCGACGAAAGCAGCCCCACCGGCACGCATGAATTTGCCGATTCGGTGAATAACGGCCCCTGGGGTCATGCCCTGACGAGCGAGCTGATCCCCGCGCTTGAAAGCCAGTATCGGATGGACGCCCGCGCAAATGGTCGTTTCCTGACCGGGCACAGCTCGGGCGGATGGGCGACCTTGTGGCTGCAGGTGCGCTATCCCGAAATTTTCGGAGGCACCTGGCCGACTGCGCCCGATCCGTCGGACTTTCACGACTTCACCAATATCGATCTCTATGCCGATGGCGCCAATGCCTATGTCGGACCCGATGGCGAACCCTATCCGCTGGTCCGCAACAACGGCGAAGTCATCGCCACGCTCAAACAGTTCGGACAGATCGAAGCGGTACTGGGCGCCTATGGCGGTCAGTTCGCATCGTTCGAATGGGTGTTCTCGCCCAAGGGGCCGGATGGCCGTCCGATGCCGCTGTTCGACCGCGCGACCGGCGAAATCGACCCGATGGTCGCGCGCTACTGGATCGAGAATTACGATATTGCCTATCGCGTACGCCGCGACTGGGCAGAGATCGGCGCAGCGCTGACGGGCAAGATCCACCTGATCGTCGGCACTGCCGATACCTTCTATCTTGATGGTCCCGCGCATCGGCTGAAGGCGGTTCTCGACGAACTCGGCGCCCAGGCGGATTTCCGTTTCGTGCCGGGCAGGACGCATTTCGACCTGTTCGCGCGCGACGGCGATTCGCAGGCGCTGATGAAGGATATCGCGAAGGAAATGTACGCAGTAGCGCGACCCGACGCGAACTGAGCGACGCTAATCGTCGACGCCTTCGCGCTTGCGCAGCACGCGCTTGCGGTCGACGCCATAGGCATAGCCGCCCATGCTCCCGTCGCCGCGCTGGACGCGGTGACATGGGATGACGATAGCGACATTGTTGGCGCCGCACGCAGTGCCCGCCGCACGTACCGCGTTCGGGCGTCCGACCGCCGCCGCTATCTGCGCATAGCTGCGCGTTTCGCCCGCCGGGATTGCGCGTAGCGCCTGCCAAACCGCTTCCTGAAAGGCGGTGCCCTGCACATCGACGGGCAGATCGGTGTAGCGACCGGGCGTTTCGACTTCCGCGACGACGCGCCTGGCAAGATCGGCCAGCGCCGCGCCGCCGGGTATGATTTCGGCGTTGGGAAAGCGCTGGGCCAGCGCCAGCGAATCCTCATCGAACGACACCCGGCACAGTCCGCGATCGGTGGCGGCGATCAGCAATTTGCCCAGACTGGTGTCCGCTACCGTCCAGCGAATCGTGACACCCGCGCCGCCGCGCTTCCACGCGCTGGGTGTCATACCCAGCCGGTCGCCCGCGCTTTCATAAAAGCGGCTCGGCGCCGAATATCCGGCTTCGTAAATGGCTTCGGTCACGCTTGCCTCCTTGTCCAGTGCCGCCCCCATCCGCCGCGCACGGATCGCGCGGACATAGGCCGCCGGCGTCACGCCGGTCGCGCGTTTGAACAGGCGATGGAAATGATGCGGCGCATAACCGACCTCGCCCGCCAGCGCCTCAAGCGGCGGAACGGTGTCGGCAGCTTCGATGATCGCAACGGCCTTTGCCACGGCAAGCTGATCGCGCGCAGCATCGTCCGGCTTGCAGCGCAGGCATGCCCGGTATCCCGCAGCCTGCGCCGTCTGGATATCGGGGAACAGCTCGACATTCTCGCGCTTTGGGCGGCGCGCGGGGCAGCTCGGCTTGCAATAGATGCCGGTCGTCCGCACCGCCACGATCACGCGGCCGTCCCAGCTGCGATCGCGCGCCTCGAACGCGGCCCATGCCCGATCGGCGTTGAAAGCGGTGTCGTTCATGGGGAGGATATAGCGTGGCCATCGCCAGGTCACATCCCGCCGCTTGCGCTCAAAAAATGTCAGCGCGCAAATAAAAGGGAGCAGCAGCGCCTTCGTTCGCCACTGCTCCGCACATGAGGTCAATCGAGCGGCCCATTGCCCGATCACATGAGCAGCAGGACTGCTGCCCTTATGATTGTCACGCCGTTCGCGTCACTGCAGGATTGCCGCACCCGACACATGGGCGGAGTAGCGAGGCGCCGCGCCCTGCGTGATTTCCGCATAAAGTGTCCGATGCCGGATGCTGGCGGGTGCTTCGGGCAGTTGCCCGATCATCCGCAGCTTGCCGCCGGCGCGGCGATCGAGCCATTCATTGCCCGACGACCGGACGACACGGATATCCGTCGCCTTGCCGTCTTCGCCGATCCGAAACGACAATTTGGTCGTTCCATGAATCTGCGGTCCCAACTGGTCGGCATCGAATGATACCGCGTTTTCCAGTCGCGAGCTGACCTGATCGGCCCAGCTCATATTCTGGTCTCCCGTGTTGCCCCCGAGCACGAAGAGACCTGTTGCGGCGACCGCGATTTTGAGAGTTGCCAACATTTCAGTTCTCCTTGCTTGGCCGGTGCGGAACGGCGATCCGCCGTCCCTTGCCGGTGCAGTGCTGATAGCATTGCTGTGTTACAACACCAATACACTTTGGAGAATTTATTTCAGTTGCGTTTCGAAATGCGGTTTTAACACTTAGTCGTCGTCGGCAAGCCGGCTGCGTTTGAGCGCCGCGCGGACGCTGGCGAGCCATTTCTCCGCCCCCTGGGGATCGGGCGGGCCGTCGCTGGGCAGTTGCGGCATATCCCGCATATCGGGGCGACGGGTCATCGCATCTTCGATATTCGCCAATATGTCCTTCTGTCCCACAAAGGCGCGCCCGATCTCGTCATCGGTCAGCGGCTCGAGGAACATGCAGCCATGTTTGCGCCCGTCGCGCCATACGACGCAGGCAAGCCGCGCACCGGAACCCGAAAGTCCAAGCGACACCAACGTATCGACCGGCAACGATACATCAGAGACCATGCGGAAGCCTGTCCGCGAAAAATCCTCGACGATCACTTCCACGGGCCGTCCATCATGCGCGCGCAGCGTGGTCGCCGCATCGACGTCGAAACGCACCGCACCGCGGCGATCGACATTACCCAAAATTTCCAGTCTGCCGACCAGCATCGATTTCGGATCCCCCAAAGCGTTACCGCCGGACGCAACCGGCAAGGGGAGAGTCTGGGAAGGGCGGGGTTTCCGAATTACGGACAATCATGGTTTCCGGCGGCGGTAACCACCAATATCGGCACATCTTCCTGCTGCATTGACTTTTTGCACTGCAGCGACCACATGCGTCGGCATCGAGGCACCATGCAGCGTGATCGGGCGACTTTCGCCACGGCTCTGCCTCGGCTCCAGGTACACCGGCTTCCCTCAGTCACGCGGGTCGTCTTTTTTGACCCCCGCCGCGTGCGCCCCATTGGCGTGCGCCGCTGATATATTGGGATTCCATGACCAGTTTCACTTCCCTCGGCCTTGCCGAGACCACACTCGCTGCGCTTGCGGCCAAAGGCTATACCGAAGCCACGCCGATCCAGGCGCAGGCCATTCCCGCGCTGCTCGACGGACAGGATCTGCTCGGCATCGCGCAGACCGGCACGGGCAAGACCGCTGCCTTCATGCTGCCGTCGATCGAGCGCCTCGTTGCATCGGGCCGCCGTGTGCAGCCGCGCGGCTGCCGCATGCTCGTGCTTGCTCCGACCCGCGAACTCGCCGCCCAGATCGCCGAAAGTGCGCGTGATTATGCCAAGGGCACCGACCTCCGCATCGCCACTGTCTTTGGCGGCACTTCGCTGCATCGCAACCGTCAGGACCTGGCGCGCGGCGTCGACATTCTCGTCGCCACGCCGGGTCGTCTTGTCGATCTCATGGAAAGCTGCTTCGTCATCCTCGCCAGCCTCGAGATTTTCGTGCTCGACGAGGCGGACCAGATGATGGACCTCGGCTTCATCCACGCGCTGCGCAAGATCGTTCGCGAGCTTCCCGCCAAACGCCAGTCGCTGTTCTTCTCGGCAACGATGCCCAAGGCGATCCGTGAACTGGCCGGCCAGTTCCTCCAGCCGAATCCGACCGAAGTGAAAGTGACGCCGGTCGCAACCACTGCCGAACGCGTCGATCAGTTCGTGACGTTCGTCCAGCAGAAGGAGAAGCAGGCGCTTCTCACCATGAAAGTGAGCGATCTGGATATCGATCGCGCGATTGTCTTCACCCGCACCAAACATGGCGCCGATCGCGTCGTCCGCATGCTGGCGGGCAACGGCATCGCGTCGAACGCGATCCATGGGAACAAGAGCCAGCCGCAACGCGAACGCGCGCTTGGCGAATTCCGCTCGGGCCGCGTGAAGATTCTCGTCGCAACCGACATCGCCGCGCGCGGTATCGACGTGTCGGGCGTCAGCCACGTGTTCAATTTCGAACTGCCCAACGTGCCGGAACAATATGTCCACCGCATCGGCCGTACCGCGCGTGCGGGCAATGACGGTGTCGCCATCAGCTTCTGCGCACCGGACGAAAAAGCCTATCTGCGCGATATCGAACGCCTTACGCGTCAGAAGATCACGCCCGATCGCCTGCCCGACGATTTCGTCGCGCGTGCCGAAGGGCTGCGGTCGAGTGCGGTTCCGGTGAAGGAAAGCCGCGATCAGGAAAATGGCCGTCGTGGCCGCGAGATGCAGCGGGACGGCAAGCCGGGCGGCGGGCATCGTCGCACTCGCACCGGTCCGGGGCGCCCCCGCCGCACCGACGGGATCGACGGCAAGCGTTATGACGCGCGTCCCGCCGGCGAAGCTGGCCCCCGTCCCGAGCGCAACGGCGAAGCGCGCCGTCGCCCCGAACGGGTCGAAGGCAATCGCCCGCATCCGGGCAACGGCGCTCGCGCCGAACGCGCCGGTGAAGCGCGTCCGCAGCGCGCCGATTCGTATCGCGATCAGCCGCGCGGCGACCGTCGTCCGCGCGAGGATCATGGTGCACGCCCGCATCAGGGCGAACGCCGCCATGACGGCCAGCGCCCCCAGGGCGGCAATGGCCGGCTCGAAGGGCAGCGCCGTACCGAAGGCGGTCGTCCGCAGGGTCAGCGCAACGGCGCCGGTGCCGGACGCGGTGGTCCGCGCCGGGGCGCAGGCGGCGGCCACCACCCCCAGCGCGGCGCCTGAGCTAGCGAACGAGCCGAATTGTCTCAGCAATCGCTCTTGTTTCGTCACGTAGCGAGGCCTGATCCGCGCTCCCGTCGCGGCTATAACGATACACGCTGAATATCTCGCCCGAGACGCTGGTGTTACATACCGCCAGCGTCTCGGTGAATTCCAGCTGCGCAGCGGAATAATGAAAAATTCCGTACTGATAACCGCACATATCATCAGTGCCGTCGGGCCGCATACTGCCCGTCACACGCGCACGGAAGCCGCCGGGGAACTGCATGTCCGCGCCTTCCCCGCCGGCTGTCATGCGCCGCTCGGTTTCAGGATCGGCAAAAGCATCGCGCACCGCCTGCAGATATGCTGTGCGTGAAATATGGAAGCGGCGCAGTGCCGGCGATGTTTTGATCATCACGAACGCACCGATTTCTCCATCGCAGTCGAACAGCGTCAGCGCGGTCTCCTGGGCGCGATCATCGCCCAACGTCATTGCCGCGACCGTCGCCGCCTGATCGGATGTCGGAATGCAGAAGCGCGAAGGCCGAGTCATCGAAAATTCGCGGTCGCCCGCGCCGAAACGTAACTCTTCGGCGGCAGGCGCCGGCGGCGGGACCACGATGACGGGCGACGCGGATGTCTGGGCATGGGCGGCGAAACCACCCCCGTGGCACATCAGCGCAAGACACATCAGCCGAAAACGCATTCGCTTCCCCTTGGCATCCTGTGTGCCATGCGACACAGATGACAGCGATTCCCGATACCAATCAACGGGGGGATCGATCGCCACGCGGCGCCTCATCATGGATTCTTGCAGCCGTATCGGGAAGATCGGAGCGCCTTCCCCTTCCGGCGTGGCGATCATTGGGTTTCGACCAACCGGATTGCTTCCGCGGCTTCCCTGACGACCGGTTTCAGCGTGTCCGGATCGCGACCGGGATCCGAATAACGGTAAATTGTCATAACGCGCGAGCCCGCCACGGTCATGCAGGCCGCAACGCTGAGCGTATAATCCGCACCTCCACCGATGGTGCGAATTGTTCCGCTGATATAGGCGCAGCGATCATCTACTCCCGACGATTTCAAGGCGCTCCTGATCGAGACATCGGTACCCGCGACATCGCTGACGCTGCCGGCCGCATTGCCGGCGCTACTGTTCAGCGAAGCGGAGAATTCGGGATCCTGGAAAAGCGCGCGCATCGCGGGCAGCATTTCTTCGAGCGGCACCGGTGTCGTCACCAGGTTGCGCGGTATCTTGATCATATAATAATCCGTATCACCGGCGCTTTCGCTGGCGCACGGATACAGGGCAAGAAGCGTGATATTCTGCGGATCTGCCGCCTCCGCCAGCGCCGCTGCATCGGCCGCTGCTCCCCGCGGCAGGCAATATCCGTCGGGCATCCGCATCTCGAAATGCAGCGCACCCACCGAGAATCGGGCCGTATCCTGCCCCGCCTGCGCGGCCGCAATCCCCGGACACCCCAACAACAAAGCGGCGATCAGCGTGGCCGCGCCCCAATTCAGTCGTTTCATTTCGTCCCCCATCGGGTCGCCGGTCCGCGCCATGCTTTGCGCGCGCGGAACCATCGAAGCGACCACGCAGCGATTCTGCCGCCCCCGATCAAAAGAGTCACCGTGGATTCGTCTATCGGGCGCAGATTTGAAATCGACTGCAATGGCGGAAGGTCATCGCCGCACCCCATATGTAGTGGCGAACCACTTGCATCCCCCTGCCCCCGATGCTAGCAGCCCGCCAACCCATCGGGGGCGCCTTTGCCGCCCCCTTTTCGCATGGGGCCAACTCCTGCTCCAAAGGGAAACGAATCGCGTGGAGATATCCAGCGGTAATATCGACAGCAGCATCCGGGCGAGCCTTTCGGGCCGCTACGCAACTGCGCTGTTCGAGCTCGCTGCCGAGAGCAAATCGATCGAAGCGGTCGAATCCAGCCTGAACGGGCTGCGTGCCGCCATCGACGAATCCGAGGAATTTCGCAGGCTGATCGACAGCCCGCTGGTGTCGCGTGGCGAAGCCACTGCGGCAGTGGCGGCGATCGCCAAGGCGATGAAGCTCGATCCGATCACGACCAAGTTTCTGGGCGTGATCGCCGAGAATCGCCGTCTCGTCGCGCTTCCGGCGGTGATCCGCGATTATCGCCGGCTCGCCGCCGCGCATCGTGGCGAAACCAATGCCGAGGTGATTTCGGCACATCCGCTCACCGACGATCAGGTCGCGGCGCTGAAGGATCAGCTGCGCGCGCGTGTCGGTCGCGACGTCACGCTCGACCTTTCGGTCGATCCCGCTTTGCTCGGCGGCCTGATCGTCAAGATCGGCAGCCAGATGATCGACAGCTCGATCCGTACCCGTCTCAATTCCCTCGCGCACGCGATGAAAGGCTAAGGCTCAGACAATGGATATCCGCGCCGCAGAAATTTCGAAGGTCATCAAGGACCAGATCGCCAGCTTCGGCAACGAAGCGCAGGTCAGCGAAACCGGTGAAGTGCTGTCGGTCGGCGACGGCATCGCCCGCGTTTACGGCCTCGACAACGTCCAGGCGGGCGAAATGGTCGAATTCGCCAATGGCGTGCAGGGCATGGCGCTCAACCTCGAAGCCGACAATGTCGGTATCGTGATTTTCGGCTCGGACGCCGAGATCAAGGAAGGCGACACCGTCAAGCGCACCGGCACGATCGTGGACGTTCCCGTCGGCAAAGGCCTGCTCGGCCGCGTGGTCGACGGTCTCGGCAATCCGATCGACGGCAAGGGCCCGATCGAATTCACCGAGCGCGCCCGCGTCGAGCAGAAGGCTCCCGGCATCATCCCGCGCAAGTCGGTGCACGAGCCCGTGCAGACCGGCCTCAAGGCGATCGACGCGCTGGTTCCCGTCGGCCGCGGCCAGCGCGAACTGATCATCGGCGACCGTCAGACCGGCAAGACCGCCGTCGCGATCGACACCTTCATCAACCAGAAGGGCGTCAACGCCGGCGACGATGAGAGCAAGAAGCTCTACTGCATCTATGTCGCCGTCGGTCAGAAGCGTTCGACCGTCGCCCAGATCGTGCGTCAGCTCGAAGAAAACGGCGCGATGGAATATTCGATCGTGGTCGCCGCGACTGCGTCCGAACCCGCTCCGCTTCAGTATCTCGCGCCCTATACCGGCGTGACGATGGGCGAATATTTCCGCGACAACGGCATGCACGCCGTGATCGTGTATGACGATCTTTCCAAGCAGGCCGTGGCCTATCGCCAGATGTCGCTGCTGCTGCGCCGTCCGCCGGGCCGCGAAGCCTATCCGGGCGACGTTTTCTATCTCCACAGCCGCCTTCTGGAACGCGCTGCGAAGATGAACGAAGCCAATGGCTCGGGCTCGCTGACCGCGCTGCCGATCATCGAAACCCAGGCGGGCGACGTTTCGGCCTACATCCCGACCAACGTGATCTCGATCACCGACGGCCAGATCTTCCTCGAAACCGACCTGTTCTTCGCGGGCATCCGCCCCGCCATCAACGTCGGTCTGTCGGTCAGCCGCGTCGGCGGTTCGGCGCAGACCAAGGCGATGAAGAAGGTCGCAGGTTCGATCAAGCTCGAGCTCGCCCAGTATCGCGAAATGGCTGCCTTCGCGCAGTTCGGTTCGGATCTGGACGCTTCGACGCAGAAGTTGCTCAACCGCGGTGCGCGTTTGACCGAGCTGCTCAAGCAGCCGCAGTTCAACCCGATGCCGTTCGAAGAGCAGGTCGTTTCGATCTATGCCGGCACCAACGGTTATATCGACGAAGTTCCGGTGGAAGCGGTCACGCGCTACGAAGCCGCGATGCTCGCCGAAATGCGGTCGAAGCATGCCGACATCCTCGCCGACATTCGCGACACCAAGGCGATGAATGACGGCAATGTCGCCAAGCTGAAGGAAGCGCTCGCCGATTTCGGCAAGACGTTCGCGTAACCTTTTTAGAATGCCGTCGCCCCCGCGGAGGCGGGGGCCCATGTCTCGCCCCGCAAGAGACAGTGTTTGTTGCGACAGAGATAGGCCCCTGCCGTCGCAGGGGCGACGAAAAGGAAGAGACCGCAAGGAATGGCCAGCCTCAAGGCACTCAAGATCCGCATCGGCTCGGTGAAGTCGACGCAGAAGATCACCAAGGCGATGAAAATGGTCGCCGCCGCGAAGCTGCGCCGTGCGCAGGAAGCGGCGGAGGCCGGTCGCCCCTATGCCGAGCGGCTTGAAAAGGTCGTCGCCAGCCTCGCGTCCAAGGTAACGGTGAGCGAATCCTCGCCGAAACTGCTTGCGGGCACGGGCAAGGATCAGGTGCATCTGTTCGTCGTCGCCACGTCGGACAAGGGTCTGGCCGGTGCGTTCAACACGAACATCGCCCGCCTCGCCCGCCGCCGCGCGCAGGAACTGATCGCGCAGGGCAAGACCGTTCGCTTCTACACCATCGGTCGCAAGGGCCGTGCGGTGCTCCGCCGTCTCTATCCCAATGATCAGCTGCACGCAGTCGAGCCGGGCGATCTCGGCAAGCTCGGCTTCGACGATGCCCAGGGCTATGCCGAAGATCTGATCGCGCGGTTCGAAGCCGGCGAATTCGATGTCGCGCATCTCTTCTATTCGAACTTCAAGTCTGTCCTGACTCAGGAACCGACCGAGCAGCAGCTGATTCCGGTCGCCATTCCCGAAGTTTCGGCGGATGCAGAAACCGGCGGTGCCGCTGTCGAATATGAGCCCGACGAAGAGGAAATCCTCGCCGATCTGCTGCCGCGCAACGTCGCGGTCCAGCTGTTCCGCGCAATGCGTGAAAACGCCGCGTCGGAACAGGGCAGCAAGATGACGGCGATGGACAACGCCACGCGTAACGCAGGCGACCTGATCAAGCGTCTGGAAATCCAGTATAACCGCACTCGTCAGGCCGCGATCACGACCGAACTGGTCGAAATCATCTCGGGCGCCGAGGCACTGTGATCCCGCGCGCGATCACCCCTGCGCTGATCGCACTTGCACTTGCCGCCTGCACGGGCGGCGAGCCCGGGGACAATGCGTCCGACGCCACGCTGAACGAACAGCAGCGTGCGGCGATGGAACATCGCGCGCCCGATGGCGAAAAGGTGAGGGCCGAACGCTGGATGTCGATCTTCCGATCGCCCGACGCCGTTCTGGCCGCCGCCGCGGACATGGGATATCAGTCGCATCCCTATACCGAGGGTCGCGAATCGTTCGGAACCGGCTACAGCCCCGAACAGACGCTGCCCGAAGGCGACAGCCCGGTGAAGATCACCACGGCATTCCGTGTCGTCGGTGTCGGTCCCGAGCAGATTACGGACATCGCCTTCACCTTCGACATCAAGGGCGATTTCGATGCTCCGAAGGCGAAGGACGCACTGGCGATCCCGCGCCGGATCATTGCCGGCTTTCTGGGCCGGTTCGAAGTCGGTCCGGGAGACGAGATCGCCGACGCGCTGCGCAATCTTACCTCGGCAGAGGCGAGCCAATATGGCGTCCTGCTGAATGTCGATGCGGTTCCGGGCGCGACCGACAGCGAAAAGCGCCTGATCGTCACCATTTCCCGAGCTACGGCTCCCACTGATTGAGAATTCAACCGTAAGGAACGCAAGATGGCTACCGCCGCTGAAATGACCAAGCCCGCAACAGGCACCAATGTCGGCCGCATCGCCCAGGTGATCGGCGCCGTCGTCGACGTGTCCTTCGAAGGCACGCTGCCCGCGATTCTCTCGGCGCTCGAAACCGACAATAACGGCTCGCGCCCCGTGCTCGAAGTCGCGCAGCATCTGGGGGAGAACACCGTCCGCTGCATCGCGATGGACGGCACCGACGGCCTGACCCGTGGCCAGCCGGTTACCGACACCGGATCGCAGATCCGCGTGCCCGTCGGCCCGAAAACGCTCGGCCGCATCATGAACGTGATCGGCGAAGCGATCGACGAACGCGGCCCGGTGGGCAGCGACATGTCTGCTCCGATCCACGCTGCGGCTCCCGAGTTCATCGAACAGTCGACCGAAAGCGCGATCCTCGTCACCGGCATCAAGGTGATCGACTTGCTCGCCCCCTATGCAAAGGGCGGCAAGATCGGTCTGTTCGGCGGCGCGGGCGTCGGCAAGACCGTGCTTATTCAGGAACTGATCAACAACATCGCAAAGGGCCATGGCGGCACCTCGGTGTTCGCCGGCGTGGGTGAACGTACCCGCGAAGGCAACGATCTCTATCACGAATTCCTCGACGCCGGCGTTATCGCCAAGGACGCCGACGGCAACGCGATCAGCGAAGGATCGAAGGTTGCGCTGGTCTATGGCCAGATGAACGAACCGCCGGGCGCCCGCGCTCGCGTCGCGCTGTCGGGCCTCACCATGGCCGAATATTTCCGTGATCAGGAAGGGCAGGACGTGCTCTTCTTCGTCGACAACATCTTCCGCTTCACGCAGGCGGGCGCTGAAGTGTCGGCACTGCTCGGCCGTATTCCCTCGGCGGTGGGCTATCAGCCGACCCTGTCGACCGATATGGGCGCGCTGCAGGAGCGCATCACGTCGACCAACAAGGGTTCGATTACGTCGGTTCAGGCCGTGTACGTTCCCGCGGACGATCTTACCGATCCGGCGCCGGCAACGTCGTTCGCCCACCTCGACGCGACGACCGTGCTGAACCGCGCGATTTCGGAACTCGGCATCTATCCGGCGGTCGATCCGCTCGATTCGACCAGCCGCGTTCTCGAACCCCGCGTCGTCGGTCAGGAACATTACGAAACCGCCCGCGCGGTGCAGTCGATCCTGCAGAAGTACAAGTCGCTTCAGGACATCATCGCGATCCTGGGCATGGACGAGCTTTCGGAAGAAGATAAACTGACCGTCGCCCGCGCCCGCAAGATCCAGCGCTTCCTGTCGCAGCCGTTCCACGTCGCCGAAGTCTTCACCAACATCCCGGGCAAGTTCGTTGCGCTGGAAGACACGGTGAAGTCGTTCAAGGCGGTGGTCGACGGCGAATATGACCATCTTCCCGANGCAGCCTTCTACATGGTCGGCGGCATCGACGAAGCCGTCGCCAAGGCGGCAAAGATGGCCGAAGAGGCGTAATCCACCATATAGCCCTCTCCCCTTGGGGGAGAGGGTTGGGTGAGGGGCGGACCGCAGGCGTCACGCTAGCCGCTTCCCCTCTCCCCGGNCCTCTCCCNNAAGGGGAGAGGGAGAAGGAAAGAAAATGCTCCACTTCGAACTCGTCACTCCCGAAAAGCTCGTCCGTTCGGAAGANGTCTATATGGTCGTCGTCCCCGGCACCGAGGGCGATTTCGGCGTGCTTCAGGGCCATGCGCCGTTCATGTCGACGATCCGCGACGGCAGCATCGCGATCTACAAGGCCGACAAGAGCGAACCCGAAACGCTGGCGATTCGCGGCGGCTTTGCCGAAGTCAACGAAAAGGGCCTCACGGTTCTCGCCGAACATATCGGCTGATCGCGCCGCGCTGCNTAGCGCGCTTTCNANCANNNNTATCCGAACGGGCAAGGGCGATCCCCCTTGCCCGTTTGCNTATGTGCGGGCGCTNTCGTNCANCCGCTCTTGCNCGTNAGGCCCCTGCTCCGCGCANGTCCGGAGACGAGATGATTAGGCAATTGTAAAAACTTGCCCGGTAACCATTCGGGCCACCGGCACCCGGCTGGCCAGACAGGGCATGGAATGAGCGCTTTCGGACGACGCAACGGATTGGGAGGCAGTGGCGGAAGCCGCCCCGGCTTCGGAGTCGCGCGCCCGATGCAGGGCGGCGGCACGTCCCGTCCGTCTAGCGAACCCGGCGGCGAACAGTTTCCGCCAGTCGGCAGCGTTCCCCTTCCCGGCGCGGACAAGCCCGATTCCGGNAGTTCNCCGGCCCCCGANTTCGCTCCCACCCAGGCCAGCAGCGACGCCATGCAGCGGCTGGCCGATCGTCAGGCGGCAACCGGCGATCAGGGCAATTCGCGGATGGAGGGGTTCGAAGCCTCGATCCATCGCATCAAGGAACAGGTGCTCCCGCGCCTGCTCGAACGCGTCGATCCCGAAGCCGCAGCGACGCTGAGCAAGGACGAGCTGGCCGAGGAATTNCGCCCGATCATCGGCGAAGTGCTCGCCGAACTGAAGCTGACGCTCAATCGCCGCGAACAGTTCGCGCTCGAAAAAGTGCTGGTCGACGAGCTGCTCGGCCTTGGTCCGCTCGAGGAANTGCTNTCCGANGCGGCGATCACCGACATCATGGTNAACGGNCCCGAACAGACTTATGTCGAACGCAAGGGCAAGCTCGAACTCGCCAACATCCAGTTCCGCGACGAAGAACATCTGTTTCAGATCGCGCAGCGCATCTGCAACTCGGTCGGTCGCCGCGTCGACCAGACGACGCCACTGGCCGACGCCCGCCTGAAAGACGGCAGCCGCGTCAACGTGATCGTGCCGCCGCTGTCGCTGCGCGGCACTGCCATTTCGATTCGTAAATTCTCGGCCAAGCCGATCACCCTCGACATGATGGCGCAGGGCGGATCGATGNNNCAGAAAATGGCGACGATGNTGAANATCGCCGGCGCCTGTCGCTTCAACGTCGTGATNTCGGGNGGTACCGGTTCGGGNAAGACGACGATGCTCAACGCATTGTCGAAACTGATCGATCCGGGCGAGCGCGTGCTGACGATCGAGGACGCCGCCGAACTTCGCCTGCANCAGCCGCACTGGNTGCCGCTGGAAACNCGCCCGGCCAATCTNGAGGGTCAGGGCGAAATCACCATCCGNGATCTGGTCAAGAACGCGCTGCGTATGCGCCCGGANCGCATCATCCTGGGCGAAATCCGCGGCAGCGAGTGTTTCGATCTGCTCGCCGCGATGAACACCGGCCATGACGGATCCATGTGTACGCTCCACTCCAACAGCCCGCGCGAGGCGCTGGCGCGTATGGAGAACATGGTGATGATGTCCGACATCAAGGTGCCGAAGGAAGCGATCAGCCGTCAGATCGCCGATTCGGTCGACCTGATCATTCAGGTGAAGCGCCTGCGCGACGGCAGCCGCCGCGTCACCAACATCACCGAAGTGATCGGGATGGAAGGCCCCGTCATCGTGACGCAGGAGCTGTTCAAGTTCGAATATCTCGACGAAAGCGCCGATGGGAAGATCATCGGCGAATATCGCTCGATGGGGCTGCGCCCCTATACGCTCGACAAGGCCAAGCAGTTCGGTTTCGATCAGGCGCTGCTCGAAGCCTGTTTGTAGGGCGGTCCCCGCTGCTTCCGCCATCTGGCTGTTTCATCACAACCCGCGAGGTTCCGCTCAAGTGCGCCTTCTGGAAATGCATGCAGCGAACCCGGCATAGCCATCGATGCGCCTGATCCTCGTCCTGCTGTTGTGCCTGCTCCCCTCCGCCCCGCTGGCGGCGGCGGCGCAGGAAATCGCGCTGGCGCCCGACAGTGAAGATCGCTGGATCGCCTTCGAACTCACCGAACATAACCAGATCCGCTTCACGATGACCTTCGCAGGGCGTCCGGCGACCGCGCTGCTCGATACCGGGCTCAGCGATACGCTGGTATCCGAACCGCTCGCTGCCCGGACCGACCTGCGCGGTAGCGTCGAGGAACGCGCGACTGCGGTCGGAGGCGATGTCTCGCTGCGCTGGTCGGCCAGTCCCGAACTGCGCCTTGGCGGGCTGACCCGCAATGGCGGGCGCATCGGCATCGCATCGCTCGAAGGAGCGGGCGCCGGCATCGATTTGCTGATCGGCAGCGACATCCTTTCCTGCTGCGCGCTCGACATCGATTATGACGCACGCCGGTTCCGCATCCTGCCGAGCGGGCGCCTGCCCTTTCGCGGCAAAAGCGCTTCGCTGCACCTGACGCCGTCGAGCCGCAGCTATGTGACACGCGGATCGCTCGCTGGGGCGACGCTGAGCCCGATGATCGTCGATACCGGTGACGGCGCGGCAATCACCATCGCCCGCACGATCTGGGACGCGACCGATCACGCACCCGCCGCCACGACCAGCACCATCGCCTTCGGACTGGGCGGCGCGATCGAAACCGATGTGGCGATCGTCCCCGAAATCGAAATCGCCGACGTTAAGGCACGGCAAGTCGAAGTCCGTATCGAAGACGCCAGCGGATTTTCGACTCGCGTCGGAGCCGCCGGACGAATCGGCTCGGGCTTTCTGCTCGGCTATCGCGTGCTGCTCGATCCCGGAGCCGGGCGCATGGTGCTCCGCCCCGGCGCACAGGCCGATGTTGGGCCGGCGCGATCGACCAGCGGGTTGCTGCTCGCCTTTCAGGGCGATGAACTTCGCGTGCTGCACGTCATGCGCCATTCCCCGGCCGCCCGGGCGGGCTGGCATGTCGGCGACCGGATCTGCGCCGCCGACGGCTTATCGGTGCGCGACGGCGTTTCCGCGACCGGTCTGGTCGGATGGACGGTCGGCACGCCCGGCAGGACCGTGCGAATCGGCATGTGCGACGGCAGCGAAAGAACGCTCACGCTCGCCAATTTCTATTAAGCGCAGATTGCGTTAGAAGAGGTGCATTGCCAGTCCGCCCAGAATCACGGCGGTGAGCAGCGAAAGAAACTGGATGAGCGGCCATGGCGCCAGACCGACCCGGTCGAGGTTGGAACGCCGCTGACGGCGATGTTCGGCGACGCCGCTGACGATCGCCAGAAATATTGCTGCAACGGCTCCGGTCCAAAGGCGTTCTTGCATCGTAACGACTCAATTCACAAATAGCGGCAGCCGCCACCGGGGATAGTTCATGCGCCAGATAATGATTGCCACCGCCATTGCCACTACTGCTCTTGCAGTGGCGTCCGTAGCAACGGGCGCGCCCGCGACGCAGCGGCATACGCTGCAGTCCGCAGTCGAGGCGCCGACACGCACGCCAGCCAATGTCGCGCGCGATCGCTATCGCCATCCGGTCGAAACGCTCAGCTTCTTCGGCGTCGGCCCCACCGACACCGTGGTCGAAATCTGGCCGGGTGGCGGCTGGTACACGGAGATCCTGGCGCCCTATCTCGCCCATGGCGGAACCTTGTGGGTCGCAGCACCGGGGCCGCAGGGCCTTGGCGGCGTCCAGAAACTGATGACGGCGCATCCCGATGCCCCGGGCTATGCCGCGATTCGCACCGCGGCCTTCCCCGCGCGCGCCGCGACCGAAGGGCTGGCGGCGGTTCCCGATGGCACCGCCGATGTCGTCCTCACCTTCCGCAACGTCCATAACTGGCGCATGGGCTATCAGCGCGACGGACAGGATTATTCGCCTCAGGCATTCGAACAGATGTTCGCGATGCTAAAGCCCGGCGGCACGCTGGGCGTGGTCGATCACCGCCTTCCCGAAGACGCCGATTCCACCCGCGAGCAATCGAGCGGTTATGTGAAGGTGTCGACCGTCCGCCGGCTCGCCGAGGCGGCAGGTTTTGAATATGTCGGCGCTTCGGAAGTGAATGCGAACCCGGCGGATACGGCGGACTGGGAGCGCGGCGTCTGGACGCTGCCGCCAACCCTGTCGCTGCGCGATCAGGATCGCGATCGCTATCTCGCCATCGGCGAAAGCGACCGCATGACGCTCAAATTCCGCAAGCCCGCCTGATCCCGTTGCCGGGACCGGCGGTGCGCGATTATTTGCCCAGCTTCTCGACCTTGTCCTGAAGCCGCGAAAGCTCCGACCGCAAGGCTGCGATCTCGTCGTCCTTGGCCGCGACCGATTCGTCGGCAGGAGCCGCGCCCGGGGGCACCGCGCCCGGCTTGAACGCCGCGGTTGCCGCTTCGAACATCGCCATGTTCTGCTTGGCGAGTTCGGCGAAGGGCGAATTGGCGAACGCGCCTTCGACGGCGGTCTTGAACTGCTGCTGATTGCGGCGGAAGCTCTCCATCGACGCTTCCAGATATCCGGGCACCAGCGCCTGCATGCTGTCGCCGTACAGCGCGATCAGCTGACGCAGGAAGCTGACCGGCAACAGCGTCTGGCCGCGCGCTTCCTCTTCCATGATGATCTGGGTAAGGACGTTATGCGTGATATCGTCTTCGGACTTGGCGTCGATCACCTTGAAGTCCCGTCCCTCCCGCGTCATCGCCGCGAGATGTTCGAGCGTGATGTAGGAGGAAGTCTCCGTGTTATAGAGTCTCCGATTGGCGTACTTCTTGATGATAACCGGGCCGTTGGTATCGCCGCTCTTCTTCATGGAGTCGTCCTCTCCTTTGACTGACAAGCATGTAACACCGGATGATGCAGCGCAACAAGTGCCGCGGCCTTTGCCTCTGTTTTTGGCCATGTTGCGCAGCGAAACTGCAACATCCCCCGAGCGGCGAAGCCGCGCGTTGGCGGGCCTGCGCGCCTATCAACAGGCGAGGCGCCCCGCCCCTCGCCCGCCCAAGCCGGTCTTCGCGCGCGCCGGACGGGCGATACTGCGCGATTATGGCGGATCGGGCACGCCGCTGGTGGTCGTTCCCTCGCTGATCAACCCGCCGCACGTGCTCGATCTTGCGCGCGGCAATTCGCTGATGCGTTGGCTGGCGCGACAGGGCGTTCGCCCGATGCTGGTCGATTGGGGAACGCCCTCACCCGGCGAGCGCGATCAGGACATCACCGCGCATATCGAACAATTGCTGTTGCCGCTGATCGGCGCGCTCCCTCGCCCGCCGCTGCTGATGGGCTATTGCCTTGGCGGTACGATGGCGATGGCGGCGGCATGCGCGACGCCAGTCGCCGGTCTTGCGACCGTCGCCGCGCCCTGGCGATTTGCAGGCTATGGCGATTCGCGTTCGGCGATGGATTCGGTCTGGCACCACGCCCATGAAAATTGCGACCGGATGGGGCTCGTCCCGATGGAAATGCTGCAGGCGGGGTTCTGGCAACTAGACCCCGCACGCACCGTCGCCAAATATGAGCGGTTTTCGGCCATGCCGCGCGGCAGCGCATCTGCAAGCGCCTTTGTCGCGCTGGAGGACTGGGCGAATGGCGGGGCGCCGCTCACCTATGCCGCCGGACGCCAGCTGTTCGACGATTTCCTCCATGCCGATCTGCCCGGACGCGGCAAATGGATCGTTGCGGGCAAGCCGGTCGGCCCCGAAGCGCTCGATTGCCCGGCAGTCGAATTCGTATCGGCGAGCGACCGGATCGTCCCGGCTGCGACCGCGGCGGGGCTGGCCGATTCGCGCATCCTATCCGCCGGGCATGTCGGCATGATCGTCGGCGGTCGGGGCCGCGTGCAGCTGTGGGAGCCGCTTGCCGACTGGCTAAGAGCGCATCGTCTTCCTAGATAGGCGCCATCGAATCACGAGCCATCCGCAGGAGCTTTCATGCCAGATATCGTCATCGCCGCCGCAAAACGCACGCCGGTCGGCAGCTTCCTCGGCGCTTTCGCGAACACGCCTGCGCAAGAACTCGGCCGTACCGCCATCGAAGCGGCGCTGGCGCAGGCCGGCGTGAAGGGTGAGGAAGTCTCCGAAGTCATCTTGGGTCAGGTGTTGACGGCTGCACAGGGCCAGAACCCGGCTCGCCAGGCGTCGATGGCGGCAGGCGTGCCCAAGGAAATCCCGGCATGGGGCGTCAATCAGGTGTGCGGATCGGGCCTGCGCGCCGTTGCCCTGGCCTATCAGGCTGTGGCGACCGGCGACGCCACGATCGTGGTCGCGGGCGGTCAGGAAAATATGTCGATGAGCGCGCATGCCCAGATGCTGCGCGCGGGCACCAAGATGGGCGATGTCAGCCTGATCGACACGATGATCAAGGATGGCCTGACCGACGTGTTCAACGGCTATCACATGGGCATCACCGCCGAAAATCTTGCCGAACAATATGACATCGGGCGCGGCGAGCAGGATGCGTTCGCCGTCCGCTCCCAGAATCTGGCCGAAAAGGCACGCGCCGACGGCAGGTTCCAGGACGAGATCGCCGCAGTGACCGTCAAGGGTCGCAAGGGCGATACCATCGTCGATCAGGACGAATATATCCGCGCCGGCGCCACGGTAGAGGGCGTGTCGGGCCTTCGCCCCGCCTTCAAGAAGGACGGAACCGTCACCGCCGCCAATGCCAGCGGCATCAACGACGGCGCGGCCGCACTCGTCATCATGACCGCTGACGAAGCCGCACGCCGTGGCATCACGCCGCTCGCGCGCATTGCCAGCTGGGCCAGCGCGGGCGTCGACCCGTCGATCATGGGTATCGGCCCGGTGCCCGCCACCCGGCGTGCACTGGAAAAGGCCGGCTGGAGCATCGGCGATCTCGACCTGATCGAAGCGAACGAAGCCTTTGCCGCGCAGGCGCTGTCGGTCGGCAAGGAGCTCGGCTGGGATGCAGACAAGGTCAACGTCAATGGCGGCGCGATCGCCATCGGCCACCCGATCGGCGCATCGGGCGCGCGCGTGCTGACGACATTGCTCTACGAGATGCAGAAGCGCGATGCGAAAAAGGGGCTCGCAACCCTCTGCATCGGCGGCGGCATGGGCATCGCCATGTGTGTCGAGCGCTGAGCGCGTAGTTCCAGTTCCTCCCCCGGATTGCCGGGGGAGGAATTATATCCAGACCCGGTCGAACCGCTGTCCCAATCCGGTGAGCAGTTCATATTGCGACAGGCCGCTGCGCGCCGCCGTTTCGGGTAGCGCATAGTCGAGGCCGATCCAGTCGCCTTCGGCAAGCTCCGCCGCGTCATCGACACCGACCGCCAGCAGATCCATCGACACGCGCCCCAGCACGGGCAGCCTCCGGTCGCCAGAATGCGCGCCGCCCTTGCCCGAGAAGCACCGCAGATAGCCATCGGCATAACCGATGTTGAGGATCGCCACCTCCGTGTCCTCAGCGGCCGTCCAGGTGGCGTTATAGCCCACCGTTTCGCCCACCTTTACGCGGCGGCGCTGCAATATCTGCGCCTGCGGAAACACGACCTGCCGGATCTGCGCGGCATGTGCAGCGCACTGGATGCCGCCATAAAGCGCGATGCCGGGCCGCGTCAGATCGAAATGATAGTCGGCCCCCAGCGCGATGCCCGCTGAATTGGCAAGGCTCATCCGCCGCGCGCCGGTCCGCCCGCGCAGCCCCGCAAACGCGTCGCGCTGGCGCGCATTCATCGGCACATCCTCATCAGCGCAAGCGAGATGGCTCATCAGCGTATCGATCGTCAGCCCGTCGAGCAGACCCGACGTCACATCGTCGATCGAAATGCCCAGCCGATTCATGCCCGTATCGACCATCACGTCACATGCGCCACCGCCTGCTTCACGCCAGCGCCGCACCTGCGCGACGGAACTGAGTGCGGGTCTGGCAAAGCCGGCAAGCGCGAGCGGCATGTCCTCAGCGCGAACGCCATGGAGCACCGTCAGAGAGGGCAACTCGCGCTCGCGCAGCGCCAGCGCCTCGTTCCAGCTGGCGACAAAGAAATCCCGGCATCCCGCTTCGGCCAGCCGCTGCGTCACTTCCGCGGCGCCCAGGCCATAGCCATCGGCCTTCACGGCTGCGCCGCACGATGCCGACCCGCTCATCGCATCGAGCGCGCGCCAATTGGCAACCAGGGCATCCCCATCAAGGGAAAGGCGGAGCGGAGCGGAAACGGGAGACACGCCTTCACCTATTCCCGCATTCCACGCGGAGCAAGCCGTGTCGCATCCGCTGTTCGTAGCGGCAGCGGATCGCGCCAAAGGCCTGCCCGTTCATTTGCAGTACAGGAATCACCGCCACAATTGCGCTCGATCGATCGCATATATCGTTGAATCGGCGGCAGGATCGGTATCAGGGGGAACGGAACATGCGCGCAACTGCGATCATGGCGATGCTGATCGCTGCCTGTCTGGCGACCGCGACGCCGGCGGCGGCACAGGACAGCGGCGGGAACGCAGGGGCCTCGCAATCGAACGGTAAGACTTCCGAGGAGATACTCGTCCAGGGCCTGCCCGAGGGAGACCCGCCGGTCGAACAGCGCCCCACCACCACGAACCGCGCGCGCGCGGAGCGGCAGGTTGCGGGCGATTCGCACCGCTTCGTGCGGTGCATGCGCAACGCCGATCCAGAGATATTGCGGCGGATGCTCGCCGCCGAGCCGGAGGCGCGCGCGCGCGCGATCGAACTGGATCGGCTGATCCGTCGCAACACCGGATGTTTCTCGGGGCTGCCGATGCTGCTTCCGATGGCGCCGCCCCCCTATTACGGGCAGTGCAATCCGATCCTGTTCGGCGACATGCCCGGCGAGACGGTGTGCCATTCCTTCTACGATTTCGGCGCTCTCGTCGAATATGTACTCGAACGCTATGCCGACGACCTCGATCTGACGGCGGTGATCACCCGCAATCGCGTGATCGCGGAGCGGTTCATGCGTCGCGAGACGGCACGCAACGAACATCGGACATCCAACGGCAGGAACTTCTTTGAGATCACGTCGTGCATCGTCCAGTTGCATCCCGAACGCGCGCTCGGCCTCGTCCGCAGCGAGCCCGGTTCGAATGCGGAAGAACGACTGCGCGGCTTTCTGCTCGGCTATTCCGAACCCTGTCTGGGCGATGTCGAGGAAATACGCGTCGATCCAGCCCAGTTCCGCGTCTATATCGCCGAAGCGGTCTACGAATGGGCGCTCGCGGCGCGCGACGTCGAATCCCTGATTCCTGCCGATGCGGACTGACTGGACGGCATCAGCCCGCGTGGAAATAATCGTGGATGCTCTGCGCCATCGTCTTGCTGACGCCAGGTGCGCGCTGCAGGTCTTCCAGGCTCGCCGCGCGCACCGCCTTGGCCGTGCCGAAATGCATCAGCAGCGCCTTTTTGCGCGATGGGCCGATACCGGGGATATCGTCGAGCGGTGACTTGACCACTGCCTTGGCGCGTTTGGCGCGGTGCCCGCCGATTACGAAGCGGTGCACTTCGTCGCGCAATCGCTGAAGATAATAGAGCACCGGCGCATTGACCGGCAGCGTCAGCTCCCGGCCATCGGGCAAATGAAATACTTCGCGCCCTTCGCGGCCATGATGCGGCCCCTTGGCAACGCCCACCACCGGCACATCCTCGATCCCCAGATCCTCGAGCACGCCCAGCACGGCGTTCAATTGCCCGCGCCCGCCATCGACCAGAACCAGATCGGGCCAGTCGCCCTTTTCGCGATCGGGGTCTTCGGCCTGAGCGCGGCTGAAGCGGCGTTCGAACACTTCGCGCATCATCGCAAAATCGTCGCCGGTGTTCGCCTTCCTGATGTTGAACTTGCGATACTGGCCCTTGCGAAAGCCCTCCGGCCCCGCGACGATCATCGCGCCGAGCGCATTGGTGCCCTGAATATGGCTGTTGTCATAGACTTCGATCCGGTCGGGCGGCTCGGGCAGTTCGAACAGATCGGCCACTTCGCGCAGCAATTTCGCCTGCGTCGTACTCTCGGCATTGCGCCGGTCGAGCGCCTCGATTGCATTGCGGGTCGCCTGTTCCATCAGCCGGCGGCGCGCGCCGCGCTGCGGCTGGCTGATCGCTACCTTGAACCCGGCGCGTTCGCCCAGTGCCTCGGCCAGCAATTCGCCCTCGGGCAATTCGCGGTCGAGCAGCACATTTTGGGCGGCGGCACTTCCTCGTAAAACTGCATCAGAAACTGGCTGAGCACTTCGTCCTCGGGCACGTCGGCGGTATGCGCGGGAAAGAAGCTGCGATGCCCCCAATTCTGGCCGCCGCGGATGAAGAAGGCCTGGATGCCGATCGTCCCTTCCTTCGCCGCCAGCGCGAAGATATCGGCGTCGCCCACCCCCTCGGCATTGATCGCCTGAGACCCCTGAATGAAGGTCAGCGCCTTCAGCCGGTCGCGCAAGATCGCCGCCAGCTCGAAATCGAGCGCATCGGATGCCGCCTGCATCTGCACGCCCAGCTTTTCCTGCACCTTGGTCGATTTACCCGCGAGGAAATCCTTCGCATCGCTCACCAGCTCTGCATAGCCCGCCTGGTCGATCCGCCCGACACAGGGGGCCGAGCAACGCCGGATCTGATAGAGCAGGCACGGTCGGTCGCGCGTGTTGAAAAATCCGTCGGTACAACTGCGCAGCAGGAACAGCTTTTGCAGCGCATTCAGCGTCTTGCGCACCTGCCCCGCGCCCGCGAACGGCCCGTAATAATCACCCTTGATCCGCCGCGCGCCGCGATGCAGCTGGATGCGCGCGAAATCATGGTCCTGCCGGATCAGGATGAAGGGGAAACTCTTATCGTCGCGCAGGAGCACATTGTACGGCGGGCGATAGCGCTTGATCAGCTGCGCCTCGAGCAACAGCGCCTCTGCCTCGCTGTTAGTCGTGACGATCGTCATGCTGCGGGTCTGCGCCACCATCCGCTGTAGCCGCTTCGACAGCCGCGCGACCTGGGTATAGTTGGTCACGCGGTTCTTCAGCGCCCGCGCCTTGCCGACATAGAGCACGTCGCCGCGCGCATCCTGCATGCGATAGACGCCGGGCCGCGCGGGCAACGTCTTCAGCACATTGCGGATTGCCGCCACGCCGGTTTCCAGATCGGGCTTGTCCGATCCGCGAACGGTATAGGTCGCCTTTTCTTCGTGAAAGCGATCGGGGGACTGGGGTTCGGACATGGAAAGGGTGATTTAGGCGCAGCGGCGCGTTCGCGCCACCACCGGCAATCGCCTTTCACACAAATGCGGACAGGATTGCGTGCACCCTCGCATGCTCTCGCTTTTGGCCATAGCGTCGCCGCAACGAAGGAGGGGACGTCATGGTGATCCGGTTCGGAATAGCGATCATCGCGGGCATGATGGCGATCGCATCTGCGCAGGCACAGGAGCGGACGCCGCCGGTGCCGGACGCGATTCCTGCCGGTCCGCGATGGGTGTTTCTGGGCGGCGATGACTTCATCAGTGCCTATGCGTTTCGGCTGCTGCCGCCGCGCAAGGACGGAAATCAACTGGTGCTGATCGCCAGCTATTATTCGCGACCGCTCGACGATGACGGGCACATCCTTTCGAGCGACATCATTTACGCGGTCGATTGCGCACAGCGCATCGCGACCGCGAAAACCTATCTATTCTACGATTCCCAACGCATGCTCTGGCAAATGAATCAGCCGATCGATGACGCCGATACGAAGTGGGGCGACGGCGAATTTCGAAAGGGATTCGATTTCATCTGCGACAAGGGCGAATATCCGCTCGTTTCCGACCCGCTGGCCGATTCGCGCGAGCGATTCGCTGCCGCCCCCGCAAACTAGCGGCATTTTTGTACTTGCGCACGTGTGCTACTATACTAATACAGCGCCATGTTTCGTATCGCTGCTGCCTTCGCGCTCGCCTGTCTCCCTGTCGTCGCCCATGCCCAGACCGCGTGGAACCCCGATCCCTGGGTCGAGGATCTCGAAACGATCCGCACTGCACTGCATGAGAAATATGCGAACCGCGAATGGCTGGAGCAGGAACGCGGTGTGCCGATCGATCCGATCCTCGATCTTGTCGAATCGATGGTGCGACGCGCGGGCAGCGACGCGGCGGCGCGCGCGACCTTTGACCTGCTGATCCGCAAGATCGACGACGGCCATGTATCGCTACGCTGGCCCCGCCCGGAGGCTCCGGCAGCGGCAACTGCGGAAGCACCTGCCCCGCTGCCGACCAGCCCGGCACAATTCTGCCGAGCTCAGGGATACAGCGCGCGCGGCGGGGGCGGCACCGCGAAACTGTTGCCGGGCTATACACCGCTTGCTGCCGAAGGATTATTCCCCGCCGGGATCGTTCCGGTCGGCGAAGCGCATGTCGGCGTTTTGCGCATCGGCGAATTTTCGCCCGAGGCATTTCCCGCATTGTGCGAAGGCATCGTTCGCGACCTCGCTATTCCAATCGACCGGCCTTGCGAGGGCGATTGCCGGGACGCGCTGATCACCGAAGCCTATCGTCGCCTCACTTTCGCGTGGATGGAGCGGATCGAGCAGTTGCGCGGCGCGGGCGCGACGCATCTGCTGATCGACGAGACGGGCAATGGCGGCGGCTCGGAATGGGCCGAAGCAGCCGCGCGCGCACTGACGCCGCAGCAACTGGTTTCGGCACGGTTCGGCTTCGTACGCGGATCGCATTGGGAGAAGCAGTGGCGCGATCTTGCCGAGACGCTGCGGACGGCTGCCGACGAAAGCGACGATCCGTCCGAGAAAGCGCGATTGACCGAATGGGCAGCGCAAGCCGAAGCCGCGCGGGCGGTGGCGGCCACGCCCTGCGATCCCGCCGACGGTTGCGAATGGCTTGGCCGGGCGGGCTATGCCACCGGACTGGTCGGCAGCGCGCCTGACGGTGCCTTTGCCGATGTCGATTGGGGCGCATCGGTCTTCAGTGCGGGGCAATATGCCTATCCCTACCGGTCCGGCGTGTGGAACGGCCCGCTGATCGTATTGGTCGATCAGGAAACCTGGTCGGCGGCAGAGGAATTCGCCGCGCTGCTGCAGGACAATGATGCGGCGATCATCGTTGGCGCACGCACGGGCGGGGCGGGTTGCGGCCACACCTGGGGCGGCACGCCGACAACGCTGCCCAATAGCGGCGCCGTGCTTGAGCTACCCGATTGCGTGCGGTTCCGCCGTGACGGATCGAACGAAGTGCGTGGCATCCTTCCCGACGTCACGATCCCCTGGCGCGCCGATGATGGCGCGGCATTGAAGCGGCAAGTGCTGGAAGCTGCGATGCCCGACGCGCTGCGCCGTGCAGAGGCGCTGTACGCGGAACACACGCAGCACTAGCAGCAATCGGTACAAATCCGGTTAGGGTTCGCGTCAGGCTGGTGCCGGACTGCCCGCTGCGCCATGCTTCCCTCGTTCTCAGGGGGAGATGTTCCGCATGCGTATATTGCCGATCCTCGTTGCCGCCGGCTTGCTCGCCGCGCCGGCCATCGCGCAGCAAAGCCCCGACGGCTGGTATCGCATCACCGGCGACGATGAGATGGTCATCTATGTCTATGGCGTGCAGGACCGGACCGATGCCGGCAATCGCCTGGCGATCGTGTCGAACCACGCCACCGAGCCGTTCGATACCGACGGACATGCCTTTTCCGTCAACATCGCAACCGCATTCGATTGCGAAGCGCGGACGTTCCAGCGGTTGATGTTCCGCACCTATGCGCTCGACGGCAGCGAGCTCGGCGAAATGCCGTCGGCGAATACGGCGATGCGCCCGATCGCGCCAGATTCGATCCACGCGCTGATCGCCGATTTCGTATGCGACGGCACGGGCGGCGAATTTGTCGAAGATATGCTGGCCGATGCCGCCGCCCGGCTGAACCGCGAATAATCGCGGCGAGGGCGTCTAATATCGGCGCGCGCGCAGCTGCTTGACGATCAGGATAACCAGCGCCCAGGGCAAGGGCGCGAGACCGATCAGCAAATTGGACAGGCTGGAAAACAACATATCCCGGAAACCCGGATACATCAGCAGCTGATAGGCAAGCATGATCGGTACTGCCCAGAAGGCATCGTACCAGCGCTTACCGAAAATCCCGACGAGCAGGCCGATGACGATCGCCTGGGGCGTGACTGCCCAGACGAGCAGCGCCTGAGCCACTCCGCCAAGATTTTGTTCCGGCGGAGTGAAGGTGATCATGTCAGTTCAGGCGGCCCATGCCGGCGATGGTCTGATCGACCAGCGCCTTGTCGGCTTCAACGCCATGTTTGTCGGCGATAATGGCACCGGCAGCGCGCGCGGCGGCGTCGGCGGCGCGGGCACGCACTTCGGCGACCGCGCTGCGTTCGGCAGCGGCGATCTTGTCTTCGGCCAT